>JAFECP010000002.1:10391-30374 GCA_018242105.1 Pseudomonadota bacterium
GGCGGCATCTTCAAGCTCACCAACAACCAGCCGCCCGCCATCGCGTTCGGCAACGTCAAGAACAAGATGCCGTATGAAATGCTGGAGTCGCAGCGCTTCGTGAAGAAGCACAATCTCACGCAGTTCAAGTTCAATCCGAATTTCCCGGTGAACACGCTGGCGCTGATGCGCATGGCGGTGGCCGCGCAAGCTGCGGGAACTCTGCCGCGCTATGTGGATGCCATGTTCCATCACATGTGGGAGGAACCCAGGAAGATGGACGATCCGGCCGTCATCAAGGCGGCGCTCACCGAATCCGGCCTCGGCGCCGATGCGCTCATTGCCGCGGCGCAGACGCCCGAAGTGAAGCAGGGCCTGATGAACAACACCGAAGACGCCGTGGCGCGCGGCGCGTTCGGCAGCCCCACCTTCTTCGTCGGCAAGGAGATGTTCTTCGGCAAGAACACACTGGGCGAGGTAGAGGAGGAGATTCTGCGGGCAAAAACCGCATGAAATTCCCTTAACCCGACCCGTGCTTTGGGTGGACTTTTGCGCCTCCGCTCCCCTATCTTCCGGCCAGCCCGCGACACATTAAGGCCCGAATTCTCAAGCAGAATCAGCCTTCGCCGCACGTGAACTTCTTTTGGGGTTGGAACATCATGAACAGCCGTACCGCCGCTTTTCTGTCCGTTGCCGTGCTCGCTCTCGCCACGCCCGCACTGGCGGAAAACCCCACGACGCTCGGCACATTCAAGGACTGGACGGCGTTGACGGTTGGCGCCGGCTCGAACAAGACCTGCTATGTGATCTCCCGTCCGCAGACCACGCTGCCGGCAAAGGCCAAGCGCGATGCGATCGGCTTCCTCATCACCGATTGGCCGTCGCGCAACGCCAAGGCCGAGCCGGAAGTGGTTCCCGGTTACCAGTACAAGGACGGCAGCACGGTGACCGCGCAGGTGGGCTCCGACAAGTTCGATTTCTTCACCAAGAACGATGACGGGCAGGGCGGCGCCTGGATCAAAAGCCCTGCCGATGAGGCGCGCCTCGTCTCCGCCATGCGTTCGAATGGGCAGATGATCGTGAAGGGCTTCTCCAAGCGCGGCACGCTGACCACCGACACCTATTCGCTGGGCGGCGTGTCCGACGCGCTCGATAAGATCCACGCCGAATGTAAGATGTGAAAAAGGGCGAATAGCGAATAGGGAGTAGCGAGTAGATTCTATTCGCCATTCGCCATTCGCCATTCGCCATTCGCCATTCGCTTTGTTACAATAAGAAATGACGATCCCAACCAACCTTCTCGGCCTCTCCCCTGCGGAGATGAAGACCGCGCTTCTCGACGCAGGCGTGGAGTCCAAATCCGTCTCCATGCGCGTGAAGCAGTTGTGGAACTGGATCTACGTCCACGGTGCGCGCGATTTCGCGCAGATGACCAATCTGGCCAAAGATTTCCGCGCGCTGCTGGAAGGGAAATTCACGCTTGCGCGGCCGCAGATTGTCACCGAACAGATCTCCAACGACGGCACGCGCAAATGGCTGCTGCGCTCCGGCGGTCAGGAGTTCGAGACCGTCTATATCCCCGAAAGCGACCGCGGCACGCTCTGCGTCTCCTCGCAGGTGGGCTGCACCCTGAACTGCCGTTTCTGCCACACCGGCACGCAGAAGATGGTGCGCAATCTCACGCCGGACGAAATCCTGGGCCAGCTCTTCGTCGCGCGCGACAGCCTTGGCGATTGGCCGAGCACCGCGCCGGGCCGCAAGGTCACGAACATCGTGATGATGGGCATGGGCGAGCCGCTTTATAATTTCGACAATGTCAAAGCCGCGCTCGCCATCGTGATGGATGGCGACGGGCTGGCGCTCTCCAAACGCCGCGTCACGCTCTCCACCGCCGGCGTCGTGCCGATGATCCAGCGGGCAGGGGACGAGATCGGCTCGTCTCTGGCCATTTCCCTGCATGCCGTTCGCGACGAGGTGCGCGACGTGATCGTCCCGATCAACAAGAAATACAAGATCGCCGAATTGCTGGACGCCTGCCGCGCCTATCCCGGCGCCTCCAACGCCCGCCGCATCACCTTCGAATATGTGATGCTGAAAGGCGTGAACGACTCGCTCACGGATGCGAAGGCGCTGGTGAAGCTGCTGAAGGGCATTCCGGCCAAGATCAATCTCATCCCGTTCAACCCCTGGCCCGGCGCGCCTTATGAATGCTCCGACTGGGAGCAGATCGAGAAATTCGCCGAGGTCGTGAACCGCGCCGGTTACGCCTCGCCGGTGCGCACCCCGCGCGGCCGGGACATCATGGCCGCTTGCGGCCAGCTCAAAAGCGAAAGCGTGAAGCTGAAAGCCAAGGACCGCATCGCCGAAATGGAAGCGTCGCGCCTCGCGCAGATGCCGGGCTGACGCAGCGTTTCGCGCGCTGCAATATTGAGAACTTCCAACGCGGCATCGCCCGATGTGTGGTGTAGCTTGCGGCAAAGCGTTCGGGGGGCTCATGCAGGTTCGGATTTTCTTTGCGGCTCTTGCCGCGGTTCTCGCCCTTGGAAACGCCGCCGAAGCGTCTTCGCTCAACAAGAAGACCGAAGCGGATATCGGCCGCGGAATCTCGATCGCCCTGCCGGTGGCCGCCTATTCGATTGCCTATCTGCACCATGAGGACTGGACGGGCATGAAGGAATTGACCGCCGTGACCATGCTGACGGTGGGCTCCGCGTTCCTGGCGCACGAATTTATCAAGAGGCGTTCGCCGGACGGATCGACGGACAGGTCCTTTCCTTCTATGGAGGCGGCGCTGTCAGCGCCATCGAGCGGCTATCTGTGGCAGCGTTATGGCTGGCAATATGGCCTTCCGGCGCTGGTGCTGTCGCAGGGTGCGAACCTCTTGCTCGACGATGCCGGCAAGCACCGCATCTGGGACGGCTTTGCCGTAACGGCAGCGGCGGCGGTTCTGAACTGGGGGATCACCACGCCCTATCATGAAAGCTGGTCTTACGGCGCTTGTGTGAACAGGGACGGCGCATTTGTGACGGTGGGCATGGCGTTGTAGCGTCATGCGATGTTCGATCTGAAAAACAAAATCGCCGTCGTCACGGGCGGCTCGCGCGGCTTGGGCCGCGAGATGGTGCTGGCGTTTGCCAAGGCGGGCGCGGATGTGGTGATCGCGTCGCGCAAGCTGGAAGCCTGTGAGGAGGTCGCGCGTGAAGTTGAGAAGCTCGGCCGCCGCGCGCTGCCCATTGCCGCGCATGTCGGCAAGTGGGACGACAACGACAAGCTCGCGGACGCCGCCTACAAGCAGTTCGGCCGCGTGGACATTCTGGTGAACAATGCCGGCATGTCGCCGCTGGCGCCGTCGCTCGCCGAAACCAGCGAAGCCCTGTTCGATAAGGTGGTGGACGTGAACTTCAAAGGCCCGTTCCGCCTTTCCGTCTGCATCGGTGACCGGATGGTGCAGGGCGCGGGCGGCGTGATCATCAATTTCTCGTCCACCGCTTCGTTCAAGCCGGAGCCGCACACCGTGCCTTATGGCGGCGCGAAGGCCGCGATCAACGCGATGACGGTGTCGCTCGCCAAGGCCTATGCGCCGAAGGTGCGCGTGAACTGCATCGCGCCGGGTCCGTTCCTCACCGACGTTTCCACCGTGTGGCGCGAAAACAAGGCGTATGAGAAATCGCTGGGCCTCCAGCGCTTCGGCCAGCCGAACGAAATCGTCGGCACCGCGCTCTATCTCGCCAGCGATGCGTCGAGTTACGTCACCGGCCAAGTCATCCGCGTCGATGGCGGGACGTGGTGAAAAGAACCCTCTCCTCCCGTAGGGGGAGAGGGCAGGGTGAGGGGGAGTGCAAATCGTCTGGCCCTCACTTTCCGTGCGCCAATGAATTTCGCTGACATCGTTTGGAATATCGTTCCCCCTCACCCCAACCCTCTCCCCCTACGGGAGGAGAGGGAGTTTCGGAGAAACATATGACCGGCCTCCAACAACGCCGCCTCCAGGTCGCGCGCGATCACATGCGGCTGGAGATCACTCATGAGTGGGACGCGGTGCTCGCCACCTTCGAGCATCCGCATTACGACATCAATGACGGGCAGGCCGTGTTCGACGGCCGCGACGCGGTGCTGCGCTACTTCACCCAATCGCGCATCCCGTTCCCCGATCAGGGCAACGAGATCATCGCGATGGCGGCGGATGGCGATACGGTGCTGGTGGAATTCTGGCTCACCGGCACGCATCTGGGCCCGCTGCGCCGTGGCAACAGGATTATCGAGCCCACCGGCAAGAAATTCCGTGTACGGATGATGGCCTCATTCGAATTCAAGCCCGGCAGCGACAAGATCGTTTGCGAACGGCCATACATTGACACCAGCGCGATCGACAGGGCTTTGGGGATAGTCTGATTCCATCCTCACTTGTCATGGCCCGCCGGAGTGCGGGCCATGACAATGGTGGAGGTTGTGAGAGCAGGCGCTAACGCTTCGCTCGCGCCACCGCATCGCCGCGGGATAGGAGTAGGTGCTCGCGAACTCGTATCAGAACTCGATCATGCGGGGAGAGTGGAGCGAGCGCCCATCGTTTTCCTCCTCCGTTTGTGGGGGAGGAAAAAGGAGGCTCTGAGGCTTGACTTCCTCGCAGAATGTTCCTATTATGTTCTATTCGTTCGGGGGCTGGCAATCGGTCTTCGGACACGGCTCCGCTTTGCTCTCGCGATGGAAAGCCGGGGGCAGGGGGAGGGGGGGAGCGACAAGCGGGAAAACGACTGCTCTGTGACCCTCGAACCCACAAGATGTTGTGAAAGCGCGAAACACGAAGAGCAAAAATCGACATTCAATTCGGTAGTCGAAGAGATAGGGGGGAGGGGTAGCTGCAATCATGAAAGGGGTTTATACCCTTGAAGCAAGTACCCGTACCAAATAAGATCACAAATTAAGACCAATCAAGCCAGTATCTTATTGATGGGACTCGTTATTTTGGAAGCCTCTAAAAGGCCAAAAGCCGGAGGCTTTGATAAGTGACGAGTATGCCTTGGTAGGTGAGTCCGGACTTGAACCGGAATGGGGAATTTCCCCAGTCAGATTTTAAATCTGCCGCGTCTTCCTGTTCCGCCACTCACCCATGAAGCCAAGGTAACTGGAAGGAAGCACCCCAATGTGGCAGACCGCCCAATTAGGTTAGCCCCTAGGGACCGGGCGGTTGGTTGACGCCACCCGCCCGACCCATGCCTAAGCATACCCCTTAATTGCGCAGGTCACTGGTGAACCCCCATCCGTCCCAGCCAAGCGCCTGACTTTCCGGTATTTTTGCCGGTGTGATGTTGGACAGTTCGCCGTTTTTGCCTTGAGATTCCACGCGAACTTGAATTTTGCCCCAAATAGAACAGGTCTTGTACCCAGCTCCGTTACGCATGTCCTCAATTCCAGTCAAACTTATGTCCATCAAATCATTCGGGTCCGTGCACACAATACCGTCGTCTTTAAGAAAAACTGGGCGGTGTAAATTTAGCGGCGGTGGACCGGGCGGCTGACTTGTACGGCTGCATACCGCGAGGGCTATAGAAAGCAGAAGCAGTCCCAAACACCCTGCGGCAACGTCTTTTGGTTTTTCCACGAGTGCGCTCCTCCCCAACCTGGCGATCGGGGAGTTGAGAAAACCGCAGTTAAGGGTTCGCCGGTGCCTTTAGGCTTTCGCCCTGAACATACGCAACGGCCTCCCCGACCATAGGGTCGAGGAGTGCGGATTTCGGCCGCACAAAGACGTAACTGCGGGGTTCTCACGCCCCAAAGCGGCCAACAACGGACCGCCTCGGGGCGCAAGGTAGCCTACTGGCTTGCCCTCGGCAAAACCGGGGCCGGTATGCCTGTAGCGGGCCTCCGCCGCCAGTGTGCGCAAACAGACTGGGGGTGGCTATCCCGCGTGCGGACGTAGGAAGCGATGAAAATCCAGCGTTTGATCCTGACACGCTGCATGGTTTGAATCCTTTCTGGACCGCACGAACGCGCGGCGGCAGGTGGGGCGGGGTGCGCTACACCTGTTTGCCCGCGTTGGCGGGTCGCTGCTTGGGTTGTTAGGGGTGCGCAAAAACGGTCCAAAATGGACGCACCTTTCGCGCAAAGTTTTGATAGGATTTTAGCCGTCAGGAGTCAAAGACCGTGCCCAAGCGATTATCGCTCAAGGAAGCCTTAGCAAAGAACAAGCTGGAGGCCTTTGCCCGTCAGGCCGAGGCGGACGGCATTGGTCCCGTACCGGCCAAGGCGTTTGACAAGTTGTTGGGCCGCGCTGTCAAAGAGACGCCAGCAAAAGGTCAAACATCCCGTTCTCCATCGCGCGGAAGTTCTGGCGGAAAGCGAACTCGTTGACATAGCGGTTGGCGTGCTTCTTGGAAATCTGCACATGCGTGCCGCGCACACTGGCCTTGAACAACCGCCAAAACGATTCCACCGAATTGACGTGGACGTTGTTACTCAGCTCGTCCACCTTGGCGTACTGCTTTTCGGCGTGCTTGACCGTGTTGTGGATGTAGCCGTCCCGCACCAGTAAATTGTAGCCGCCGAACTCGTCGGTGGACACGATGGTGCCGGGTTTCACGTTCCCCAAAACCACCTTGCGCAAAGTTGCCATGCTGGCGTCCGGCACCACGACGCCGCGGAACTGCCCACCACGCTCCTTTAGGCCAAACACCACGGTCTTGTTGGTGGTGCCGCGTCCGCGCTTGCCCCCGCTCTGGCGTCCGCCAACATAGGCTTCGTCCATTTCCACATGCCGCAAGCTGCCACCCATCAGGCCGCCGGGGTCCGCTTTGGTCATAAGCTGGCGGATCTGGTGACCCATGCGCCACGCCGTTTTGTAGGTGACGCCCAACTGGCGCTCCAGCTCCTTGGCCGATACCCCGTGGCGGGTCGCCACGAACAGATAGAGGGCGTAGAACCAAAGCTGTAGCGGGGTGCGGCTGTCGGCAAAGATGGTATCGGCACAGGGATACAGGTGGTCCCCGCAATGGGCGCAGGCATAGGCCCTGCGGCCCGTAATCTTGTGGAAGGTGGCATCCACCACCCCACAGGCTCCGCAGGTGTGCCGCAGCCCGTAGCGCACATCCATAATGCGCTCAAGACAACTATCCTCGCCCGGGAAGCGTTTGAAAAACTGGCGAATGGTGAGCTGGCTGGCCATGGCGGGTCCCCTTGGCCGATATATAAGGGACCGCTATACTTGCTTCAAGGGTATAAACCCCTCATGAAAACGAAGATCAAGACCGTGTTGGAGAAGGAATGAGGAACGCCACATCTTGAAGGGCAGCCACGCGGCAATAGGCCTTCGGACAATCGGGGCGGCTCTGCTAACAAGCGGGCTGAGAGAATTTGGAGCGTTCCCGTGTCCGCGAAGGTCAAGAAAGTGGTGCTCGCCTATTCGGGCGGGCTGGATACCTCGGTCATCCTGAAATGGCTGCAGACAGCCTATGGCGCGGAGGTGGTGACATTCACCGCCGATCTGGGCCAGGGCGGCGAGATCGAGCCCGCGCGCAAAAAGGCGGAGATGCTGGGCATCAAGCCGCAGAACATCTTCATCGAGGATGTGCGCGAGGAATTCGTCCGCGATTATGTTTTCCCGATGTTCCGCGCCAATGCGTTGTATGAAGGAGTTTACCTCCTGGGCACCTCCATCGCGCGGCCTCTGATCGCCAAGAAGCAGATCGAGATCGCGGAGAAAGTCGGCGCCGACGCCGTGGCGCATGGCGCAACCGGCAAGGGAAACGACCAGGTCCGCTTCGAGCTGGGCTACTACGCGCTGAAGCCGGATGTGAAAGTGATCGCGCCGTGGCGCGAATGGGATCTCACCAGCCGCACCAAGCTGATCGAATTCGCAGAATCGCATCAGATCCCCATCGCGAAGGACAAGCGCGGCGACGCGCCGTTCTCGGTGGACGCGAATCTTCTGCACTCCTCGTCGGAAGGAAAGGTTCTGGAAGACCCGGCGATCGAGCCGGAGAGCATCGTCTATCAGAGGACGATCGACCCTCAGGATGCGCCCGACAAGCCGGCGATGGTGGAGATCGGTTTCGAGAAAGGCGACGCGGTTTCCATCAACAGCAAGACGTTGTCGCCCGCCACGCTGTTGACCGAGTTGAACGAGCTGGGCCGCGCCAACGGCATCGGCCGCCTCGATCTGGTGGAGAACCGTTTCGTCGGCATGAAGTCGCGCGGCGTGTACGAGACGCCGGGCGGCACCATTCTGATCGCGGCGCACCGCGCCATGGAGTCGATCACGCTGGACCGCGGCGCGGCGCATCTGAAAGATGAGTTGATGCCGCGCTATGCCGAGCTGATCTATAACGGCTTCTGGTTCTCGCCCGAACGCGAAATGCTGCAGGCGCTGATCGACAAAAGTCAGGAATTTGTCACCGGCGCCGTAAAGCTGAAGCTCTACAAGGGCAATGTGATCGTCACCGGCCGTTCGTCGCCATATTCGCTCTACTCACAGGATCTTGTGACCTTCGAGGATGACAAGGGCGCCTACGACCAGAAAGATGCTGCCGGCTTCATCAAGTTGAACGCGCTGCGCCTTCGGACCCTGGCGATGCGCAAACGGAAAAGCGGAAAATGAACAAGCCCAATGCGCAGATGATCGACTACTGGAACGGCGCGGTGGGCGAGCGCTGGGCGCGATCGCAGGATCGCACCGATCTTCTGCTCAACAACATCACCGATCACTTGTTGCCCTTTGCTGCGGCCAAGCCGGGCGAAAGCGTGCTGGACATCGGTTGCGGTTGCGGCACCACGACGTTCCGGCTTGCGATGGCCGTTCAGCCGAATGGCTCGGCCGCAGGCCTGGATATTTCGGGCCCGATGCTGGATGTCGCCCGCGCCCGCGCGCAGGCCATGAACGCGGATATTCCCTTCCTGCGGGAAGACGCGAGCGTCTACGATTTCCAGCCGGTGTTCGACCTGGTGTTCTCGCGGTTCGGCATTATGTTTTTCGACGATCCTGTTGCAGCGTTCAAAAATATCCGCCGCGCTCTTGCGCCCAAAGGGCGGCTTGCTTTCGTGTGCTGGCGGGACTTCAAGGAGAATGCCTGGGCTTTCGCGCCATACGCCGCCGCGAAGCATTTGCTGCCGGAGCAGCCGCCGTCCGATCCCCATGCGCCGGGCCCGTTTGCCTTTGCGGATTCAGGCCGGTTGAAGGGCATTCTCTCCCAGGCGGGCTTCAACGGCATCCGTATCGAGAAACTCGATGCCACGGCCAGCATGGGCGCTACCTCCGATCAGGCGGCGGATGAAGCGCTGAACGTCGGCCCGCTGTCACGCGCGGCGCGCGAGCTTGCAGACGATGTTCGCGCAAAGATCCGCGAGACGGTGAAGGAGACACTGGCGAAATATCAAACGCCGGCCGGCATCACGCCTGGCGTCGCCTGCTGGCTGGTCGGCGCAACACTTTAGTTGCCGGCCTTCTTCTTTCGTTTGGATGCCTTCTCACCGGGCGGCGTGTCTTTCAGGATGCTGGCGCGCACCCAGCCTTTGGTTCCGGCATCATCGACCTCGGTCCATTTGCCGGACAGGGCGAGCAGCGTCACTTTCTCGCCTTTGCCGAGCTTCTTGATCGCCTCGGAAGAGGTTGATGGTGCAGGCCGCAAATCGGAATTGGCGCGGTGAACATACATAATGCCGCTGGCGGGTTTGGCCGCCGCGATAACATCCGCGCCAGCGCTGGTCTTCGCGCGATGGGTGTGCGGTGTTTTCGTGATGGCGGGAATCCCGACGGAATCGTCGTAGGGCAGGCCCGAGCGCTGCGTGGCTATCGTTGTCGGCAGATGCGGGATCGGCAAGCTTCCGCCGAAATATTTCCAGCCCGCGAAGGCGAGTGCGGCGATGAACAATCCCACGCCGATGCCGCTGCCGTGAGCGACACCGAGTTTCTGGCGATAGGAAAGCCCGGTGCCCGGAAGCCCCGCATTGGTCGTTACGCCATGCTTGCCGATGTTCACGTCCGCGCCGCGCGGTCCCACGCTGCCTGAGATGCCGCCCTTGCTGAGGTTGAGGCGAACCAGTCCCGGAATGATGCTGATAACGCGATGAAACCGCCAAGGCATTTCGCCGCCCCCAAATATTCTGGCCTCGAATACTAGGGGCCGTCTGGTAGAGCGGCAAGAGAAACGGCGATGACTGCTTCCCGCAAATGGCACTGCTTTAGACGTCCAGCGCCGCGTTCAGCGCGTTATCCTGGATGAACTCGCGCCGCGGCTCCACCACTTCGCCCATCAGCTTGGCGAAAAGATCGTCGGCTTCGTCAGCATGCTCCACCTTCACCCGCAGGAGCGTGCGGGCGTTCTCATCCAGCGTGGTTTCCCAGAGCTGTTCGGGATTCATCTCGCCCAAGCCCTTGTAGCGTTGCAGCGCCATGCCCTTCTTGCCCCATTCGAACACGGCGCTCAGAAGATCCGTCGGCGAGAACACTTCGCGGCTCTCGTCTTTGCGCGTCAGCTTCCCAGCTTTCAGATACGTTGCCTGCAGATCCAAAGCCAATTTGTCGAGCTTGCGCGCATCGGCACTGGCGATAAGCGCACCGTCGATAGCAACCGTCTCGCGAACCCCGCGCACATCGCGCCAGAATTTCAATCCCCCGTCTTCCGTCGGCTCGCCATGCCAGCCACGCTCGGCTTCATCCGAAAGATGATCGAGACGTTGGGCGATATAAATTGCGGCGGCGACAGCCTTGCCCTTGTCGCTCAACATGTCCGGGTTGAGTGCGCCCGCGATCGCGGCTTGTTCGAGCACGAAATGCGGGTAGTGTGGCGGGAAGCCATCCAGTGCGGACTTTGCCGCACGGGCTTTCTCCACCACCGCATCGAAGTCGGCGCCGCTCACGGTCTCGCCGGTGTGCAGCGTGAGACTCGCGCCCTGAGAGCCTTCGCTCACCAGATAGTTCTGGAATTCGCCTTCGTCCTTCAGATAACGCTCGGACTTGCCGCGCGCGGCCTTATATAGAGGCGGCTGGGCGATGTAGAGATGCCCGCGCTCGATGATCTCCGGCATCTGCCGGTAGAAGAAAGTAAGCAGCAGCGTTCTGATATGCGCGCCATCCACATCGGCATCGGTCATGATGATGATCTTGTGGTAACGCAGCTTGTCGGCGCTGAATTCCTCGCGGCCAATGCCCGTGCCGAGCGCGGTGATCAGCGACACGATAGAGTCGCTGGTCAGCATGCGATCGAAGCGGACGCGTTCGATGTTCAAGATCTTGCCGCGCAAAGGCAGAACGGCCTGATTTTCACGGTTGCGCGCCTGCTTGGCGCTGCCGCCGGCGCTGTCGCCCTCGACGATGAAGATTTCACATTTTGAGGGATCGCGTTCCTGGCAGTCCGCCAGCTTGCCGGGCAGCGACGCGCCGTCGAGTACGCCCTTGCGGCGCGTCAGCTCACGCGCCTTGCGGGCGGCTTCGCGGGCGGCTGCGGCTTCTACCACCTTGCCTACGATCTGTTTCGCTTCGGCCGGGTGTTCCTCGAACCAGCGGCCCAAAGCTTCGAGAACTGCGCCTTCGACGATGGGGCGCACTTCGGAGGAAACGAGCTTGTCCTTCGTCTGCGAGGAGAATTTCGGATCCGGCACTTTTACAGACAGCACGCAGGTAAGGCCTTCGCGGCAGTCGTCGCCAGTCAGTGCAACTTTCTCTTTTTTCTGAATGCCCGAGTCTTCGGCATATTTCGTCACCACGCGCGTCAGCGCAGCCCGGAAGCCGGCGAGATGGGTGCCGCCATCACGCTGCGGGATGTTATTGGTGAAGCACAACATGCTTTCGTGGTAGCTGTCGTTCCACGTCATCGCGACTTCGACGGTTACGCCTTCGCGCTCCGATGCGATCATGATCGGCGCAGGGATAAGCGAGGTTTTGGCGCGGTCGAGATATCGCACGAATTCGGCTAGACCGCCTTCGTAATGCAGAGTGACTTCTTTTTTCTCAACGCCGCGCTTGTCCGCGAGGATGATAGTCACGCCGGAATTCAGGAATGCCAATTCGCGCAAGCGGTGCTCCAGCGTCGCGAAATCGAATTCGGTCCTGGTGAAGGTCGCGGGCGAAGGCAAGAAGGTGACTTCCGTGCCTTTTTTTCCCGGTACGTCCGCCACGATCTTTAGCGGCGCCACGGCATCGCCATGCCGGAATTGCATGTAATGTTCTTTACCGTTCCGCCAGATGCGCAGATCGAGAAATTCGCTGAGCGCATTCACCACGGACACGCCAACGCCGTGCAAGCCGCCCGACACCTTGTAAGCATTCTGCTCAAACTTACCGCCCGCATGCAGTTGGGTCATGATCACTTCGGCCGCGGAGACGCCTTCGCCTGCATGGATGTCCGTTGGGATGCCGCGGCCATTGTCGTACACGGTGCAAGAGCCGTCCGGGTTCAGTGTTACGTTGACGGCGCTCGCATGGCCCGCCAGCGCTTCGTCGATGGCGTTGTCGACAACCTCGTAAACCATGTGATGCAAGCCCGAGCCGTCATCGGTGTCACCGATATACATACCCGGCCGCTTGCGCACGGCATCCAGTCCCTTCAGCACTTTGATGCTATCGGCGCCATATTCATTCATGTTGGGTGTGGCGGGTGAAGACATATCGGTCACTCTGAAATGAGCGCGGGCAGGGAGTTCGCGACGGCGAACAAATCCGCTTTGGTTTTAAGGGGCGCGAACATTTCCATGTCCGTGCCGGTCATCCATGCTTGCGCGCCGAGTGCAAGGATTTCCTCGAACAGAGCAGCGCGGCGTTTGGAGTCGAGATGGGCGGCAACTTCATCCAGCAAAAGGATAGGTGCTCGGCCTTCTCTCATATGGGAACTCTCCCAGGCATGTGCAAGCACGATGGCGATGAGAAGTGCCTTCTGCTCGCCGGTCGAGCACTCCGCCGCGTCGGTGCGTTTCTGGACATGCCGCACAGCGAGATCGGAACGGTGCGGACCGAAGGCCGTGCGGCCGGCTTCTGCGTCGCGAAGGCGTGCATGGGCGAAACGGTCACGAAATTCCGCTGTCACATCTGCGCTTTCGGTCAGAATGATGTCGGCATCGCCAGCCAGCGCGAGATGTGCGGACGGGAAAGCGCCGGCCAGACCGCGGGTTTCCAAGGCTTGGTTCAGGCGCGCAACCCCTTCGGCACGGGCTGTGGCGATTGCGATGCCGGTTTCGGTCATCTCGGCTTCAAGGCCATCGAGCCATGCTGGATCGCGCGGGCCGTATTTCAGCAGCCGCGCGCGTTCGCGCATGGCGGTCTCGTAGCGCACCGAATTGCGTGCGTGTTCGGGCGTGAAGCCGAACACGAGGCGGTCGAGGAATTTGCGGCGCCCGCTTGCGCCTTCGATAAACAGGCGGTCCATCGCTGGTGTGAGCCATGCCATTTGCACGACTTCCGCCAGATCGGCGGCGTTGTTCGAGGGGGCACCGTTCAGATGCACCTTGCGACGCTCGCCGCCATTGGGGCCGAGGGTCAGGCCAGTTCCAATTTCGTAGGGCTCTCCAGCACGCGACACCGTCGCCGCCACGGCCCACAGCGCATCGACGGGAACGGACGGACCTTTGCGCGCATGCTCGCCCAAGGTCGCGCCACGTAGACCGCGTCCTGGCGACAGCAACGATAGTGCATCGAGAATGTTCGTCTTGCCCGCCCCGTTCGGGCCGGCGAGTACGACGGGGCGGCCACTCACGGCGAGTGCGCTGCTGGCGTAAGAGCGGAAGTTTGCAAGGACCAGACGCGTGACCGCGAGGCGCGGCGCTTCAAAAGCGGACAGCGCGCCGGTTGGGCGCGGATCGGAAGCGCCTGCCAATCTCAGACCCGCATCGGCATGAGGACGTAAAGCGTGCGGGGATCCTCAGCGTCTTCGATGACCGTCGGCGAGCCGGCATCAGATAACAGGAAGCGGACTTCCTTGCCTTCAAACTGGCTGGTGATATCCATTAGATAGCGGGCATTGAAACCGATTTCGATCCCGGCCGCGCTGTAGGTCGCACCGAGTTCTTCCGTCGCTGTACCGGAATCCGGATTGACGACAGTGAGCGTCAACTTGTCCTTAGAGATGCCGAGCTTCACTGCGCGAGTCTTGTCCGCGGAAATGGTAGAGACGCGATCCACGGCTTGTGCGAATTCCTTGCTGTCGAGGCCGAGAGCCTTATCGTTGCCACTGGGGATGACGCGCTGGTAGTCCGGAAAGGTGCCATCGATGAGCTTGGATGTGAGCTCTACGCCGTCATTGGTGAACTGGATCTTGGTGTCGGAGAGCGAAACGTCGATTGCACCTTCGCTGTCGTCCAGCAGGTGGCGCAGTTCTGCGATGGTTTTACGGGGCACAATCACGCCGGGCATGTCTGCTGCGCCATCTGGCAGGTCGAATTCGTAACGGGCAAGGCGATGGCCATCTGTGGCCACGGCGCGCAGTTTGTGCTTTTTCCCCTCCTTGGCGGCGTGCAGATATATGCCGTTCAGATAGAAACGCGTCTCTTCCGTAGAGATAGCAAAGCGTGTCTTGTCGATGAGTTGCTTGAGGTCGTTCGCTTCGAGACGGAATTTGTGAGGCAACGCGCCTGCCGCCATCTGCGGGAAGTCTTCTTTGGGCAGGCAAGCAAGTTCGAAACGCACAGAGCCGGCAGAGACCTGAAGCCGCCCGCCTTCGCTGGCGAGGAGCTCAGCCTGCACCTGAGCGCCATCCGGCAGCTTGCGCACGATGTCGTAAAGCATGTGAGCGGGAGCCGTGGCCGCGCCGTTGCGGATCACATCCGCCGGCAGATTTTCCACAATCTCGATATCGAGATCGGTAGCGGTCAGCTTCAGCTTTCCTTTCGCCGCTTCGATCATCACGTTCGACAAAATTGGAATCGTGTTCCGGCGTTCTACGACGCTCTGGACGTGGGAAAGGGCCTTCAAAAAGGCGCCGCGTTCGACGGTGATTTTCATCGGTTTTGCGCTTCGATCCTGTCGCGTTGAGATGCCCGTTCGGGCAACCGAGGGTGGTCACGTAACGCCTTGAAATCTTTAGCGATTTTCAGCCGCCCAGACTCAAGTGGCCGATTATATCAGCCATGGAGCCAACACAACAGCTTT
This sequence comes from Pseudomonadota bacterium, assembly GCA_018242105.1. GTDB lineage: Bacteria > Pseudomonadota > Alphaproteobacteria > Micropepsales > Micropepsaceae > Rhizomicrobium. The sequence goes on from JAFECP010000002.1 coordinate 25,438, forward strand.
TGGGAGGCGAAAGCGCCCGGTTTCGTGCTCTTTTTGGAGCGCAAAACTGGGCGAAATCCCTGCTCAAATCAGCTAGGGCGAACGAGCACCGAGCGCAGAAAATTGACTTCTTCCTTGAAGGTGCCGTCTTCCTCACACAGCGCCGCGATGCGGCGGCAGGCGTGCAGGACGGTGGTGTGATCGCGGCCGCCGAAACGTTTACCGATCTCCGGCAGCGAGCGCATAGTCAGCTCACGGGCAAGGAACATGGCGACCTGCCGCGGACGGGCCACGCGGCGGGAGCGCTGAGGCGACTGGAAATCGCGAAGTTCGAGCTTGTAGAATTCCGCTGTCTTGCGCTGGATGTCTTCGATCGAGGTCTTTTTCGTGGCCACTGTCGCTTGGCCGAGGATGTGGCGTGCGGCTTCCAGTGTTAGCGGCTGCTTGGTGAGGTCGGCATAGGTCGCGACCTTGTTGAACGCCCCCACCAGATCGCGCGGGCTATGCTCTTCGCTGTCCGCAATGTGTTCCAGCACGTCATCCGACACAGCTAGGCCCCGTCCGCGAGAGAATTCGGCGGCGCGGAATTTGAGGATTGCCAGACGCGTCGCGCGATCAGGCTTGTCCAGTGCGATCACCAGGCCGCCGGAGAGACGTGAGCGCACATCGGCGCCGAGATTGTCGATCGCTCCGGGAGCCTTATCGGCAGCAATGACGAGTTTGCGGCGCAAATCGGAAAACGCGTTCAGCGTGTGCAGGAACTCGCTGACCGTATAGGTCGAGCGGCAGAGGTGCTGGAGATCGTCGATCAGCAGGATGTCGGCTGCGCGCAGATCTTCCTTGAACCCTAGCGTCTCCTTGCGATTCAAGGCGCCGAGGAACTGGCGCATGAAATCTTCCGCACCGAGGAAGAGTGCCCGCTTGCCACGTTTGCGGGCTTCCAGCGCGATGGCGTTCAGAAGGTGCGATTTGCCATAGCCGAAACCGCCATGGACGTAGAGAAGCGCAATCTCTTCGTTTTCTCCGGTTCCCAGCGCTTTGGCGGCCCGGAAGGCGAATTCGTTGGCCGGGCCGGACACGAAACTTTCGAAGGTTTGGGTGTTCTGCAGGATCTTCGTGGAAAGAACGCGGCGGCCTTCCGGCGCCTTCTCGGAGTCCGTGGCTGGCGTTGGCGTAGATTCACGCGGCGCGGACATTGCCGCAATGACGGGGCGCTGTGGGGCGACGACAAGATTCACCGTCACGGTCTGTCCGCTTTCCGCGGAAAGTGCGCGCTCGATACGCTGAATGTGATGGCTTGCTACCCAGTTGCGAGCGAAGGGTGTCAGCGCGCCGATCTTAACATCGCCGCCTTCGGCTGAGACGAAACTCAACGGCCGGATCCACGCGTCGAATATCGCGTCACCCATGTCACGGCGCATGCGTTCCCGCGCTGCCAGCCAGAGTGCGTTCCAATCCGTCGATTTCGTCATTGCCTGCGTCATTCTTTTTTTGCCCTTCTTTTTTGCCGGTGCCGTGGGGTGGCCCGGTTTTCCCCACTCACAAATTTCGTCTGGCGATGCCTTCAGCCTTGGCGCCACGGAAGCCCGGAGGCTTTCCAACCATTGACGTTCCCTCTGTGGCCATCGCCATCAAGATTGCCTTCGAAGCCGCCGGCGATATTGAACGCTTTGTTGAAGCCGGCGCGCGTCATTGCTACAGCCGCGGCCTTTGAGCGCGCGCCAGAGCGGCACAAAAACAACAGGGGGGTATCGGCGCTGGCTCCGGCCAATTTCATTTTCTCGGCAGTAATGCGCGCAAAATCCGGATTGATCTGGCCAGAGGGAAAGTTCTGCCACTCGATGGCGTGAACTTCACGGCCCAATGGAGCGAGGTCGGGCAGGCCCACATAGTTCCATTCCGCCGCCGTGCGGACGTCGATCAGTTGTGCCTTCGTATCGGCGGCGAGCATGTCCCATGCTGTCTGGACGTCGATGTCGCCAGCATAGTCGGGGGAGGGAATAATCGTCGGCATGGTTGCGTGATCCATAGAGACGTCTCGTCCACGCGGCGCGCTTTGCGCCCCGCTGGCTGAGAATTTCTAAGTAATTACTGGAACTAAGACTTGCGGATACTATCCGCGTCGCTCGAAATGCCCGCTATAACTCTGTTTTTACTTGTTTTTGTCTTAGGCATTTCTGCACAAGCCCCGTCTCACCGGATTAACGATAGGCTTTGGCCGGGGAGCGAATCAAGAGAACGAAATGGGAAAATGTTAAGGAATTACGCTTTCACGACGATTTTTTGACAAGCTAAGTATATGTAACGCATACGGATTTTTCTTTCTAAGTCGAATCAAGAGGTTAACAAACATGACGGGTGTTGTGCCTATTTTGGATCGCCCGGATAAGGTTAAAATCCTTTATTCAGCGTACGGACCAAAATAAAAACAGGCCCGGATACTACTCCGGACCTGCAAAAACTGTCAAAAATCCAAGTCTTGGAAGGCCGGTCTTCAGGCCTTGAGCTTGGCCACCCGCTTGGTGAGGCGGGAAACTTTCCGGCTGGCGGAATTCTTATGGGTCACACCCTTGGAGACGCCACGCATGATCTCGGGTTCGGCGGCCTTCAGGGCGGCTTGGGCAGCCTTATAATCGCCGGCGACGAGCGCTTCCTCGACTTTGCGGGTTGCGGTACGGATGCGCGACAGCCGCGAATGATTGATCTTCGAGCGCTTGGCGGTGGTGCGAACGCGCTTTTTGGCCGAGGCGATATTGGGCATTGGATTTTCCTGAATTCCTTGGGAGGCGGGCGTATAGCCCTTGGCCGTCCGGGGGTCAATTGGGGATCATTTGTCCTTGAAGTCCGGCTTCCGCTTTTCGCTGAACGCGGCCATGCCTTCCTTCTGATCCTCGGTCGCGAACATGGCGTGGAATACGCGGCGCTCGAAGCGGACACCTTCGTGCAGCGTGGTCTCATAGGCAACGTTCACAGTCTCTTTGGCCATCATCACGATCGGAACCGATTTCTCTGCAATCGTGTGGGCGGCCTTCATGGCTTCGGCCATCAGCTCTGCGGCGGGCACGACACGGGAAACCAGTCCGGCGCGTTCTGCTTCCGCCGCATCCATGTTACGGCCTGTGAGACACATTTCCATCGCCTTGGACTTACCAACGAAGCGGGTGAGGCGCTGCGTACCGCCAATGCCTGGCATGACGCCGAGATTGATCTCCGGCTGCCCGAACTTGGCAGTATCGGCGGCAATGATGAAGTCGCAGAGCATGGCGAGCTCGCAGCCACCGCCCAGCGCATAGCCCGCGACGGCCGCGATGATCGGCTTGCGGATCGCGCTGATGCGGTCGTTCACATGAGCGAAGAAGTTGGATTCGTACATGTCCATATAGGATTGCGGCGCCATCTCTTTGATATCTGCGCCGGCGGCGAACGCTCGCTCAGAGCCGGTGAGGACGATGCAGCGCACGCCGGTATCGCGGTCCCATTCCTCAAGGACGGAAATCAGCTCGGCCAGCAATTCGCTGTTGAGCGCGTTCAGCGCCTTGGGCCGGTTCAGCGTGACGACGCCGACTTTGCCTTCGATTTTCGCCGTGATGTTCTGGTATTCCATGGGTTCTCCTGAAGCACGGTCCTGCCGGGACCGTGTATTATCACTTCGTTCCGCGAAGGACAGAGATGAAACGCCTTTTCTTCATATTGCGCACACGTGGCGCGAACTGGGACCGGGACCGCACACTCGAGGAACAGGACGGCTGGTCCGGCCATGTGGAGTTCATGAACCGCCTGGCGCGAGAGGGCTTCATCGTCCTCGGCGGTCCGCTGGAAGGCACGCCGAATGTGCTGCTGTTGGCGATGGCCGAAAACGAAGAGGCCGTTCGTGCAAGATTGGCCGGCGATATCTGGGCGCAACAGGATTTGTTGCGTGTGGAGCGCGTGGCGCCCTGGAGTCTGAAGCTCGGCATCTGGCAGAAGGCTTAATCGTCAAAACGCTTAGATCGTGTTTGTTTCAGCCGCGAATGGACCTTCTTCTTTTCCAGTCTTTTCTCTTTCGATGAGCGCGTAGGCTTGGTGGCGCGGCGTTTCTTCGGCAACGTTGCGGCTTCGCGGAGCAAGGCGATGAGGCGTTCGCGGGCATCTTCGCGGTTGCGTTGCTGATCGCGATATTGCGAGGCGCGGATGACGATGGCGCCGTCCTTGGTCAGCCGCGATCCCGCCAGCGCTTCCAGACGTGCGTGAATTTCGAAGGGCAGGGCGGCGTGCTTAGCGTCGAAGCGCAGGATCACTGCGCTTGCGGCCTTGTTGACGTTCTGCCCGCCGGGCCCGGAGGCGTGTGTGAACCGCTCCGCAATCAGGCTCTCGTCAATCGAAAGAGAAGAGGCGATCCTAATCGCAGCCATGCCGGGTCACGGTGATCTTGTGCCGGCGTTTCTTGCCGTCAGCCAGTTGTTCTTTCGCAATGGCCATGAGCCCGCGCGTCGTTCGCCTCCAGGCAGCGACCATTTTGAACGCCTCTCTTATCTCCTTCCTGTAACGCCCGTGCTTCAGCGCTTGCGCGTTGCCGGGTTGGGCGCCGCGCCGCCGCCGCCCAACACCAGATATTGTGGCGGCTTCGCTAGGACTCGTTTTCAGGATTCCGCGTGCCCCCTCCCCCTCTCCCCCTCCAATTTCTAGCTTCATAAGGTTTTCCGCTTTTCTGCACCGAAACAAATATAGAACATATTGGCCTATTGGTCAAGCAAACTAGGAAAATAAATTTGTCCCTTGAAAGGCAACTAAATGGTTGCATATTAGAGCCCATGAGCATGGATGCCGTGTTTCGCGCGTTGGCGGATGAGAGCCGCCGCCAGTTGCTGGACCGGCTCCGCGACAAGAACGGTCAGACGTTGGGTGAATTGTGTGAGGGTCTCGACATGTCCCGCCAGGCGGTGACGAAGCATTTGGGCATTCTGGAAGAGGCGAACCTC
>JAFECP010000002.1:30395-68740 GCA_018242105.1 Pseudomonadota bacterium
ATCGCCGACCGCTGGATCGGCAAATTCGAACGCGGCCGTTTGCGCGCGCTCTCCGATCTCAAGAAATCGCTGGAGAAAGAATGATGCTCACCACCGAAAGCACGATTTACATCATCTATATCGCCACGACGCCGGAGAAATGCTGGGCGGCGCTGACCGGCAGCGAATTCTCGAAGCAATATTTCTTCGGGCAACTCATCGAAGGCGGTTGGCGCGCAGGCGGGCGCATCCGCTACCGCATGCCCGGCGGCAGCGAACACATTGAAGGCGAAATTCTCGCTTGCGAGCCGCCGCGGCTTTTGCGCTTCACATGGCGCGTCGTGAGCATGCCGGCGTTCCGCCATCTGCCGGATGCGATCGTGTCGTACCGGATTGAGGAAGGGGGTGAGGGCGTGATCCGCCTCACTATGCTGGAAGAACATCCAACGCCGATTGACGAGCGATTGCTCACCGGCGGCCGTTCGGGCTGGCCCGCGATCCTGAGCGGATTGAAGTCGCTTCTCGAAACCGGCGCGGCGCCCAGGATCGCGCCGCCAACACCTCCCCAACCCATGATCGACTATATGAAGGAGCACGGCGCATGAGCGGTCCGTTCGTTTATGTCACCTACATCTACACCACGCCCCAGAAAGTGTGGGACGCGATCACCAAGCCGGAATTCGCGAAGCGATACTGGTTCAACTACAACGTCTCGGACTGGAAGATGGGCTCGCGCTGGGAACACCGGAAGGGCGATGATTCCGGCACGGTGATGGTCGATGGCACGGTGCTGGAATCCGATCCACCGCACCGTTTGGTGACGACATGGACGCGGCCGGACAAATCGAAAGAACCGTCGCGCGTAACCTATGACATCGCCCAATACGGCCCCGGGCTCGTCTGCCTGACGGTCACGCACGACCAGCTTGAACGCGATCCTGCGATGGCCAACGGCATTTCCGGCGGCTGGCCGAAGGTTCTCTCCAATCTCAAATCGCTGTTGGAGACCGGGAAAACCGAAAACATCTGGCTCACACAAAATAAGGGAGGCTGATCATGACAAACAGCTCGTTCATCTATGTGACCTACATCCGTGCGCCGCAGCAGAAGGTTTGGGACGCACTCACCAGGCCCGAGCATCAGAAGATTTATTGGTTTGGCGGCCATCAAGAGAGCAGTTGGAAAAAGGGCGCGGCGTGGAAGATGTTCATGCCTCAGCACGGGTTGACCGACAGCGGCGAAATCCTTGAAATCGATCCGCCGAACCGCGTTGTCATCAAATGGCGCAACGAATTTCGCCCGAATCTGAAAGCGGAGGGTTATTCGCGCTGCGTGATGGATTTGGCGCAGGAAGGCGATCTCACCAAACTCACCATCTCGCACACCATCGAGAAGGAACATGCCGAGTTCATTCAGGCTGTGTCGGGAGGCTGGCCGCGCATCCTTTCGAGCCTGCAATCCTATCTCGAAACCGGCCGTGCCCATGGCGACACGCGCAACACGGCGGAGCAGGCGCACAATGGCTGACATCCTGCATCGCCTGCGCATACAGGCGCCATCGGAGCTTGTGTTCGCAGCGATCTCCACTGCGGAAGGTATTCGCCAGTGGTGGACGCGCGATGCCGAGATGGACGGAAGGATCGGCGGTGTGGGGGCGTTCGGATTCTACAACCGGCGGCTACAGCCAAAGGTGAGGATTACGGCGATGACGCCGCCCGCGCGCCTGGAATGGGAAGTGGTTAATGGCGCGTGGCCGGGGAAAACCGTCGTGTTCGATCTGAAGCCGGATGCCGCCGGAACGATTCTCTTCTTCGCGCACCGTGATTTTCCCGAGGCGGATGGGGCTTATGCGAGCGCGAACACGCGCTGGGGCTTTTATCTCGTGAGCCTGAAAAATTATCTGGAGACGGGCAAGGGCGCTCCGAACCCGGACGATCTGAATTTGTAGGAGCCGAAGGAGGTCAGGATGACAAAGTCCGTCTCGACATTTCTGATGTTCACGGGCCGTTGCGAGGAAGCACTGAATTTCTATACCTCGCTGATCTCCAATTCGAAGATCGAGGCTATCACCAGATGGGGGCCGGGCGGTCCTGGCAAAGAAGGAACGGTGATGCGCGCGGCTTTCACCCTGAACGGTGTGGAATACATGGCGACCGACAGCCCCGCGGTGCATGCATTCAACTTCACGCCGTCCATGTCGCTTTTCGTGGAATGTGACAACGAGGCTGAGCTGGATCGCGTCTTCGCGGCGCTCAGCGAAGGCGGGAAAGTCTTGATGCCGCCAGGCAGCTATGGCTTCAGCAGGAAATTCGGATGGTGCGATGACCGTTTCGGCGTATCGTGGCAGTTGAATTTGAGCTGAGGCGGGACATGGCGCGGATCACGGGGCTGGGTGGCATCTTTATCAGGAGCCATGATCCGAAAGCGTTGAGTGCGTGGTATCGCGACAAACTCGGGATTGCTATCGAAGATTGGGGAGGCGCGGTATTCAAACGTAGCGAACAGTCGCCGCCGCAGGCGGTGTGGAGTGCGTTCGAGGACGGTACGCAATATTTCGCGCCATCCACACGCGATGTGATGATCAATTTCGCTGTGGACGATCTGGATGCGTTTCTCAAAGAGATCGAAGCCAAGGACGTGAAGGTCATCGGCAAGATGGAAACCGATCCCAACGGCAAATTCGCCTGGGTGCTGGACCCGGACGGCACGAAACTCGAATTCTGGGAACCCAAGCGCTAAACGCGCAGCCCCAGATCGTCGATCGCCTTCATCTCATCTACTGTCAGCACACCCTGCCGCTCGCCTTCGAGGCATTGCGCGAGTTCGGTGCGGTTCTTCACGCCAAGAACCACGGTATCGACACCTTCCATCGACATCGCGTAGCGGTGCGCCAAGATGGCGGGATCCTGCCCCATGCGTCTGCAGAGCTCACGGAAAGGGGCTGCGCGATCGTAGTCCTTCGTCTCAGGATGGTTTTGCGAGAGGTTCCGGTCGATCTGCGCCGTCAGCGCGCCCGCCTGCACAGCGCGTATGCCCATAACACCAACGCCATTTTCTTTCGCTTTCGCGATGATGGCGCGGGGCTGCGCAGGCTCGGCATAGCGGCGCAAGGCGCCGGCGCTGTCCATAAGATTGGTCATCGCTTGTACGATGGCCGGTTTCGGAGTGTGGGCGAGCGCGCGCATGATTGTGGCGGGCACCCCAGTACCGGTGATGGCCCACATGCCGATCTTGCCTTGTGCCTTCAGCTTTTCCGCCGCCGGGATAAAACGGTTTGCATAGAGCGACCACGCCGTCGCGAAGCTCGCTCGCAGTTCCGGGCGCACCGCGTAGGCATAATCGTCTTCGCAGATGTTCGAGTGCAGGAAAAGAACGTCCACGCGGTTCAGCTTCATCGCAACGAGGCTGGCATCCAGCGATTGCGTGAGCTTTTCCTCCACCTCACCGGCGGCAGGCGATCCCAGAAAACATTTCGTCGTGATGCGCACATGCGCGGGCAGCTTGCCGTTGAACGTCTCCCCAACGATCGCTTCGCAATCGCCGTACATCGGCGCGGTGTCGAGCAGGTCGATACCGCCATCGAGCGCGGCATGAATGGTGGCAATGGATTCTTCACGGCTTGACGGCCCCCAGATATGACCGATGCCGCCGCCGCCAAGAGTGAGGCGGCTCACCTGGCCGAGCGGCCCAAGCGCGTTCGTTTTCATGGCTATCTCTGACAGATGGGGCAAAAGAAGGAAGAGCGCCCGCTTTGGACGATGCGCTTGATGATACCGTCATCGGCGCGCTGGCACAGCTTCTTCTCGCGGCTATAAACGGCGAAGCGATGCTGGAAGTAGCCCAGCTCGCCATGCACCTGCTTGTGATCGCGCAGGCTTGAGCCGCCGGCTTCCACCGCCTCCAGCAACACTTCTTTTATCGCGTTCGCCAACAGCGCGATCTCGTCAGGCTTCACGCGGCTGGCGCGGCGCCTGGGAGAGATTTTCGCGCGCCAAAGCGCTTCGCACACATAGATGTTGCCTAGCCCGGCGATCAGGCGCTGGTCGAGCAAGGCGGATTTGATCGGCGCCTTTTTATCCTTGAGCGCATCTTTGAGAAACGCGACATCGAAACCCTTCGAGAGCGGTTCGACACCGACATCCTTGAACAGCTTGTGGCTTTCGATCTTGCCGGTGTCGATCAGGGTCATCAGGCCGAAGCGGCGATGATCGTTGAACGATACGCGCGCAGGCGCATCGGTATCGAAGATCACATGGTCGTGTTTCTCCGGTTCATCGGGCGCCGGATCGTAGTGGAACTGGCCGAGCTTCCGGCTCTGGCTTTTCGCGAAAACAGTCATGCGTCCGCTCATACCCAGATGAATGACCAAGGTTTCGCCGCCATCGAGGTCGGCCATGATATATTTGGCCCGCCGCCACAGGTGCAGGACCTTGCGGCCATTAAGGCGCTTGGCAAAATCCTTTGGGAAAGGGATGCGAAGATCCTTGCGCCGCGTCTCCACATGCGTGAAACGGTGGCCCTCCAGCGCGGGTTTGAGGCCGGTCATCACGGTTTCGACTTCGGGTAACTCAGGCATTATGCTTCCTACGATGAACGCCGACACCAAATCCACTGCCAGCTTCGGCTACCGCGATGTGCCGGAGGACGAGAAGGAGGCACTCGTACGCGAGGTGTTTTCGTCGGTCGCCAGGCGCTATGACCTGATGAACGATCTGATGTCCGGCGGCGTCCACCGCATCTGGAAGGACGCCATGGTGGAATGGCTCAACCCTCAGCCGGGTTGGCGCTCGGTCGATGTGGCGGGCGGCACGGGCGATATCGCGTTCCGCATCGCGGATATGGCGCGGCTTCGCGGCGGCGAGGCGAAAGTCACCGTCTGTGACATCAATCAGGACATGCTGAACGAAGGCGTGCGCCGTGCGGAAGAGAAGGGCGAGCATTCGCTGGAATGGGTCTGCGGCAGCGCGGAGGCCCTTCCGTTTCCAGACTGTTCTTTCGACAGCTATACCATCGCTTTTGGCATCCGGAATGTGACCCACATCGCCAAAGCCTTGAAGGAAGCTTTACGCGTGCTGAAGCCAGGAGGCCGTTTCATCTGCCTAGAGTTTTCCAAAGTCGAAGCGCCGGTGTTGGACGAGATCTACGAGCGTTTCTCGTTTTCAGTGATCCCGAAGATCGGCGAATGGGTGGCGCAGGACGCAGACTCTTATCGTTATCTCGCCGAAAGCATCCGCCGTTTCCCGCCCCAAGCAAAGTTCAAGAAGATGATCGAGAAGGCGGGGCTTTCCCAAGTTAAAGTGCGCAATCTCTCCGGCGGCATCGCGGCCATGCATTCGGCGTGGAAGATCTGATGGGGGCGTGGACCGATTTTTGGCGGTTGCATCATGCGGCCCGCGTCCTTGCGCGGCACGATGCGTTGGTGCCACGCGAATATATGGACGGCTTGCCGGTGTCGCTGCGGCTTGCGCGGAAGATGTTGGGCACGCGCGAACGCAGCGATGCTGCCATACCGCCAGGCGTTCGATTGGTGCAGGCGCTGGAAAGTCTTGGCCCGGCTTACATCAAGCTTGGGCAGGTTCTTGCGACGAGGCCGGACATTATCGGCGCCGATGTCGCGCGGGCGCTGGAAACCCTGCAAGATCGCCTGCCGCCTTTCGCAACCGGCGCGGCGAAGGCTGAAATCGAAGCATCGCTGATGAAGCCTGTTTCCGAACTCTTCTCGTTTTTCGGCGAACCGGTTGCTGCGGCCTCGATCGCGCAAGTGCATATCGGCGAGACGGCGGAAGAGGCGCCGAAGAAAGTTGCGGTGAAGGTTTTGCGGCCCGGCATCGCGCAGGAATTTTCCAGGGATATTTCCGCGTTCGCTTTCGCGGCGCGGCAGGCCGAGCGGTTCTCCACCGAAGGGCGGCGTCTGCGGCTTGGGGCGATAGTGGATACGCTGGCGTTGTCTGTCGCGCTCGAACTCGATCTGCGCATGGAAGGCGCTGCAGCATCGGAGCTGGGCGAAAATACCAGGAATGACCGCGATTTCCGCGTGCCGGCGATAGACTGGTACAGAACGGGTGGCCGCGTTCTGACCAGCGAATGGATCGATGGCACGCCGATCCGCGACCCCAGGGAAGTCGAAGCTGCAGGGCACGATCCTAAACGCATCGCGACCGCCGTTGTGCAGAGCTTCCTCACGCAAGCGCTGCGGGATGGCTTCTTCCACGCCGATCTGCATCCGGGAAATCTGTTCGTCGACGGCGAGGGCAGGCTCGTCGCGGTCGATTTCGGCATCATGGGGCGCCTCGATCCCGCGATGCGGCGCTTTCTTGCAGAAACGCTGGCCGGCTTCCTTGCGCGCGACTACATGCGCGTTGCCGAGGTGCATTATCAGGCGGGTTTCGTGCCGCGCAGCTATCCCATCGAGACGTTCGCGCAAGCCTTGCGCGCCATTGGCGAGCCGATCTTCGGGCGCACCGCGCGCGATGTCTCGATGGCCAAGCTGCTTGCCCAGTTGTTTGACACGACTTACCGCTTCGATATGCAGGCGCAGCCGCAACTGATCCTGCTGCAAAAGACGATGGTGGTGGTGGAAGGCGTGGCACGCGCGCTCGATCCGGATTTCGACATCTGGGAATCCTCGCGCCCCGTGGTTGAGACCTGGATGCTGGGGCAGGTTGGGCCGGAGGCGCGGCTGCGCGAGGTTGGCGATGGCGTCAACGCACTTGGGCGCCTGGCGCGGGATCTTCCACAACTCCTCCGCAATGCCGAGATCGTTTCCACGATGCTGGTCGATGGCGGCATGCGGCTGCATCCGGACACGGTGCGTCAGATTGCGGATGCGCAAGCGCTACGCACGCGGCATGTGCGCGTTGCGATCTGGATTGCCGCCGTGGCCTTAGGAGTGCTCGCCGCGGGCCTTCTGTAGGCGCTGCTGCGCGACCTTCACATGTCCTGCATCGCAGGTTTGCGCGCCCTTCGTGCCCATCACATAGACCTTGAGATCGTAGGTATGATCCGAAATGTCGGGCAGATCCGGCACCGTCACGCGCACCGCGCCGGCGGCAACCTTCTGCTCGGTCGCAAGCACTTTGCCGTATCCGGGACTGGTGTCGCCGGGCATCGCCGAGACGGTGAGGACCACACGCACATCGCTGTCTTTTTCAGCAACCTGCAGCGGCCCGCAGGCCACGCCGATCTGGTCGCCGGGAGCGACAACCGGGACAACTTCGTCGTTCGGACCCAACGCAGTATCATCGGCGAACGCCGGCGAGCAAAATGCCGCCACGCCCATCAATGCCGCGCTTGCCAAAATCTTCGTGCGCATCGGAACCGCCTCCCAACGGACAAAACCCGAAGCAGACTCCCATCGTATCAGGGTTTCCGCCCGGTCCATAGGGTTTTGGCGGGGGCAGGAGCCGGGCCGATTGCTATGCCGGCTCTTGTTTTTTCGTCGAAATCACCGCCCCCGGCTCAGGTACCAGAACCGCCAGCACATGGCGGCGGCGGCTACCAAAAGGCCGAAAGCCAGCCCGATCCAGATGCCCAAGCCCTTGAGATGGAAGCCGAAGGCGAAAAGCAGGCACATCGGAAAGCCGGCCAGCCAGTAACTGCCGCCTGCGATCCACATCGGCGCGCGCGCATCCTTCAGACCTCGCAGCGACAGGGCACCGGTCACCTGAATGCCGTCGACGACCTGGAACACGGCCGCCACATGCAGGAACACAACCGCCAGCGCGATCACATCCGCGTTGGACGCTTCGTCGGCGAAGTAGAGGCCTGCAATCCTGTCCGGGAATATCCATAGCAGGATGCCTGTGCAGGTCATGAACACAGCCGCCATGCCGATGGCGAGCCAGCCTGCCCGGCGCACCGCCTCACCGTCGCGCGCACCCGCCGCCAGACCGACACGCACCGTCGCCGCCATGCCGATACCCAGCGGCACCATGAACGTGATTGACGGAACGTTGAGCGCAATCTGGTGCGCTGCCACCGCGGCAGTCCCAAATGTGCCCATGATCAGTGTTGCCGAATTGAACAGCATCGCTTCGAAGATCATGGTCATGCCGATCGGCATGCCGAGCCGGAACACCTCCCACAGCTTCTCCACATGAGGACGGTGGAACCGCCGCCAGATGCGGTACTTCCGCAGCGATGGCGTCAATTGGACCACGATGGCCATCGCCAGAAAGCTGAACGCGTAAGAGCATGCGCTCGATATGCCCGATCCCAGCAGCCCCAATTTCGGAAACCCGAAATGGCCGAAGATCAGTGCATAGTCTCCGAACGCATTGAAGAATATCGCCAGACCCATCACCCACAGCGATGCGTTTGGCTTCGACAACGCGGTCGAGAAATTGCGCAGCACCTGATAGCCCAGCGAGAAGGGCAGGCCCCAGCACAACGCGCTCACGAATATGCCGGCATTCGTCGCAAGCTCATCCGTCTGATCGAGGAACAGCAGCGTATGGCGCGTTATCAGCAGGAAGCCGACCAGTGGCACCGACAACAGCAGCACCGCCCAAAAGCCCATGCGTGTCGCAGCGCGGATGCCCGCGCGGTCGTTAGGACGTTCGCCCAGAATGTGCGCGATCATCGGCGACACGGCCGCCACCGGCCCGCAGCCGATCAACCAGGTGAAAAAGAACACCGTATTGCCAAGCGCCGCGGAGGCGAGCGCGGTCTTACCCAGGCGGCCCAGCATTACGACGTCGGTCGTCATGATCGCCATCTGCGCGAGCTGGGTGAGCACCAGCGGCCACGCGAGCTTGAGCATCTCGCGCGCTTCCAGCAACCACGCATCAAGACCATGCCCGGTGACGCGGGCACCCGCGTGGGAAAGGTCTATTTCTTCTGCAATATCAGACATGTTACGGGCACTTCTTCAGTTATTGCCCGAGCGTGGCTGCGTAGGGGTGCACCAGATACAAAAATCCCCTCCGGAGCCATGCTCGGGAGGGGTGAAAACTGCGCGATCAGGATGTCCTAATGCGCGCGCTCCTCGCGAGCCGATGCGGCGCGTTCGCCGCCCGGGAATCCGGACAGTGCGGCCGTGCAAACTTTCATGATCAATCGACTATTCATGTTTTGCCGGATTTCCCGCGCGAGAATCATATTCGCAGCCCCATGCTGCGAAGTGTGCTGTGGGTACGCCCGTGCCGATGGCAAGTCAACGGAGTTGGTTAAAAGTCATGGCCCTGTTGCGCGGAACGCACATGCTGCAACGCAACTGTAACGGTTCGAGGCGTGCGCTGCGGTTCGCGCCTAGCACGAAGGTTTGAACTCAACTGGAAAGCGACATCCGATTGGCGTGATCCTGGCCACCTAGCTGTAACGGAATTCCGCACCGGTGAGATCGGTCAGCGGGATTTCGGTCTTCTCGCGCCAGTAGTCCTGCGTGTGCTGCCACTCGTGTTTTTCGCCGCGCCTGGGCAGCAGATGCATGCTGCGCATCATATATCCGGGATTGAAGTTCTCTTCGTCTATCCACGGCAGCAGCTTCATGTCCCTGTCTTCGGGGCGAAGCGCGACTTCGACCTTCTTCTTGCCTGTTTTGGTCATGTGGTTGAGCAGGCGGCAGACGAAATCGGCGATGAGATCGACACGCAACGTCCAGCTCGCGCGGAAATATCCGAAAATCCAGACCATGTTCGGCACGCCGGTGAACATCATGCCGCGATAGGTGACGGTCTGAGCGTAATCCACCGGCTTGCCGTCCACCGTGAAGGCGATATCGCCGAGCACGCTGAGATTGAAGCCGGTGGCGGTGATGACGATGTCCGCCTCCAGCTCCTTGCCGGATTTCGTAAGGATGCCTTTTCCGGTGAAGCTCTCGATCTCATCGGTCACTATGGAGGCTTTGCCGGACGCGATGCCCTGGAACAGGTCGCCCTCGGGCACGAAAGCGATGCGCTGGCGCCATGGGCGATAGCGGGGCGTGAAGTGGGTTTCGATGTCGTAATCGGGACCGAGATAGGCGCGTACGCCCGCCAGCAAGTCCTGCTTGACGGCCTCCGGCTCCTGGAAGGACCGGCGGGTGAAGTCGTCCTGATTTTTGAGAATCTGGCGGCGTGTGATCTCGTGAATCCATTCCTCCGGGATTTCGAGTTCCCGCAATTGATCGGCAAGCTCGTTGGCGTTGCGGGCGGGAATGAAATAGGTGGGTGAGCGCTGCAGCACGGTGACGTGCTTGCAATCGCCGGCGATGGCGGGAACGACCGTCGCCGTCGTGGCGCCGGAGCCGATGACGATGACGGTCTTGTTCTTGTAATCCAGATCTTCGGGCCAGGTCTGCGGATGCACGATCCGGCCTTTGAAGTTCTCCATGCCTTTCCAGCGCGGCGTGTAGCCTTCGGCGTGGCGATAGTAGCCCTGGCACATCCACAGGAAGTTGGCGGTGAAGCGCACGGGTTCGCCCGTATCGCTCCGCTCACCCTCCAGGGTCCACTGATTGTCTTTGCTGGACCACTGCGCGGTATGGATCCTGTGCCGGTAGCGGATGTGTTTCGCGAGATCGTTCTCCGCGATCACTTCGCCCATATATTTCAGGATCTCGTCGCGGCCCGCGATGGGGGCGCCCGTCCATGGCTTGAAGCGGTAGCCGAAAGTGTAAAGATCGCTGTCGGAACGGATGCCGGGATAGCGGTGCATCCACCAGGTGCCGCCGAAGCTCTCCAGACCTTCGAGCACGACGAAACTCTTGTCGGGACACTGTTTGGTCAGGTGATAAGCCGCACCCACGCCGGAAATTCCGGCGCCGACGATGACGACATCGAAATGTTCGGTCTTTGCGGTCGCATGCGGCGCTATTTTGTCCATGGCCATCTCTCCCCGGCTCTGATTATTTGTCAGTCCGATTTTGGCGGCGATCTTTGATGAAGATCAATCTTCCTTTTCGTAGCGGAAGCAGACGCAACGGAAAGCGCAAAGCGCGATTGGCGAGGCGGTGGACCCGTGTTTAGGTTCTTCCAACAGCTATCGGAGGAAACGCCATGGATTTTTCTATCCCCAAACACGTCACGGAACTTCTCGGCCAGATCGATGAATTCATCGATCGCGAGATCATGCCGTTGCAGCATCAGGACGACAACGACCGCTTCTTCGACCATCGCCGCGAATGGGCGCGCACGGATTTCGAGCATGGCGGATTGCCGCGCAAGGAATGGGAAGCGTTGCTCGGCGAGATGCGCCGCCGCGCCGACAAGGCCGGGTTCCTGCGGCTGGCGCTGCCGGAGGAATTCGGCGGCAAGAATATCGGCAACCTCGCCATGGCCATTATTCGCGAACATCTCGCGGCGAAGGGCTTGGGCCTGCACAACGATCTGCAGAACGAAACTTCAGTGGTCGGCAATTTCCCGCAAATTCTGATGATGCGCGACTTCGGCACGGAAGAACAGAAGAAGACGGTCCTGCCCGGCATGCTGAACGGCACGGTGCGCATCGCGTTTGGTTTGACGGAGCCCAAGCACGGCTCCGACGCGACGTGGATGGAGACGCGCGCGGTGAAGGACGGCAATGGCTGGCGCATCAACGGCGAGAAGATGTGGAATACGGGCGTGCATGTCGCCTCGCACGACATGGTTTTCTGCCGCACCTCCGGCAAGGACGGCGAGGCGCGCGGGTTGACCTGCCTGATCGTGCCGATGGATGCCGAAGGCGTGAAAATCGAAGACTATATGTGGACCTTCAACATGCCGACGGACCACGCGCGTGTCTCATTCAAGGACGTGTGGGTGCCGGATAGCGCAGTGTTCGGGCCAGTCGATAACGGCCTCGTTCTGGCGCGGCATTTTGTGCACGAAAATCGCATCCGCCAGGCGGCATCCGGGCTCGGCGCGGCGCAATATTGCATCAATGAGAGCATTGATTACGCCAACACGCGCAAGCCGTTCGGCAAGCCGCTATCGCGCAACCAGGCAATCCAATGGCCGCTGGTGGAATTGCAGACGGAAGCGGAGATGCTGCGCTGGCTTATATACCGGACCGCATGGGAAATGGACCGCATGACGGGCCCGGAGATTCAACTCTATCTCTCCGACAAGGTCTCGATGTGCAACTACAAGGGCAACAACCTTGTCTGCAATGCCGCCGACTGGGCGATGCAGGTCCATGGCGGTTGGGGTTATTCGCGCCACAAGCAATTCGAGCACATCTATCGCCATCATCGCCGTTACAGAATCACAGAAGGCAGCGATCAGATTCAGATCCGTAACGTCGCGGGACACATGTTCGGATTCATAGGGAAGAACCAGCGGCGAGATCACTAAATTTTTCACGAAAGCTGTGCGGATTCCGGTCAACGGGACAGATGCGTCGCACGCATCTGTCCCGTTTGCGTTCACTCTTGCGAAGAGAAATATTTTTTATCGAAAACTTCGAACTTGAAGATTGATTTGCGCAAAGCAAGCCGGTGACATGCGCCGCGCTTGGCCGGCGCCAGGAACGAGCTTCAAAATCGTTCGCGCATATTGTTCGGGTTGGGGGTTTAGAATGGAAACGCAGGCGCTCGGTTTCGTATTGGAGACGTCGCCACGCCGCCAGAACCATCTCGATCATTGCGAAGAGGTGTTGCGGTCGCCATCGAACCCGCAGGCTCTATCCCTCATCGAGATGTGGGAGAATTTGAAGCCCCGCGGCGGCATGACTATCGGGCGGCATTTTCCTTCACGCAAATTCGCCGGGCTGCTTCCCAATGTCCTCCTTCTGGAGAGAATTGAATGCGCGCGCGATTTTCGCGTCCGGCTCGCCGGCTTTGGCATGCTCTGCTTTTATGGCTTCGACCCGAGCGGGCGGCGTCTGGGGGAGTTCTACCAAGGCGAAAAGCACGAAGCGCGCTGGTTCTCCCTGAATGCTGTGCTGCGTGGCCGCCCGCGTGTGACGCTATCGCGCCTGTCGCAAAGCGGCGAAACGGTCCTGCAGCGCGAAATTGTGGCGCTCCCGGTTCTTGCATCCGACGCGCTGACGCCGCTGGTTTTGGTTGCCTCGTTCTGGAGCCGCCACTGGCTCAACTAACCGGCATTTTCTATCGCCGCCGGGTGGGCTAGCGTTCGCGCTTCATCGCGCGAGGATATTTTGACCAGACCATTGAACATCGCTCACCGCGGCGGCGCCGGTTTGCGGCCCGAGAACACGCTTGCTGCCTTCCGTGACGCGGTGGCGCGTGGCGCGGATGGCGCGGAACTGGACGTTCAGCTCAGCAAGGACGGGCAGGTCATCGTCTATCACGATTACCGCCTGAAACCGGAGATCACGCGGCTCAACGGCCATTGGCTGACGCGGCCTACGCCGCGCATCAAGAATCTGAAATATGCGGAGTTGGAGAGCTTCGATATCGGGCGTTGCGATCCGCATTCGTCTTACGCGCAGAGCCATCCCGGCGTTCGCGCGGAAGATGGCGAGCGCATCCCGGCTCTGGCGGATGTGGTGGCGGTCGCAAAAACGGCTCAGCAGGATTTCTGGCTGCAGGTCGAACTGAAAACTTCCTTCGCCAATCGCGAAGAAGGGCCCGATCCTATCGCGCTGGCGGAAGCGGCGGTTGCCGTGCTGCGCGAGGAGAATTATCTGCACCGCACGATCTTCGTCGGCTTCGACTGGCCTGCGCTGATCCATGCCAAGAGGCTTTCACCGCAAACCGAATGCTGGTTCACGACGCTGGCGCAGAGTTGGTTCACGGACGGCCCCGTCCCCCCACAAGACGATCCACCCAACGAACAAGTGCTGGCTTTGATGCGCCATTGGGCGAAGACGGGGACATCGCCCTGGGCGGGCGGCTTCGATGCGGTGAAATATGACGGATCGATCCTCAAAGCGATCAAGGCGGCGGGCGGCGACGGATGGTTTCCACCTCATGGGGACATCAATCCGATGCGCGTATCCTTTGCCCGAGCGCTCGGTTTGAAGGTAGGAGCATGGACCGTGGATGAGGTCGCCGACATGAAACGGATGGTCGCGTGCGGCCTCGACGCGATCTGCACGGATCGTCCGGATTTGTTGGCGGAGCTGACGAAGTAAGAAACTCCCGCGTTCGGCGCGGTATAAGGGCGAAGACCCAAACCGGAAACTGCCATGTCTCAACTCTTCTCCGAATTCCACATCAAAGGCGTGGCCCTTCGCAATCGCATCGTGGTCTCGCCCATGTGCCAATACTCGGCGGTCGATGGGGTGCCGAACGAATGGCACATGGTGCATCTGGGCGCGCGGGCGATAGGCGGCGCTGCGCTTGTGATCGCCGAAGCGACAGCGGTCTCGCCGGAAGGGCGCATTACGCCAGGCTGCACCGGCCTTTGGAATGACAAGCAGGCCGAAGCCTGGGCGCCGATCATGCGGTTCATCAAGAAGCAGGGCGCTGTGCCGGGAATCCAGATCGCTCATGCCGGTCGCAAGGCGAGCGCGAACCGGCCATGGGAAGGCGACGATCACATGAACCCGGATGATCCGCGCGCCTGGGACCCGTTGGGGCCGTCACCCATTGCATTCGGCGCCAATCTGCCGCGCGCGCCAAAGGAGATGACCAAGGACGAAATCCTCCGTGTGCAGAGCGATTTCGTGGCCGCCGCGAAACGCGCGCTGGCAATGGGCGCCGAATGGCTGGAACTGCATTTTGCACATGGCTATCTGGCGCAAAGCTTCTTCTCGCCCATCGCCAACAGGCGCACCGACGAATATGGCGGCAGCTTCGAGAACCGCGCGCGCTTTTTGATCGACACGATGAAGGCCGTGCGCGCGATCTGGCCGGAGAAATATCCGCTCACCGTCCGTTTCGGCGTCAGCGATTTCCATGCGGACGGCCAGCCGCTCGAAGAATCCATTGCGATGGTGAAGATGTTCAAGAACCACCACCTCGATCTGATCGACATCAGTCTCGGTTTCAACACGCCGGATATTTCCGCCGTGCCGTGGGGGCCGGGCTTTCTTGCGCCGATTGCCGAGCGCATCAAGAAAGAAGCGGGCATCCTCACCGCCGTCGGCTGGCTCATCAACGATCCGCAACTGGCCGAAGACATCATCGCCAAGGGGCAGGCGAACCTCATCATGCTCGCGCACAAGGAGTTGGACGACCCGCATTTCCCCTTTCATGCCGCCAAAGCGCTGAGTGTCGAGAATCCGCAGAACGTGCTGCCGCCGCAATATGCTTTTTGGCTGAAGGGGCGATAATGCCGACGGTGCGGATGTTGCGGGCAGACGAGGACGCGCTGCTCGCCTGCGCTGTCCCCGATGTTTTCGACCACGCGGTGCGGCCCGATCTGGTGCGGGAATTCCTGTCCGATCCACGCCATCATATAGCGGTTGCGCTGGAGGGGGAGGCGATCGTTGGCTTCGTCTCGGCTGTCCACTATGTCCATCCCGACAAACCGGCGGAGCTTTGGATTAATGAAGTCGGCGTGGCATCAAGCCACCGCAAGCGCGGTCTTGCGAAGGAGATGATGCAGACCATGCTCGTGCATGGTCGGGCGCTGGGCTGCGAGGTGGCATGGGTGCTGACGGATACGGAAAACGCCGCCGCCCGCACGCTTTATGCTTCGGTGGGCGGCGAAGAACTCTCGCAGAACACGGTACATGTTGAGTTCAAGCTGATGTGACCGGCTATTGGAAGACAAACGTTATGCCTTCACCAATCCCTCTTCCGCCATTGCTTTGTGCACGGCCGGTCGTTGCGAAACGGCGTGAAAGAATTTGTGCAGGTTCTCCGGCAGATCGATCTTCACATGATGAGCCCATGTCGTCATCACGAAGAGATAAGCATCCGCCACGGTGAAGGTGCCGCCTGTGAGGAATTGCTTTCCGGAGAGTTCGCCGTTCACATAGTTGAAGCGCTTTACGACTTTGTCTCTGGCATCGGATTTCACATCCTCGGATGCGTTGCCGAATAACGGCCCGAAATTCTTGTGTATTTCACCGTTGATGAAGGTGAGCCACTCCGCGACTTTGTAGCGGCCGAACCCGGCGGACGGGATCAAGCCCGTTTCGGGCTTTAAGTCCGCCAGATACTGAACGATGGCCGGACCTTCGGTCAGCATGCTGCCGTCGTCCAGTTGCAGCGCCGGCACATAGCCTTTCGGGTTGATCTTGAAGAAATCTTCGCCACTGTCGAGCTTGTGTGTTTTCAGATCGACCTTCACCAACTCCAGCGGAAGGCCTGCCTCATTGGCGACGATATGTGGCGAGAGCGAGCAGGCGCCCGGCGAGTAGTAGAGTTTCATGGAAGTTCCTCTTCTGATGGCGAGACACTATTTGAGAGGGTAACGTGTATCTGTGCAATCCGTTCTAAGGCGGTGATCTCTCTGCAAGGGAAGGTATTTATCGGCCTCAGAAATGTCCGCCGGTAACAGCGTAAAGCAGCAGCCATGGTTCTATGACGATGTCGATGGTGGCGTGGGCGATGATGGTTGGCGTCAGGCTGCGGCCACTGGCGAGATAGGTGATCGCCAGCATCAGGCCGAGAACTCCGGTTGCCGCCATCGCGCCGATCAACTGCGCTATCTGAACGTGGCCGCTCAGGCCGCCCCATCCCATATGCGCCAGCCCGAACAGGATAGCGGAGAGAAGGATCTGTACCGTCCAGTGTGCGCCGCCATCGGCGGCTTGCGTCATGACGAACCCGCGAAATACCGCTTCCTCGCAAATGCCCGCCGAGATGCCGATACCGAGCGCGACAAGAATGCGAAAGAGAGACCAGTCGGTGAAGATGGGCGCGCCAGCATGCATCATTTGCATCGCCGTGAAGCCCGCGTAGAGAACGCCAAACACGAAGCCCAGCAGCCAGCCCCATATCGAGGACGACACCTTCCAGCCGATGCTTTGCAAATTCTGACCGCGCAACTGCAGGATGAGATAGGTGGCGCCGAACAGGAGCCAGACAAGGACGATGCTATTGATCGCAGTGACGGCGACCTTGTCGTGGGGCGTCACGATTGACAGATGCGGCACGATGGCCAACCGCGCCACGGGCAACAGAAACTCGAGGATCGCGAAGGCCACGATCATCAGCCCGATCGCCGCCCAGGGCCCGATCCGTGCCGGTTTTATCGGTTCTGCGTCCATATTTCCCTCCATTCCCCGTGCAACATGGGCCGTTCCACGTTAACAAAATCAGCAAAGCACGGCGAACGGCGTTCGGATAGGTTCGCGGCGCTATTTTGGGTTCTATTCGGTGACCAAGAATATCCTTCGCGGACTTGCTTTGCTGGCTATCGTGGCCGGTATCGTTCTAGGCGTGGTCTATCGCCACGACATTCATCCGCTGACGATTCGCAACATGATCGCGGGTAACCCGTGGGCGCCCGCGATTTTCATTGGGTTGCAGATCACGGCGAGTCTGCTTTGGGTGCCGCGTACCGTGCTGGGGCTGGCCGCGGGATTGCTGTTCGGAATCGCGTGGGGGCTGGTGTGGGCAATCGTCGGCGCAACATTGGGCGCAGCCGCTGGGTTTGGCTTTGCGCGCTGGATGGGCAGCGAAGGCGTTCTCGACCATTCGCCGCGCATCGGGCGATTGATCCAGCGCGCGGAACGTGGTGGCTGGCGCGCAGTGGCGATTTTGCGCCTGATCCCCGGACCGCCGCACAGCGCCATCAACACATTGCTCGCGCTGACAGAACTGTCGTGGCGCGATTACCTGATTGGATCATTCATCGGCATGTTGCCGATCACCTTTGTCCAGGTGGAGATCGGTGCGTCGGGCAGCGCGGTATTCGCGGGCGAGAGCGGTTGGCTGATCGGTTGCGTTGCGCTTGCGCTTGGACTGGCCGGGTCCTTCCTGCTGAAACGGGTGGGGCGCAGGGCTGGAATGGACGAGTCCGACACAGGCGCGAGCGCCTAGCCAATGCCCTCAAACAGCGCTGTCGAAAGATAGCGCTCCGCAAAGGAGGGAATGATCGCCACGATCGTCTTGCCTTCCATACCAGGCCGCGCGCCGACTTCCAGCGCACCGGCAATCGCCGCGCCGGATGAAATGCCGACAGGGATACCTTCTTCGCGCGCTACGCGGCGGGCCATGTCGAAGGCCGTCTCATTGCCGATGGTGATCACTTCGTCGATCACCTTGCGATCGAGGATCGACGGCACGAAGCCGGCGCCGATGCCTTGAATGGGGTGCGGGCCGGGTTGGCCGCCGGAGAGCACCGGGGAGTCTTCAGGCTCCAACGCGATGATCTTCACGCCGGGCTTCTTCTGCTTCAGCACCTGGCCGACGCCGGTGATTGTGCCGCCGGTGCCGACGCCGGAAATGACCACATCGACCTTACCGCCGGTATCGTTCCAGATTTCTTCCGCCGTGGTGCGGCGATGGATGTCGGGGTTGGCGGGATTCTCGAATTGCTGCGGGATGACCGCGCCCGGCGTGCTGGCCACGATCTCCTGCGCTTTCGCGATGGCGCCGCGCATGCCCTTCGGAGACTCCGTCAAAACGATCTCCGCGCCGAGCAGCGCGATCATCTTGCGGCGCTCCGTCGAAACCGATTCCGGCATGACGACGATGAGCTTGTAGCCTTTGGCGGCGGCAGCGAAGGCGAGGGCGATGCCGGTGTTTCCGCTGGTGGGTTCGACAAGTGTGGATTTTCCAGGGGAAATGATTTTCTGCGCCTCCAGCGCATCTATCATCGAAACGCCGATGCGGTCTTTGACGCTGGAAATCGGATTGAAGAATTCGAGCTTGAGCAGAACGTCGGCCTTCACACCGGCTTCCTTCGTCATGCGGTGCAAACGCACCAGTGGCGTATCGCCGATCGTGTCGGTGATGGAATTGAAGATGCGTCCGCGGCCGGGTTTGCGGTCTGCCATGTGGGTGCTCCTGTTAGATCGTGAAATCGGCGGTGGTGCGGCCACCGCAATCGACGCCCGCGGCGCGCGCCTGCGAGCAAAGGTCTTCGATAGATATTGCGTCAAGCTGCTTCATCACCTCGTCTTGGAGACGGGCGATCAGGGGCGTGACCACGCGGGTGCCGAGTTCGGAGCGCGGTTCTGGATTCTCAGCCTCGCCATCGTCAATGGCTTCGGCCACGCGAACAACATCGCCGATGGAGATGCGGCGCCGCTCACGGGCAAGACGATACCCGCCGCGTGGACCGCGCACGCCTTTCAGCACGCCAGCGCGGACAAGCTGCTGCATCACCTGTTCGAGATAGCGCTGCGGAACACCCTGGCGCGCGGTGATCTCCTTCGCCTGCACGGGTTCGGGCCGGGCGTTGAAAGCAATATCTATCACGGCCTCCAGGGCCAGCATGGTTTTACGGGAGAGCTTCAACATGGGTTTGCTCAATTCTGCTTGATGTGGATTCCTGTGGAGCCGAAGCCGTCCGCGCCGCGTTCGGTCGCGCTGAGTTCGCTGACTTCGACAAATTGTGCGTGTTCGTGACGCGCGATCACCATTTGCGCAATTTTTGCTCCGCGCTTGATGGGAAAGGGCTTGTCGCCGTGATTGATGAGAATGGCTTTGATCTCCCCGCGATAGTCGCTGTCGATCGTGCCGGGAGAATTCAAGCAGGTAATGCCATGATTGAGCGCAAGGCCGGAGCGTGGGCGCACTTGCGCCTCAAAACCGTGCGGCACGGCGAGGGCGATGCCTGTTGGTATGGCAGCACGCGCGCCGGGCTTTAATTCTGTGTCGGCGTCGATGGCGGCAAGCAGGTCGAGCCCCGCAGAACCTTCCGTGGCGTAGGCGGGAAGCGGCAAATCTTTCGCATGGGGAAGGCGGAGAATTTCGATCTTCACGCGGCTTTGCCTTTCAGGGCTTCCGCGATGCGGATCGCCAAGCGTGCGCCGACTTCGCTCTTCTTCATTTCGGGCCAATCTTCCACGCCGCTCTTGCTGACAAGGTGAATGCTGTTCTTGTCGCCACCCATGATGCCGGTGTGCGGCGACACATTGTTGGCGACGATCCAGTCTGCGTTTTTCTTGGTGAGTTTGGATTTGGCGTTAGCGACAACATCATCTGTCTCCGCCGCGAAGCCGATCACTAGACGCGGGCGTTTGCCGCTTTTCGCGATGGTCGCGAGGATATCCGGGTTCTGTGCGAGTTTGATATCCGGCGCACTATCGCCTTCGCGCTTTTTCATCTTGTTGTTGGCGACAACTTCAGGGCGCCAATCGGCAACCGCCGCGGTGAACACGCCGACATCGGCGGGCAGGGCGCTTTCACAGGCGGCGAGCATTTCGCGCGCCGTCGTGACCTTCAACAGTTTCACATGATTTGGCGCGATCAGTTCGACCGGGCCGGATACAAGCGTCGTATCAGCGCCCGCTTTTGCGAGCGCATCGGCGATTGCATAGCCCTGCTTGCCGGACGAACGGTTGGCGATGAAGCGCACCGGATCGAGCGGCTCCTGCGTGGGGCCGGCAGTGACCAGCGCTTTAACGCCGGCCAAAGGGCCGGACATACCCTGCATTAACGCGGCCTCCACCGCGTCAGCGATCTCATTGGGCTCCGCCATCCGGCCTGGGCCGAATTCGCCACACGCCATCTCGCCGTCGTTCGGGCCAACGAACAGAACGCCATCGCTTTTGAGCGTCGCGAGGTTGCGTTGTGTGGATGGCGCATCCCACATGCGCACATTCATAGCCGGCGCCATCAGCACACGCTTGTCGGTGGCAAGGAGGGTGGTGGAAGCGAGATCGTTGGCGAGCCCGCTCGCCATCTTCGCCATCAAATCGGCTGTCGCCGGTGCAACCACGACAAGATCGGCGCTGCGCGACAGTTCGATATGGCCCATCTCGGATTCGCCGGTGAGGCTGAACAGATCCTGGAAAACTTTTTCGCCGGTCAATGACGCAACGGAAAGCGGGGTGACGAAGTGTTCGCCTGCTTTTGTGAGCACTGCGCGCGCCGAGATTCCGCGCTCGCGAAGGCGCCGGATAAGCTCAAGGCTCTTGTAGGCCGCGATGCCGCCGCCGATGATGAGAAGAACGCCATTGCCACGCATGATCCAACCCTTTGCCGGGAAAATCCCGCGATGAAGGGGAGTTTATAACGAATAACGAGTGCGAAGTGTAGTTCTTTGCGCCAGGGAGCTAATGTCATGAATATACAGGTGAAATCTGAACTTCCACCATTTAAGCCGCTGCCGCAGAAGGCTCCGGACATCGAAGTCCAGCGAAAGCCCGACGGCACGGTGTATATCCGCTCGAACCACAAACTGGGTCAGATGCCACGTTCCATCGCGCATCTGTTCGAGGAAAAGGCGGCGCAGCACCCGGATCGCAACTTCATTGGTCAGCGCCAGATGTTGCCGGACGGCAAAACCGGCGACTGGAAATACATCACCTATGGCGATGCCAATGCGCGTGCGAACGCAGTCGCGCAGGCATTGCTCAATCGCGGCCTCGGCCCCGACAAGCCCTTGATGGTGCTGTCCGGCAATTCCATTCCGCATGCCATCATGATGCTCGGCGCGATGAAGGCGCGCGTGCCGATTGCGCCGGTGAGCGTCGCTTATTCCCTGATGAGCGGCGATCACTCCAAGCTGAAGCATGTCTTCGAGATCACAAAGCCGAAGATGATCTTCGCGGAGCAGGGGCCAATGTATGCTCGTGCTTTGGCGGCGCTGCCGCTGGACGGTGTGGATGTCGTGACCGTCACGCCGATTCCGGATCGCCAAACCACAGCCTATGATGATCTGACCAAAACGAATGTGTCGAACGATGTTGCCGCATCGGTCGATAAGGTGAACCACGACACAGTAGCGAAATATCTCTTCACCTCCGGCTCCACTGGCATGCCCAAGGGTGTGATCCAGACGCATGGCATGATGTGCGCGACGATTGCGGCCAGTGAAGGCTTGCGCGTCGAAGATCCCGACCCGAATGAGATTCCGCAGAGTCTCGAATGGATGCCGTGGAACCATATCTCCGCCGGCAATATCGGCTTCAACGGCAACATCAATGCCGGCGGTACGGTGCATTTGGATATGGGGAAGCCGATCCCCGGCATGTTCGACGAGACGATCCGCAATTTGCGCGAAATCTCGCCTCTGGTGTTCGGCTCCGCGCCGATTGCGTTCGGTTGGCTGGCCGATGCGATGGAGCGCGATCCGGAGTTACGCGACAATTTCTTCAAGAAGATGCGTTACGTCGGCTACGGCGGGGCAACATTGAGCCAGGACATCTATGAGCGCATCCAATCGCTGTCGATCGCGTCCACCGGCATGCGCATTCCGCTCACCACCATGTATGGCGCAACGGAAACGCAGGGTGTGACCGTAGTGCACTGGCTTACCGAACGGGTAGGCCTCATCGGCCTGCCGCTGCCGGGCATTACGCTGAAGCTGGTGCCGAACGGCCAGAAATACGAAGTGCGTGTGAAAGGCCCGACAGTGACGCCAGGCTATCACAACCGTCCCGATCTCACGGCCAAAGTGTTCGACGAAGAGGGTTATTACAGCCTTGGCGATGCCGCTAAGTTCCTGGACGAGAACGATCCCGCGCAAGGCCTCGTCTTCGATGGCCGCGTGACGGAGGACTTCAAGCTCGATAGCGGCACATGGGTTTCGGTCGGCACGCTGCGCGCGCAGGCGGTCGGCGCCGCGTCGCCGTTGATTCAGGACTGTATCGTGTGCGGACAGGACAAGCCGTTCGTCGGCATCCTTGCGTGGCCGATCATTTCGGTGGCGAAAGAGATCGCCGGAGATGCGTCGCTGTCCGGCCCGGACGCCATCGTTGCGGCGCCGAAGGTGCGCGAATTCGTGCAGAAGCATTTCGCAGCGCATAATAAAGATTGCGGCGGGTCTTCGGGCCGGATCAAGCGCGTGATCCTGATGACCGAGCCGCCTTCGGTCGATGGGCATGAGATCACCGACAAGGGCTATGTGAACCAGCGCGCGACGATGGATCGCCGCGCCGATCTGGTCGCCAAGCTTTACCAGAACCCGCCACCGCCCGAGGCGATCGAAATCCCGTGAGCATCGTGCCGCACGAGATTGTCGATTTCTGGGTGGAGGTCGTAGGCGAGAAGCGATGGTACATCGCCGAACCTGCGCTCGACGATCTCATCCGCAAGAATTACGAAAGCCTGTGGTACGAGGCGCGCGCGGGAACGCTATCAACCTGGATGGATACCGCCGAAGGGGCTTTGGCGCTTCTGATCGTGCTCGATCAGTTTCCGCGCAACATGTTTCGCGGAAAGGCCGACGCGTTCGCCAGCGATGCGCAGGCCCGTAGCGTGGCCGATCGTGCCGTCGCGCAAGGTCTCGACCTGCAGATCGAGCCGCCATTGCGGCAGTTCTTTTATCTGCCGTTTGAGCATTCGGAGACCTTGGCCGATCAGGACCGGTCCGTGGCCCTGTTTGGCGGGCGGTTGGGCAAGGATCACTACACATATCCCTACGCACTCTCGCATCGCGCCGAAATTGCACGCTTTGGACGTTTTCCCAGCCGTAACAAGGCGCTGGGCCGGACTTCTACGGCGGAAGAACAGGATTACCTGTCGCGCAAGTGAATGCCGCCTTAAGGCATTGCTTACCTTGGCCTGTCTAAGCTGGCGTCATGAGAACGGGCGATCTTTGCCAATTGGCCGCCGAACTTGCATCCGAGCATGGATCGGATGCGGTGGATTACGCGCGCCGCGCCGTCGTGACTCTGGAATGCGAAGGCGAGGGTGAGCGCGCGCAGTTCTGGTTCGCGCTCTCGATTCTGCTTGACGATATCGTCGCCCAGCGGGTTGATCCCGATCGCCCGGTCATTATTCACTGATTTTGCGCTGTTTTTCCATGTCTTGCGCGGCGGCGGCTGGCCTGCGCAAACTTGCTGATCTTTTTACGGACAGCAGATGCCTCTCGATCCCGTTCTGAAAGCCTTTCTCGATCAGGTTGCTTCCATGGGTGGCCCAAAGACATGGGAGATGCACCCCAGTGAGGCACGCGAAGCATTTGCAGGGCTTATGCAGCTCGCTGGGCCGAAAGACATCCCCATCGGCAGGGTCGCTAATGTCATCATTCCCACCGCGAATGGAGAAATCACTGCGCGCAGCTATGCTGCGGTGGCGTCGGGAGGCGAACCGATGCCGACCCTCGTATTCTTCCATGGCGGCGGCTGGGTGATCGGCAGTGTCGATACGCATGATGGATTGTGCCGCATGATCGCGAACGGTTCAGCATGCCGTGTGATCTCTGTGGATTACTGTCTGTCGCCTGAGAGCAAATTTCCCGGCCCTGTCGATGAGGCCGTTGCCGCTGTTGAATGGATCGAAAAGAACGCCGCGCAACTTGGCGTGGACGCGAACCGGCTTGCAGTTGGCGGCGACTCCGCGGGCGGTGCGCTCGCGGCAGTGGTAACGCAGGCCGCGAAAGCGAAAGGCGGTCCCAAGCTGGCCTTCCAGCTTCTATTCTTCCCAGTGACCCAGATCGGCAATGAGACCGCTTCGCTGCGCGAATATGCGGAAGGCTATTTCCTGGAACGCAAAACGCTGGACTGGTTCTACGCGAACTATCTGCCAGCCGGCGCTGACAGGAAAGATCCGCGCATCTCGCCGCTCGCGGCGGCTGATGTATCGGGCTTACCGCCCGCCTATGTTATGCTTGCAGGGTTCGATCCACTGCATGATGAAGGTCTGCAATATGCCGAAAGGCTGCGCGCGGCCGGTGTGCCTGTGACCGTCGCAGATTATTCCGATATGGTGCATGACTTCATCTATCTGCAAGCAGTTTTACCGCAGGCAGCCGATGCGTTGAACTCTGCCGCGAAGGCGCTGAAAACCGCGCTCAGCTAGGGATAAGCTTGCCCGGATTGAGAATGCCTTTCGGATCAAGTGCCGTCTTGATCGCGCGCAGCACATCTACACCAAGTGCGCCTTTTTCCTGAACGATCCAGGGCAGATGATCCTCGCCCACGCCATGGTGATGGCTGATGGTGCCGCCATGCGCGACAATAGCATCGGTTGCTGCTCGCTTGATCGCCAGCCATTGCGCAACGTCGCCGTCCAGCGCGCGTGGGAAGATGTAAGTGAAATAGAGACTCGCGCCATTTGGGTAAGAATGGCTGATATGACAAGCGACAATGCCGCGCGCGCCGGGACGCGGGGCAGTTTCACGGATCGTGTTTTCCAATGCGCTTTTTACGGCGGCATAGAGTGCATCGATTTTCGACCAGCTTGTCGCGGTTTCCAGTGTATCCACGCCAAGGCCGCGATCCATCATCGGTTCGCGCAAATAGGGGCCGTGAAAGCGGCCTTGATGCCAGCGCTTGCCGGCGCTGTCGCCGATCGCCATCGCGCCGAACTGTTTGGCGATTTCGCTGAAGCGTTTGCGCGAGCGTTCGACCGTAGCCGCATCACCTTCAAACCCGGCTATCATCGCGACGGCCGTGTCGCCGAATTTGCGGTAGTGCAATATAGCGTCTGCAATACGGCTACCGAAGCTCTTTCGCTTTCCGGCAGCGCCATAGGCTCGGTAAAAGCGAGTCTCTTCCGCATCGGATAGGCGCAGCATCGCGGCGGGCACGCCTTCCTGTACCGCTTTGCGGATCGCGGCAGCGCCATTGGCGAAATCGTGGAAGAGGAAGCCGGTATAGACGCTCGCTTCGGGGGCGGGTTGAACATGCACCGTCGCTTCGGTGATCACGCCGAACGCGCCTTCCGAGCCGAGTATCAGATCGGTCAGGCGTGGACCGGCGGATGAGGCCGGGAAATCTTCCGTAACGAGCAAGCCGCGCGGCGTGGCAAGCTTGGCGGATACCAGCCAGTCGTTCGCCCGGCCATAGCGGCTGGATTGCTGCCCCGCACCACGATGCGCGATCCAGCCGCCGAGCGTGGAGAATTCGAAGCTTTGCGGATAATGGCCGAGCACCACGTTTTGCGCGCGCAATGCCTTGTCGAGTGTGGGGCCATAAATGCCCGCTTCTGCGGTTGCCGTTTCGGACTTGCCGTCGATGCCGATCAGGCGATCCGTGCCGGACATATCCAGCGAGACGGCGGCTTTGAAATCCTCCGCCGTGCCCGTGACGCTGCCCACCACGCTTGTGCCGCCACCGAAGGGGACGATGGCGATTCCGTTGTCCGAGGCGAAGGACAGGACTGACAGAACCTCTTCCGTGCCGCGCGGATAGAGGACAGCGTCCGGCGCGGTTGAAAGATTGCCGGCGCGCAGATGCAGAAGATCGTGATAGGAGCGGCCGCGTGCGTGGAAAGCGCGCTCGAAATGATCGTCGCGCACGCGATCTTCGCCGAGTATTTGCGCGAAATGCGCGCGTTCAGACGGACTGAGTCGTGATGGGGCAAGCGCGATGTCGTCGAGAGGGCGCGCCGGTGTGGCCAGAAGGCTGGGCATGCCAAGCTCATCGGCCAGCCAGGACCATGCCGCCTCGTTGGCGGCGACATCATCCTTGTGGGCGGTCCAGCCCCAGCCGTTCCAGCTAATCTTTTTGCGATCGATGCTCATGGGGCCACGCTAGCAGATCAGCATCGTAAATTGAGCGCGCGGGGCAGGATTTCCAATGTTGCTGGTAAACGGCCTGCGCTTTCACCGTCCACCTCCACAAGAACGGGATGTCCGCCCGTCTCGGCTACCGGCACGGCAACCACGCGAGCGCCACGCAAGGCCCGCACCGCAGGGTTGTTCAAGTGCTCGCCCGTATAGATAAGCTTCATGTTCGCCGCCGCGCGGCTTTTGGGGCTGCCACCCATCACGATGACGTCAAAAACACCGTCGTCGGGCCGTGCGTTGGGCGCGACCTTCATGCCGCCGCCGAAATAAAGACCGTTGGCGACAGCGACGGTAGATATGCTCGTGATCTCATCGAACGCTCCATCCACCCGGATGCGCACGGCACGCTCGCGATAGCGCAGCAAGCCGAACAAGCTGTGGAACGCAAATGCGAACTGCCCGCCGAACAGCTTGGCGATGCGGGCGCGGTTCACCGAATCCACAATCAACCCCGACATGCCGAAAGATGCGATGTTGATGAAGTAGCGCACCACCGGCTCGCCCTTGCGCGACAGGCAAGAGACCCGGCCGACGTCGATCATGCGCGTCTTTGCGTTTTTCAACCTCGCGATGGCGGCACTGTGACCTGGCGCGATTCCGAAGGTCTTGCGGAAATCGCCCCCGGTGCCGCTGGTCACGAAGGCGAACACGGCGTCGGGCGAGATCGGACCGCTTTCGACAAAAAAGCCGTTGACCGCTTCGTTTATCGTGCCGTCGCCTCCGACCGCAACGATTTCGGAACAGCCTTCAAGCAAGGCTTCGCGCACCCGCGCCGTTGCTTCGCCGCGCCGCCGTGTCATGACAACGGACATGTTCGGATAGGCGTCGCGCAAGGCCCGCTCGATAGCTGGCCATTCGCGCCGCGTGCGTCCGCCGCCGGATCGCGGGTTGACGACAACGAAAGCGCTCATTGAGGAGCCGTGGTGAGTTGGAAATTGCGCTGCACCTTTGTGAGTTCGCTTTTCTTTCGCGCGTCATCCCAGCCGAGTTCGGAGGCCATGAGTTCCGCAACGCGTGCGAGCCTGGCATCGCCCGGATTGCCGAGCTGGCCGATGCCCGTGCGCCGCATGACGACGTCGTCGAGGGTGAGCGCGGCTTCTTCCCGGACGGCGAACAGGACTTGCGCGCCAATGTCGCCGGATTCGGACAGCGCTTCGCGCAGATCCGGCCGGCCGCCGCCGATGGCAAGAACCTCGCGCGAGCGTGTGCCATATAACCGCGCCAGATGATCGATATTTGGCACCGGATCGTGTTCGGCTTCCATCTGCTTCTTGAAGACGGCGAAACGCGGGATATTGCCGCTTGGCATAGGCGATGTCTGCGTGGAACAGGGTTTGGTTTTGACGCCGAGCTTTTCGACAAGCGTATCGACGGCCTTCTGTGCAAGGTCGCGCGATGTCGTCCATTTGCCGCCGATGGCCGAGAACAGGCCGTTCAGGCCATCGTCTTTCGAATGATCGACGAGTTCGGCGCGGCGGCTGGCGTCATAGGTATCGCCTGAGCCATCATCCACAAGCGGTCGCAAGCCTGCGTACCAGTGTTGCACTTTCGCGCGCGACAGTTGCGCGGAGGGCAAGTTGGCATTGATGAAGGCGAGGAAATCATCAATGTCGGATTCCGTCACGCCCACATCGTCCGGCTTGCTGCGGAACGCTGTGTCCGTCGTGCCGAGCAGCGAATGGCCGCGCCATGGCAGCACGAAGAAGTGCCCACCGCCTGCCGCGACTGTAAGCGCGTCCTGCTTTGTCATCGATGGAACAAGCAGATGAATGCCTTTGGCGCGCAAAAGCTTATGCGTCGCCGGCTTGCCCAGCGCCTGTGCAAGGAAGATGTCGGCCCAAGGGCCGGCTGCGAGCAATGTCGTCTTCGCGCGGATGTCGAAATTGGCATCACCGGGAAGGTCGTGCGCCTTGGCGCCTTCGACCGCGCCATTACGGATCAGGAGTCCATCCGCGGCGACATGGTTCGCCGCGGCCCCGCCATGCGCGACAGCGTCGAGGATGCACTCGAACGCCAGCCGCTCTGGCGCGTACATTTGTGCATCGTAGTATAGGAAGGCACCTTCAAGGCCCGGTCCCGCGAGAGACGGTTCGCGAGCCGTCGCATCTTTTGCATTCAAAAAGGAATGGCCTGGCAGGCGCTGATCCGGGTCGTCCAGCCAACTGCGGTCGTAAGACAGCAGATCGTAAAGCGTGAGGCCTGCGGTAAGCGTCGTGCGGCCTTTGAAACCGGCACTGTGGAGTGGAATGAGGAAGGGCAGCGGCTGCACCAGATGCGGCGCGGTGCGCTGCCAGATGCGCCGTTCGCGCAGGGACTCGCGCACCAGTCCAAGTTCGAAATTGCGCAGATAGCGCAACCCGCCATGGATGAGCTTGGAATTGTGGGCGCTGGTGGCATGAGCGAAATCGTTCTTTTCGATCAGCGCGACTTTGAGCCCGCGCAGGCTGGCATCGCGCGCCACGCAAGCGCCTGTGATCCCGCCGCCGATGACCAGCAGGTCGAAAACCTCGTTGGAAAGGGAGTTCAAATCTCGGCGCATTTGGGCTTGGTGGACGGCACGGAAGCTCTGCTAGGCTTGCCTACAGACAACAAAACTGGGGGGCGGGCAATGCCGCAGGTCAAAGCCAACGGAATCAATATCGAATATGAAAGCTTCGGGCGGGCGAGCGATCCGGCGCTTCTGTTGATCATGGGCTTTTCCGCCCAAATGACGATGTGGCCAACGGCGCTGTGCAAAGGGTTGGCGGCCAAGGGCTTCCGGGTGATCCGCTTCGATAATCGCGACATTGGACTATCCAGCCACCTTTCCCAGTTCGGCGCACCCAATATTGGCGAGGCGATGATGAAGGCGATGAGTGGACAGCCGGTCGATGCGCCCTATCTGCTGGACGACATGGCAAAAGACACCGTCGGCC
Organism: Pseudomonadota bacterium; assembly: GCA_018242105.1. GTDB lineage: Bacteria > Pseudomonadota > Alphaproteobacteria > Micropepsales > Micropepsaceae > Rhizomicrobium. The sequence goes on from JAFECP010000002.1 coordinate 59,677, forward strand.
TGCTCGACGCGCTGGGAATCCAGCACGCGCACATTGTGGGTGCGTCCATGGGCGGCATGATCGCGCAGATCGTGGCCGCAAAATATCCCGAGCACACCATCAGCTTGACCTCGATCATGTCCACCACCGGCCGCCGCGATCTTCCGCAGGCCAAGCCGGAGGCGATGGCAGCCTTGACCACGCCGCCCGCCAGCGACAGCCGCGAAGACCGCATTGCGCAGGGCATGAAAACCTGGCGCGTGATTGGCAGTCCGCGCTTCGCGGCAACGGACGAAGAACTGCGTGCGACTGTGGTAGCCGCGGTTGACCGTTCGCCCTATGATCCTGCTGGTATCGGCCGCCAGCTTCTTGCGATCATGGCCTCGCCGCCGCGCAATGACATCCTGAAGAATGTGAGAGCGCCCGCACAGGTAATCCATGGCGAAGCCGACCCGCTGGTGCCAATGGAAGGCGGCAAGGACACCGCAGGCTCCATTCCCGGTGCGAAGCTACACCTGGTCCCCGGCATGGCGCATGACTTCACAAACGCGTTGGTGCCGGTCTATCTCAGATTGATCGGCGACTTTGTGCAGGGCGTCGAGAAGGTGAAAGCCGCATGAAAATCCGCGCGAACGGCATTGAGATCGAATATGACGAGGCAGGCCCGAAAGATGGCACGCCGCTGCTGATGATCCAGGGCTTCGGCTCGCAGATGACGAGCTGGCCCATTGAGTTCTTCAACATGCTGGCCGGTTCCGGGTTGCGTGTGATCCGTTTCGACAATCGCGATGTCGGGCTCACGCAGAAATGGGATGGGGTTTTCCCGAAAACCGAGAACATCATCGAGGCGCTGAAAGCCGGCCGCAGACCGGATGTTCCCTATACTTTGGCGGATATGGCGGGCGATGCCGCGGGGCTTTTGGAAGAGCTGGGCATTGAGAGCGCTCATATCGCGGGCGCCAGTATGGGCGGGATGATCGCGCAGCTTGTAGCGCTCGATCATCCCAAGAAGGCGCGCTCGCTGATTTCCATCTTTTCCACGACCTCAGACCCTTCACTGCCGCGCTCTGCCCCGGAAGCGCAGGCAGCGCTGATGGCGCGGCCGGAGAACAACGAACGATCCACCGTCATCGCCCATTCATTGAAAGGGCGGCGGGCCTATGCCTCGACCAAATGGCCGTTCGACGAGAAGCGGTTGGCCGAACTGATCGGGCAGTCCTACGACCGGTCGTTCTATCCGGAAGGAACGTTGCGCCAGTGGTCGGCGATCATGGCCAGCCCGCCGCGGACGGAGCGGCTGAAATCGCTCCAGGCGCCATCGCTGGTTTTGCACGGCTCATCGGACACGCTCATCCCGCCTGCCGCTGGACGGCATACGGCGCAATGCATCCCTGACGCCGAGCATCATGAGATCGAAGGTTGGGGGCACGACCTCCCGTTGGAAGTTATCCCGATCCTGCAGGATCTCATTGTGCCTTTCATCCGGCGTGTGGAAGCGGGTAGGGCGAAATAGGCCGCGTGAAATGGAAACCCCGCCGCGGCAAAGCCGGGCGGGGTCCGAATTTCGCGACGAAAGACAGATTACTTGATCTTGCCTTCGTTGAATTCGACATGTTTGCGCAGGACCGGGTCGTATTTCTTGATCTTGAACTTCTCGGTCATGGTGCGCGTGTTCTTCTTCGTGACGTAAAAGAAGCCGCTGCCGCCCGAGCTGTTGAGGCGGATTTTTGCGGTGGTTGGCTTCGCCATAACGAGTGTCCTTGAATCTGATGCGCCGAAGGGCCGGTAACCTAGCCATCGGCAGCCTCAAGTCAAGGCCTGCGGTGCGTCGATCAAGCCTTTGTATTATAAAAAGAATCCCCCTCTTTCCCAACCCGCCAACCGGATAGGCCCGCACAATAGATGCAACTTGAAGTATTGCGCGTGGAATTTCTTAAATCGCGCGGACTATGAAAACCTCCGGGAAATTCAGCGTATGGGCGGCCAGCCTTGGGAGCTTCTTCCAATTTTGCACTGCTGAAGGACTTCGCCGAGGAGATCTCCAGCGACAAACGCCGGGAATTGCTACGGCAAGCGACAGACGTGTTCCTCGCCGAAGGCCGTGCCATGTCGCCCGCGGACATGGCAGCGCTCGATGAGGTCGTGCAGAGTGTCGCATCCGACCTTTCCACGGAAGTTCGCGCCGAGCTATCGCGCAAGATTTCGGCGGCGCCTATTCCCTTCACGCGAACGGCGCGCAAGCTGGCGATGGACGACATCGAGATTGCGCGGCCGGTTCTCGAACATTCCCGGGCGCTCACCCAGAACGACTTGCTCGATGTGATCGCGCATAAATCGTCCGACCACATGATGGCGGTGACGCGCCGTGACGATATCGGCGAGACGGTGTCGAGCGCACTGGTCGAACGCGGCGAGGACAGGGTCGTCGTTTCGCTGCTGGAAAATCCCACAGCCCGGATCAGCGAGGCGACTTACGAACGTGTGGCTGAGCGCGCGGAAACCAGCACCACGTTGCAGGCGCCGCTAGTGCGCCGCGAAAACGTGCCGCTACATCTTCTGAGCGATATTTATCTGAAGGTGGAAGCGAACCTGCGCCGGGAGATACTGAGCAGGTATCAGGGCGTTCTGCCATCCGAGCTTGAGGCTGCATTCGAGCGCAGCCGAAACCGTGTTTCTAAGGCTTATGGCGCATTGCCTGACGATTTTGACGCAGCCCGCCGAGAAGTTGAAGGAATGGCGCAGCACGGCACATTGTTGCCGCCGGCGCTCATTTCCCTGTTGCGGCAGGGGCCGGCGAAACGCACGGCGTTCATATTTGCTTTCGCCAGGCTCACCGACATCAACTATGAACTGGTGGACCGGCTTGTTGTTGACGCCGATCTGGATGCCCTGGCGATGCTCTGCCGGGCCGCCGGTTTCGACCGCGCTCTGTTCGTGACATTGGCGATGCTCATCATCGGCAAGGATGCGCCCATGGGGCGCGTGAAGGAATTCGGCGAGGTTTATAACGGTGTGCCACTCGGAGCTGCGCAGCGCGCCATTCGTTTCTGGAAAGTTCGCGCGAAGCTATCGGCCTAGATAAAATCCACTTGCGATTTTCCGCGCTGAAAACGGAAAAATGGCACTGGACGGCTCGCATCCGTGCCGTCCGCGAGGCGGGCTTCCACTTCATCCAGCACCACGCGGGTGATGGACGGCAGGTCGAGCGCGCGCGCTTCGGCCAAGGTCAGCCAGCAGGGTGTCAGAAGCTCGTCGTTCTCGCGTGCGTCCAGCGTATGCGCGATGGCATCGGCGTCCGCCATGAAGAAACGTGCGTCGAAACGGCGGGTGCGATTGGGCGGCGTGATGGCGCGGGCTATAAATTCCAGTACATCCAGACGCGGCGCGATGCCGTGTTCGAAAAACTTTCGCCACGCTGGCGCGCGGGTGCGCGGAAGTTTGTCCGTGCGTTCGCCGATGAGGATTCCTGCTTCCTCGAAGGTTTCGCGGATGGCCGCCAGAGCGAAGCCCCGCGCGCGGCTGGCATTGGCGCTTTTGGTCAGGCGGTCGGCGACGTGCGCGCGTAGATCGCCGCCGAGGAGAATGCGCTGGTCGCCGGGGTCGACGCGGCCCCCGGGGAACACATATTTGTTCGCCATGAATGCCATGTTGCCATGGCGCTGACCCATCAGCACACGCGGGCCATCCCTTTCGCGGCGCACCAGCACCAGCGTTGCCGCGTCCTTCGGACGGAGACGATTGGGAGTGACGACTTCGTCCTTATCGAACGGCGCGGGCTTGGTGACCATGAACTCTGTTAGCGGTGTTTGCGCGTCTTCCGCAAGTTGAACCTCGGCTTGTTGCCGGAAGACCGCTTGGGCGCTGCGTTAGCTTCGGCGATTTCGAATCGCAGCCCTCCTGTCAGCGGGGCAGCCTCCATCAACCGCACGGTGAGATTGTCGCCCATCTTGTAGGTGGTGCCGCTGCGCTCCCCGATCAGCGCGTGTTTGCGTTCGTCGTGGCGGAAATATTCGAATCCCAGTGAGCGTGCCGGGATCAACCCTTCTGCGCCGCTGTCAGGGATACGGACGAAGAGGCCGAAGCGCGTGACACCGGTGACGCGCGCGGTAAAGGTTGCGCCTATGCGATCTTCCATATAGGCCGCAACATAACGATCGGTACTGTCGCGTTCCGCCGCCATGGCGCGGCGCTCGGTGACCGAGATGTGGTCGGAGATTTCGCCCAGCCGGTTCATTTCCTTGTCGCCCAATCCGCTATCGCCCAGCCGTAGTCCACGGATCAGCGCGCGATGCACGATGAGGTCTGCATAACGGCGGATCGGCGAGGTGAAATGTGCGTAGTGGGACAGGTGCAGGCCGAAATGGCCTTTGTTTTCCGGAGAATAGATTGCCTGCATCTGGGTACGCAGCACGATGTCATTCATCACCTCAGTGTTCGGGCCGTCCTTGGCTTGCGCCAGCACCCGGTTGAACACACCGGGCTTGATCACCTGACCTTTGGCGAAATTCATGCCGATGGTGCGCAGGTAGTCGGAGAAGGAGAACAGCTTCTCTTTCGAAGGCGCTTCATGGATTCGGTAGATCAGTGGTGTTCGTGCCTTTTCCAGGCTCTCGGCGGCGCAGACATTGGCCATGATCATCATCTCTTCGATGAGACGCATGGATTCCAGCCGTTCGCGATAGGCGATGGATTCGATCTTTCCGTCCACGCCGATCTTGATGCGCCGTTCGGGCAGGTCGAGGTTAAGTGGATCACGCTTGTCGCGCGCCTGTGCCAGCGCCAGATAAGCATTCCACAGCGGTTTGAGAACGTTCTGCGCAAGCGGCGAAGAGACCTTGCCGTCGAATGCGTCCTGCGCTTGCCGATAGGTGAGGCTCGCGGCGGAGCGCATGATGGCGCGCAGAAATTCGTGGCGCTTCTTGTTGCCATGCTGATCGAAGATCATGCGCACGGCAAGGCAGGGGCGGTCTTCGTTCTCCATCAGCGAGCACAGGCCGGCGGAGAGCCGTTCCGGCAACATGGGCACGACGCGATCCGGGAAATAAACTGAATTACCGCGCTTGAATGCCTCGCGATCCAGTGCTGAGCCGGGCGTCACATAATGCGCCACGTCGGCAATGGCAACGATGACGACATGGCCGCCCTTATTGCCGGGATCTTCGTCCGGCCCCGCCCACACGGCGTCGTCATGATCGCGCGCGTCTTCCGGGTCGATAGTGATGAGCGGAAATTTCCGCAGATCCGTACGGCCGCCGGGATCGGCAGGCTTGGCGCGTTCGGCTTCGTCGAGCACTTCCCTGGGAAATTCGGTTGGTATGCCATGCGCATGGATAGCGATGAGGCTGATGGATTTGGGATCGTCCATATTGCCGAGGCGCTCAATCACCTTGGCGCGCAGGATGCCGGTGGCGCGGCCCGTCAGCGGCTCGCACAGCACAAGCTCGTTCGGCTTTGCGCCGCCGCGATCGCGCGGATCGATGATGAATTCGTTGCGGGTCTTGCGATCGACCGGCACGACGCGGCCGCCGCGCTCGCCCTCGCGATAGACGCCCAGCACTTTGTGGGCGCTGGCGCCAAGGCGTTTGATGATCTTCGCTTCATAGCCGTCGCGGGTTTCCGAGAGGCGCGCGAGGATTCGTTCTCCCGCACCCATCACGCCGCCACGGTCGTCGTCGCGGCCGGGCAACACGATGATCTTTGGTGGTTGTGCGCCGCTTTCCCAGCGTTGCGGCCGGGCGAGCAATTCGCCATCGGCATCCTGTCCGGTGATTTCGAGAACGGCGATATCCGGCAATGTGCCGGGCTTTTCAAATGTACGGTGAGGGCCGCGCTTCAGCGCGCCCTCGGATTCGAGTTCTTTCAATATCTTCTTCAAATGGATGCGCGCATTGCCCTTCACGCCCAGGACGTGGGCAATATCGCGTTTGGTGGATTGAGGATTCTCTGCGAGGGCTTCGAGGACGCGCGCTTTATCGAGCGGAATTTCGGAACGGCCGGAATGCTTTTTCTTCTTCAATTCAGCCTTCGACTTCTTCCGGTTCGGGCTTCTTCGATGCCGCCTTCTTGGTCTTCGGCTTTGCTTTGGCTTTCGCAGACTTGGCCTTCGCCTCGGCAGCCGGCTTTTCGGTCTTCGCCTTCTTTGGCGTTGCAGCTTTCTTCGGTGCTTTCTTCTTCTTTTTGCCGCCGCCCTTGGCTTCGCGTTCTGCGATCAGCGCTTGCGCCTGTTCCAACGTAACACTGTTCGGATCTTGATCCTTCGGGATGGTGGCATTGGTCAAGCCATCGGTGACGTAGGGCCCGTAACGGCCTTTCATCACCTTGATCACGCTTTCGCCATCAGTGGCTTTGCCTAGTTCTTTCAGCGCTTCCGGCGCGCCGCGCGGGCGGGCCTTCGCCTTCTTTTCTGCGAGAAGCGCGACGGCGCGGTTGATGCCGAGCGTGAACACCTCTTCCGGGTTATCGAGCGAAGCATAAGCACCGTTGTGGGCAACGTAAGGCCCAAAGCGGCCGAAATTGGTTGTGATCGGCTCACCATCTTCCGGATGCCTGCCGATTTCGCGCGGCAGCGACAGAAGCTTCAGCGCAAGTTCGAGATTGACGTCTGTAAGCTCCGTACCCTTGGGAATACCGGCGCGCTTGATGTCATCGCCCGAGCCGCGCTGGATGTAAGGCCCGAAGCGGCCGCTCTTCAACTCGATGTCTTCGCCAGTTTCCGGATCGTGGCCCAGTACGCGCGGCTGCGCTGCTGCAGCCTCTGCCGCGCTTTGGCCAAGACGGCGCGTGTAGCGGCATTCCGGATAGTTCGAGCAACCCACGAAAGCGCCAAAGCGGCCCAGCTTCAGGCTGAGATCGCCCGTGCCGCAGGTGGGGCATTTGTGCGGATCGCTGCCATCGGCATTGGGCGGAAAGATGTGTTTACCCATCACCTCGTTCAGATGGTCGATCACATGAGTGATGCGCAGATCTTTCGTCTCACCGATAGCGGCGGAGAAGTCGCGCCAGAAATCGGAGAGCAGCTTCTTCCAATCCATCTCGCCGGCGGAAACTTCGTCCAGCTTCTCTTCAAGATCGGCTGTGAAGCCATATTCGACGTAGCGGCCAAAATAATTCATCAGGAAGGTGGTGACGATGCGCCCTTTGTCGTCCGGATAGAAGCGATTGCGATCCAGCTTCACATAACCGCGATCACGCAGCGTGGAAAGGATGGACGCATAGGTGGAAGGCCGCCCGATGCCCAGTTCTTCCAGTTTGCGCACGAGGCTCGCTTCGGAATAGCGCGGTGGCGGCTCGGTGAAATGCTGTTCCGGCTTCACCTGTTCGATGCCGGCTTTTTCGCCAACAGTAACCTTCGGCAGGCGCGCACCGTCTTCTTCTGTCTCGTCATCCTTGCCTTCCTGATAGACAGTCAGGAAGCCATCGAATAGCGTGACTGAACCGGTGGCGCGCAGTGTGATCTGCCTGTCGGAGGAGGTGACATCCACCGTGGTGCGTTCCAGTTCGGCGCTTTCCATCTGGCTGGCGATGGCGCGCTTCCAGATTAAATCATAGAGCTTCTTCTGGTCGTCATCGAGCGCGCTGGCAATCTTCTCCGGCGTGCGCTCGAAGCTGGTGGGACGAATGGCTTCATGCGCTTCCTGCGCGTTCTTGGCCTTCGAGGTATAGACGCGTGGCGTGGATGGTACGTATTTGGCGCCGTATTTGCCGCCAATCACCGTGCGCGCTTCAGAAATGCCTTCTGGCGCCATGGTGATGCCATCCGTACGCATATAGGTGATAAGACCGACCGTCTCGCCGCCGATGTCCACACCTTCATAGAGGCCTTGCGCGATGCGCATGGTGTGCTTGGCGTTGAAGCCAAGCTTGCGCGAAGCTTCCATCTGCAGCGACGAGGTGATGAACGGCGGCGACGGGTTGCGTTTGACCGGTTTGCTCTCCACTGAACCAATGGAGAATTTCTGCACATTGATCAGATCGACAGCGCGCTTGGCGTCGGCTTCGTTGTTGATGCCGAGCTTTTCAACCTTCTTGCCATCCAGATGCGTCAGGTGGGCGCTGAAGCTGCCGCCGGGCGCACGGACGTCCGCGTCGATGGACCAGTATTCGACTGGATTGAACGCTTCGATTTCCTGCTCGCGCTCGACGACAAGGCGCAGTGCCACCGATTGTACGCGGCCGGCCGAGCGGGAACCTGGCAATTTTCGCCAGAGAACCGGCGAGAGGGTGAAGCCCACCAGATAATCCAGCGCGCGGCGGGCGAGATAAGCATCCACCAGTTCGGCGTTGATCTCGCGTGGACGCTGGATGGCTTCCAGCACTGCGGATTTGGTGATGGCGTTGAACGCCACCCGTTCGACCTTGGTGTCCTTGCCCAGAGCCTTCTTTTGCTTGAGCACTTCCAGAACATGCCAGGAGATGGCTTCGCCCTCGCGGTCCGGGTCGGTGGCGAGGATCAGCTTGTCGGCGCCTTTAACGGCATCGACGATGTCTTTGATGCGCTTCTGGGCCTTGGCATCGACTTCCCAACTCATGGCAAAGTTGTCGTCCGGCTTCACAGATCCGTCCTTGGGGGGCAGGTCACGGATGTGGCCGAAGCTCGCCAGCACCTTGTAGCCAGAGCCAAGGTACTTGTTGATCGACTTGACCTTACCGGGGGACTCAACAACCAGGACGTTCATAGGGTGGGGACGCTTCCTCAGGCCGTGCGCAGACAACCGCACTGTGGTTACACATATATTAATAGCGTGTGCGCGATGGGGCCGGACACTGGCCGCAGGGAAGCGAAGGTGTCAACCGGGCTTCGCCAGTAAAATTCAACTCTTAAGGTATAAGTTTCAAAAAAAACGGCGATTTATAAACTTACAGTTGTCCTTTTTGTTTCCGAGCAGGAAAGCTGGCAACGCCATTGGCCATTGAATCGGGCCGTCCTTGCAGAGACGACACGCCAAGCTGCTGGGCAAGCTTTGTAGATGGGCCAAACGGCACCAAATTCAAGCCGAACCGTACGATATTCCTGCTAACTAATTGATTATATTAAAATAAATGGCGAAAACTAGGGAGATGGAGGAATGGCTTTGATGGACATAAA
>JAFECP010000002.1:68767-79219 GCA_018242105.1 Pseudomonadota bacterium
GCCAGCTCCAGTTCCAGAAGGGCGATAACCACGGCGCTCACCGATGTGCCGGTCTGGCGGATAAGTTCATCCACATCGACCGGTGCAGGACCGAGCAACTGCGCGATATGTCTGCGAATGTGATCAACGTCCGCATCGGTCACTTGCATCCCATCGCTGTGCATCTCGGAATCCGGTTCGCGGAGCGCACCGCCCAAGATGGGACGCAACACATTGAGCACATCGCTGACGGATTCTGTGAGCGTGGCGCCTTCGCGGATGAGGCGATTGGTTCCCTTTGCACGCGGATCGAGTGGTGAGCCAGGCACCGCAAAGATCTCGCGGTTCTGCTCCAGCGCGTAGTTTGCGGTGATGAGCGAACCGGAGCCTTCTGCGGCTTCCACGACGATCACGCCGCGCGCGAGACCGGCGATGATGCGATTGCGCCGAGGGAAGTGCCGCGCCTGCGGCGCCTGGCCAAGCGGCATTTCCGAAACGATGACGCCTTCGGCACGGATGCGCTCATAAAGGGCCAGATTCTCTGGCGGATATACGATGTCAACGCCGCCGGCGACCACTGCGCAGGTTCCGGTCGCAAGAGACCCCTCATGCGCGGCGGTATCAATGCCGCGCGCGAGGCCGGAGGCGATGACCAGATTGGCATTGCCGAGGTCGTGCGCAATGGTCTGCGCCAATTTGCGGCCCAATGCGGAGGCGTTACGTGCGCCGACGATAGCGACCATATCGCGCCGCAGAAGCGGCGCGCACCCCAGTGCGTTGATCAGGGGCGGCGGCGCTTCCAACGCGGCAAGACCTTGCGGGAAATCCGGCTCGCAGGACGCGATCGTACGGCCGCCGAGCTTGGCGAGGGCATCCAGTTCCTCGCGGGCTTCGTCATCGGTGGGAGTGCGGAGATCACGGCCACCGCCGCGTTTGGCAAGACGCGGTACTTGGGCGAGCGCTTCGATAGGATCAGGATACCGTGCGACGAGATTGGCGAATGTGACCGGGCCGACGTTCTGAGTGCGCGCCAGTCTTAGCCATGCGCGCCGTTCCGCATCGGACAGCGCGCGCGCCACTTACTTGCTCTTGCCGATGCGCGGCTCGGTGCCCGCGAGCAGCCGCTTGATGTTGTCACGATGCGCGACGAGGACGAGCAGGGCGATGGCCAGCGTGGCGGCGGCGAATGTCTTCTGCCCCCACAAGAACATGAAGACCGGCGCGGCCATGGCAGCGACAAGCGCGGAGAGAGAGGATATCCGGGAGATTGCCGCAACGATGATCCACGTCGCGAGCGAAGCCAAAGCCACTGGCCAATAGAGCGTCAGCAGCACGCCGAGCGATGTCGCCACGCCTTTGCCACCCTTGAAGCCTAGCCACACGGGAAAGAGATGACCAATGATCGCGCCGGCCGCTGCAACCGCCGCAGCGATCTCGCCCCAGAAATGCCCAGCGATCAGGACCGCGGCGGCGCCTTTGGCCGCGTCGAATATCAGTGTGGCGGCGGCGGCTGCATATTTGCCGGTGCGCAGAACATTGGTCGCGCCGGTCGCGCCTGAGCCGACCGTGCGAATGTCGCCCGCGCCGGACATGCGCGTAAAGATAAAACCGAACGGGATCGAGCCAAGAAGATAGCCGATGGCAAGTGCGTAGGCGGCTTCGGTCCCGGCAACCATCAATGTTTCCTCTCCCTGCTGCGATCGAACACGCATTCGCCACCGACGAACGTCATGCGCGCGCGGCCCTGGAACTTGCGGCCTTCGAATGCGGTATTGCGCGCGCGGCTGTGCAGCTTGTCCGGATCGACAATGAATGGCTCTTCCGGATCGAACAGCACCAGATCGGCTGGCGCGCCTTTCATCAATTTGCCGCCGTCGAGGCCAAGGATACGGGCGGGTGTGAACGTCACCGCTTTAAGCACCTCGATCAGCGAAGCGTGCCCGTTGTGAACCACGGTCAGCGCGGCGGGCAGAAGTGTCTCCAGCCCCACAGCGCCGAATGCGGCGGCTGCGAAGGGGAGGCGCTTGGTATCGGCGGCTTGTGGATCATGAGACGATACGATTACGTCGATATGACCTTCGGCGATCCCATCCACCATCGCGGCGCGATCGGCTTCGGTGCGCAGCGGCGGCGATACCTTGCGGAAGGTAAAATAGGAGCCGACATCAAGTTCGTTCATCGTGAGGTGGTGGGCGGAGACACCGCAGGTGATGGGCAACCCGCGTGCCTTGGCGGCGATGATGGCTTCCAGTGACGCGCGGCAGGAAATCTGCGAGAAGTGATAGCGCGCACCGGTCAATTCGACGAGGCGAAGATCCCGTTCCACGACGATCGTTTCCGCGGCCGATGGTGTGCCTGGAATACCAAGGCGCGTGGCGAATTCGCCTTCGGTCATGGAGGCGCCGTTGCTGAGATCGGGATCTTCTGCGTGGCCTGCCACGAGCACGCCATACGTCGCGGCATAGGCGAGGGCGCGGCGCAGGACGCGCGTGTTGGCGACCGAGCGGTCGCCATCGGTGAAAGCGACAGCGCCGGCTTCACGCAAGAGCCCAATCTCCGTCATGCGCTGGCCTTCGAGCGCATGGGTAAGGGCGGCCATCGGGGCAACACGCACCTTGGCGGTGGCGGCCGCGCGGCGCTTGATGAAATCCACCAGCGCGGCTTCGTCGATCACCGGATCGGTGTTGGGCATGGTGACGATGGTGGTGACGCCACCTGCGGCCGCGGCTTCGCTGGCTGAGGCTAAGGTTTCGCGATGCTCGCTGCCGGGCTCGCCGGTGAAGACGCGCATGTCGATCAGGCCCGGCGCGAGTACGAGGCCTTTGCAATCGATCACTTCGGGATCGTGCGGATCGGCGGTGTTGAAGAGCTTGGCGCCGACATCGGCGATCTTGCCGTTCTCGACCAGAAGGCCGCCGCGCGTATCGAGGCCGGTGGCCGGATCGATGAGGCGGGCGTTGCGGAAGGCGAGGCGTTTCGTCATGTGTTACGCCCTCCTTTCGCGAGGTTGCGGGACAGCGCGTCGAGAACCGCCATGCGGATGGCGACGCCATTTTCCACCTGCTCCTGGATGACGCTGACTTCCAGATCGTCGGCCACATCGGAGTCGATCTCGACGCCGCGGTTCATGGGGCCGGGATGCATGACGAGCGCGCCGGGCTTCGCGAGCTTCAGCTTTTCGCGATCCAGGCCATAGAAGTGGAAATATTCGCGTGTAGACGGCACCAGCGCGCCGGTCATGCGCTCCAGTTGCAGGCGCAGCATCATCACGATGTCCACGCCCTTCAGGCCTTCACGCATGTCTGTGAAGATTTCGCAGCCTAACCGGTCGGCATCGGCGGGCAGCAAGGTGCGCGGCGCGATCAGCCGCACACGCGCGCCCATGCGCGAGAGAAGATGGATGTTGGAGCGCGCTACACGGCTGTGCGCAATGTCGCCGCAGATGGCGACGATGAGCCCTTCGAACCTGCGGCCACGGCGGCGGATGGTGAGCGCGTCGAGTAATGCCTGCGTCGGATGCTCATGGCTGCCGTCACCTGCGTTCACGACACAGCAATCGACCTTGCGTGACAGAAGCTCCACCGCGCCGCTGTCCTGATGGCGCACAATGAGCAGGTCCGGCCGCATGGCGTTCAGCGTTGCCGCGGTATCGAGCAGCGTCTCACCCTTGGCAACAGAGGAGTTTTTCACCGCCATGTTGAGCACATCCGCACCCAGCCGCTTGCCCGCCAGCTCGAAGGAGCTTTGCGTGCGGGTGGAGTTCTCGAAGAAGAGGTTGATCTGCGTGCGGCCGCGCAATGTGGCGGCCTTTTTGTCGGCGGCGCGGTTCAGCTTCACATAATCTTCGGCCAGGTCGAGCAGGCCGGTGATTTCGGAAGCCGAAAGGCCTTCGATCCCAAGCAGATGGCTTGACTGGAGAATGGGCGCTGGTGCGGCCGAGGTCATTAAAGCGGGCCTTATAGGTGTGACAGGCGGGCAGGGCAAGCGCCCGGCCTAAGCGTGGCTAATTTCCTCCAATGTGCGGCCCGAAGGCTCGGGGAGGAAGAGCAACGCAATCAAAGAGATGGGGATAGCCAACAACGACAGCGAAATGGCCGGGCCATGCGCGTGGAATTGGTCGTACCAGATGCCTTCGAGGCCCAGCGAGACACCGCCCGCCAGGATTTCGACCGCATAGCAGAGCCCACCCACTGTCGCGCGATAGGCAGTCGGAACGATTTCCACGGTCATGCCGCGCATCAGCGCGTCTGCCGTGAAGAATCCGAAAAAAGCCAGAATCCAGAGTGGCGGAACGGCCGCGCCTTTGAGGCCACTGTAGAAGCCGGCATAGGCGACGCCGCAAACGAGCATCATCGTGAACATCACCCGCTTGCGTCCGGCGCGATCGCTCATGCGGCCCATAAGGATGTTGAGACAGAGCGCCACCAATCCGCCCGGAATCATCAATGCCGTCGCCTGCCACGGCGCATAGCCCAGCGTCTTCTGCAGATAAGTTGCAGCCAGCACTGCTGAGGGGCCAATGGCGAAACCAAACGAACCGACCGTGATCAGGATCAGCAGGATGCGCGTGGGATATTCCTGCACGAGGCGGCGGAAAAGATCGAAAGCGCCGCCGATGCGGGCATGGAGTTTTTCCACCTCGCCATGCCGGATTTCAAAGCGCTTGGTCTCCGGAAGGCTGCGCCTGAGAAATGCGACGAAGAGAATCGTCATGCCGCCTATCACATAGAGCGCGCGCCATTTCCCCGGCAGGATGTTCACGGCGGCAAAGCAAAGGGCTGCGAGGCCTGCGCCCGTATATGTGATGCCGGCCAATGTGCCGGTGGACCAGCCGCGGATGTTGGGCGCCATCTCCTCCATGATCACAACATAGCAGAGCATTTCCTCCGCATAACCGAAGACGCGGGTGAGAACCTGCGCCCATACGAATTGCGGGTAGGTTTGCGCAAAAGCGGTCAGCAGCGTGAACAGACCCTGCCCGAAGATGGTGATCAGCAGAAGACGCCTGCGGCCCACAATATCGGCGGTCATCGCGAAGATCATAGCGGCGAAGGTGGCAAGCCGGAGCCATGTGACAGTCAAACCGATCTGGTTTTCCGGGATATGCAGCGATGCCTGAATCTGAGGCAGGGCGAAGCCGTAGATGTTCTGGTCGAAACCGGCGAACAATGCAGCAGCGCCGACGAGGAGAAACGTGCGCTCCTGTGTGCGCGTCATGCCACCAGGTGGGCGCAGCATGGGCGGCAGCCAGAGGAAACGAGCCGGTGCCTCGCCGTCGAAGGCTTTCATGATGCGATCATCCGCAGCCGGTCGAGCGCGCCTTGCAGGATGTAGGCGGCGGCCATCTTGTCCACAACTTCGCTGCGGCGTTTGCGCGAGCTGTCCGCTTCCAGAAGCGTGCGCGTGACGGCGGCGGTGGAGAGGCGTTCATCCCAGAACACGATGGGTAGGACCGAGCGTGCAGCGAAATTGCGGCCGAAGGCGCGCGCGGATTGCGCGGAGGGGCCATCCGTCCCGTCCATATTCAGCGGCAGGCCGATCACCAGTCCCCCTACGCCATGCTTATTGATAAACGACTCAATCGCAACCGCATCAACGCTGAACTTGCCCCGCTTCAGCGTCTCCAGCGGCGTAGCCACCGTCAACATGGTGTCGGAAAGGGCGAGGCCGATGGTCTTCTCGCCGAGATCGAAGCCGAGGAGGCGCGCGCGGGGCGCGAGCGCTGGCTTCAACGCGGCGAGGTCGACAATGGCCAAGTCAGCGGTGCCCGATCTCGATGCGGTTGCCGGCGGGGTCGCGGATGAAGAAGCGGGATAGGCCTTCCGTCACGCTCTCTTCTTCTATGGCGATCTCCGCAGCCTGAATCTGTGCCTTCGCCTTGGGCAGATCGGAGACCAGAAAACAGACATGGCGCTTGCTCTTTGGGCCGCCGCCTTCGGGGTCCACGCCGATGTGCATCTGAAGATTGCCGGTCTGAAACCAGGCGCCACCGCGGCCTTGCAATTCGGCAGGTTTGGCGATTTCCGTCAGGTCCAGAATTTCCCTATAGAAGCGCAAGGTTTCCGCTTCCAGCGCCTTTGGGGTGGCAATCTGGACATGATCGATGGCGGTAATGCCAAGGCTCATCTAATATGCGTCTCCTCTGGGCCACATTTGCTTGCCAGTCCCGGTTCTGGTTGCTAGCAAAGCCTTGGATTCCTAGCACATAGAGCCGCCCATGTCCGTGGACAAGGACACCGTCCGCCGTATCGCCAAGCTTGCCCGCATCGCGCTGGAAGAAGACCGCGTCGAGCCGATGGAGCGCGAACTCAACGGAATTCTGGCCTGGGTCGAGCAACTGCAGGAAGTGAATGTCGAGGGTGTGGTGCCAATGACCTCGGTGGTCGCGCAGAAGCTGAAGATGCGCGAGGACGTAGTGACGGACGGCAACATCGCCGAAGCCGTGACCGCGAACGCGCCCGTAAGCGAAGACAATTTCTTCGTCGTGCCGAAGGTGGTGGAATAATGCCGCTCCCTTCGAAACTCACCGATTTCACCCTGGCCGAAGCGCGCGACGCGGTTTTGGGCAGGAAAATCTCATCCACCGAATTGACGAAGGCGTTCTCCAAAGCCGTCGCCGATGCGAAGCCGCTCAATGCCTTCGTGACCGAGACTCCGGAGAAGGCGCTGGAGATGGCGGCTGCTTCCGATACCCGCATCGCGAAGGGCGAAGCGCGTCCGCTGGAAGGCCTGCCGCTGGCGATCAAGGATCTGTTCTGCACCAAGGGCGTGAAGACGACCGCGGGCAGCAACATCCTGAACAACTTCATCCCGCCCTATGAATCCACCGTCACACAGAATTTGTGGGACGCGGGCGCGGTGATGCTCGGCAAGACGAACATGGACGAATTCGCCATGGGTTCGTCAAACGAGACGTCTTATTACAAGCCAGTGCTGTCTCCCTGGCGTGCGAAAAACTCCAACGCGGCGCTGGTGCCGGGCGGTTCGTCTGGCGGATCGGCGTCCGCTGTTGCAGCAAATCTTTGCTTGGGCGCAACCGGCACCGACACCGGCGGCTCAATTCGTCAGCCTGCGGCCGTTACCGGCACCGTGGGCCTCAAGCCGACCTATGGCCGTTGCTCGCGCTGGGGCACGGTGGCATTCGCTTCCTCGCTCGATCAGGCGGGCCCGATGACGCGCACAGTGCGCGATGCCGCGATCCTGCTGCGCCATATGGCGAGCGTCGATCCGAAAGATTCCACCAGCGTCGATACGCCAGTGCCGGATTATGAAGCCGGTCTGGAAAATGGCGTGAAAGGCCTGCGCGTCGGCATCCCGAAGGAATATCGCATTGACGGCGCACCGCCGGAGATCGACACGCTCTGGCAGAAGGGCACGGACTGGCTGAAGGCGCAGGGCGCACAGATCGTCGAAGTCTCGCTGCCGCACACCAAATATGCCTTGCCCGCTTATTATATCGTGGCGCCTGCGGAAGCATCGTCCAATTTGGCGCGCTACGACGGCGTTCGCTTCGGTCATCGCACGAAGGAAGCGGTGCGCGATATGATCGATCTTTATGAAAAGAGCAGGGCGGAAGGCTTCGGTGCCGAAGTCCGCCGCCGGATTCTGATTGGCACCTACGTTCTCTCGGCGGGTTATTATGACGCCTATTACACACGCGCACAGAAGATCCGTACGTTGATCCTGCGCGACTTCGAACAGGCTTGGGAGCAGTGCGACGTTCTGCTGACACCCGCGACGCCGGGTCCGGCATTCGCTATCGGTGAAAAGAGCAATGATCCGATCTCGATGTATCTGAACGACGTTTTCACGGTGACCGTGAACCTCGCGGGTCTTCCGGGGCTGGCAGTCCCGGCGGGGCTGACCGCCGACGGGCTGCCGCTCGGCCTTCAGATCATCGGCAAGGCGTTCGATGAGGCGACGGTGCTGCGCGCCGGGCGTTCCATCGAAACCGCCGCGAATTTCACCGCGAAACCGCAGCATTGGTGGGCTGCATGAGCCAGCACGCAGAAAAAACGATCAAAGGCGAAACCGGCGATTGGGAGATCGTCGTCGGCATGGAAGTCCATGCGCAGGTTCTGTCCAAAGCCAAGCTGTTCTCCGGCACGTCCACCGAATTCGGCGCGGAACCGAACAGCCATGTCAGTTTCGTCGATGCCGCGATGCCGGGCATGCTGCCGGTCATCAACCGCTTCTGTGTGGAACAGGCGGTGAAAACTGGCCTCGGTCTCAAGGCGAAGATCAACAACCGGTCTGTGTTCGACCGGAAGAACTATTTTTTCCCCGATCTGCCGCAGGGCTATCAGATCAGCCAATACAAAGACCCGATTGTTGGCGAGGGTGAAATCATCCTCGATATGCCGAACGGCGCTACCGTTGTGGTGGGCATCGAACGCCTGCACCTGGAGCAGGACGCGGGCAAAATGCTGCACGACCAGCACCCCGACCAATCCTTCGTGGACCTGAACCGCGCCGGCACGGCGTTGATGGAAATCGTTTCCAAGCCGCATATGCGTTCGTCGGAAGAAGCCGCGGCGTTCCTGAAGAAATTGCGTGCCATTGTCCGGTATCTGGGCACATGTGACGGCAACATGGACGAAGGCTCCATGCGCGCGGACGTGAACGTGTCGGTCTGCAAGCCGGGCGGCTATGAAAAGTTCCGCGAGACGGGGTCTTTCAAGCATCTGGGCACGCGCTGCGAGATCAAGAACGTCAATTCGATGCGTTTCGTGCAGATGGCGGTGGAATATGAAGCCCGCCGCCAGGTGGAGATCATTGAAGGCGGTGGCACGATCAAACAGGAAACCCGCCGCTACGATAGCAAGCTGAACGAGACGCGCTCGATGCGCTCCAAGGAAGATGCGCATGACTATCGCTACTTCCCCGATCCCGATTTGCTGCCGCTGGAACTCGAACAGAGCTGGGTCGATAGCATCAAAGCATCGTTGCCTGAGCTGCCCGATGAGAAAAAAGCGCGGTTCATCAAAGACTTCGGCATTTCGGCTTATGATGCGGGGGTGCTCGTCGGTGAAAAGGAACTAGCCGACTTCTATGAAGAGCTTGCGCGCGGTGTGGATGCGAAGGCTGCCGCCAACTGGCTGAACAATGAAGTGCTTGGCCGTCTCAATCGTGATGGGTTGGGGATAACGCAGTCGCCGGTCAGCGCGTCCGCGAACAACGCGATCATCCGCATGATGGGTGACGGTACGATTTCTGGTAAACTTGCCAAAGACTTATTGGATATCGTGTGGAGCGAAGGTGGCGATCCTGTTCAGATCGTGGAACAGCGCGGCATGAAGCAGGTCACCGATACATCTGCGATCGAAAAGGCCGTTGAAGCGGTGATCGCCGCGAACCCCGAGAAGGTTGAAGAGATAAAAGCCAAACCAAAACTTGCCGGATGGTTTGTCGGTCAGGTGATGAAGCAGACGGGTGGCAAAGCGAACCCCGCTGCCGTCAACGCGGTTCTCAAAACCCGACTCAATCTCCCCGACGAGGGGTGATTCGCACAAAATGCGCAGATGCGGGTTTTGCGCGAAGGAAATCGGCGCTTGATCATCCGTGTACGGAATAGGCCATTTAACATCGGTAAAATATAGATTTTGCGGCACTTCGTCCCTTGCGCGCTTTTTTGAAAAGCCCGCGAAGCTTGCAAAACAAAAAGCAACCCCCTCATATTGTTGACGTTTTGGGGGCGCGAGTCGCGTTACCTCGAACTCTAGAGGAGTTGTTCACATGCCAGTTGCAAAGAGAAAGAAAGCCAAGAAGGCCAAGAAGGCCGCGCCGAAGGCGAAGAAGGCCAAGAAGCGCCGTAAGGCGAAGAAATAACCTACTGACGAAAGTCAGACAGGTTTTGATGGCCGCGGCCCCGAATGGGTGCCGCGGCCATTCCTTTTGTAATCGATGGGCCGCATCATTGGGGTAGCGCCATTCCGCTCCCGAGGTGTCCCCATGAAGTCCAGGAAGACCAACAAGCGTTCCGCCAGGCCGTTGAAGGCAGTCAAATCGAAAAAGACGGCGAAGCGCGCGCCAAAACCCATCGCGCTCTACTACTGGCCGACGCCGAACGGCTGGAAAGTCAGCATGATGCTGGAAGAATGTAAGCTTCCCTACGTTCTGAAGCCCGTGAATATCGGCAAGGGCGAGCAGTTCGAGCCCAGCTTCCTCAAGATCGCTCCCAACAACCGCATGCCGGCCATCGTCGATCCGCAAGGGCCCGGCGGAAAGCCGATCTCTGTCTTCGAGTCCGGCGCCATCTTGCAATATCTGGGTCGCAAGACCGGCAAGTTCTATCCAACTGACGAACGCAAGCGCGTGGAAGTGGATGAGTGGTTGTTCTGGCAGATGGCGGGCCTTGGTCCGATGGCCGGGCAGGCGAGTCATTTCCGCAACTATGCCCAGAAGGAAGGCAATGAGTATGCGCTGGAGCGCTACACCAACGAAGTCCATCGCCTCCTGGGCGTGATGAACAAG
>JAFECP010000002.1:79316-84752 GCA_018242105.1 Pseudomonadota bacterium
ACGTAAAGGCCTGGCTCGACCGCATCGCCGCGCGTCCCGCGACAGAAAAGGGTTTCAAGTTGGGGCGTGAGTTGCGGCAGCAGGCTGCAAACGATCCCAAGGCGGAAGAAGAACGGCGGAAGATTCTGTTCGGCCAGCGCGCGCGGACATGATCGCGAAGTGTTAGCACGCATTAACCGTTTACGCGCGGCAACGTTAACCTGCCTTTAGCCTGTTCCCTCTCAACATCGCTCTCGTGCGGGAGAAGTCCGCATGTCGAGGGAAGAATTCTGAGAGGGGGATGCGATGGCGTGCGTTGATATCGATGCGCTGACGCAATTTGAAAGCGAAGCACAGAAGGGCCGCGCCGACGCGCTCTACAATCTGGGTCTTGCCTATTCGACCGGGCAGGGCGTGGAAGTGGATTATGTTGCCGCGCACAAATGGTTCAATCTTGCCGCGATCAAGGGCAGTGAGCTGGCGAAGAGCTGGCGCGCGCAGATCTCGGCGGAAATGAATGTCGGCCAGATCGCGGAAGCCCAGCGGCTCGCGCGAGAGTGGCTGAACATCTTCCGCGAACCGACCTCTGCCTGAATATCTACTTTCCCGTGGTGGGCTTCGCCGCGGAGGCGGGCGCCGCAGCCGCCGCGGCCTGCGCGTAGCGCAGGACTTTGATATCCGCCGTGCGTGGTTTGTAGATGTCGCTCACGATCTGCAGTGACTGGCCCGGCCCACCAAGACGCACCCGATACACTTCCGTATTGTCCAGCACGCGCTGCACATAGTTGCGCGTCTCACCGAACGGGATGGACTCGATCCAGTCGATCGGATCGGTCGTCGGGCTGCGCGGATCGCCATAGGTGTCCAGCCATTTGCTCACATTGCCCGGTCCGGCGTTATAGGCTGCCGCAGCGAGGATCATCGATCCGCCATAGTCGGACAGCCGTTTGCCCAGTTCCGTCATGCCGAGCTGCATGTTGTAAGTCGTGTCGGTAGTCAGATCGTTCGGCCGGAAGGCCAGGCCCGCCTGCTGCGCCGCGATGCGGCCCGAGGATGGCATGACCTGCATCAATCCGCGCGCGCCTGGCCCGCTGACGGCGGTGGGATCGAACTCCGTCTCCTGCCGGATGATACCGTGGACATAAGCCGGCTCCGGTGCGGTGCCATTGCCGAGATA
This sequence comes from Pseudomonadota bacterium, assembly GCA_018242105.1. GTDB lineage: Bacteria > Pseudomonadota > Alphaproteobacteria > Micropepsales > Micropepsaceae > Rhizomicrobium. Next base: position 80,473 of record JAFECP010000002.1, read on the forward strand.
GCCGGGCACCGAAATCGTCGGATAGAGATAGTCGATGAAATAGACGCCGTTGTAGCTGGCGGTCTTGGCGACGCGCACGGCGATTTCACGGAAGCCCATCTTCGTCAGATCGGCGCACAGCGCCTTGATGTGCCCCGGCTCGTCATAAACGGTTGCGTCCTGCACCGCGAAGATGCGCAGCAGGCTTTCCTGCCCAAGGTCCGCAAGCACGCGGATGGCGCCGCTGAGCTTGTCGCCTTCATAGGCGGCGGTAGAGGGCGGTGCGGCGGTTTCGGGCAGCACCAGATGCGGCGTAGAGTCGATCTTGGCGAGCGCGAGTTGGCCGTAGAACGTCTCTGGCGCCTGTGTCGCCGTGTGATAGGCGAGGGCGGCATTGGCAAGATTGCCCGATGCTTCCCATGCGCGGCCGACCCAATAATAGGCACGGGCCTTGCTGATCGGCCTTCCAACCGCGCGAGCCAGCGCATGGAAATGGGTGAGCGCCGTGTCCGGCTGATTGAGAAACCGCAGCGCGATCCAGCCCGCGAGAAACTGCGCTTCGCTATATTCGGTGCTGTTGCCGGGCGTGAGGCCACAGTTGGCGGCGAAGATATAGGCAGCGCGGTAGTTCTTCACCTGCAGCGCGTTGCGCGCGGCGACCGAACATTCCGCCCACCAGCCCGCGGGTGCCAGCGCCGCGAGGGCGCGCGAAGGGCCCCGCTGAACAAGCGAAGCGGCCTCATCGAGCTGGTTCTGGCGGCGCAGGGCGCGCACCTTGTCAAACAACAGCCCCGGATCGTTCGAGGCCGCGAGGTTATCCGCCGCGCGCAAGCCCGCGGCGGGATCGGTTTTCAACTGAAGCCGTACCTGCGCGATCTGCTGTTGATCGGAGGAAAGGCGCGAGAGTTCGCGCCGCGCGGCGGTCACCTCGTTGCGCAACAACAGATGGTTGACGCGCTGGGCGTCGATATCCGGCGTCAGGATGTCGCCATGGCGGGCGATGATGTCGGCTTCGTCGTTGGGGTCGAAGTTACCTTCGATCCAGCCTTGCTGGATCATGCTCTTGCCGCGCGTCGCGCTGCCCGTGGCGATCAGGGCCTCGCCCAGGCGCACCTTGCCGAGCCCGGTCACCGGATCGCGGCTGCCGAAGAACGCCACGATGGATTGCGGCGTGGTGTTGGGCGAGATTGCCTTTTCGGCACGGGCATAGAGCGTTTCGCGCGCCGGCCAATCGGGGTTGTTGAGGATGAAGCTGCTGATCTCGGGGAATGTGGCGCCGCTGTTCTTGTCGAGCAGATATTTCCACTGGATCAGCTTGTTGGCTGTCGCATCGTGGCCCTGCGCCGCAAGCCCCTTGGCGGCGATCCAGTCGCCGCGGTCGCCTGCGTCGAAAGCGCGGCTGTAAACATCGTGATCGGCGGGGCTGAGGGTGCGGATAAGGCTGACGCGCCGCTCGGCATTGATGCTCGGGCCGCTGTCGGAATCGGAGATCGGTTGCATCATCACCACGCCGCCTTGCTGTATCAGGCCCGGCGGAAGAGTGGACTTCATTTGGCCCGTGGCGGCGGCCGCGCCAAGGGCGAAGAGGCAAACGCCCGTCAGGCAGGCGGCGCGAAGAGAATTCATGTGAAACCCAAGTCAAAATCCCGGACGGCGAAAGCATAGAGGCGGCATGGCAGCCATGCCAGCGATCCCGCCTTGCTTGGCGCGCATGGTGGGCGGTATTTTGCCGCCGATTGTTCCAATGGTGTGCCGATGCGCGATATGCGCGAGAGAATAAGAGGTTCCGTCCCGGCCCTGATTACGCCCATGAAAGGCGGAAAGGTGGATGAAGCCGCATTTCGCAAACTTGTCGCCTGGCAGATCGCCGAAGGGTCCCATGGGCTTGTGCCCTGCGGAACCACGGGCGAATCGCCCACCCTCAGCCATGAAGAACACATGCGCGTGGTGCAGATGTGCGTCGAGGAAGCGAACGGGCGGGTGCCGGTCATCGCGGGCGCGGGCTCGAACTCGACCGGCGAAGCGCTGTCGCTGACCCGGCATGCCAAAGAGGTGGGGGCGGACGCGGTGCTCTCCGTCACCGGCTATTACAACAAGCCGTCCCAGGAGGGCCTTTACCGCCATTACGCGACGATCGCCGAAGCGGTCGATATCCCGATCATCCTCTACAACATCCCCGGCCGCGCGATCGTGGAGATATCCGTCGAGACGATGGCGCGCCTGTCGAAGATCGCCAACATCATCGGCGTGAAGGATGCGACCGCCAATCTGATGCGCCCCTCGCGCGAGCGGCTGGCTTGCGAGAAGGGCTGGCGGCTGATGTCCGGCGAGGACGGCACCGCGCTCGGCTACATGGCGCATGGCGGGCATGGCTGCATCTCGGTGACGGCCAATGTCGCGCCGAAGCTCTGCGCGCAATTCCAGGAAGCCTGCATGCAGGGCGCGTTCGACGCCGCGCTGAAGATCCAGGACAGGCTGATGCCGCTGCACGATGCGATGTTCTGCGAGCCCAGCCCCGGCCCGGTGAAATATGCCGCCTCCCTGATCGGCATGAGCACCGACGAAGTGCGCCTGCCGATGATGGCGGCGACGGACGTAGCTCGTGCAAAGGTGAAAGCAGCCATGCAAAGCGCCGGATTGCTTTGACCGTCCAATCCAAACAAGTTCGTCATGGCCGGGCTTGTCCCGGCCACCCATTTTCCAGAGACGGCGCAGAGCGATCGCCGCTTCTGGAAAATGGGTCCCCGGCACAGGGCCGGGGATGACGATTTTTGGAATGTAACGATCATGGTGAAGAAAAAGGACGACGGCACCAAGATCGTCGCCGACAACCGCAAAGCCCGCTACGCCTATTCCATCGACGACACGCTGGAGGCGGGCATCATGCTTGTCGGCTCCGAAGTGAAATCGCTGCGCGGCGGCAAGTCCACGATTTCGGAATCCTACGCCACCGCGAAAGACGGCGAGCTGTATCTCATCAACTCCTATATCCCCGAATACACCGAAGCCAGCCGCTTCAATCACGAGCCCAAACGCGACCGGAAGATCCTGGTCCACAAGCGCGAGGCGGCGCGGCTGGCCGCCGCGATCCAGCGCGAAGGCATGACGCTTATTCCGCTCAAGCTCTATTTCAACGCCAAGGGCCGCGCGAAACTCGAACTCGGCATCGCCAAGGGCAAGAAGCTTCACGACAAGCGCGAAACCGAAAAGCAGCGCGACTGGCAGCGCGACAAAGCGCGGCTGATGCGGAACAAGGGCTGATCCCTTTCAGTTTTCACTTGGCCACAGCGCGCGGCGGGAAAGACCTGCTTGGTGCAGGCGTATTGTGGTATCGGCATCCATTCTGGCTGCTTCGGCCTTAACGAGCGCTGCGGCGAGTTTCAGCTTCGCCACCATCTCGCGGACCTTGAGGCGTGTGGCCCGGTACTCTTTAGTATAGAGACCGGTGGCGAGAGCGTTGCTGTTGCCGCGCGGCGCGCCTCCCTTGTTTTTTCTGGATAATTTTGGCCGTTTCCTTTTAATCCTTTGTTTTTCTTCAGGAATGTCTCGGAGGTTGATGTTCGTTTTTTTCTCTCCGCCCCGGGTGTTTCGGCGCCAGAATGCGGCTACAGCAGGGGAAATCTGGACGGATTGGAATAGCGCTTGCTGCATAGATGTTCCTTATACGTTCTCGCCTATATAGTTCCTTATGGACGGCGCTGGCAAGAGGGATTAGGAAAATAATTTTCCGGTGAGGCGGTTTGATTTTGCCGCAGGACCACGGCATTTCCTCCGGCGGAGGTTGCCATGCGCATTTCAGTCGTCGGAACGTCGGGCTGCGGCAAGTCCACGATGGCGGCGCGCATTGCGGCGGCGTTCGATATTCCGATCATCGAACTCGATGCGATCAACTGGCAGGCGGGCTGGCGCGATCTGAACAATCACGATCCCGAGGAGTTCAAGCGCCGTGTTGCAGAGGCCGTTTCCGCCGATGAATGGGTGATCGCGGGCAATTACGGTGTGGTGCGGCCGGTCTATGTGCCGCGCCTCACACATGTCATTTGGCTCGATTATCCCAAGCGCGTGGTAATGCGCCGGGTGATCGGGCGATCGATTGCCCGCGCCATCGACCGCAAGGAGCTATGGCCCGGAACCGGCAACCGCGAAGATTTCCGCATGTGGCTGGAGAAGGATCATCCGATCCGCTGGGCGTGGGACACGTTCGAGCGGCGCCGCAGCGAATATGAGCAGCGTTTCGCAAATCCTGGGAGTGAGGATGCGAAACTCATCCGGCTACGCCATCCGCGCGAGGCGGCGGGTGT
>JAFECP010000002.1:84832-86160 GCA_018242105.1 Pseudomonadota bacterium
GAACACGGAATAATGGCCTCTGGAAAATGGATGGCCGCCACAAGGGCGGCCATGACGAGTTTTGATTGGATATAATTGCGACGTTTCACCTGGGTGGCCCGCACTCCGGCGGGCCATGACAGGTGTATGTGCCCCTCCCTAAATCCGCTTCGCCATCATGATGTCCGGCTGGCCGAAGCCGTTGCCGTCGGGGAGGATGCCGACAATCGAGAAGCCGAGCTTGCGATAGAAGGTGAAGGGATGGCCTTTCACCGGCTCGATCGCAGCAAGCTTCGCCAGCGGATCGGGAAACAGGTCGATGCCTGAGAGGTTGGTGCCGCCGTAATCGTCATCGGTGGCGAGATAGAGATTCAGCACGCCATCCTGCCGCGCATAGTCTTCCAGATGGGCGATCAGCGCAGAGCCGATGCCGGACTTCTGGTTGTTCGGATCGACCACCAGCGGATGCAGTTCCCACGAATAGTCATACACGAAGGTCACGCCGATCCAGCCGATGACGTTGCCGTTCTCGACGGCGGCGAAAGCGTTGCGGTCTTTCTCGTCGAATTTGGCGACTTCCGCGGCGGCTTCTTCCGGCGAGTAGGCGGATTTCATATGGGCGAGGGCGCGATGAAGAATATCGGCAGCCTGTTCGCGCTGGCTGTCATTGAGAGTTTCGAACGCAACAATCTCGACCACGGTAGTGAAAGTCCTATGATGCGGGCATGTGGAGGCAGCCCAATGTCTGAAGGCGGCGAAGAGCCAAATCTCATCGGCAAGATCAAGGACAAACTGATCCGGTCGAAGGAGAAATGGGCGCAAGAGGGCAGGTTGCTGACCGGCCATTCCGATAACGCGCACCGGAACCGCCTGCCGCCCGGCCAGAAGGAGGTTAAGAACTGGCCGGTTCTCGATCTGGGCGTGCAGCCGGCCGTGAAGCCGCAGAACTGGCGGTTACAGGTTCTGGGGCTGGTGGACAATCCCGTGGCGCTGACCTTGCCGCAGTTTCGCGCACTGCCGCAGACGGAGATCACCAGCGACATTCACTGTGTGACGGCGTGGAGCCTTTACGACAATCGCTGGCAGGGCGTTTCAAGCCGCACATTGCTGGATCTTGTGAGGCCCAGGGCCGATGCGCGGCATATCGTGTTTCATTCTTATGACGGCTACACCACGAATGTGACGCTCGGCGCGTTCGGCGATGACGATGTGCTGCTGGCGCATAGTTGGAACGGGCTACCGATCACCCGCGAGCATGGCGGGCCGGTGCGCGTCGTGATGCCCCAATGGTATTTCTGGAAAAGCGCGAAATGGGTGACGCGCATCGTTTTCCATACCGAAGACAGACC
>JAFECP010000002.1:86247-97647 GCA_018242105.1 Pseudomonadota bacterium
GGAAACCGTGCCATGTTCAAGTTCTTGTCTCAAAAAGAAACAGCGGCCACGCCCGACAGGCTGATCCCCTATGGCTACAGCCACGAAGCGAAACACTTTCACGACGATATCGCCTGGTACGAGCAGGAACGCGCGCGCATCGACGGCCGCGGCTTCGGCCGCCGCGATGTGGCGCCGGAGCGGCGCAAGCTTCTGAATCGCAAACCCACGGCGGAGCGGGTGACGCATTTCGCGCCCGACGAAGAACGCAAGGCACTGGCCCGCCACCCGGGATCGCTGCTCGGCGGTAGAGATTTCAGTCCACCCACATCACCTCCCCCTTGTGGGGAGGTCGATAAAATTCGTAGCGCAGCGAAGAATTTTTCGGGTGGGGGGATCGTGCTCGACGGTCATCCCCCCACCCGAAAAGCTTCGCTTTTCGACCTCCCCACAAGGGGGAGGTGATCACTCGGTCTGTGTTGGACGTTTGCGCGCGACTACCCACAGAAACGGCAAGCCTTCTTCTCCCGGTAGATCCTGTCCCGCCATTTCCTGTTCTTCGATGGTGAAGCCCACTGTTGTGAGAAGGCGCAGGCTTTCCTCCGGCGTGGGATGGCTGAAATAGTTGGGCGCGCCGAGCCAATCGTCCGCCGGTTCGTCCATCGCCGATGCGCCGAGGCTGGCGAGAAAAATGCCGCCGGGTTTCAGCCAGCGTGCGATGCGCGCGAACATCTCGCCATGTTCGTCCCGTGGCAGGTGCGTTATCGCATAGAACGCGCAAACCGCGTCGAAACCGGCGGCCGGAAATTCGAGCGCCATCATGTCGGCGCAGAAGAAGGTCGCCGCCGGTGCGTTTTTGCGGGCGAGAGCGATCTGCCGTGGAGAAATATCCACGGCTGCGACATGCGCTGCGCGTGTGGCGATAGCCTTGGTCGCCGGCAACCCGGCGCCGCAGCCAAGCTCCAGAACTGTGGCGTTCGCCGGGAGCAATCGCAGGAATTTGTCGAGATAGTGCGCACGCACAGCGGACGCACCGGACCAAGCGAGATAACGATCCGCGATCCGGTCGTAAGCGTCGCGGACGATCTTCTTGCGTTCGTCCATCAGATTTGCGGCATAGCCGCGATCCTGGCTTCTTTCACGGCGGCATCGAACATCTCCGGCGTCAGCACGCCGGTGTTCGTGTTGTAGCGCGAGCAGTGATAGCTCGACACCAGCGAAATCTTGCCGATGCGGTAGCGCTTTCCGTGAATGAACGGGTGCGCGCTGAGTTTTGCGCCCAGCGCCTTGCAGGTGCTGTCATGCGCGATCTTGCCGAGCGCGAAGATGGCGCGCAGATGGGGGAAGGCGTCGATCTGCGCGGTGAGAAACTGGCGGCAGGTTTTGATCTCTTCCGGGATCGGCTTGTTCTCCGGCGGCACGCAGCGCACCGCATTTGCGATGGCGCAATCGACAAGCTCAAGCCCATCATCCGCATGCTCGTCATATTCACCGCGCGCGAGGCCATGCTTCAGCAATGTCGCGTAGAGCAGGTCGCCAGCCCAGTCGCCGGTGAAAGGGCGGCCGGTTTTGTTCGCGCCATGCAGCCCCGGCGCGAGCCCCACAATGAGCAAGCGAACATCCGATACCGGCGCCGAGAAAGTCGGCACCGGATCGTTGAAGTAATCCGGAAATTTCTCGCGGTTCGCCGCCCGGAAGAGCGCGAGCCGCGGGCAGAGCGGGCAGTTTTGTGGAGGAGATGCGTTCGCCATAGCCAATCAATACAATAAATCCGTCATGGCCGCCCTGTGGCGGCCACCCATTTTCCAGAGGCGTGAATCATCCTGGCGCCGTCTCTGGAAAATGGGTGGCCGGGACAAGCCCGGCCATGACGATCTTTTTTGAGCTAAGCACTCTGTGCGTATTGATGATGTTCGTGGTCGCGCGCATTGGCCGTGCGCGGGCCGCCTTCGCGCGAGATCATCGGCTTCAACTCTTCCAGCTCGATGAAATTGTCGGCCTGGCGGCGCAGATCGTCTGACACCATCGGCGGCTGCGAACGGATGGTGGAAACGACGCTTACACGGCGGCCTTTGCGTTGCGCCGCCTCGACAAGCCGGCGGAAATCGCCGTCGCCCGAGAAGATCACGATGTGGTCCACCTGGTCGGCCATTTCCATCACGTCGATGGCCAGCTCGATGTCCATATTGCCTTTCACGCGGCGGCGGCCCTGCGTGTCGGTGAATTCCTTGAGCGGCTTGGTGACGACGGAAAAGCCATTGTAATCCAGCCAATCGACAAGCGGGCGCAACGGAGAGAATTCTTCATTTTCGGCAACCGCGGTATAATAGAAGGCGCGGACGAGAATGCCCTTGCGCGCGAACAATTCGAGAAGCCGTTTGTAATCGATATCGAACTGGAGGCCCTTGGCGGCGCCGTAGAGATTGGCGCCATCGATGAACAGGGCGAGCTTTTCCTGGGGATAGAACAACATTTGAAGTCCTTTCAAATTACGCAGCACTGAAACAAACCGCCCCTTCGGTAATCCCCGACGGCTGCGCTCTTTTCTAGGCTATCGACCGTTATGTGCAAGTGAAAACCGGCAAATGATTTCATGATTCTGATCGCACTTGGTTCCAATCTCTCCTCGCATGCGGGCGATCCTGCGGCGACATTGCGCGCGGCATTGACATACCTTTCGCGTAACGGCGTTACGATTGCCGGTGTTTCGCGCTTCTATCGCACGCCTGCGTGGCCCGATCCGCGCGATCCCGAATTTGTGAATGCCGTTGCAAGTGTCGAGACGGAACTTTCGCCTGCGGCTTTGATCGCACGGCTTCACGAAACGGAAACGTCTTTCGGCCGCGTGCGCAGCGAACGCAACGCGCCGCGCACGCTCGATCTGGATATCCTGGATTATGACGGACGTGTGGAGGATGGCCCGCCCGTGTTGCCGCATCCGCGCATCGAGAGCCGCGCCTTCGTTCTCGTTCCGATGCAGGATGTGGCGCCCGCCTGGCGGCATCCGGTTTCGGGCAGGTCGATCCCCCAACTTCTTTCCGCCATTCCCGAAGCGGACCGGAAGGCGGTTATTCGGATCTAGCGCGGCAGGAGCCGAAAGCTGCGGCGCATCTTGTCGATGGTGGCGTTGAAAGCGCGCCGGTTGAATGCCTTCACCGTGCCCGGATCGTAATTGTCGATATTGGTGGAATGGGCGAAAGCGCGCGTGGCGATGCAGGGCTGCGAGCCGATTACCGCTTGCACGGTTTCCTCGTAGCTGTTTCCAGCGCCCTGGTCGGCGCCGTCCAGCACCTCCCATTGCAGCCCGTTGTTGCCGGATTCGATGCGCGGCTTGCCGATCGCGTCATCCAGAAACAGCGCGGCGCGGCATTGCTCAACGCCGGGCAGGATTTCGACCGCGAAATAGGAATCGTCCGACAGGTTGGTGCCGGTGGTGAAGCTCTTGCGCACCTTGAAGGCGACGCCGTGGATGTCCTTGCCCGGGCCCATGGCCGTGTAAATGTGGCTGGTGTCGACGCGCCATCCATCGGGATTGGACATCGCAAATCCCATTTGCGCGTTGCGATAGCTGTGCCAGCCGGACGCCTGCGCGGCGAGGGGGACAAGCATCGCGGCGGCAAGAAAGAATTTCGTCAGCGTGCGCATCCGGATCACCGCATCAGTGCATCGCAATTCTGATGGACATTCTTTAACCATTCAACCGCGGCGCGGGGCCGATCGCAGCATCGCGCGTTTGTGCTAAGAGGCGAGGGCAATGCCGTGAATCCGTCCGTGATGAAAGAACTGTCACCTTATATCCTGCCGCTGATCGTCGTCATCATCGTCGCGCGGCGGTTGACGAACAACAAGCCGCGCAAGGTGAAGGTCAACCGCATCTTCTGGTTTCCGGCCGTCATCATCATCGCGACGGTGCTCACCTTGTGGTCCGCGCCGTTGCCCAAGCCGTGGCTGCTCTGGATTCCGGTCGATATTGCGGCGCTCATCGGCGGGTTGACGATCGGTTTTCTTTCCGCGCACCATCAGGAATTCACCGTCGACTACGACACCGGGGTAATTACCAGCAAAGCGACACCGATCGGCACCATCGTGGTGCTGGCGCTGTTCGCCGCGAAGTTCGGGCTGAAATTTATCCTGCCGGATGTCAACGGTTCGCCGTTCAGCGCCATGTCCTACGTGCCGGGTTCCCCGCTCCCCAGCGCGCCACATAGTGGACCGGCCTCGGTGATGGGCTGGACCGATGCCGGCATCGTTCTCTCGGCGGCGATGCTGTTCGCGCGCGCCTTCACCACCTGGCTGCGCGCGCAGCCGCTGATCCATGCGCATCGGGAGCATGTGGCGGCCAAATCCGAGGCTGGAACGCCGCCCTGATCCGGTTCATGGGAGAAATATGCGGGCTGTCACGATCGTTGCGGCGTTGGTTCTGAGTGCGCTGGCGCTTCCCGCATGGGCGGAGCCGCCATCGTCCGCGATGCAGGCGCGGCTGGAGGCGAACGGGGTGGCGCCATACGGAGTCGATATCGAGCCGTTGAAGACGTTTCCCGGTATTGTGTTCGTGGCGCGCAGCATTCCGGATGCCGGCCCGTTCTTTCTTGGCGCATTTGTTCGCGGCAAATGGGTCGGCGGCAAATCAAGCGCGTCCTGGGCGGCGGTCAGCACCGCGGCGATGCGGGCGATGGGCTGGACGCGTATCCGTTCGCGCCGCCGCCGCGAAATGCTGGCGCTGAAATGGGTGACCGAGGCACAGCCGCCGGGCGCAACCGTGCAAACCCTCGCATCGGACCCTCACCCAGAGGCCGCGGCAAACCGGATTCCCGCCGTGAAATCCATTTTTGCCGAAGTGATTGTCACCGCATGGATTACCCGGACCCGCACGGCCATTGCCGGGCCGCGTACCGATTATCCGGGAGGCCCGACCAGCTACGTGTTCTCCCGGGATGGAACCGTCCGGGTGGAAGGCCCCTGAATCTCGCGGTTGCGAAACCCGGCGGCCTTATATAATGTCCGCCGCCTTCCGGGACTCCGCGCCTGCGTCGCGACTAAGTCCCTGAAGAATCAGAATAAAGGATCGCTGGATGGCTCGCGTTACCGTTGAAGACTGCGTCGACAAGATCCCGAACCGGTTCGATCTGGTGCTGGTCGCGGGTTTCCGCGCCCGCCAGCTTTCGGGGGGCGCAGAGACTTTGGTCGATCGCGACCGGGATAAAAACCCCGTCGTCGCGCTGCGCGAAATCGCGGCCAAGGAAATCAAGCCGGACGAAGCCAAGGAGGAATACATCAAATCCCTCCAGAAGCACGCCGAAGTGGACGAGCCGGAAGCGCAACCGACGGAAGAAGATGTGCGCGAGGACGTGCAGGCCCGCCAGGTCACGGAGGAAGAATTGCTTCGCGCGCTCACCTCCGAAGCCCAGCGCCGCGCCGAGCCGCAGCCGGAACCGGAAGGCGATTACGAGGAGTAATCGTCGCTATCTGTGAAATTCAAAAAAGGCGGTCAGCAATGGCCGCCTTTTTTCTTTCACCCTCTCCCCCTCAAAGGGGGAGAGGGAGATTCATTTTTTTGGTTTCCGCCGTCGAATTCCGAGATAGCTTCGATCCAGTCCATGGCGTCTTTTTCGCTCGATGTGGAGAGTCGGGCAACCTGATCTGCTATGCGCCGCCGTACCGAAGGCGAGCGTGCGTCGGGGAGTGTCAATCGCACCACCCGCAAGTTGGTTGCTTGATGTCCCTTACGCATCTTTGGCCTTTTTCGGTGCCGGGTTCCGGCTTCGGTGGGTAATATATCGCCTGAAAGAAACACGCCAAACCCCGAAAATTGCTCTATATTGTTGGAACAATGAGCGTTCCGACGCGGCCCGGCGAAACAAAAGCTGCGGCGCAGGGTGAGATTCACTCTTCGCCGCCACCGGCGGAGCATGGCCAGGCGTCCGGTGCGCGGGGCGTGGTGTCGGCGGCACTGTCCGCGCTTTCTTCCGTGATCCCCCGCTCCAAGCCCGTGCGCAAGCTCATGCGGCAGACAGAGCTGGTCGATCGGGTGAAAGCCTACGATCCCGACGCCGACGAGGCGCTGCTCAACAAGGCTTATGTCTATGCGATGACGGCGCATGGAAAGCAGTTCCGCGCGTCGGGCGATCCCTATTTCACGCACCCGCTGGAAGTGGCGGCAATCCTCACCGAGCTGAAGCTCGACGTGCCCACCATCGTGACGGCGCTGCTGCACGACACGGTGGAAGACACCTACGTCACCATCGAGGACGTGGAGAAGAATTTCGGCAGCGAGATCGCCAACCTTGTCGATGGCGTGACCAAGCTGTCTCAGTTGGAACTGTTCAGCGAACGCACCAAGCAAGCGGAGAATTTCCGCAAGCTGATGCTGGCGATGTCCAACGACATTCGTGTCCTGCTGGTGAAGCTGGCTGACCGGCTGCACAACATGCGCACGCTGAACCACATCGAGAAGCCGGAAAAGCGCCGCCGCATCGCGCAGGAAACCGTCGATATCTACGCGCCGCTGGCCGGGCGCATCGGCATGCAGAACATGCGCGAGGAGCTGGAAGACCTGGCCTTCGCCGAACTCAATCCCGAGGCGCGCAACTCCATCGTCACGCGCCTGGCGCGGCTGGATGCGTCCAGCGGCACGCGCGTGGGGCGCATCGCGGACGCGATCAAGCGCGCTCTGGCGGAGCACGGCATCGAAGCGTGGGTCTATGGGCGCGCGAAGCGGCCTTATTCGATCTGGCGCAAGCTGAAGGACAAGCAGCTCAATTTCGAGCAGTTGTCCGACATCTTCGGTTTCCGCGTGATCGTGAAAACGCCGGAGGATTGCTATCGCGCGCTGGGCGTGATGCACCAGACCTGGCGCATGATCCCCGACCGTTTCAAGGATTTCATCTCCAATCCCAAGACGAACGGCTATCAGTCCATCCACACGACGGTGATCGGGCCTGAGCAGCAGCGCGTGGAAGTGCAGATCCGCACGCAGGAAATGCACGACATCGCCGAGCGCGGCGTGGCGGCGCATTGGCGCTATCGCGAGCATATCGTCGGCGAGCCCACCGACGCGGCGCTGGCATGGCTGCGCGACATGGTGGAATTGCTGGAACGCGGCGACAGCGCGGAGGAATTCCTCGAAAACTCGCGCCTCAACATGTATCAGGATCAGGTCTTCTGCTTCACGCCGAAGGGCGAGCTGATCTCGCTGCCGCGCGGGGCGACGCCGATCGATTTCGCCTATCAGGTGCACACCGATCTGGGAAACCAGACCGTCGGCGTGAAGGTGAACGGCGTGCATGTGCCGCTGCACACGCCGCTGCGCAACGGCGATCAGGTTGACATCATCCGGCAGAAGGGCTCTGCGCCGTCGCCGCTGTGGGAGCAGTTTGTCGTCACCGGCCGCGCGCGCGCGGAAATCCGCCGCTATCTCAAGCATGCACGGCATGACGAGCATGTGAATTTCGGCCGCAAGATTCTGGAGAAGGCTTTTGCGGATGAGCAGCAGGAGCTGACCGAGAAGGCCATCGAGGAAGTTGCGAAGAAGCTGCGGCTCGCGAAGTCTGAGGATGTTTACGCCGAAGTGGGGCGTGGCGTGCTTCGGGCGCAAGAGGTTGTCGAAGCGGTGTTCCCGGAGCTGAAGCGCGACACGCAACGCTTGCGCCCGAACTATGACGACGGCAAGGGCAAGAAATCCATTTCCATTCGCGGCCTGACCGAAGGCATCTCCTACAAGCTCGGCCAATGCTGCCATCCGCTGCCGGGCGACCGCATTGTCGGCCTGCGCATGCCGGGCGAGGGTGTTGTCATCCATACCATCGATTGTGCCGAGCTGGAGCGCGCGCAAGACCGCATGGACGACTGGATCGACGTTTCGTGGGGCCGCTACGCCGCCGAAGCCGGGCCGTCGCTGGCGCGCGTGGTGGTGCGGGTGAAGAACGTGCCCGGCTCGCTGGGCGCGGTGATGACCGTGATCGGCAACAATGGCGGCAACATCTTCAACATGAAGGTGACCGACCGGAACCCGCTGTTCTTCGAATTCCAGGTCGATATCGAAGTGCGCGATCTGGCGCATTTGCAGAACATTCTGGGCGCGCTACGCGTGAACGCCGTGGTCGAATCGGTCGACCGCGTTCGCGGACCGGAGGAAGCGGCGGCAGTGGCATGATCGTCTTTGCGCCGGACGCCGATAAAGACTATTTTCTCGCTGAACCGAAGGATTGACGGATATGTCGATCGCCGATCTTATCTATGAGCAGGTGAAGGCATTGCCGGAGCCGCTTGCGCGCGAAGTTCTCGACTTCGCCGGATTTCTGCGTGAGCGCCAGGACCGTGCCGAATGGCGTAACCTCGCCGCCGCTCAATCGCGCGCACTTGCTGCCGTTTGGGACAACGCTGAAGACGAAGTGTGGAATAATGCCTGAGCGTGGTGATGTTACTTTGCATTTCCCTCTCCCCCTTCGGGGGAGAGGGCAGGGTGAAGGAGCGTGCGAGGCGCGATCTTCATACTTATAACGCCGCTGCCGATGCCGATGTTTTCTGAACCACCGTGCTCCACGCCACCCCCTCACCCCAACCCTCTCCCCCGGAAGGGGAGAGGGAGGAATGTTTGGAATTTACAAGCATGACACCCGAACAGGTTCTGAAGGAATTCGAGAAAGCCGGGGCGCTGCTGCGCGGGCATTTTATTCTGTCGAGCGGGCTGCATTCCGATGTGTTCCTGCAGAAGGCGCTCGTCTTCCAGAACGCGAAGATCACCGCCAAGCTTTGCAAGGCGCTGGCGGAGAAAGTCCGTAGCGAAGTGAAACAAGAGTTCACCGCCATCGTCTCTCCCGCCGTCGGCGGCATCGTGCCAGGCTACGAGATGGGACGGCAGTTGGGATTGCCCGCGATGTATGTCGAGCGGCAGGACGGCGCGTTCACCCTGCGCCGCGGCTTCGAGTTGAAGAAGAACCAGCCCGTGCTGATGGTGGAAGATATCGTGACGACCGGATTGTCATCGCGCGAATGTCTCGATGCGATCCGCAAGGCGGGCGGCAAGCCCGTGGCGGCGGCGTGCCTGATCGACCGCTCCGGTGGCAAAGCGAAGCTCGGCGTGAAATTCGTACCGCTCGCGGCCGTAAAGTTCCCGGCCTGGGACGCAAACAAACTCCCGCCGCATCTTCAGGGCACAAAGGGCTACAAGCCCGGCAGCAGAGGATTGGCTTAGTGAGCGAAGCGGACACCGCTTCTTCTCCGCCCATCTCACGCTTTTGGGCATTTGCCGGAACCGGCTTGGTAGTCGGGTCAGCTCTTACATATTGCCTCGGCGTTGTTTTTCACACGCCAGTGATGTTCGACTCTCCCATCGTCGGGATTACACTGGTGTTGCTCAGTTTGGCCTTCGGTCTGTGGAGCAAGGAAACCAGTCTGGCTGTAAAGGTGGGAACGATTCTCTGGATCGTTCTTCTCGCAATCGGAGCGCCGATAATTCTTGTTATAGTGCTGGATATGGCGTGCGCCGTTCAGAACAGCATTACCGGCCACTATGTGTGTGGGATATGACCAACCTTCGCCTTGGCGTGAACATCGATCATGTGGCGACGGTGCGCAATGCGCGCGGCGGCGCTTATCCCGATCCGATGCGCGCAGCGAAGATGGCGGAAGCGGCGGGTGCGGACGGCATCACGGCGCACTTACGCGAAGATCGCCGCCACATCACCGACAGCGACATCGAAAAGCTTTCGCGCGAATTGAAGATTCCGCTGAATTTCGAAATGGCGGCGACGGATGAGATGATCGCCATCGCGCTGAAGGCGAAGCCGCACGCCGCCTGCATCGTTCCGGAGAAGCGCGAGGAGCGCACGACCGAAGGCGGCATCGATGCGGTGGGGCAGCACAATCGCCTCGCGCCGATGGTACGCCAGCTTGGCGGTGCGAAGATTCGCGTCTCCATGTTCATCGAACCGGATCGCGCGCAGTTGGATGCGAGCAGGGCGCTGGGTGCGCCGGTGGTGGAGTTGCACACCGGCGCCTATGCCGAAGCCGGTTTCGCGGGCGACAAGAAGAAGGAAGCGCAGCTTCTGGAGAAAGTGCGCGAGGCGGCAGCCTATGGCGCGTCGATTGGTCTTGAAGTTCACGCGGGCCACGGCCTGACCTATGACAATGTGAAGCCCATCGCCGCCATTCCCGAAATCCGCGAACTGAATATCGGGCACTTTCTGATCGGCGAAGCGATCTTCGTGGGCTTGGAAGCTTCGATAAAGAGAATGCGTCAACTCATGGACGAGGCTAGAGCGTGAGGCGCTCGCACAACTTCACCCTCTCCCCCACGGGGGGAGAGGGCAGGGTGAGGGGGCGTGCAGAACGCGTTCTTGAATGTGTTCGCGCGTTGTTGATGCCATCTTCGTGGCTTGTTCTGAATCATTGCGCTCTATGCCCCCCCCTCACCCCAACCCTCTCCCCCGGAGGGGGAGAGGGAGGAAGTTGAACATGATCCTCGGTCTTGGCTCCGACCTCATCGATATTCGGCGCATCGAGAAGACGATGACGCGGCATGGCGATCGGTTCATCCAGCGGCTGTTCACCGACATAGAACAGGCGAAATCCGACAAGCGCATGCAGCGCGCGGCGAGTTACGCCAAACGCTTCGCGGCGAAAGAGGCCTGTTCGAAAGCGCTGGGCACAGGCCTGCGCAAAGGCGTGTTCTGGCGCGACATGGGCGTGGTCAATCTGCCGGGCGGAAAGCCCAGCATGAAACTCACCGGCGGCGCGTTGAAACGCTTGCACGACATCACACCCGCCGGTTACGAGGCTGTCATAGATTTGACGATCACCGACGATTTCCCGCTGGCGCAGGCGATTGTCATTATATCGGCTGTGGCCATATCGCCGCAGAAAACGGCCAATAAAGCATAAAACCGGGTTCCGCCTTGACCTTGCGAGGCCCCTCCGGTTCCTTCTGACCCCTCCGGAAAAGAGCGCGACGACTTCCATGAGCGATACCGATACCAGGCCGGCGGGCGAAACGCCGGGCGAATCCGAAATTCCGCACGGCCCATCGGAATCGGCGCCTGCCAGCCCGGCAGAACCGGCGACGCCCGCGGTGGATGCCGCCATCGAGCCGCATGGCGAAGCCGCCAGGCCCGCGAAGGCCGAAGCCGAATCCTGGATCGAAACCGTGAAGACGGTGGTTTACGCGCTGCTCATTGCGCTCGTCATCCGCACCTTCCTGTTCCAGCCGTTCAACATCCCTTCCGCCTCGATGGAAGGCACGCTGCTGATCGGCGATTATCTGTTCGTGGAGAAATTCTCCTACGGCTACAGCCGCTACTCGTTTCCGTTCGGCCTGGGGCCGTTCAGCGGGCGCATCTTCGGATCGCAGCCCACGCGCGGCGACGTGGTGGTGTTCAAATATCCGCGCGACACGTCCACCGATTTCATCAAGCGCGTGATCGG
>JAFECP010000030.1 GCA_018242105.1 Pseudomonadota bacterium
CCGCGAAGCTGGTTGTCGATGCGGCGGCTCTCGTGACGTTCGGTGCCGACCACATAGAGGCCGCCCGCGGCAAGCGCGCGTTGCTTGTCTTCGATCACCTCGGCGCGGATTTCTTCCGAACGCCGCGCGAGTTCGGCTTCGTCGGCGATGCCGCCGAGTTCGTTGCGGATGCGCATTTCGGCATTGCCGCCGAGCTGAATGTCGGTGCCGCGGCCCGCCATGTTGGTGGCGATGGTGACCGCGCCGGACTGGCCAGCCTGCGAAACGATGGAAGCTTCCTGCTCATGGAAGCGCGCATTCAACACATTGTGCTTGATCTTGCGCTTCTTCAGCAGCGCCGAAAGCGACTCCGACTTCTCGATGGACGTCGTGCCGACAAGAATGGGCTGGCCGCGCTGCTGGCATTCCACGATCAGCTTGATAATCGCTTCGTCTTTTTCTTCCAGCGTCCGGTAAACTTCGTCGTCATAGTCCTTGCGCGCGACGGGAAGGTTCGTCGGCACTTCCAGAACATCCAGATTGTAGATGTCCATGAATTCGGCCGCTTCGGTCATGGCGGTGCCGGTCATGCCCGCCAGCTTGTCGTAGAGACGGAAATAGTTCTGGAAGGTGATCGAGGCGAGGGTGACGTTCTCCGGCTGGACGGGCTGGCCTTCCTTCGCTTCCAGGGCCTGGTGCAGGCCTTCGGAATAGCGGCGGCCTTCCATCATGCGGCCGGTGAACTCGTCGATGATGACGACCTTGCCGTCCTTGACGATGTAGTCACGGTCCTTCTGGAAAAGCTTGTGGGCCCGCAGCGCCTGGTTGGCGTGGTGCACCATGTTGATGTTTTCGATGTCGTAGAGGTCGCCGGTCGGCAGCAATCCGTTCTCGCGCATCAGGTGAACCAGGCGCTCGTTGCCGGACTCGGTCAGCGTCACCTGGCGCTGTTTTTCATCCAGCTCGAAATCTTCCGGCAGAAGATGCGGAATGAGCTTATCGACCGTGTTGTAGATTTCCGTCTGGTCGTCGGTGGGGCCGGAAATGATGAGTGGCGTGCGCGCTTCATCGACGAGAATGGAGTCCACTTCGTCCACGATGGCGTAGGAGTGGCCGCGTTGCGACATCGTCGCCGCGGAATATTTCATGTTGTCGCGCAGGTAATCGAAGCCGAACTCGTTGTTAGTGCCGTAGGTTACGTCCGCGGCATAGGCTTCCTTGCGCTCTTCATCCGTCAATCCGTGGATGATGCAGCCGGTGGTGAGGCCGAGGAAGCGATAGATCTGCCCCATCCAGTCGGAATCGCGCTTGGCGAGGTAGTCGTTCACGGTCACGACATGCACGCCTTCGCCGGCAAGGGCGTTCAGATAGACGGGCGCGGTGGCGACGAGGGTTTTGCCTTCGCCGGTTTTCATCTCCGCGATGTTGCCGCCGTGCAGAACCAGGCCGCCGGTAAGCTGTACGTCGAAGTGGCGCTGGCCCAGAACGCGCTTGGCGGCCTCGCGCACGACCGCGAAAGCTTCCGGTAGAATATCGTCCAGCGTTTCACCCTGTGCGAGGCGTTCCTTGAACGCCGGCGTCATGGCCTTCAGTTCGTCGTCGCTCATCGCCACGAAGCGCGGTTCCAGGGCATTGATCTCGGCCACGGTTTTGGCCATCGGACGCAGCTTGCGCTCGTTGGAAGAACCAAAGAATCGAGAGGCGAAACTGCCGAAATTGAGCATAGAATCCTCAAAAAGGCCGGGTGGCCGGTAAGCCGCAAGGCGGTCTGCCCGGCGTATAAGCGTCCACGCCCGGCAAATCCCCCTCCGGTATGGCGCGGGGGAGAGATAAGAACGGGCTTCCCCCTTGTCAATTCAAGGGATTCCGGCCAAATCCCCGCCGCATTTTCGGGGCGCGTGTCATGGCCAAGGCGCGGTCGGCAAAAGAACAAAACACGGGCAAGCCGGTTCCCAGAGCCGCGCACCCGGTTTCGCCTTTGGCCCCGGTCAAATATCCAACGCTGCCGCCTTTGGCGGGCGTGCGCCTGGCCACAGGTGAAGCGGGTGTCCGCTATAAAGGCCGCACCGATGTCCTTCTGGTGACGCTGGCGCCTGGAACGCAGGCTGCGGGCGTGTTCACCAAGTCCAAAACGTCTTCGGCGCCGGTGGAATGGTGCCGCGCGAATCTGAAATCGGGCGGCGCGCGCGCGCTGGTGGTGAATAGCGGCAACGCGAATGCCTTCACCGGCAAAGCCGGTCTTGAAGGTGCGGAGGCCGTGGCGCGGTCGGCCTCTGCGACCTTGGGCTGCAAGGCCGGTGAAGTGATGCTGGCTTCGACCGGCGTGATCGGAGAGCCGCTGCCGGCCGAGCGCATTACAAAAATTTTGGGAAAGCTGGCCGACGAAGGCTCCGCGAGCGCATGGCGCGCTGCCGCCGAAGCCATCATGACGACGGACACTTATCCCAAGCTGGCGACCGCGCAGGCAATGATCGACGGCAAGCGCGTGACCATCAACGGCATCGCCAAGGGTAGCGGCATGATTGCGCCGGACATGGCGACGATGCTGGCCTTCGTGTTCACGGACGCCGATCTGCCCGCGAATGTATTGCAGGATCTGCTGAGCGCAGGCGTAAAGCCTTCCTTCAACGCCATCACAGTCGACAGCGATACGTCGACCAGCGACACGCTGATCCTTTTCGCCACGGGCAAGGGCGCAAGCCATCCGGGCATCGCCAAGGCCAGCGACAAGCGGCTCGTGGAATTCAAGCGCAAGCTCGACGAGGTATTGCTCGATCTTGCGCTGCAGGTGGTGAAGGACGGCGAGGGTGCGCAGAAACTCATCCGTATCGATGTGGCCGGCGCCGAGAATGACGCCGCCGCGCATCGCATCGGCATGAGCATCGCCAATTCACCGCTGGTGAAGACCGCGATCGCAGGCGCCGATGCGAATTGGGGACGCATTGTGATGGCTGTCGGCAAGTCAGGTGAGAGGGCCGACCGCGACAAGCTGAAGATCGCGTTCGGTAACCAGATCGTCGCCGAGAAAGGCGCGCGCGCCGCGAAATACGATGAAGCCGCGGCAACGAAGGCTGTCTCCGGCCGCGAGGTGCATATCGCTGTCGATTTGGGGATAGGCAAAGGCGTTGCGCGGGTTTGGACCTGCGATCTCACCCACGGCTATATCGACATAAACGGCAGTTATCGCAGCTAGCCGAAAGCGTTCCATTTGAGGACAAAACCGGGCCATTTGGGATATCGGCGGCGATTGCGATAAAAGCCCAACTCATATCTTAAACCAGCCTTAATCGAGGTTCCCCTATCATGACCGAAGCTGCGCGCCGTCTGACGCTGGTCGTTGCCTGCGCGCTGATCGATCCGGACGGGCGTGTGCTTGTTGCACAGCGCCCGCCGGGAAAGGCGATGGCGGGGCTATGGGAATTTCCTGGCGGCAAGATCGAAGCGGGCGAGCGGCCCGAAGACAGCCTGATCCGCGAGTTGAAGGAAGAACTCGGCATCACGGTTCGCGAGCCGTGCCTGGCGCCGTTCGCCTTCGCATCTCACAGCTATACGGACTTTCATCTGCTGATGCCGCTGTTTCTTTGCCGGCGCTGGGAAGGCACGCCGCAGCCGCTGGAACATGCCGCGCTGAAGTGGGTGCGGCCGCGCGAGCTTTCGCAATATCCAATGCCGGAAGCCGATCTGCCGCTTATTCCAATGCTGCGCGATCTTTTGTGAGCCGCTTCTTGCGCAACGATAGCGGCGCAACCGCCATCGAATATGCGATGATTGCCGCCGGTATCGCCATGGCGGTCATCACCGCGGTCAACACGCTTGGCCAAAACGTGAAAAGCTCATTCTTCGATAAGATCGCCGGCGCCTTTTAAGGGCGGCGTTTTGGCGTTTCGTCTCCGGCTTTTCGCTCAGACGTTCCCAACGCATCGGCCAGCCGCATTTTCGCGGACCCCGGCGCCAGCGGCTTCTGCTGGCTCTCATGTGGCGTCCAGCCGGTGAGGTAGGCAATGTCGAACGTAGCCCGCAGACGCCCATCCTCTTCCGCATGATGGCTTTTGTAATGCGCGAGGCTGGCCGCGAGCACGTCGCGGCGCAGCGGCGTCTTCACGCGGTTCGCCAGCGTGTTTGTTTCGCCGGCATCGCGTAGATCGGCAACAAGCGTGTCGAACGCGCGATACCGCGCAACAGTGCGCTCGACATCCGCCACCGGCAGATTGAATCCGGCGCGCTGCAGCAAACCGCCGAGATCGCGGACATCGGCAAAGGGCGCGACACGCGGGCTCGCGCCCTGGCTCACCTGTTCCTCACCGGCTGCGAAGCTCTCGCGCAATTCCTTCAGCGTGTCGCCGCCGAACAATGCCGCCACCAGCAATCCGTCCGGCTTCAGCGCGCGGCGCATTTGGATCAACGCGCCGGGCAGATCGTTCATGGCATGGAGCGTCAGCACGCTGACAGCGAGATCGAAACTTTCCGCGGGAACATCCAACACTTCGTGTTCGCCGAACTCGGCGCGCGTCCAGTTTCCGGCCAGCGGCTTCAGCAATCCGAACGCTGCGTCGGCGCTGCCGAATTCCAGCGCGTTGTGGAATCGGCGGTTGGCGGCGCCGGCGCGCTCTGCCACGCCGGCCGCGGCCTCCAGAACGAGAAAGCTCTGTTCAGAGGCCCGGGCGGCGCGGGCACGGCGCAGGATGCGCGCTTTTCGATCGAAAATGTGGGGAACGTCACTCAAGCTTCACAAATCCGCAAATGCCACCGTAAGCTAGCCGGTATGACGGCGATATTCGACAAGCTTGCGCCGCTTCCGCACCGTGCCGCACGCGCAGCGCTCGATTTGCTGTTTCCGCCGCTGTGCATGATGTGCCGCAAACAGGTGGGCGAGCCGGGCAGTCTGTGCGCCGATTGCTGGCAGAACATCTCGTTCCTCGACGGCCCCGCCTGTTCCTCTTGCGGATTGCCGTTCGAGTTCGACGCAGGCGAGGACACGCGCTGCGCAACCTGCCTTGCCGACGCCCCGGCCTTCGACCGGGCACGGTCGGTGATGCGCTATGACGAATTCTCCAAGGGGCCGATCCTGGCGCTCAAACGCGCCGACCGGCACGACGTGGTTCCGGCCTTCGCGCGCTGGTTGGAGAGGGCAGGGCGCGATCTGATTTCGGACGCCGATGTGATCGTGCCGGTTCCCTTGCATCCGTTGCGGCTGTGGATGCGGCGCTTTAACCAGTCGGCGCTGCTGGCGCGGGCGCTCGCCCGGCGCACCCAGAAACTCTACGAGCCGCTGGCGCTGCTTCGCACGCGATCCACACCCAGCCAGGGCGAGATGCCGTCAGCCAAGGCGCGGCGAAAAAATGTCCGTGGCGCGTTTCGCGTGTCCGCCAATCGCGAGCCCGTTGTGAAAGGCCGCAATGTTCTTCTGGTGGACGACGTGTTGACCACCGGCGCGACTGTGGATGCCTGCGCGCGGGCGCTGAAACGGGCCGGTGCAGCAAAAGTCGCGGTTCTGACGCTGGCCCGTGTCTGTAGGCCACTGTGACGCCGCAATGACTGCCTATATATTGGTGGCAGTTGTGTTGTCAGAGAGTCGCCCGTGCCGAAAATCACGATCTACACCACGCCCATCTGCCCCTATTGCGCCCGCGCCAAGCAGCTTCTGAAAAAGAAGGGTGCCGCGTTCGACGAAGTCGATGTGTTCATGGACACCAAGGCGCGGCGGGAGATGGAAGAGAAATCCGGCGGCGCGCGCACCGTGCCGCAAATCTTCATCGGAGAAACCCATGTGGGCGGCAGCGACGATCTTTATGCGCTGGACCATGAGGGCAAGCTCGATCCGCTGTTGAGCGCCTGAGATGGCCGCGTTCAAGGCTGCCTGCATTCAGATGCGTTCGTCGGACAATGTTCAGGAGAATATCCGCGACGCTTCCGGCCTGATCCGCGATGCGGCGCGCGCGGGCGCGCAATTCATCGCAACGCCGGAGAACACCACACTCATGGCGCCCGATGGCGGCGCCAAACTCGACAAGAGCTTTCCGGAAGGCGAGGATCCTGCGCTCCCTGTATTCCGCGCCTTGGCGCAGGAGCTTGGCATTTGGCTCCTGATCGGTTCGCTTGCGATCCGCGTGCCGGGCGGCAAAACGGCGAACCGCTCGTTCCTGATCGACGCGCGCGGCCGTATCGCTGCGCGCTATGACAAGATCCATCTTTTCGATGTCGATCTGCCGTCGGGTGAGACCTACCGTGAAAGCAACACCGTTGCCGGCGGCGCGCAGGCGGTGACAGCGGAACTGCCATGGTGCACCGTCGGCCTTTCCATTTGCTACGATTTGCGCTTCCCGCAGCTTTATCGCGCGCTTGCAAAAAAAGGCGCGCAACTTCTGACCGTGCCGAGCGCTTTCACCGAAACCACCGGCACAGCCCATTGGCACACGCTGCTTCGTGCAAGAGCCATCGAGAATGGCGCGTTTGTGATTGCACCCGCGCAGGGCGGCACGCACGCCAATGGCCGCAAGACCTATGGCCATTCGCTCATCGTGGGGCCGTGGGGGGAAATCCTCGCGGAAGGCGGCACGGATCCTGGCGTCTTCATGGCGCAGATCGACCCGGCGCAATCCGTGGATGCGCGCGCCCGCGTCCCCAATCTGCGGCACGATCGTGAGTTCACCGGCCCCTGAACAGCCGCCATCCCCTTGGCTGTGACGCTATTTTTCCTTGTTTCGGTGCCGGTATGGCCGCAATAACCGGCGAACGCTTGCGAAAATGAGAGGCCCCGCCCATTTTCGGGCCATACGCGGAGTGCCGTTGCTTTGATCGCCTATAATCTCAACTGCGCCAAAGGCCATGAATTCGAGGCCTGGTTCTCGTCCTCGTCCGCCTATGACGAGCAGGAGAAAGCGCACAAGCTCGTCTGCCCGATGTGCAACTCGCGCAAGGTGGGCAAGGCCGTCATGGCGCCTGCGCTGTCGAGCACCGTGGGCAAGCAGAAATCTGAGCCATCGCCGGATGAGATGCGCAAGATGCGCCAGTTCATGACCGGGCTTCGCAAATATGTGGAAGAGAATGCCGAGGATGTCGGCGAGAAATTCCCCGAAGAAGCGCGCAAGATCCACTACGGCGAGATGGAAGAGCGGCCGATCTATGGCCGTGCCACGCTTGAAGAAGCCGCCGATCTGGTGGAAGAGGGCATCGACGTCGCCCCGCTGCCCCCGGACATGAGCGAAGCGAACTAGCGTTCTGCGACCACCATGTAGTTCACATCGGTGTCGCTGGACAGGCGCCAGTCCCAGCTCAACGCATCGAATGCGACGCCCTGCGTTTTCAGTATCTTAAGTGCAGAATCTTCAAGCATTGCGCGAAGTTCTGCGGGCGCCACGAACTTGTCCCAGTCATGCGTTCCGGGCGGCAGCCAGCGCAGGATGTATTCGGCTGCGACCTTGGCCAGCGCCAGTGCTTTGAGCGTCCGGTTCAGCGTGGCGACGAACATCAGCCCGCCGGGCTTCACCAGCGCTGCGGTCGATTCGAGATAGCCGCGCAGGTCGGCGACATGCTCGACCACTTCCATATTGAGCACGACATCGAAGGTCAGTCCTTGGGGCACCAGTGCTTCGGCGTCGGACACACGATAGTCAACGGATGCGCCCGACTGGGCGGCGTGCGTGCGCGCAGTGCCGATATTCTTCTCCGAGGGATCGACGCCGGTGACGGCAAAGCCAAGCCGGGACATGGGCTCGCTCAGAAGCCCGCCGCCGCATCCGATATCGAGCAGTGAGAGCCCCTCGAATGGGCGCAGCGATTTTCCGTCGCGTCCGACATGCGCGGCGACGGTTTCGCGTATGAACTTCAGCCGCACCGGATTGAACTTGTGCAGCGGCGCGAATTTGCCCGTGGGGTCCCACCATTCCGCCGCCATGCGGGAGAATTTCTCGATTTCGGACGGATCGACGGACCGGGCTGTCTGGGCGCTCATGGTGCCATCTTAAGCTGTCTTTGCTGCAGTGGCGAATAACGCATTGAGCCGCGCGGTTGTGCCGTCTATGTATCGCATCGGACGCGTTTTTCGGGCACGCATTTCCCATGGCAAAGATCGTGATGAAGTTCGGCGGCACCTCGGTGGCCGACCTTGACCGCATCCGCCATGTGGCGACCCTGGTGAAGCGCGAGGTGGACAAAGGCAATGAGGTCGCCGTGACGGTGTCCGCCATGGCCGGCGAGACCAACAAGCTGGTCGGCTGGGTGCGCGATCTGTCGCCCATGTACGATGCCCGTGAATATGACGTGGTGGTCGCGGCAGGCGAGCAGGTGTCGTCCGGGCTGCTGGCGATCGCCTTGCAGAACATCGGCATCAACGCGCGGTCGTGGCTCGGCTGGCAGATTCCGGTTCGCACCTCTTCGATGCACGCCTCGGCCCGCATCGAGGCCATCGACAACGCCGAGCTCGATACCCGTCTTGCGCGGGGCGAAGTGGCGGTCGTTGCCGGGTTCCAGGGCATCGGTCCAGATCATCGGGTGACCACCATCGGCCGCGGCGGCGGCGATACGTCGGCGGTCGCGGTGGCGGCGGCGCTGAAAGCGGATCGCTGCGACATCTATACGGATGTGGACGGCGTTTACACCACCGACCCGCGCATCGTCTCCAAGGCGCGGCGGCTCGAAAAGATTGCGTATGAAGAGATGCTCGAAATGGCCTCTCTCGGCGCGAAGGTTCTCCAAACCCGCTCGGTGGAGATCGCGATGCTGCATCGCGTGCCGGTGCGTGTGCTTTCGACATTCGACCCCGACAAGGGCGGAACACTTCTGTGCGACGAGGAAGATATCGTGGAAAAGAAACCAGTCAGCGGCATCGCCTATTCGCGCGACGAGGCGAAGATCACGCTTCATCGCATCGACGACCAGCCCGGCGTGGCGGCGAAGATCTTCGGCCCTCTGGCGGAAGCCGGGGTGAACGTGGACATGATCGTCCAGAACGTCTCGCCCGATGGCAAGAAGACGGATCTGACCTTCACCTGCAGCCGCACGGAACTGCAGCGCGCGCTCGACGCCATCGAGAAGGCGCGCGATGTGATCTCTTATCGCGAAGTCACCTCGGCGGCGGATGTGGCGAAGATCTCCATCATCGGCATTGGCATGCGCGCTCATCCCGGCGTGGCGCAAACCATGTTCCGCACGCTGGCCGAGAAGGGTATCAACGTGCAGGTGATTTCGACCTCCGAGATCAAGGTCAGTGTGCTGATCGCGGAAGAGTATGTGGAGCTTGCCGTCAGAGCGTTGCATTCTGCTTATGAACTAGATGCAGCATGAGAGGCGGAGCGCAGAACTTTGATCGCCTCCCCCCTTTGGGGAGGTCGAAAAAGCGAAGCTTTTTCGGGTTGGGGGATTGCGCCGAAGTTCCCCCCACCCGAAAAACATTCGCTACGCTCATGTTTTGCCGGCCTCCCCGCAAGGGGGAGGCGATTAGGAGAGAGTAATGCCCGCCACCGGCGCCGGCAGTCCCCGATTCCTGCTGCGGCGCCTGCGCGAGATCATGGCCGATGGGTCCAGCGCGCAGCAGCGGCTGGACAAACTCGTTGCCCTTATCGCGTCAAACATGGTGGCGGAGGTTTGCTCCATCTATTTGCGCCGCGCGGGCAACGCGCTGGAGCTTTTCGCCACGCAGGGCTTGAACCCCGCGGCGGTTCACAACACGCGCCTGCGTTCGGGACAGGGCCTTGTCGGCCTGGTGGCCGAAGCCGCCGAGCCCGTGAACCTCACCAACGCCCCCAATCATCCCCGCTTCGCCTATCGCCCGGAAACCGGCGAAGACCCGTACAAGGCATTTCTCGGCGTGCCGATCGTGCGCGGCGGGCAGGTCTATGGCGTGCTCACGGTGCAGAACCGCGCCGCGCGCCAGTATGACGAGGAAGAAGTCGAAGCGCTGCAAACCGTCGCCATGGTGCTGGCCGAAGTTGTGGCGTCGGGTGGATTGTTCGATATCGCCGAGCTCGACGAGCCGGAACTGCGCTCGGACAGGCCGCGCATGTTTGCCGGTGACGGCCTGTGCGAAGGGGTGGCGATCGGAACCGTCGTGTTGCATGAGCCGCGCGTGCGGGTGGAAGCCCTGATTGCGGACGACCCCGCCGCCGAACTGAAGCGTCTGAACACCGCGCTGGAGGAAATGCGCGGCGCGGTGGACGCGATGCTGAATTCCAGCGAACTGGATCTTTCAGGCGAGAGCCGCGAGGTGATCGAGGCGTATCGCCTCTTCGCCGATGACGCCGGCTGGCAGCAGAAGCTGCGCGACGCCGTGCGTGGCGGGCTGACCGCCGAAGCCGCCGTCGAGCGCGTGCAGGACGAATTGCGCCTTCGCCTTGCACGCATCGAAGACCCTTATATGCGCGAGAGGCTGCACGATCTCGAAGACCTCGCGCGCCGCCTGCAGAAGCATCTCAGCGGCGATGGCCACGCGCGCGAATTGCCGGAGGATGCGATCCTCGTCGCGCGTTCGATGGGGCCGGCGGAATTGCTCGATTACGGCCGCGACCGGCTGCGCGGCGTGATCCTCGAAGATGCCACCGCGACGTCGCACGTCACCATCGTCGCCAGCTCGATGGGGATTCCGTTGATCGGCAATGTGCAGGGCGTGGTGGATTCCGCGCGCAGCGGCGACACGGCATTGCTCGACGGCGCGTCCGGCGAGCTTCATCTGCGCCCGGTCCGTGACACAATCTCGATTTTCGAAGGCCGCCGCGCCATGCGTGCGCAGCGGGTGGCGGAATTTGCGGCAGTGCGCGATCTGCCGGCCGTGACGAAGGACGGCGTGCGCATCAATATGATGATCAACGCCGGTTTGCTTCTGGATATGCCGAATCTGGAGATTTCCGGCGCCGACGGCGTGGGCCTGTTCCGCACCGAAATGCAATTCATGGTCGGCGAGACGATGCCGCGCCTGAAGGATCAGATCGCGTTCTACAAACAGATCGTCGAAGCGGCGGGCGACAAGCCGGTGGTGTTCCGCACGCTCGATCTGGGCGGTGACAAGATACTTCCCTATGGCCGCTGGGACCGCGAGGAGAATCCGGCGCTCGGCTGGCGCGCGATCCGCATCGCGCTCGATCGCCCGGCGCTGCTTCGCTATCAGGTTCGTGCGCTGATCGGCGCGTCGCCGCATCGTGTTTTGCGGATTCTGCTGCCGATGATCAGCGACGTCGCGGAGTTCAACGAAGCGAGGGCGTTGATTGACCGCGAAGTCGAGCGGGCGCGGCTTCTTTCCCTGCCGCAGCCGCGCCAGGTTCTCGTTGGCGCGATGCTGGAAGTTCCGGCTCTGATGTTCATGCTGCCGCAGCTTCTGCGCAGCGCGGACTTCGTTTCCATAGGTTCCAACGATCTGATGCAGTTCATCTTCGCGATGGACCGCACCAATCCGCGCGTGTCCAAACGCTACGATCCGCTTAGCCCGCCGGCGCTCACACTCATCCGTCAGATCGTGCGCAGCGCCGCCGATGCGGACGGTGACGTGTCGATGTGCGGGGAACTGGCAGGCAGGCCACTGGAGGCGATGGCGCTGATCGCGCTGGGCATCCGCACGCTCTCCATGCAGCCGATCAATATCGGCCCTATCAAGATGATGATCCGTAGCCTCGACACGCGGGAAGTTTCACAGTTCGTGGAGCGTCTTTGCGGGCGAACCGACCATTCCCTGCGGACTCGGCTGACCGCCTTTGCGGCGGAACGCGGAATTGCGCTCAAATAATCGTGATTTGTTCCGCCGCGTCACGAAATCGCCATCACTTTTGCTTGCGCGGGTGCGTAACGCCGTACAGAGTGCCGCGATGATGGCTTTTATCTCTGGAGGATATGGGGTGCGTAAGTTAATCATGACTGCAATTTCAGCCGGGGCCTTGCTCGTCTCGGCGAATTTCGCTGTGGCTGATACCACGGCCCCGGCGGTGCCTGCCGCGACGGCGACGACCGCAACGCCGGCGGCGACTACAGCGCCGGCCACAACCACGACGGCCGCTCCGGCCACCGCACCCGCAGCGACAATGACAACCACGGCGACAGTGAATCCCGGCGACGAAATCGTATGCCACAACATGCCGCCGCCGACCGGTACGCGGTTTGGAGGGCGTCACATCTGCAAGCCGGCGCATGTGTGGGAGCAGGAGCAGGAACAGGCTCAGCACGATCTTGCCAAGCAGGAACGAGAAATCCCCAATTCTGTCAGGGGTAATTAGTCTCCGCTTCGACTTTTGAAACTGGCTGCGGCGCCGCCGCGGCCAGTTTTGTTTTTGTCCATGCCCGCATAGGCCACACCCGGAAAAGCAGGTTTCGCTGGATGGCGGGTGGGGTTGCCTGTATTCGTATTCGCATGACCAAGGTTACCCAGCTTTCCCTTGATGAAGACGGCGGTTTAAGCCGCAAGCGCATCCATTTGCGTGAAATTTCCGATGACGCGGACACTCCGCTGGAGACGGTCGGCCAGGACCTGCGCGCGGCCCGCCTGCGGCGCGGCGACGATCTGGCCTCGGTCTCCCGCGCGCTGAAGATTCGCAAGGATCATCTGGAGGCCCTGGAAGAAGACCGGTTCGAGCACCTTCCTGGGCGGGCCTACGCCATCGGATTTGTGCGCTCCTATGCCGACTATCTGGGAATCGACCCGGTGCAAAGCGTCGAGCGGTTCAAGCTGGAGATCGCGGGGCGCGGCAATGACGCGCTGCCCGCGGCCACGCTTCCCGCCGTGGAAGAAGAACGCCAACTGCCGCATGGCTGGATCATCATTGCGGCAGTTGTGGTCATCCTGGTCGGTTACGGTGTTTACCGGCTCGCCATGTCAGCGGACTCGCTGGTGAACCAGCCGGTCGCCGCAGTGCCCACGCAACTCGCACCTGCGCCCGCCAAGATTGCCAAGAAGGCGCCGCCCAAGCCGCCGGTGCAACAAGCCGCGCCGCCGGCGGCCGCGCTGCCGGGACAGGCCGCGGCCACGCCGCCCGCCGGCAACGCCAACCCATTGTCCGTGATGCCGGGACAGCAGCCCCAAACGGCAGCGCCGCTTCCCGCCGGACAGGTCTATGGCGCCGGAAACAAGAATGCGCGCGTGGTGCTGCGCATCAAGCAGGCGACGCATGTTCTGGTCGAAGGGTCCGACGGAAAGGTCTTCATCAATCGCACCTTGCAGCCGGGCGACACCTACAACGTCCCGCTCGTCGAAGGCGTGACGCTGACGGCGCAGAACGGCAATGCCGTCGAGCTTGATCTCGACGGGCAGGCGATGGGCACCGCTTCGAATAACAGCGATGCCGTCGAAGCGCTTCCGCTCGATCCGCAAGGCGTCGCCGATCACGCAAACGACGGTAACCCGGGCTGAGCAGGCCATGAGCGTAAGAGCCTATCGCGACATACACCGGCGCAAATCGCGCAAGATTCGCGTTGGCAACGTGGAAGTGGGCGGCGATGCGCCGATCACCGTGCAGAGCATGACCAACACGGTCACCTCCGACGCGCGCGCCACGATCGAACAGGTGCGCGCGCTGGAAGACGCCGGCGCGGATATCGTGCGGGTGTCGTGCCCGGATGAGGAATCCACCAGGGCGCTGAAATTGATCGTGAACGCGGCGAAGGTGCCGATCGTCGCGGATATTCACTTCCACTACAAACGTGCCATCGAAGCGGCTGAGGCCGGTGCGGCGTGCCTGCGCATCAATCCGGGCAATATCGGCAACGCCTCACGCGTGAAAGAGGTGGTGCAGGCCGCGAAGGATCATGGTGTCTCCATGCGCATCGGCGTGAACGCCGGATCGCTGGAAAGGGAATTGCTCGAGAAATACGGCGAGCCTTGCCCCGAAGCGATGGTGGAAAGCGCGCTCAACCACGCGAAGATTCTGGAAGACAATGACTTTCGCGAGTTCAAGATCAGCGTGAAGGCATCGGATGTGTTTCTGGCTGTTGCCGCCTATCAAGGTCTCGCCGAAGCTTGCGACTACCCGCTGCATCTGGGCATCACCGAAGCGGGCGGCTTGATGAGCGGCACCGCGAAATCCTCCATCGGCATGGGCATGCTGCTGTGGAGCGGAATAGGCGATACCATCCGCGTGTCGCTGTCCGCCGATCCGGTCGCGGAAATCCGCGCCGGTTTCGATATCCTGAAGTCGCTGAACCTGCGTCACCGTGGCGTGAACATCGTTTCGTGCCCGTCCTGCGCGCGGCAGGGTTTCAACGTGATCGAGACGGTCCAGATTCTGGAAGAGAAGCTCAAGCACATCTCCACGCCCATGACGCTCTCGATCATCGGTTGCGTGGTGAATGGGCCGGGCGAGGCGCGCGAGACCGACATGGGTTTCACTGGCGGCGGCGCGGGCGCCGGCGCCGGCATGATCTATCTGAACGGAAAACCCGCCTACAAGCTTGGCAATGAGAAGCTCGTCGACCATGTCGTCGAGCTTTGTGAGAAGAAGGCTGCCGAGATTGAAGAAGCTCGGGACAAAAAGCTCGAACCGGCATTGTAGCGACCCCCATGCCTTGTCATCCCGGCCAAGCGATGCGAAAGCATCGCGCCGAGCCGGGACCCATCGTGGTGCGGCGAAATGGGTCCCGGGTCTGCGCGGCTGACGCCGCTTGCCCGGGATGACAGGTTTTAAGGAATGATTCCCGAAAACAAACTCGCACGCCTGTCGGACCGCTTTCATGCGATAGAGGCGGAGCTTGCCTCCGGCGCCGCCGGTTCTTCTTTCGTCAAGCTGTCCAAAGAGCATGCCGAGCTAGCGCCGGTGATCGCGGTGGCCGACCAGTATCGTTCCACCGCCAAGCAGATTGCGGACGCCGAAATGCTGATCGCCGATCCATCGACGGATTCCGAAATGCGCGCGATGGCCGAAGAGGAGCGCGCCGAATTGCGCGAAAAGTTCGGCCATCTCGAACGCGATCTGCAGATCCAGTTGCTGCCGAAAGATGCGGCGGATTCTTCGTCCGCCATCGTGGAAATCCGCGCCGGCACCGGCGGCGACGAGGCGGCGCTGTTCGCGGCCGATCTTCTGGAGATGTACACGCGTTACGCGCAGCTTCAGGGCTGGCGCGCCGAGTTGATGGATCGCAGCGAGAGCGATCTGGGCGGCATCAAGGATGCGGTGCTCGAAATCGCCGGGCAGGGCGTTTATGCCAAGATGAAATTCGAGAGTGGCGTGCACCGCGTGCAGCGCGTCCCGGTGACGGAGGCCAGCGGGCGCATCCACACCTCGGCGGCCACGGTCGCGGTTCTGCCGGAAGCCGAAGACGTGGACGTGCAGATCGACGATAAGGATCTGCGCATCGACGTTTACCGCGCGCAGGGCGCGGGCGGCCAGCACGTCAACAAGACCGAAAGCGCGGT
>JAFECP010000031.1:0-8866 GCA_018242105.1 Pseudomonadota bacterium
CTGGCCCATGTTGAAGCCGTTGCCCTCGCCGCCCAGCAGATTCTCCGCCGGCACTTCGAGATCCTTGATCTCGATCTCCGAATGGCCGCCGCCCAGGATGTGGCTCAGCGGGCCTTCGATCGCCATCGTCTTGATGTCGCGCTTGATCTTGTATCCGGGGTTCGGCAGCTCCACGAGGAAGGTGGAGAACTGCTGATGGCGCGGCGCGTTCGGATCGGTCTTGGCCATGACGAGCGCGATGTCCGCCACGCTCGCCGCCGAGGAGAACCATTTCTCGCCGTTCAGGATGTAGGCGTCGTTGCCTTTCTTGTCGGCGCGGGTCTGCATGCCGGTGGCGTCGGCGCCCGCGGCTTTTTCCGTCATCGAATAGCAGATGCGCTTTTCGCCGTTCAGAAGCGGCTTGAGGAATTTCTCTTTCTGATAGTCCGTGCCGTTCTGCAGCAAGGTGAGCATGGTCGCGTCGTCCGGGCCTTGCGTGTTCATCGACAGCGCGCCGAGATAGCTTTCGCCAAGCTCCATCTGCACCAGCGCATTGGCGAGCGGGCCAAGCCCCATGCCGCCATATTCCTTCGGGATGAACGGGCACCACAGGCCCTGCGCGCGCGCCTTCTTGCGCAGTTCGCCCAGCGTGGTCTTGTAGTCCGCGCCGTCGAGCAGCTTCTTCTCGGCGGGGCGGCATTCGTCTTCCACCCATTGCCGGACTTTCGCGCGGATGGCTTTGGCCTCCGCCGGAATTTCAAAATCGATCGCCATGTCGTCGTTTCCTCAATCTCGGATTTTCGTTTCCGAGATTGAGGCACAGACCGGACGACTATTCCAGATCGGGATAGGGGCCTTTGCCGCCATCGGCGATGAATTTGTCGATGCGGGCGTCCAGAACCGGCAACGGCACCGAACCCAGTTGCAGCACGGCGTCGTGGAAGGCGCGGATGTTGAACTTGGGGCCGAGCGCGGCTTCCGCTTTCGCCCGCGCTTTTTTGATCTCCATCTCGCCCAGATAATAGGACAGCGCCTGACCCGGCCACGCGATGTAGCGGTCCACTTCCGTCTGGATCTCATGATCGGGCAGCGCGGTGTACTGGCGCATGTAATCGATAGCCTGCTGGCGCGTCCAACCCTGGCTATGGATGCCGGTATCCACGACGAGCCGCGCGGCGCGCCAGATCTGCCAGCCGAGATAGCCGAAGCGGTCATAGGCCGTCGGATACATGCCCATCTCCACGCCGAGATATTCGCAATAGAGCGCCCAGCCCTCGCCATAAGCGGAGATGTAGGTGTAGCGGCGGAAATCCGGCAGCGATTTGTCTTCCATCGCCAGCGGCATCTGGAAGGCATGGCCCGGCGCAGATTCATGCAACGTCATCGCGCGCAGATTGAAGAGCGGGCGATGCGGCAGATCGTAGGTGTTGACGAGATAGATGCCCGGCCCGCCGCGGCCTGACGTATAGAACGGCGCCAGATCGTCCGGCACCGGCTTGATGGCGAAGCGCGAGCGCGGCAGCAGCCCGAAATATTGCGAGGCCTTGCCATCGAACTCCTTGGCGATCCACGCCGCCTTGTCGAGCAATTCCTGCGGCGTCTTCGCATAGAATTGCGGATCGGTGCGCAGGAATTCCTGGAATGCCGCAAAGTCGCCCTTGAATCCGGTTTCCTTCATCGTGTCGAGCATCTGCTGGTGCAGCCTCGCCACTTCCTGCTCGCCGATCTTGTGAATCTCGGCCGGATCCATGTCGAGCGTCGTGAACTCGAATATCTTCGCGCGGTAATAGGCCTTGCCGTCCGGCAGGTCGTCCGCCGCCAGCGTCTTGCGGGCGCCGGGGACGTATTCATTATCCCAGAACTTCAGCAGATCGGCGTAAACCGGCTGCACCTGCGTGCGGATCACGTCGATCGCCTGCGCACGCAACGCGGCCTGACGGTCCGGCGCGATACCGTCCATGTGCTTGAACGGCTCGTAGAACAGCGTGTCCTCCGGCCTGGCATTCAGCACAGCGGTGATGGAGCCATCGCGGCCCTGCATCGTCACCTGCGGCGGCGTGAAGCCGCGCTTCAGGCCGGCGCGCATCTCATCCATCTCCTCATGGAAATAGCGCGGCACATCGCGCATCTGCGCGATCCAGCTCACATAATCCTTCTCGCTGCGGAAATTGCTGCGCGCGGTGTAGCCGAGGTCGGTCCAGAAGGTGGTGTCCGAATTGGCGGGGGCCTCGTAATCGCGGAATTTCTGGCTTGCGATCAGAACTTCGATCTGGGGGATATAGACGTCGTAATTGACCTGCTCTTTCGGCGAAAGCCGGCCGCGAGGAATAGCCTTCACCTGCTTCAGCACATCTTCCCAATGGTGCAGGCGCATCTCCTGCGTCGCCGGATCGACTTTCGGAAGATGATCGATGATCTCCTCATGGCCCCCATTCTCGCCGCTGGCGAACTGATCTTCGCGCCACTTCCATTCCTTCGTGTAGATCGCCTTGAAGCGCGCATCCGCGCTGGGAGACTTCTGGGCGGTGGCGGCGTGTGCGGGCATAGCGGCGGCGGCAATCAGGAACGCGGCGCTAAGGCCGGTGACGAAGCGATGCATGGATTCTCCCCTTTATGCCCCAAAGCCTAGCCCCGGAATCCCAATGCGACCAGATAAAGTTCGACCGACTCCGCGCGCGATGCGGGCGGCTTCACATGCTTCACATCGGCGAAAAGCTTCTTGATGCGCGTCAAAAGCTCGCCTGTTGCACCGCCGCGAAACACTTTCCCGACAAATGCGCCACCTGGTCGCAGCGTATCTTCGGCGACATCGAGTGCGATCTCGAACAGCGCCAGCGTGCGCAGATGATCGGTGGCGCGATGGCCCGTGGTGGGCGCGGCCATATCGGTGAGCACCAGATCGGCGGGACCGCCCAAGGCGTTCTTCAGCATCGCGGGCACATCGGGATCGGTAAGATCGGCGAGGAAAACTTCCACGCCGGGGAGCGGCTCCATCTCCAGAACATCTGCGGCAACGACCCTGCCCGTATCGCCCACGCGCGCCGCCGCCATCTGGCTCCAGCCGCCGGGCGCAGCGCCCAGATCGAGAACGCGCATACCTTTCCTGAAAAGACGAAACTTCGAATCCAGCTCGACAATCTTGAACGCCGCGCGGCTGCGATAACCTTTGGCCTTCGCTTCACGCACATAAGGATCGTTGAGTTGCCGTTCGAGCCAGCGATTGGAAGACGCGGTGCGGCGTTTGGAGGTTTTCACCCGCTCGCGCAGAACATCGCCGCGGCCGGAGGGACCTCTGCCTGAATTTCCAGCCATGCCGGCGTTTCTCACAATCGCTAAAATTCGATCTTAACGGTCAAGCTGCCGATAAGGAACCCATGCGCGATAGCCCGCGCCGGAAGAGACAACACCGTAAAGAACGGCAGGGCGCAACAAAGTCGAAACAATCGTACCGCGATATTGTTGGCATCAGGGGGTGCTGCGTGGACGTTCTGGAACATAGGCCCTATGCGCTGTCGCACCAGCGAACCGCGGACAGCCTCACCTTCGAGGCGGCATGGCGGGCGCTGCCCAGGAAAGGGCTTGTGCCGGATCACGCCGGTCTGTCTTTGCGCGGCTTCAAGAAACTACTCCCTGACATGGCGCTGATCGACATTGTGACGGGGACACCGGCCAGTTCCCGCGTCGCCCTGGTGGGTGAGCGCATCCGCGAGCGCATGCCCTTCCCCGTCGTGGGTCACGACTATTTCCATTATGTGCCCGCCACGATGCGCACCACGACGGAGCTGCGATTGCAGACGATCGTCACGCAGCCTTGCGGGCTTTGGCAGGTGCTGGGAATTCACTATCAGCAGAGCCTGTTCAAATCGCTCGAGATCACCGCCTTTCCGTTGTCGCGCGAGAACGGCTCGCCCCAACTCATGATCCTGGCGGTGTATAGCCGCGGTCAGGTCTGCGACGTGCCAGCGGATCTGGCGATGGTCTCGCTGGACCGGGCCACGGCCACGGCATTTCTCGACATTGGCGCCGGCGTACCGGCCTGGCACTCCAACCGCGACGCCGCTTAAGCCGCTCCGGGGCTTCTGGCATTGCAGGCGAAATCAACGGCTTGAAAGGCCCGGACGGCTCGTATAAACGGGCGGCCTCCGTTGGGGGATCGTCTAACGGTAGGACCCCAGACTCTGACTCTGGTTGTCTAGGTTCGAATCCTAGTCCCCCAGCCAAACCGGATATTCGCCGCTCACCCCGCCGGACGCCAAGCTCTGAAAGGGACGCGATATACCTTGCGCGGAGTGGTGGCCCTCAGGCTCGTTCACGCGCCAAGCAAACCAACCTGGGCAAGAACAAAATCGGCGATCACGCCAATTTCGTCGAGCGGCAGCCACTTGTGCATGCCTGCAAGGGCCGCATCGGGCGCGGCGATAGCGCGTATCGTATCGTCGCCGTCGGCAATTCTGCCCCCCGAACCCAGCGTGCGAACAACCTCGATCTTGGGATGCGCGTCCCGTTTGAAACCTTCCACCAGCACAAGATCGCAAGGCGACAGGTGGCTGAGAAGATCGGCAAGAGCTGGAGTTGCATGCCCCCGCAATTCATGCATCAGCGCCCAGCGCTGTCCCGACGCCACGATCACTTCGCCCGCTCCGGCCATGCGATGACGGTAGCTGTCCTTGCCGGGAACATCGATATCGAACGCGTGGTGCGCATGCTTGACGGTCGAGACGCGAAGCCCGCACGCGGTAAGATGACGAACGAGGGCTTCGAGCAGAGTCGTTTTGCCGCTGTTCTTCCAGCCCGTGACGCCAAAGATATTTCGCGCTGCCATATTCACGGGCGCCTCCGGCCCGGCGGCCTCGCCTGACCGCGCGCCAACCATCGTCCGGCAAGCGCCATGTCTTTCGGCGTATTGATGTTGAAGAAGGCATCGCCGCCTGGCGCTTCGCCGGACGGCGGGAAGATAGCTTCAACCGCAGGCACGATTTCACGCGTGCCATGAAGACTGCGCAAGCCGTTCGCGAAAGCGGCTTCAAGCGCCGGCGCGCAGCCGGCGCGCAGCAATGCAAAGGTCCAGTGCATGACGTCCCCGGATCGCGCGAAGCAGGCCTCGGCGCTGCTATCGGTCAAAGCTGCCATGAGACGCTCAACACAGTCATGAGGAAAAAACGGCGCATCGCAGGAAAACGTCGCCAGATGCGTGAACCCCTGCTCTGATGCGTGGGCAAGGCCGGCCAGCACGCCAGCCAAGGGGCCTTCGCCCGGATGCCGGTCGTTTAGAACCGAAAAAGGCAGCGTCAAAGGCCAGCCATCGTTCCGGTTGACGAGCAAGCGTTCGACCTGCGGTGCGGCACGCTGGGCGGCGCGTTCGGCCAGCGTTATGCCGGCGAGCATGGCGGTTGCCTTATCGAAACCGAAGCGGCGCGATTTTCCGCCGGCAAGAACAAGGCCGAGTATGCGATGCCTTAACGCTCCAGCGACCACGCGATAATTTCCGAAAGGCACGCGGATCCGGGCGAATCGGCGTTTTGAATGCGGCCTATCAACTTGACCCACGCTTCATTGTCCGCCTTTTCGGTAAAGTCATGAACGGCATCGATGGCCCATTCGCAAGCGGTCTGACCCGACCGCCGCGCCAGGTCATGCAGGCTGGCAATCGACTTCACATCGCCGGCGTCCGCGAGGATTGCGAAGACCTGGTCCTCATCGTGAAGCTGTGACAGGATTTCTCCAAGCGTGCTCACGCAGCTTCCTTGTCGCGAGCCGGCGCCATCTCGACGCCCTCGATTTCGGCGCATGAGACAAGCGATTCAACGAAGCGCGCCACGTCCCGGCGCCAGGTTTGTTCGGCCAGAAATGCCGCAATCCTGTCCCGGACATATTCGAACGGCAGAGTATCGCCGAACGCGCGCGCATCGAGCCGCAGCACATGAGCCCCGAAACGCGACTTCACGGGCTCAGCCGCAATGTCACCTTCGTTCAGCACATATAGAACGCTTTCGAATTCGGGGACGGTCTGGCCATGCGTAATTTGACCCAGGCGCCCGCCATTGGCGCGCGAGTCGCACTCGGAACGCTCGCGCGCAATCGCCTCGAACCGGCCAGGCTCCGCCAGAAGCTCGGCAATGGCCTCGCTTGCGCGGGCGACCGCACCGTCATACGCGGCCGTATCGTGCGGGTGCGCTGCGAACAGGATGTGAGACGCCTCAAACAGATCGGGGCTGCGAAAGCGCGGCCCGTTCGCCTCATAGAATGCGCGACAGGCATCCTCGCCGGGCTCCGCGACGGGAATGGCGGCTTCAATCAATGCGCGGATTTTCGCCTCGTCATCAAGTTCGCGCTTGCCGGGGGCCGCGAGTTGCGGCTCGGCCGCGATAGCGCGGCGATTGGCTTCTTCGAGCAACAGCGTGCGAATGATGATCGCCCGCGCTGCCGCCTCAAACGCAGCAGCCGGACTCTTCGCGGGATGATGCTGGGCTTCCGCCGCGATCATGTGCGGCGGGAGGACAACACCGTTGAGCTTTATGGGGGAGCGGGGCGCCATGGCGTCAATCAGACCTTTCCGAGCCGGCGAGTGCGCACGATCTGATAACCGCGGCGCCCCAGATACCAGACGGGGGCGCTGAGAATGTGCACCAGCCTGGTGAACGGAAAGATGAGAAAAATCGTCAGGCCCAGAACCAGATGCACCTTGAACACGGGCGAAACGCCGATCACGTAGTCTGCGGCACCGGGGCGCAGGGTCACGATG
The DNA here is from genome assembly GCA_018242105.1 of Pseudomonadota bacterium. Classification (GTDB taxonomy): domain Bacteria; phylum Pseudomonadota; class Alphaproteobacteria; order Micropepsales; family Micropepsaceae; genus Rhizomicrobium. Next base: position 6,722 of record JAFECP010000031.1, read on the forward strand.
TGCTGCGCCCAATTCATCAGGGCGACCATCTCCGTTCCGTCAAGATGATGGAACGATACGAAAATGCTGCCCAGGCCAAGCAGAAGCTGAACAAGCAAAAGGATGAGCACCGCAATATCGGCGAACGAAGAGGTGTTGAGAATCCGCGCATCGGACAAGCGCCGGTGCAGCAACAGCACCAATCCGGCAAGGCATATGACGCCTGCAACCCCGCCAACGGCCATTGCAACGATCTGCTTGGCGGTATGCGAGATGCCAAGAGCTTCAAAGATGAAGACCGGCGTCAGAAGGCCGCCGGTATGACCGACAAGAATGATGAGAATGCCCACATGAAAGAGATTGCTGCCCCAGATGAGCTCGCGCCGCCGCAGCAACTGGCTCGACTGGCTGCGCCATGTGTATTGCTCGCGATCGAAGCGAATGAGGCTGCCGACCAGAAACACGGAAAGGCAGATATACGGATAGATGCCAAAGAGAAGTGTATTCATCCACGCGTTCATGCGTCTTCTCCCGCAAACGGCTGAGTGTTGAGGCTCTCCGAGGGTATAGTCATCTTGCGCAACATATCGTCCGCACGGGGGCATGTATCCGGCTTGGCGTCGCCCGGCCCGAACCGCACTTCTGTTTCTTCCCAAATCCTGTCGAGCGCTTCGAGATCGTCGGGATTTTCGATTTGCGTTTCCTGGAGCTCGGCCAATGCAGCCCGGCTGGGCTTGCTTTCCGACAACGCAACCAGGGCTTCGAAAACCGCAGCGTAGGCGCTGCCGCGCTTGCGCAGGCGCTCGCCCAGCGCCGCCAGAATATGCGCCGGCTCCTTCAGCATTGCGCGCGCACTGTCCGCCGTTTGCCGCGAAAGAAATTCCAAAAACAACGGGATATAGTCGGGAAGCTCCTTACCCGCGATTTCCATGCCTCCGGCACGATAACGATCGGCCAGGGAAACCATTGCCTGTCCGCGGTCGCGCGACTCGCCGTGCACGTGCTCGAAAAGGTGCAGCGACAGAGCCCGCGTGCGATCGAAAAGATCGACGTATCGGGATTGCGCCTCCAGAAGATCGCCGCCGGCGATATCGTCAATCAGGGCGCCGATCGCCGCACGATCCTTCGCGGCCAGCAGACATTCCGCATTCAACGCCAGTAACAGATCGCGCGCAGCGCCCTGAAAATCCGCTGTCGGGTAAGACAATGCAGCGCTCAACACTTTGTAGGTCGCGATCATCCTAGAGCTCCGCGGGGTTCGGCACTTTGTGCTTGTGCGGGACACTGAAGAGGTTCGCCTCGCTTCGTCCATCCGAGCAACCGTTGCCGAAGCTGAACCCGCAGCTTCCGCGCAGATCGAACGCATTCTCGTCGTTCTCCCGGTGCGCGGTGGGAATGACGAAGCGGTCTTCATAGTTGGCGATAGCCATGTAGCGGTACATCTCTTCGATCTGCGCCGGGGCGAGCCCCACGCGCGAGGCAACGCCCTCATCGATCACGCCATCGACGGTCTTCGCGCGCATATAGGCGCGCATCGCCATCATGCGCTCGAGCGCCAGGGCGACCGGCTCCTCTTTGCCGGCAGTGAGCATGTTGGCGAGATATTTGAGCGGGATGCGCAGGCTGCGCACATCGGGCATGTCGCCGTCGAGATCGATCTGACCCCGCTCGGCCGCCGACTGGATCGGCGACAGAGGCGGCACATACCAGACCATCGGAAGTGTCCGGTATTCGGGATGGAGCGGAAATGCCACCTTCCAATCCATCGCCATCTTCCACACCGGAGATTTCTTCGCTGCCTCAATCCAGGCTTGCGGCACGCCGTCACGCGCGGCCTGCTCCTGAACTTTGGGATCGAAGGGATCGAGAAAGACCGACAGTTGCGCCTCGTAGAGATCTGCCTCGTCCGGCGTTGCCGCGGCTTCCGCGATGCGATCTGCGTCGTAGAGCACCACGCCGAGATAGCGGATGCGGCCGACACAGGTTTCGGAACACACGGTCGGTTGACCGACTTCAAGCCGCGGATAGCAGAGAATGCACTTCTCCGATTTGCCCGATTGCCAGTTGTAATAAACCTTCTTGTAGGGGCAGCCGGACACGCACATGCGCCAGCCGCGGCATTTGTCCTGGTCGATCAGAACGATGCCGTCTTCCTCGCGCTTGTAG
>JAFECP010000031.1:8936-34926 GCA_018242105.1 Pseudomonadota bacterium
CCGTATATCTCCTTCTGCACACCTTCGAAGTTTACGTCCTTCGAGCGCTTGGAGAATTCCCCGCCGAGAATCTCCTCCCAGTTCGGGCCGCCCACGATTTTCTCCATGCGCTCGCCGGTGACGAGCGAGCGCGGGCGCGCTGTCGGCATCGCTTTCGAGTCCGGCGCAGTGTGCAGGTGTTGATAGTCGAACGTGAACGGTTCGTAGTAGTCGTCGATCTCCGGCAGGTCGGGGTTGGCGAAAATATTGGCGAGGATGCGCCATTTGGCGCCAAGCCTTGGCTGCAGCTTGCCGTTCTTTTTGACCAGCCAACCGCCGTTCCAGCGTTTTTGATTTTCCCACTCCTTGGGATAACCGACGCCGGGCTTGGTCTCCACGTTGTTGAACCATGCGTATTCAACGCCCTCGCGCGAGGTCCAGACGTTCTTGCATGTCACCGAGCAGGTGTGACACCCGATGCACTTGTCGAGGTTCAGCACCATCGCGATTTGCGCACGGACTTTCATCGGACGGCCTCCGCTGTGCGCGCGGACGTTTCGCCATCGAGCCAATCGATCTTGGCTTGTTTGCGCACGATGACGAACTCATCCCGGTTCGACCCGACGGTGCCATAGTAGTTGAAGCCGTAGCTTAGCTGCGCGTAGCCACCGATCATATGCGTGGGCTTGAGGACCGTGCGGGTGACCGAATTGTGGATTCCGCCTCGCTGACCCGTCACCTCCGAGCCCGGTATGTTCACAATCTTCTCCTGTGCGTGATACATTAAAACCATGCCTTCGGGCACACGCTGCGAGACCACCGCACGCGCAACAAGCGCGCCGTTCAAATTGTAGGCCTCGATCCAGTCGTTATCCTCGATGCCCGCTTTTTTTGCATCGACCTCGCTGATCCAAACGATAGGCCCGCCGCGCGACAACGTCAGCATCAGGAGGTTGTCGGTGTATGTCGAATGGATGCCCCATTTCTGGTGCGGCGTGATGAAATTGAGCACAAGCTGGGTATTGCCGTTCTCCTTGGCGTCGATAACGGGCTTGATCGATTTTGTATCGATGGGCGGACGGTAAACCGCAAGCTGCTCGCCAAAGGCGCGCATCCAGGGATGATCCAGGAACATCTGCTGCCGGCCGGTAAGCGTGCGCCACGGGATCAATTCGTGAACATTGGTATAACCGGCGTTGTAGCAGACCTTTTCCGATTCAATTCCCGACCAGGTCGGCGAGGAAATGATTTTCCGCGGCTGCGCCTGAATATCGCGATACCGGATTTTCTCGTCTTCCTTCGCTTCGGCGAGATGAACGTGATCACGTCCCGTTATTTCGCCCAGCGCCTTCCACGCCTTCACCGCGACTTCGCCGTTGGTTTCTGGCGCGAGTGAAAGAATGACTTCCGTCGCGTCGATATCGGTGTCTATGCGAGGCAAGCCCTTTGTCGCCCCCTCTTCCGAAACCACACCGTTGAGCTTTCCGAGAAGCTCGACTTCGTGTTCGGTCTTCCAGGCGATACCTTTGCCGCCATTCCCAATCGTGCTCAGCAGAGGGCCAACAGACGTGAATCGCTTATAGATGTTCGGATAATCGCGCTCGACGACGGAGACGGACGCCATCGTCTTGCCCGGAATTGGCGCCACACCGTCGCGTCCCCAATCCTTGACATCGAGTGGTTGCGCCAATTCACCGGGCGTATCGTGCTGCATGGGAACCAGCACAAGATCCTTCTCCTTGCCCAGCGTCCCCTTTGCAATTTCGGAAAACTCCCGCGCGATGCCCTTGTAGATCTCCCAGTCGCTGCGGCTCTCCCATACCGGATCCACGGCCGCGCTCAGCGGATGAATGAACGGATGCATATCGGAGGTGTTGAGATCGTTCTTCTCGTACCAGGTGGCAGTCGGAAGAACGATGTCGGAATACATGCAGGTCGTGGACATGCGAAAATCCAGAGTGACCAGAAGATCGAGCTTTCCTTCCGGCGCTTCGTCGTGCCAGACAACCTCCATGGGCTTCTGCGCGCCGGTCACACCGAGATCCTTGCCCTGGACACCGTGCGCGGTTCCGAGCAGATGCTTCAGGAAATACTCATGCCCCTTGCCGCTGGAGCCCAGAATATTCGAGCGCCAGACAAAGAGATTGCGGGGCCAGTTTATGGGGTTGTCCGGATCTGCACACGATAATTTCAACCCGCCGGATGCTAGCTCGTCGCGAATGTAATCAGCCGCCGGCTTTCCCGATGCCTCTGCCGCACGCGCGACATCCAGCGGATTTGCCTGAAGTTGCGGCGCCGACGGCAGCCATCCCATGCGCTCCGCGCGCACGTTGAAATCGATGAGGCTGCCTTTCCACTCATCCGCGTTCGCCAACGGTGAAAGAATTTCATCGACGCCAAGCGTCTCGTAGCGCCATTGATCGGAGTGCGCGTACCAATAGGACGTTGCATTCATCTGGCGAGGCGGGCGCGACCAGTCGAGCGCGAAGGCCAGCGGCGTCCAGCCTGTCTGCGGACGAAGCTTTTCCTGCCCTACATAATGCGACCAGCCACCGCCTTCCTTTCCGATGCAGCCGCACATCACCAGCATGTTGATGATGCCGCGATAGGTCATGTCCATGTGGTACCAGTGATTGATGCCCGCGCCGAGAATGACCATCGACTTGCCTTGGGTCTTCTCCGCATTCTTCGCGAACGCACGCGCGACCGAGACGACCAAATCCGGCTTCACGCCCGTAATGCGTTCCTGCCATGCCGGCGTGTAAGGCACATCGTCTTCGAAGCTCTTGGCGACATTGGAACCGCCCAGCCCGCGATCGACACCGTAGTTGGCGCACATGAGATCGAAAACAGTCGCAACATAGGCCTCGCCGCCGGCGAGCTTGATTTTCCGCGCCGGCACATTGCGCATCAGGATTTCGTCGTGTTTGGTGCCGGTGAAATAATCGTGATGCTGCCCGCCAAAATACGGGAACGCGACGGAAATTACGGCATCACGATTGTCCATAACGGACATCGCAAGCTTAACCTGTGCCGCGCCCGCGCGCTCTTCGAGATTCCATTTGCCCTTTTCGCCCCAGCGGAAACCGATCGACCCCTGCGGCGCGACAACACGATCGGTCAGTTCGTCGAACGCGGCGGGTTTCCATTCCGGATTATTGGTTTCGCCGAGAGCTCCTTCGAAATCGCTTGCACGGAGAATACGCTCCGGAACGTATTTATCGCCTTGCTTCACAAGCCGGACGAGGAAAGGCATATCGCTGTATTTGCGGCAGTAATCAACGAAGTATGGCACCTGCCTATCGACATGGAATTCTTTCAGGATGACATGGCCAAACGCCATTGCGAGCGCCGAGTCCGTGCCCTGCTTCGGATGCAGCCACAGATCCCCAAACTTGGCAGCCTCACTGTAGTCGGGCGTTATGACGACGCTTCTGGCGCCGCGATAGCGCGCCTCGGTGTAGAAATGCGCGTCGGGTGTGCGCGTTTGGGGTACGTTCGATCCCCAAAGAAGCAGAAAGCCGGCGTTATACCAATCGGCGCTCTCCGGCACGTCGGTCTGCTCACCCCAAACCTGCGGAGAGGAAGGCGGCAAGTCGCAATACCAATCGTAAAAGCTCAAACAAACGCCACCGAGCAGCGACAGATAACGCGTGCCCGAAGCGTAGGAGACCATCGACATTGCCGGAATCGGCGAGAAGCCGGCAACACGATCCGGGCCGTATTTCTTGATTGTGTAGGCATTGGCGGCGGCAACGATCTCGTTGGCTTCATCCCAGCCAAGACGGACGAACCCGCCCAATCCGCGACGCGACGTATAGGAACTGCGCTTGCCGGGATTTTCGACGATCGACTGCCACGCTTCGATGGGGCCTAACGTCTTGCGCGCCTCGCGCCACAGACGGATAAGGGCGCCGCGCACCATCGGATATTTGAGACGGTTGGCGCTGTAAAGATACCAGGAATAACTGGCACCCCGGGCGCAGCCACGCGGCTCGTGGTTCGGAAGCTCCGGGCGCGTGCGCGGATAATCCGTCTGTTGCGTCTCCCATGTGACGATGCCGCCTTTGACATAGATCTTCCAGCTACAGGAGCCGGTACAATTCACGCCATGCGTCGAGCGCACGATCTTGTCGTGCGACCAGCGCTGCCGGTATCCGTTTTCCCAGTCACGATCTTCCGTTGTCGTCGTGCCATGCCCGCCGGAAAACGTGCCATCGTACTTTTTGAAAAAGGTCAGGCGATCGAGAAACTGGCTCATGATGCTCCTAACGTGCAGCGGCCGGCGCCGGCGATATTCCGTTTGACTTGTGAAGTTCCGCCATTTCCGGAAGCTCCGGCAGCGATTTTAGCGCGCCGATTTTCCGGCGCTCCATGAGGCGAATGGTACCGTGCATCCAGATGAGCGCGATCGCGACAAGCCCGAACAGCAACATAAAGCAGCTCGTCCAGACGCCGATCCGGTCGTTCATGACGCCGAACGCGATCGGCAGAACGAAGCCGCCGAGGCCGCCAATGGCGCCGACAAGGCCGCCTACCGCGCCAACATGCTCCGGATAATAAACAGGAATGTGCTTGTAGACGGCGGCCATACCGATGGCCATGAAGAAGCCGAGGACCATCGTCAGCATCACGAAAGCCGGCAACCCGATCTCAAAAGAAAACGCGATCGGCCCCTCGATGCCATGCACAACATAGTCTGTTGCGGGATAGGAGAGCGCAAAACAGATCGCGGAGGAGACGATGAAGGTCAGATACATCACGCTGCGCGCGCCGATGCGATCGGAAATCCACCCACCGAACGCGCGGAATAAAGCAGCCGGCAGCGCATAAGCGGTGGTAAGAAGGCCAGCTCTTGCGAGAGGCAGCCCATACATGCCCATGTAGTAGCGCGGCAGCCAACTCGCCAGCGCCACGAACGCACCGAAGACAAAGAAATAATAAAGCGAGAAGCGCCAGACCTGAAGCCGCGCGAGCGGCGCAAGTTGATCGGCAAGCTTGCGCGGCTTCACCACACCTGCTGCGCGAGCGGCACTTGCCGGATCGTTCTGCGCCAGAAAATAAAAGACCAAAGCCGCACCGGCCAGGACAATGGCATAAAGCTGTACGGTGTCGCGCCACCCCAACGCATCGACGAGCAGGGGCGCTCCAAAGGTCGTTGCCGCTGTGCCGATTGTGCCGGCGCCGAATATGCCAAGCGCCATGCCCTGATGCGCGGAATCGAACCACGTCGAGACATAGGAAACACCCACAGCGAACGAACCGCCGGCAAATCCCAACCCGAGAGCCGCCAGAAGGAAGATGGGATAGCTTGCGGCGACCGAAACTGCATACACCGCACCCGATGTAAGCAGCATCAGGATCGTGAAGACATATCTGCCGCCGAAACTATCGCTCAGCAGCCCTAAGGGGATTCGGCTGAGAGCCCCTGTCAGAACGGGAGTCGCGACAAGAAGCCCGAACTCTGCGTCATCGAGCTTCAATTCCTGTTTGATCTCCAGGCCGACGATTGAGAACAGGGTCCAGACGGCAAAGCAGACTGTGAACGCCATGGTCGATAGCACGAGGGCTCGATTCCGCCGGCCGGCAGATGCCACTGCCGTCGCGACGGTCCCCGCAGTCTTGTTCATGCCCCTCGCCCGCATCGACTATACATCTGTAGGTTATCGGCAACTAACACGTCATGCATTGATCGGTATCAAGAATCCCTCCGGACAGCGCAGCTAGGTTGGCACGCATCTCCGGCCGTCCCAAGGATTTTTATGCCTCGCATCGATTTTGAACGTCAGGGCGAGCGGCCGTCAGCAGAAAATCAATGCCCGGTGAGTTTCGATGAAGCGTTGCGCTGCGTTGTCGCACGCGCCACGCCCATCGGCACGGAATGCGTTGCGCTGGATGATGCGGGCGGCCGTGTGCTGGCAGCTCCGGCCATTGCCCAGCGCACCGCGCCGCCCGTCCCGGTGTCGGCGATGGATGGCTACGCGGTGCGCGATGCCGATCTCGCTCGCATGCCGGTCAAGCTGAAGATCGTGGGAAAGTCCTTCGCAGGCGCCCGATTTGGCGGCCATACTGCGCCGGGCGAATGTGTGCGGATATTTACTGGCGCACCATTGCCACCCGGCACAGATCGCGTCGTGGTTCAGGAAGATGTTACCGCGACAATCGACGGCTTTGCCTGCTTTTCCGCGATATCGCAGCGGCGCCACATTCGTGCAGCCGGATCCGATTTCTTCTCAGGCGAAACCGTGGTGCCTTCGGGCCGCTTGCTCAAGCCGCAGCACCTGATAGCCGCCGCAGCAGCCGACCTGAATGAACTGGAAGTTTATCGCCGTCCGCGCGTCCATATTTTGTGCTGCGGCGACGAGCTGGTGCCCGCCGGAAGCGCACAGGCTTCTCTGGAAAAAATCCCCGAGAGCATTAGCGCTGGCGTCGGTGCGCTCATTCGCCATTGGGGCGGACAAGTTAGCGGCCGCACGCTCTTGCCGGACTATCTTGGCGTCCTTCAGAACGCAGCAGGCAATGCCCTTCGTGCCAGCGACGCCATCGTGATTATCGGCGGCGCCTCGGTGGGCGAGCGCGACCTCGCCAAGCAGGCTTTTGCGCCGCACGATTTGCGCCTTGTATTCAAAAAGGTCGCGATCAAGCCAGGCAAGCCGGTTTGGTTTGGCGAGGCGCACGGCAAGCCCATTATAGGGCTACCCGGCAACCCTACATCCGCACTGGTAACCGCGCGCCTTCTGCTTGCTCCGCTGATTGCGGGCATGACAGGTCAAAATCCGGCGTGCGCGCTTCGCTGGCGCCAATCGCAATTCGAGGGGCCACTTGACCGCTGTTCCGGCCGCGATGTGTTTCTGCGGGCGCGCATGCATGATGGCGCGGCGCACCTGCTCGCAAGTCAGGATTCCGCCGATCAAAAAACGCTGGCTGAAGCCGACGTGCTGGTCCGCATCCGGCCACAGACCGGGGGGAAATATCCGGAAGCGCTGATTGAAACGCTCGATCTCTGAGATGCGCGGATTTCCATCACGTCATGCCGTCTTGGCGGCAGTTTTGAAATACGAGGCGCTGGAAAGGATCAGGCCAGCCATTGTTCCAATCCACGCCACGGCTGCAATCCAGGCGAAGTACCGGCCCACACTTTGAAGAAATGGGAACTGCGTGGCCAGCGAAAACCGGTAGGTCGCCACCGAATACATCCCCAGAGGAAACACCAGGCTCCACAACGTGGGCGAATATGCGAGCGGCACTCTGCACACCAGATGTTTCCAGACGCCGAACAGCACCAGCAATGGAATCCACCACGTTCCCCATGCCCAAACCATCATCGTGGCGCCCTCGATAAAGGGCTCTGTGCTGGCCAGGAATCCGGTTTGCGGCCTGTTGAATATCAGGCTTGTGCCGGCGTTGGCGCTGATCGCCGCAGCGCCCATTACGACCCAAAGAAGGGGCGACAGATCTTCCGGAGAAAGCTTGAAGAAGAATATCCGATAGCTAAAAAGCGTAATGAATATGGCGTAGAGCACAAGCCCTATCCCCCACAGCATATGGATAAGGACAATGATTTCCGGAGCGGCGGATGGCAGATGATCCGCAACGCGCACGCCCAATAACACAAGAGATTGGGTGCCGACGATGGCAATAAGCCATCCACCATGCACGACATTTGCGTCTTGCGCCGTGTTGAGAAAAGTCAGGACCGCGAAACTGAAGTAAAGCAGCAGAAGCCAGATCGCCAGAGCGGCAAACCATAGAAGAGTGGCCGCAACCCAATATCCGCGCAGATCAAGCTGGACACCGAAAACATCGAATGCGGCCACAAGGGTAAAAAACGAGAATACCAGGCGCGGGTCGAACATGTCCTTCAAAAGCTCTTGCCTGTAGCGCATCGCGCGAACGGCAAAAATCACGATCAACGCCGGAAGCGCGATCAGATTCACGATAAAGAGGAAATCCGATAGCGTCGCTTGCCCGATGAAATGGAACGCATTCGAAACGATGCCCGTCGCCATGACCAGCGCGGGATATCCCGGATAGAAAGTCTGCAGCCCTTGACTTGCTTTCTCTGACAAGGCGCCGGTCACGAACCGGCCTCCGGCAAGATCGGACCTCTTTCGCGCCGCATCGCTTCTATCTTCAAGCCCCACCTCATTCCGCCATCTCGTTGCCCTGCCATTTGGCGGCGCCCATTGCATTCGGGACCCATATAAGGATCGCGCGACCGCAATCTTTATATGCCCGGAAATACACATTCATCTTTGCGCTACAGCAAAGACGCGGCTTCGCCGGCGGCTTTCAGAGGTTTGTCGCGCTGGCTAGCAGAGGTAACGCATTCTGTTCGCGCAGAGAGTGAAGCGACCGGCACTCCGGCTTCACTTTGGATGATGACTAGCCTTGACCCGCAGCCGCCACGAAGCACGACACCGCCATATGCGTGGTAACGCGTATCCTCGCGCAGGTTTGCGCTGAATCAATCACACCTGCCGCACGTCCATGAAGCGTTGACCGGAAACGCAGATGCCGGGTCAAAACCAGCATGGTCCAAGTCACCTATATCGATCACGAAAGCATCTCACGTACGGTCGAAGTGCCGGAGGGTCTTTCCGTGATGGAAGGCGCCTTGCGCCATCGCATTCCCGGCATAGAAGGCGATTGCGGCGGCGCCTGTGCCTGCGCGACCTGCCATGTCTATGTCGCACCGGAGTGGCTTGATCGCCTCGAACCGCCATCGCCGCTCGAAACCGGCATGTTGACCATGGCGGTCGAACCGAATGCGCAGAGTCGGCTTTCCTGCCAGATCGTCGTTACGCCGGAACTGGAGGGTCTGACCATTAAGACGCCAGAATACCAATATTAGCAACGGCTTATGAGATTCATGGCCCGCCGGTACTGTTATTGATTCAGGTCAAACAAATAAGTGACGGAGGCGTCATCTTTTGGCGCATCCACAACGGGAGGTTCGCCATGTCTGCCGCCACTGCAAAAGCACCCCGGACTGTCACCAAGGGAGACTGGAAAGTCTCGATGACGCCGGACGATCTGTATCGCAACCCCATGGAAATCGCGTGGACCTTCGACTACGCGCTCGGCAAAGGGAAAGTCGAAGATCTCTACAAACGCGCCAAGCAGAATCAGTGGGATTCCGATGAGTTGCTGCCGTGGGACACGGAAGTGGACCCATCCAAGCCGATGGTGTCGGACCGCGCGTCGCTGTTCCACAAGATGCCGTTCTTCAACAAGCTGTCGAAATCCCAGCGGGAGACTTTCACCGCGCATTCAACTGCGCAGTTGCTCTCGCAATTCCTGCATGGCGAACAGGGTGCGCTGATGACCGCGGCCTGCGTCACGCATTCCGTGCCCGATGCGACGGCCAAACTCTATGCAGCTTCGCAGACGATGGATGAAGCCCGCCACGTTGAAGTCTATTCGCGCTACTGCGACAAAATCGCGATGGTCTATCCTATGTCGCCCTGGCTCAAGGCGCTCATCGACGCCACGCTCAAATCCGATCGTTATGAAAAAGTTATGATCGGCATGAACATGATCGTTGAGGGCCTGGCACTCGGCGCCTTCAACAACATGTATCATTCCACGACCTGTCCGCTTTTGAAGGCGCTGACCTTCAATGTGATGCGCGACGAATCGCGGCATGTTTCCTTTGGCCATGCCTACCTGGGGCCTCTGATCGCCAAGCTTGATGAAGCCGAGCGCGAAGATCTGGCAGAATTCGCCTTCAATGCCATCAACATCATCGTTCAGGCGACGCTTATGGGCGACGCGCAAGGGCTGGCCAGCCGGCTCGATCCTGGCTTCATGGAAGTGCTCACGAATTCCGGAATCGATGCGGACGACTTCTTCAAAGGCCTCGAAGAAGCAGCCGGGATGGGTATCCTTCAGGAATTGCCGCCGGGACAGATCCATTCGCTGAAGGATCTCATGCTGCCGGCTATCGCCCGCGTGGGGCTGATCACACCCACTGTGCGCAAGAAATACGAAGAGGTTGGCATTCCAATCACGGAAGATCCCCGCATTCTCAATGCAATGGAAGGAGGCCACCCGGAGCAGCTAGCGGCGGAATAAGCGCGCTTTTTTTGCGCTTACCTGGGGCCCCTCGATACGCCCCCGCAAATCGGGGGGCCTTCCCGCCACGGCAATATACGGAACCGATTTTCGCGATGATGCACGAATGACCGTTCAACCCACCGGCCTCATCGCCACGCGCGTCCCGCGATATACAAGCTATCCGACTGCGCCACACTTCCATTCCGGCATCGATCACAACATCTACCGTGGATGGTTGGCGGAAATCGAGCCAGGACTTCCGCTTTCGCTTTACTGCCATATCCCCTTCTGCGACACGTTGTGCTGGTTTTGCGGATGCCACACCACGGTGGTGAACCGCTATGAGCCCGTCATCGCCTATCGCGACCTGCTTCTGAAAGAAATTGGCCTCGTTTCCGCTGCGCTCTCGCCGGATCATCCGGTTACGCATATCCAGTGGGGTGGCGGCTCGCCAACGATGCTGGAAGCCGGCGACATCGCATTGCTCAGTCGCGCCTTGCGCGATCATTTCAACGTCACGAAGAACTGCGAGTTTGCCGTCGAGATCGACCCGCGAGGGTTTTCAGAAGCCACGGCACAGGCGTTCATGGCCGCAGGCCTGACCAGGGCCAGCATTGGGCTGCAGGACAGCGATCCCACCGTTCAGCGAGCGATCAACCGGATCCAGTCCAACGAAGAGACCGCGCGTGTCGTGACAATGCTGCGCAACAGCGGCATCGCCAGCATCAATCTCGATCTCGTCTATGGCCTGCCCCACCAGAACATCGAGCGCTTCCGCCGCACGGCCGAATTCGCACTCTCGCTCGACCCTGACCGCATTGCCACTTTCGGCTATGCACACGTTCCGCATTTCAAAAAGCACCAACAGCTAATACCGGAATCTGCCCTGCCGGGAATCGAGGAACGCCTCGCTGAGGCGCAACTTGCCCGAACGACGTTCGAGGCGGCGGGATACCGATCCATCGGCCTCGACCATTTCGCCAAGCCGGGCGACTCGCTTTCCATCGCCCAGCGGGAAGGACGGCTCGGCCGGAACTTTCAAGGCTATACCTCGGACAATGCGCCAGCACTTATCGGTCTCGGCGCTTCGGCGATCGGTTCGCTACCGCAAGGCTATGCGCAAAATATCGCCGGCGTTCCGGGTTACCGCAAAGCGCTTGAAGACGGGCGGATTCCGGTTGCGCGCGGCATCGCACTGACCGGTGAAGACCGCATGCGCCGCCGCATCATCGAAAAGCTGATGTGCGATCTTCGTGTCGATCTGGACGAAGTGGCTGCCGAATTCGGCCGCCCTCGCAATGCGCTTCAAGATGCAATGGACAATCTGCGACCGCTGGAACGCGACGGCGCGATTGCAATCACAGATGGCGTTGTTTCGGTGCGCGACGAGTGGCGCAGCGCCGTCCGCCTCGTCTGCGCTGCTTTCGACAGCTATTTGGGCCGGTCTGCAGATCGCCATGCATTGGCGGTGTGAGTGAAAATGAATCAACCATTTGCCAGCAGCAGCATACAATCCTGCAACACCGCCTGGACGCCCGCATGAGATTGCACCCAATTACAGGGCTCGTTCTTCGGTGTGCATGACGGGGCGATCTGCGTCGCGCAGCCAGACATAGATGGCGGGGATCACAAGCACTGTGAGAAGTGTGGAGGATGCAAGGCCAAAGAGGAGCGAGATCGCCAATCCTTGGAAGATCGGATCGGTGAGAATCGTGGCCGCGCCGATCATGGCCGCCAATGCGGTGAGCAGAATTGGGCGAAAGCGCGTGGCGCCGGCATCGAGCAGCACGTTGCGCAACGTCTTGCCGCTCCCCCTCGCGCCGTGGCGAATGAAATCCACCAGCAGGATCGAGTTTCGCACGATGATCCCTGCCAGCGCAATGAACCCGATCATGGACGTGGCAGTGAACGGCGCCCCGAACAACCAGTGCCCCAGCACGATCCCGATCAATGTCAACGGGATCGGTGTCAGGATCACCAGCGGAAGCTTGAAGCTGCCAAACTGCGCCACCACGAGCACATAAATGCCGAGGATCGCGACCATGAAAGCCGCGCCCATGTCGCGAAAGGTCACATACGTGACCTCCCATTCGCCATCCCACAATAGCGACGGCCTGGCTTCATCGACAGGTTGGCCGTGGAACAGGATTGCCGGACGCGCAAGCTTACCCCAATCATGCTCCTTTATCAGCTTGTCCACCGCGAACATGCCGTAGATTGGCGACTCGAATTCTCCTGCCAACTCCGCCGTCACCATGTCTGCATAGTGGCCATCGCGGCGGAAGATCACCGGAGAACCTTTCTCTTCTTTCACACTCACCACATCGCCAAGCTCGATGACGGCCTTGTTGCCGGGCTGCGCGTTGGCGGGAACCGGCGTCGAGGCGAGCTTTTGCGACCATGAGAGATCGCTCTTGGGCTCGCGCACCACGATCTCGATGGGATCGCGGTCTTCGCCGCGATGAGAATAACCCACCACCTGCCCGCCCAGCAGCGCATTCAGCGTGCTATAGACATCCGACTGCTCTACGCCGAAATATTCAAGCTTGTCCTGATCGATAGAGATGCGCAGTCGCGGGCGCGGGTTGTCCCAGGAATTGTCTACGTCCACGATGTAGGGAACCGATTTGAAGAGCCTTTCGGTTTCTTTCGCGACGGCGCGGCGCGTCTTCGTGTCGGGGCCGTAGATTTCCGCAAGCAATGTCGAAAGCACCGGCGGGCCAGGCGGCACCTCCACAACCTTGACGACGGTGCCTTTCGGGAACTGCAGCGCGTCGAGCTTCTTGCGCAGGTCCAATGCAATCGCATGGCTTTCGCGGCTGCGTCCGGATTTGTCTGTGAGATTGACCTCTAGTTGGCCCATCTCCGGCTGCGCGCGCAAATAATAATGGCGAACCAGCCCGTTGAAGTTGAATGGCGCAGCAGTCCCGGCATATGCCTGAATCGATTTTACTTCCGGCAACGTTTCCACCACCTGCGCACCCTGGAACAATGCGTGCGCGGTGTCTTCCGGCGTCGCGCCTTCCGGAAGATCGACAAGCACCTCCATCTCGGACTTGTTATCGAAAGGCAGAAGCTTGACTGTCACGCTCTCGGTATAGAACAGCAGGCAGACGAGCACGGTCGCCCCGGCGACATAGGCGAGAAAGCGCTTGGCGCTGTGCCGGTCGCGCACAACCGGCATCGCCATCCTGCGATAAAGCGCGCCTAGCCTGCCCTCGCCATGATATTCCTGCACATGGCGCTTGCGCCGCTTGCCGGAGAACTTGAGCAGCGCCCACGGCGCAATCACCATCGCCACGAAGAAAGAGAACAGCATCGCAGCCGATGCGTTCACCGGGATCGGTGCCATGTAGGGGCCCATCATGCCGGAGACGAACAGCATCGGCAGTAGTGCTGCCACCACGGTGAGCGTGGCCACCACCGTGGGATTGCCGACTTCGGCCACGGCTTCGATCGCCGCCGTCATCCGGTCTCGGCCATCGTTCATCGCCCAATGCCGCGCGATATTCTCCACGACCACGATGGCATCGTCGACCAGAATGCCAATGGAGAATATGAGCGCGAACAGGCTGACGCGATTGATGGTGTAACCCATCAGGTTCGCGGCGAAGAGCGTCAACAGGATGGTCGTCGGTATAACGATCAGCGTGACACCGGCTTCGCGCCAGCCGATGGCGAAGCCGATCAGCAGCACGATGGAAATCGTCGCAAGCCCGAGATGGAAGAGCAGTTCGTTTGCCTTGTCGTCTGCGGTCTTGCCGTAGTCGCGCGTCACTTCCACCTGGACGCCGGACGGGACAAGTGAACCTTTCAGCGCATCCATCCGCTTCACCAGCGCATCCGACACAACGACGGCATTGGCGCCTGCGCGCTTGGCGAAGGCTACGGTTACGGCCGGAACAGCCGCCCAGCGGCCTCTCCGCGCCATGGACCAGACATGATGCTCCGCCGGGCTAGGGCCGATCACGATCTTCGCCACATCGCGTACATAGACCGGGCGCCCGTCGCGCGTGGTTACGAGCAGCAGGCCGATATCGGGAATGCCGGACAGCGTATGACCGGCTACCGCTTCCACCATCTCTCCATGCTGCCGCAACTGGCCGGCCAGGAACGACCGATTAGCGCCTTGTATCTTCGCTTCAAGCTGCTGCAGCGTGACACCGAACAACGCAAGCTTGTCCGGATCTGGCTCCACGCTGATTTCGTTCGGCGTGCCGCCGGAAATATAGGTGAGCCCCACATTGTCGACCTTCACTAGCTCCGATTGCAGCTTTCCCGCAAGTTCATAGAGATCCTTTTCGTTCCAGCGTTGCGCTGCGTTAGGCTTTGGCGAAAGCGTCATGGTGACGATCGCCACGTCATTGATGCCGCGCGCAACGATGAGCGGTTCGGGGATTCCAACAGGTATCCGGTCGTAATTTGCACGGATTTTTGCCTGTACGCGCAGGATAGCGCTATCCTCGCTGGTGCCGGTGAAGAAGCGGGCCGTAACCATGACGCGATCGTCCCGCGTCTGGCTGTAAACGTGCTCGACGCCGTTGATGCCCTTGACGATCTCTTCCAGCGGCTTGGTGACGAGCTCGGCGGCATCCGGCCCTTTCAGCCCGTTGGCCTCAACGATGATATCGACCATCGGCACGCTGATCTGCGGCTCTTCCTCCCACGGAATGGTCATCAGCGCGATAAGGCCGAACACGATGGCCGCGAGCAGGAAAAGCGGCGTCAATGGCGATTGGATCGTGGCGCGCGTCAGCCGCCCGGAAAGTCCCAGATTCATGGCTTGAGCAGCCGGTCGCCTGGCTTGAGGCCGGATAGGATCTCAAGACCGTCACGCAGTTTCGGCGTGGGCCATTCCTGCCCGCGCTGCACGGGCACATCCATCGTCCCGGAAGCGCGCGTCCACACCCGCGCATAGTCGATGCCGAAGCGCGTTGTGATCAGATTTTCTGGCACCACGATGGCACTACGCTCTCCGGCCGATACCCAGACACGCACACGCTCGCCGACGAAATAATCCGCAAGGCCCGCAACGGTAGCGTCGGCGACGACATGACCGTTATCGACTTGCGGGTAAATCAATTTGATCTTCCCATATTGTGGCCCTTTGAGTCCGACATCGGCGCCATCGAGGCGTACCGGATCGCCGACATGCAGATAACGCGCATGGCGCTCGGGAATCTCCAGGCGCAAGACGAAATCCTGCTCGGCGACGGTGGCGACAACATCGCCAGGCATGACGACCGTGCCAGCGGTGACGGGCACGGCGATCACGCGGCCAGAGGTCGGCGCCAGCACCCGTCCTTGAAACTGCTGCTCCTGAACGACAGAGCGCTGCGCGACAATGGACTTCAGGTTGCTCCGTGCGACATTGTAAGCCGTCCGCGCTTGATCGGCGGCGTTTTTGGAAATCGCACCAGCGGCAATAAGCCGTTGCGCGCGATCGTATTCTACCTTCGCCTGCGCAAGCTGCGCCTGCGCAGCCTGCACTTGCGCCTCGTAGGACCCGGCTTCCAGCGAAAGCTTCTGATCGCCGGCCAGCGCAATCACCTGTCCCTGACTGACGTGATCGCCCTGACGAACCTTCAATTCTAGGATCGTACCGCCGGTGCGCACGCGCGCCGGCACGACATAGGCGGATTGGATCGTGGCAAAAACCGACTTCTCATCCGCAATCTGCGTCTGATGCACTACGTAGGAGGAAGGCGATGGTTGTGGCGCGTAATGCGCCGCCAGATGCGCAGCAAGCCCAAGATAGGCGAGGAAGCCGGTTAGCCAGTGCCACATGGCATTGCATCAGCGCTTTTCGCGCGCCTTCCCCGTCGCAGGACCGATGCCGGCGGTGGGAAGCCCTGCCGCTTTCCAGGCCTGTATCCCACCGTTCACATGGCTGTCGAACGGAAGCCCGGCCATCTCACATGCCGCAACCGCTTTTGCGGAGCGCATGCCCGACCCGCACTGAAATACGATCTTCAGGTCTTTCGGCTCCGGCAGCGCCTTGGGATTGAAGGAGGATAGCGGAAACAGCAGTGCGCCCTGAATGCGCTCTGCCTCGTATTCTGCGGGTTCGCGCACATCGATGAGCATGATGGATTTCTCCGCCAGCCAGCGTGCGACATCTTTCGGGTCGAGATTTTGCAGCGCCATCAGCTTTTTCGCCTTGGACGTTTGGCTGCGGCTTTCGGCGTGCATGCGGCCGAAGGGCCGCAATAGATTTCGTAAAGAGTCTCGACGAGACGGCGCATAGGTTCGCTAGCCAGCGAATACCAGATCGTCTGCCCTTCGCGCCGGGTCTCTACCAACCCATCCCTCCGCAGCAACGCGAGGTGCTGGGAAACCGTCGAGTCCCGCAAGCCCAGGAAATCCGCGAGGTCGCGGACTGGACGCTCGCCCCCAACCAACTGACAAAGGATCATCAGGCGGTGGCGATTTGCGAGCGCCTTGAGCATCTCCTCGGCAACCGCGGCCTGTTCGCGCATCTGGCTGGATTTTATCTTCATAGGTACGTATATACGAAATATCGTATATTATGTCAAGGCACGGAAGCATAAGACCCCTGGCGTTCCAAGTCTTCATTGCGGTCGATCAACAAGGGGTCAGCCGGTTCGGTCAAAAGTGCGTTGCAGTGAGGAGAAAAGCCCATGGCGGAAGTCGTTGTTCTGGGTGCGGGTCTTGGCGGCACACTCGCCGCTTATGAGATCGCACCGGTCATAGGACCCAGCGATCGGTTGATCGTGGTGGGCCAGGGATCGCGCTATCATTTCGTTCCGTCCAATCCCTGGGTCGCGGCCGGGTGGCGCGACCGCGACGAGATCGAAGTCGATCTTGCGCAGGTGATGGCAAAGAAGCGTATTGAATATATGCCGCAAGGCTGCAAGCGCGTGCATCCGGCAGACAACCGGCTGGAACTGAACGACGGACGCTCTCTTCCATACGACTATCTCGTCATCGCGACGGGTCCCGACCTTGCCTTCGACGAGATCGAAGGACTCGGCCCCAACCGCTTCACCCAATCCATCTGCCACGTCGACCATGCCGAAAAAGCGAATGCAGCGTTTGAGGAATTTGCGAAAGCCACTGGGCCCATCGTGGTCGGCGCGGTGCAGGGCGCATCCTGCTTCGGACCAGCCTACGAGTTCGCTTTCATCCTGGACACCGAGTTGCGCAAGCGGAAAATCCGCGACAAGGTGCCGATGACCTTCGTGACATCGGAACCTTATATCGGCCATCTCGGCCTCGATGGTGTGGGCGACACCAAGAACCTGCTCGAAAGCGAACTTCGCCAGCGCCACATCAAGTGGATTACGAATGCCAAAATCCAGCGCGTCGAAGCCGGCAAGATGACCGTCGATGAAGTCGGCGATGACGGCGCCGTGAAAAGAACGGTGGCGCTGCCCTTCGCTTATTCCATGATGCTTCCGGGATTCCGCGGTGTGGAAGCGGTGCGTGGCATCGAAGGCCTCACCAATCCGCGCGGCTTCGTCATTGTGGACAAGAAGCAGCGCAATCCGAAATATCCGAACATCTTCGGCGTCGGTGTTTGCGTCGCCATCGCGCCCGCAGGCTCGACGCCCGTGCCCGTCGGCGTGCCCAAAACCGGCTTCATGATCGAATCCATGGTCACCGCGACAGCACGCAATATCGGCGCCCTGCTCCGCGGCAAGGAAGCGAACGCCGAAGCGACATGGAACGCCGTCTGTCTGGCCGACTTCGGCGATGGCGGTGTCGCATTCGTGGCGGAGCCGCAGATTCCGCCACGCAATGTGAACTGGGCGGCGCGCGGCAAATGGGTTCACTTCGCCAAAGTCGCTTTCGAAAAATACTTCCTCCACAAGATACGCCGCGGCGAAAGCGAGCCGTTCTACGAGCGCTGGTTCATGGAAATTCTGGGAATCCACCGCTTGACGAAAACACGATAGAAGGAATGCAGCGATGAATATCGACAGAGCCGTTCTGGCGTTTGCTGGACTGATCGTTTTGACAGGACTTGTCCTGGCGCAGGTTTATTCCCCATGGTGGCTGCTGTTGAGTGCATTCGCCGGCCTCAACATGTTCCAGGCCGCGTTCACCGGATTCTGTCCCGCAGCCATTGCCTTTCGCAAACTGGGGCTGAAGCCAGGCGGCGCTTTCCGCTAAACGATGTTGATGCGCATGTTTCCTGCGCATTAACGATCGGCTTCATGGCCGCATGAATATGTAGTCCGTATCGGGATCACAATTCTCTGCCACGAAGCGCAGTTCCGATTGCACGTCGTTCACGGGGCGTGTCTCCAGATATTTGCGCACCACCAAGCTGAGAAACTGTCGCGCGACCGCATCCGGATCGACGCTCATATTTCGGGCATCGCCCATCGCCGCATCAAAGTGCTTTTGTGCGATTTCAAACGCCTGCATGGCCGCTCCTTGATGTTCTTCCTGTAAGCATCCGCAAAAGCAGGCCACGCCAGTTGATCCAACGCAAACAGTTTGCCGCAGCAGACAGTAAGCAGGGCATCGAGGTGCAAAATGAAGCACGCGGTTATTTTAGCGCACCCCGGTGCGACAAGCTTCACCGGTCGTATGGCCCGCGCCTATGAAGAGGCGGTTGCAGCCAAGGACGGCTCGACTGTCCTGCGCGATCTCAATCGGATCAAGTTCAATCCCTGCCTCGGAGAAAACGAGATTCCCTGGTCGCCGCGCTTCGAAGTGCCAGCCGATGTGGCCAGGGAGCGGGAATTGCTGAAAGATGCAGCCGTCTTCGCCTTTTTTTATCCCCTGTGGCTGAATTCTCCGCCTGCGATCCTGAAGGGATACATGGAACGTGTTTTCAGCATGGGCTTTGCCTATCGACGCGGCCGCGGCGGCAACGAGCCCTTGTTGACCGGGCGCCGCCTTGTCAGCTTTTCATCCTCCGGCGCTCCGATGGATTGGATAAACAGGACCGGCGCCTGGCAGGCCATGCGAACTTTATTCGATACGCATTTTGCCGCGGTATGCGGTATGGAGATCGCGGATCATATCCATTTCGGCGGCGTGATCCCCGGCGTCAGAGCTGATTTCGTGGAAAGGTGCGCCGCCACCGTGCAGCAAAAGGCGTCGTCGCTCTGAAAGGATCGGCGCGGCGGCACTTATCGCTTCTTTTTATTTTTTTCGGAAGGATGGCGTTCGTCGTGGGTTCCCAAATATGTCGCATAGCCCATGGCCAACGAGAATACGGCAAATATGGCGACAACAACGGCTGTTACAGCTTGATCGAAAGGTTGCATCTCTCGCTCCAGAATCATTCGCGGCATAGAGTGCACGATGACTTCCGGAGCCTTTTGATCTGGCGCAAAGGATATCCACCGCGCCCGCCGGAGGACAAATTCGTGAACTTCGCCCGACAGGTTCTGGCCGATGACCATCCGTAACCTCGACGCGATTTTCCGGCCAGGAAGCGTTGCGCTCATCGGCGCCAGCAGTCGGCCGCATTCGGTGGGCGCTGTGATCGCCGGGAATCTGCGCGAAAGCGGATTCGACGGGCCGATCCTGCCCGTAAATCCAAAGCACAGATCGGTGGCCGGCATCCTCTGTTACCCCGACATCACATCGCTGCCGATTACGCCGGATCTTGCGCTGATCTGCACGCCAGCGGAAAGCGTGCCCGGTCTAATCGCGGGACTGGGTGCGCGCGGTACGCGTGCGGCAATCGTCATCACCGCCGGATTTCATGAGGGCGGCAACGAAGCCGGCGCAAAACTGCAGGCTGCGATGCTGGCGGCAGCGCGGCCGCATCTGCTTCGTGTGATCGGCCCCAACTGCCTTGGCGTTGTCTCCACAGCCATCGGGCTCAATGCATCCTTCGCGCCATCCACACCTCTGAAAGGCGAAGTCGCGTTCGTGGCGCAGTCGGGCGCAATGGTGACAACCGTGCTGGACTGGGCAACAGCGCGCGGTATCGGCTTTTCGCATTTGGTGTCGTTGGGCGATATGAGCGATGTCGATTTCGGCGACATGCTCGATTTCCTCGCCAATGATCAGAACACATCCGCAATTCTTCTTTATATCGAGGCGGTGACAGCCGCCCGCAAATTCCTCTCGGCGGCACGCGCAGCCTCGCGCGTGAAGCCCGTCATCGCGATCAAGGCGGGACGGCAAGCTGCGGCAGCCCGCGCGGCAGCATCGCATACCGGTGCGCTCGCCGGGATTGACGGAGTCTACGATGCGGCATTCGAACGCGCCGGCATCCTGCGGGCCTACGATCTCGACGAGGTTTTCGATGCGACCGAAACGCTTGCCAACCGGCCGCATATTACGGGTGGCAAATTAGCCATTGTCACGAATGGCGGCGGCGTTGGCGTTCTTGCCACCGATGCACTCATTGCGCAGGGTGGTGAGTTGGCGAGCCTGTCGCCGGAAACGCTCGCCCGGCTCGACAAATCGCTTCCGCACACCTGGTCGCATGGCAACCCCATCGACATCATCGGCGACGCCGATGCCGCGCGCTACGGCGTGGCGCTCGATGCGGTCGCAGAAGCGAAAGAAGTGGATGCGGTGCTGGTATTGAATTGTCCCGTGGCCGTAGCCTCCAGCACTGAGGCGGCGAAAGCCGTGGTGCGCGCCAGGACAGGCAAACCCATTCTCGCCAACTGGCTTGGCGCACAATCTGCATCGCAATCCCGGCAACTGTTCGCGAGCGCGGATATTCCCGCCTATGACACACCCGAAAAAGCGGTGCGCGGTTTCATGCATTTGGTCCGCAATCGCCGCATGCAAGAGACGCTTCAGGAAGTGCCCCCCGCGACACCGTCGAACTTTTCGCCAGACGCCATAAGTGCGGCGAAGATCGTGACGGCCGCACTCGAACGCGGCGAAGGCTGGCTCGACCCGCAGGAAGTAAGCACGCTCCTGTCCTGTTACGACGTGCCTATCGTGCGCACGGCTATCGCGGCTTCACCACGAGCCGCGGCGGACGCCACAACAGCACTCGGCGCGCCGGTGGTTTTGAAGATCCTGTCGCGCGACATCATGCACAAATCCGATGTCGGAGGCGTGGCGCTCGACGTTCCGGATGCCCAGACAGCACACACTGCAGCGGAGGCCATGATCGAACGTGTGCGCAAGGCGGCGCCGAAGGCACATATCGACGGCTTCGTCGTGCAGCAGATGATCCGCCGTCCCAACGCTTACGAGCTTATTCTGGGTATGGCGGTGGACAAGACGTTCGGACCCTTTTTGCTCTTCGGGCAGGGCGGGACAGCCGTTGAAGTCATCAATGACAAGGCGCTCGCTCTGCCGCCACTGAACCTTAGGCTGGCGCGGGAGGTCATGGCGCGCACACGCATATGGCGGCAGTTGAAAGGATATAGGGATCGGCCACCGGTGGCGCTGGATGAGATCGCGCTCACGCTGGTGAAGCTGTCGCAACTCGTTAGCGATCTGGACGAGATCGTCGAACTGGACATTAATCCATTGCTGGCGGATGAGCACGGCGTTATCGCGCTCGACGCCCGGGTGCGCGTTTCCCGTCCGGATAACGCTGCACATGCGCGATTGGCCATTCCGCCTTATCCGAATGCTTTGGAAGGCTACCTTGACGTATCCGGTACCGGCCGTTTTCACGTTCGTCCGGTCAAACCGGAAGATGCCGAGGCATTGGTCGCGTTTGCCCGGCGGCTGAGCGACGAGGACATGCGCATGCGGTTCTTTTCACCGCTGCGTGCACTGCCATCGTCTTTGCTCGCGCGTCTCACGCAGATAGACTATGATCGCGAAATGGCGTTCGTGCTGTTCGACAGTGCTAAAACTGTCGCCGCCGTTGGACGGCTCGCCGCCGATCCCGACGGCGAGCGGGCAGAGTTCGCCCTGGCTGTTCGCACGGACCTGAAAGGACGCGGCATCGGACATGCGCTGCTGGAGAAACTCGTCATTTATGCCCGTCAACGCGGCATCCATGAGGTCTGGGGAAATGTCCTGCCAGAGAACACCACAATGCTGGCCCTATGCCGGGAACTCGGTTTTGACATTTCGGGCACCGGCCACGGCCTGATGCTCGCCAGGCTCATGCTGGCGTGAGCGCCTTGGCCGGACGATCCCGGCAGTGATAATCTGTAGCGGGCGCGCCAAGAATGACCGAAAAATCCCGCGATCTCTTCTCACCTGCCGATCATGGCGCTCTCTTCGGCATCCTTACGTCGATCGCCGCCGATGGCATCATTGTCATCGACGAGAACGCCAGAATACTTCTTTATAACGACGCCTGCCGGAAACTTTTTCAATACACATCCGGCGAAGTGTTGTCGCGCAATGTCAATGTACTTATGCCAGAGCCCTATCGCTCCGAACATGACAGCTATATAGCACGCTACCGCAAAACCGGTGATGCTCGCATCATCGGCATCGGCCGCGAGGTGAGAGGCCTGCGCAAAGACGGATCGGAATTCCCGATGTATCTCTCCGTCGGTGAGGGCGTTATCGCGGGCCGGCGCGTTTTCGTCGGCATTGTGCATGACCTCACGAAAATTCGCGCTGAAGAGGAACATCGCGCGCAATCCGACCGTCAATTGGCGCAGATCGTAGAATCGTCCGACGACGCCATCATCAGCAAGAGGCTCGACGGCATCGTGCAGACGTGGAACGCTGGCGCCGAGCGCATATTCGGATACAATCATGCAGAAATGATCGGGCGTCCGATTTCCGCGATCATTCCTCCCGAAAGGCAACAGGAGGAAGATGCGATCCTGGAACGGGTACGCGGCGGCGAGTCCATCCTCCATTATGAGACAACCCGCATAAGAAAGGATGGGCGGGAAATCGCGATCTCGCTATCTGTCTCTCCGGTGCGCGATGGGTCAGGCGCCGTCATCGGCGCATCCAAGATCTCCCGCGACGTCACCGAGCGGCGACGCGCCGAAGAACGCGAGAACGCACTGCAGGCAGAACTGGCGCACGTCTCGCGCGTCAGCGCGGTGGGCCAGCTTTCGTCCGCCCTCGCCCACGAGCTCAATCAACCCCTGACGGCGATTATGAATTATGTAAGCGCCGCAAAAATGCGGCTTTCGGAAGGGGCGCAGGGCCAGAGCGACAAAACTGTCACATTGCTCGACCGCGCCATCGGTCAGGCCGAGCGAGCCGGCACAATCATCCAGCGTCTTCGCGCCTTTCTTGAAAAGCGGGAGCCACAGCGCGCCGGAGAAGAATTGAATACCGTGCTGCAGGAAGCGATCGCACTGGGGTTCGTGGGCTCGATGGAAGAAGGCGTCAAGCTCGTGCTCGACCTGGCAGGCGATCTGCCGCCGGTGCAGGTGGACAAGGTGCAGATCCAGCAGGTGATTGTGAACCTCATCCGTAACGCAACGGAAGCGATGCGGGATTCACCTGTCCGCGAACTCGTGATATCGAGCTATCGCGCAGGGTCCGGCCTTGTCGAAATCTCTGTCGCCGATACAGGCCCTGGCATTTCGGATGCGATTGCAGCTCAACTCTTCGAAGCGTTCGTGACGACGAAGGAAAAGGGAATGGGAGTTGGCCTTTCGATCTGCCGCACAATCGTGGAAGCGCATGGCGGTCACATCTCGGCGGTGCCGAACCAGCCCAACGGCACCATCTTCAAGATCCAGCTTCCGGTGAACAGCTAATGCCAGGGCAGACGATCTGTATTGTTGACGATGACGAAAGCGTCCGCGAATCGCTTGGCGAGCTTCTAGATGCCACGGGCTACATCGTGCAAAGCTTTGCGTCCGCAAAACAGTTCCTCGCCGGCAACGCACCTTCCACCTGTTCCTGTCTGGTGACGGATGTACGGATGCCAGACATGGACGGGATTGCGCTGCAGGAGGAATTGGCGCGCAGGAAGACCAGCTTTCCGGTAATCGTGATGACAGGGCATGCCGATGTGCCCCTTGCCGTTCGCGTCATGCGCGCGGGCGCGACGGACTTTATCGAGAAGCCTTTCAAGCCCGAGACATTGCTGACGTCCGTGCGGCAGGCATTGGCTTTGGGCGCAGGGCTGCAGATTTCGACAAATCCGGAAATCACGGAGCATCTCGGGAGCCTGACGGCGCGGGAACGGGAGGTCATGGATCTGATGGTTCACGGACATCCCAACAAGGTGATCGCACAAAAGCTCGATATTTCCTTTCGCACCGTCGAAGTTCATCGCAGCCGGATACTGGCAAAGATGGGCGCAGAAAACGTCGCTGAGCTTGTGCGGATGATCCTTTCCGGACCGCAACACCGCGTATAAGGGTTTTCCTGTACGCAGTCAGACGAATTTCGCCGGCTGGAAGGGGCGCGCATATTGTCGCAATGTACCAGCTTACACCGCGACATTCCCACCGTATCGGCATCATCGATGACGATGAAGCCGTGCGCGATGCTATCCATGTCCTGCTGGAAACCAGGGGATTTCAGGTTTCGGAGTATGGCTCCGCGCAGGACTATCTGCGTGAACCACAGAACGATTGCGTTCTGCTTATCGACATTGCGATGTCGGAACTCGGTGGGCTGGATCTGGCCGAAATTCTCCGCACAGGCGGCGTCGAAATACCGATCATTCTGATGACCGATGTCCCGCGGCCGGGACAGACACAACGCATTTCCGCGGCGTTCCGCTGCACAGCACTGCCCAAACCCATAGATTCCGGTTCGCTGCTGGCAGCGATTGCATCGTCCGTATGTGGCACGCCCTGTTCTCACGCGAATACGTGATTGCCCGTACGCAGTTGTGCGAATTTTCGCTGTCTCCGGGTTGCGCGAACCTCCACCCAGCGATCCAACGACCAGGAGGCCGGCATGCTCAATTCCAATCTGGCACAGCCATCGAAATATGCGAACGGTTACCGGGTGCAAGCTTGCCCTGGCCCGGATCGTGCCAAGGCTTCAATCAGCGAAATTGCCAGCCAGCGCAAGATTGGCGCAGTCGTGAATTTTTCCCGCGGCAAGACCATCTTTAATGACGGCGAAGATGCCGAATACTCCTATAAGGTTGTAGAAGGCGCCGTCCGCCTTTCGAAGGTCATGCTGGATGGCCGCCGCCAGATCGCGGAATTCGCGTTACCGGGCGATATGTTCGGCTTCGAGTATGGCGATGCATACGCACTGACCGCCGAAGCGGTTACGCCGGTTGTCGTGATCCGCTATCACCGCATACATATAGAGCGGCTGGGCGATGAGTTCTCCGACATTCGCCAGGAATTGATCGCCCACCTCCGTCAGGGTTGGCGTTCCGCGCAAGCTCATCTCGTAATGCTAGGCCGGCAAAGCGCCAGGGAACGGGTTGCCGCGTTCCTCATCTCGCTTGCGAGTCATCGCGGCATCGAACCGGGACAATCTCTGGAGTTGCCAATGGGCCGTCAGGATATTGCGGATTACCTCGGCCTCACCATCGAAACCGTCTGCCGGACGCTCACCGATTTCAAGGCAAGCAATGCAATCTCCATTCCGGATCGTCATCATGTAGTAATCCGCGACATGGGGATGCTGGAAGCACTGGCCGAAGGCGAAGACGAAGAAAGCTGAGGCAATGTCTCTGGGGAAAGTTCTCGTCCCGCTCGACGGATCGGACCAGGACTCAATCCTCCTGACAACGGCCATACGTGCTGCGAAGCTATTCGATGCCCATGTCGCGGTGCTGTTCGCGCATGCCGATCCGGCAGAGGCGATGCCGATTATCGGCGTTCCTCTGACGGCCGAAGCCATGGCTGCCGTAATTGACGGCAACAGGCGGATATTCCGCGCCAAAACCAAGCACATCCAGGATGCAATCGCACGCGCCTGTGCCGCCGAGGGAGCGTCCATGGTGACTGCGCCTTGCCGTGGCAAGACCGTCACGATTTCATTTCGAGAAGCGACCGGCTATCCGCCAAAGGTGATCGGCGCGGCGGCCTCGCTGACAGACCTTGTTGTTTGCGGTCCCACAGTTGGCTCGCCCGGGGCATTCGAGACAGCAATCGATCTTGTCCTGCATGAGCGGCGGCCAATCCTCCTGGCGGCA
>JAFECP010000032.1:0-6155 GCA_018242105.1 Pseudomonadota bacterium
TCGTCGCCGCGCGCCTTGTCGTAACCGATCGCGGACTTCACCAGAGCTTCGATCTGGGACATCTCTTTGGGCGTGCGCGCGATGTAGGTGTCCTTGCCGCTGGCGTCGGTTTTCGTCGTTCCGTCAACCGCCACGGCGACCGAAAGGCGTTTCACGGTGCCGGCATCGACGACGCTGGTTTTCGTCGTCTTGGAGATTTCGTAATTGGTGGTTTCTTCCGTGCGTCCGCTGGTGGATTTCGTGTTGTCCCCGCTGCTCTGCTGCGCATTGGGAAGCGCGTTGGCGACGGACACGGCGCCGCCATTCTGTCCATCGGTGTCGCTCGCATTCTGTTCCACGGTCTGGGTGGAGCGGATGACCTTGGAATCCGGATCGAAGGTCTCGCTGGTCGTGCTGGTGTGGTCGTAGTTCATGTCGGCGGCGACCTGCACGCGGACATGACCGGCGCCGACGACGCTGGCAACGATGGATTCGATGCGCTGGCGCAGCTTGTCTTCAACATTGGTCGTATGCTGCTCCTGATCGGCGGCAGCGGCGTCTGGCCCGGTTTTGTCGTCGCCGCCGGCGAGCAACGTGCCTTTGTCATCGACGATCGCGACACGGTTGGGCATGAGTCCGGCAACGGCCGCGGCGACAAGGTGCTGAATGGCGGTGACTTCGCCGCGATTCATCGTGCCCTGGGTGCGCAAAACAACCGAAGCGCTGGGGCTCTGGTCTTCGCGGCTGAAGATCTGGCGTTCGGGAATGACAAGATGAACGCGCACGCTGTCGATGCCGTCAATGGTTTCGATGGAGCGGGCGAGTTCGCCCTCCAGCGCGCGCAGGCGATTGATGTTCTGCACAAAAGCGGTGGTGCCGAAGGAGTCCGACTTGTCGAAGATCTCGTAGCCCGTGCCCGCAGCGGGCAGATTTTCCGACGCCAGCTCCATGCGCAGCTTTGTGACCTGATCGGCGGGAACGAGGATGGTGCCGCCATCGCCCTTGGCGTCGTACTTCACATTCATCGCGTCGAGCTTCGCCGTCACCTGCGCGGCGGCGCGCGGATCGAGGCCGGAATAGAGGATCGTCTTCGGCGGCTCGGAAATCACGCCGGCGACATACAGGAAGAATGCGGTAAGAACCGCGGCCACGCCTGCCATGACGCCGAACCGCGCCGGTCCGTTACCCTTGAGAAATTCCGGCAATGCACGCCCTCCGCTCGGAGCGCACAAATGAGGCGCGCGCTCTGGTAGGCAAACATTGCCGCGCGCTTGGTAAAGGTGGGCTTAACGGTGAAAAGAAACGCGAATGGCGGGTAGCGAATGGCGAGTAGGGATTTATAAACTATTCGCTATTCGCTACTCACTATTCGCTCAGTTGCGGTACTGCTGCACGCGCGTGGCGCGCAGGCCGGCCAGGCCGTGACGATCGATTGCGCGTTGCCACGCGAGAAACTCTTCGACCGTGAGCGTGTAGCGGCGGCAGGCATCGTCGAGACTGAGCAGCCCACCGCGCACAGCGGCGACGACCTCGGCCTTTCGGCGGATCACCCAACGCTTGGTGCCTGGAGGCGGAAGGTCGGCGAGAGTCAACGGGCTGCCGTCCGGCCCGATGACGTAACTCACACGTCCCTTGCGGTCATCTCCCATTGTCATCTCGTTTCTAACTCCATCACCCACGCGCAAAGTAACCGTTCCGCCTTTAACAAACGGCCAAAACACAGGGTTAAAAGACTCTGTACTTTCAGCATTACATTGTCGTCTTTTGGGAAGGCCGGTGCTGCGTTTGCCTGCAACACCGGCCTCATCCGTTAATGCGACATCTGCAGAAGCTGATCGAGCATGTCCGAAGCGGTTGTCACGATTCGGGTCGATGCCTGATATGCGCGCTGCGTGGTGATGAGATTCGTGAACTCTGTCGCGAGATCGACGGTGGATCCTTCCAGCGACTGGCTCTGGATGGCGCCGGCGCCGCCGGTCGTCGCTTCGTTGATCGTCGCGGTGCCGGAACTGTTCGACGACTGATACGCGTTGCCGTTGACGGCGGTGAGGCCGTTCGCATTGGCGAACGTCGCG
Source organism: Pseudomonadota bacterium (assembly GCA_018242105.1). Lineage (GTDB taxonomy): Bacteria > Pseudomonadota > Alphaproteobacteria > Micropepsales > Micropepsaceae > Rhizomicrobium. Next base: position 2,055 of record JAFECP010000032.1, read on the forward strand.
ACCGGCAGCTTGTAGATCTTCTGCGACAAGCCGTTGGAGAAGTTCGCCGTGACGAAACCATCGGGATCGATCGAGACACCCGAGAGGCTTCCGAACAGCGAGCCATCCACCTGCGACGACGGCATGGCCGAGTCGCTGTCGAACTGCGTTATGCCGTTCGACGAGCCGAGCGTGCCGAGGTTCAGGGAGATGTTCTGCGGCTGCAGCCCCGAGCTCGCAGCCCATGGAATGGTGATGTTGACCTTGCCGTCCGGAGAAGCCGTCGAGGCGCCGCCCGTGGTGTCGGTCACAGTGTCCAGCGTGCCGTCAGAATTGAAAGTAACATTGCCGGTCGCGATCGGGTTTTTGGCCGCACCGCCGATATTGGCCGCGGCGCCCTGATAGGACACTTCATAGGACCAGGTATTGGCAGCCGTTTTCACATACGAGATCTGCAGCGGCTGCTGTCCACCCTGGCTGTCATAGACGTTGATCGTGCGCTGGAATGCGGCGGGGACCGTGCCAGCGTTCATGTCGCCGGCGGTATAGGCGGCGACCGGCGCCGTGCTCGCCTGCAGGTTGGCCTGGATGGTCATGGTCGTGGTCGCTTCGGCCTTGCCGGACAGCGTATTGATGTTCACCGCCGTCATATCGGTGCGGTTGGTGGGCACATTGCCGTTGGAGTCGAGCGGCCAACCCATCAGGTAGTAGCCAGCGGAATTCACGAGGTTGCCGCTGGCATCCGGGCTGAAATCGCCCGCGCGCGTATAGTATTGCGAATTCGCAGAACCGGCCGCGGCCGGCGATTTGGTGACGACGAAGAAACCGTTGCCGGAGATCGCCATGTCGGTCGGCAGCGACGCCGAGACCGGCGTGCCCTGCACCGTCACGTTCTGCGAAGCTTTCGCCGTGACCGCGGAGTTGGATACGTCGCCCGACCCCATTGCGGATGCCAGAAGGGTCGAGAAGTTCGCGTTCGATGCCTTGTAGCCCACGGTATTGACGTTGGCGATATTGGAGGAGGCGATCGAAAGGGCCTGGCTGTTCGCGTCCAGACCCGAAACGCCGATCATAAGTGCGCCATAGAGTGACATTGCCTTGTTTCCTTTTTCCGTCCGGCATCCCGCGGCTTCGCCTGCGTGACCGGTTTGTTTGCTTGGCGCCGTTTCTCGGCGCCGGTTGTTCTTCAGTTGGCCAGGTTGATCGCGGAAACCGAGCTGACGGGAACAGCCATGCTGCCCACCATCAGATAGGGACTCGTTCCGGTGAAGTTCACTTCGCTGACGACGCCCTGGCTGGCGACGGCGCTGCTGACCGCCGTGCCGTCCGGCGCCAGCGCTGAAACGGCGAGCTTGTAGCTGCCGTCATTGAGCTGGTTGCCGCTGTTGTCCTTGCCGTCCCAATCGAAGTCGTGCTGGCCCGCCGCTGTCGAGCCTTGTCCGGTGTAGACAACCTTGCCGTTCGCATCGGTGACGGTAATCGCCGTCGCTGCGGCTGTGCCGCCGAGCGCATAGCTCCAGTGCGCTGCGCCATTCGTGAGCTGTCCGCTGCCATCGGTGATGGTGATGTTCTTGCCCAGATAGTTGATCGCGTTGTTGGACGCGCTCCCCTGCTGCAGCGAGATCAGGGTCTTGAGGTTGTCGTTGGTGTTGATCTGCTGTTCGACGCCGGAGAACTGCACCAGTTCCTGGGTGAACTGATCCGAGTTCATCGGGTTCATCGGGTCCTGATTCTGCAACTGCGTGGTGAGCAGAGTGAGAAATGTGTCGAAATTGCCGGATAGATCCGTGAGCGCGCTTTTGTTGCTGCTGCTCTGGCTGCCGGCTGTGTTGCTCGCCGTGGCGGGCAGGACCGTGGTCATGACTTACCTCAAACCCGGATGTCGAGCCGCGAGTCGCCGGGTGCGAGGCTCGCGTTGGAACTGGTTGGCGAAACGTCCGCGGTCTGAACCGCGGAAATGGAAAGTGCGCGGCTGCGCGCATTGAATGTGGGCGTCGAAGGCTGCTGCTCGCCTTTGAGCGAGAAATTGAGCCCGTTGTTCGCCAGATTAAGGCCCGCATCGCGCAGGTTCTGCGCGAGCCCCGTCTGGTCCTGTTTGAGAAGCTGGAGCGTCTGCGGATGCTCGGCCGTCAGATGCGCTTGCGCCTGGCCGTCGGAATTCACCGAGATGCGCACGTCGATCTTGCCGAGATCGGCCGGATGCATATTGATATCGAACTGCTTCTCGCCATCCTTCGATTTGGCGGCGATGGCGATGCCCAGCGCGGCGAAGGCCGTTTGATCCGGCGCCGGCGCATCTTGCGGCTGCTGCGGCGATACCTGCAGAGTGGCTGCAATTTGCGGCTGCATGACAGGCGTTGTCTGCGTGTTCGCAACTGCGGCGAGGTTGGCGTTCGCGGGCGTGCTGTTCGCATGCGCCGGCGCGGGTGCCGCGGGCTGCGTGTCCGGGAAATTGGGTGCGGGCGCGTTGTTCTGGCTCGGTACTGTGCTCGCGGTACGGGCGCTTCCGGCCTGCGTTTGGTTCTTGTCCTCATTGCCGCTCTTGGAGCCGGCATCCTTGTCCTTCGGGTTTGCGGACGCGGCATCGAATTGCACGGGCAACGCCTGCGCTTCGATCTTGGCTTGCGGCGTGGGGGTATGGGTCGCCGTCTGCGCAGCGTTTGCCATCGCGGCGGTTTCGATTTTCGTCACCGCCGGTGTGACGGGCGCGGTCTTGGATGCGACTTCGGCGACGGCCACACTCATTGCGGCGGCCGGTGCCGTGCCGGCGCTGTTCGTGGCGCCTGCGGTCGCAGCGATGCTCGCGGCCATCGCCTGCACAGTGTTGGTGTCCGGTGCGCTATCAGGAGCCGTGGGTTTCTGCGCCTGTGTGGGATGGGCGATTTTCGCGTTGGGCACCTGGCTGCCGTCAGCCTGGCCATCTTTGAGGACAGGGGCTTCGGCTGTCTTCAGCAGCGCGGCGACAAGTTTGTCCTGTGTGACCGCATGCGTTGCGGCGTTTGACGCGGATATGCCCTCCGCCGGGGCTGGTGTGGCCTGCACGCCTGGACCACTCGAGACGGCGGCCGTTGCGGACGCGTTGGGCGCCGCTTGCGCCATTGCCGCCGCATTTGCGGCGGCGTCGAACGCGCCGGCCGTTGTGTCGTTCGCAGGAACTTGCCCGCTTTTGCCCATGGCGGCGCGCAACGCCGGAATATCAATGCCGGTGTTGGTGGCGCCGAGCTTGCGGATAATGGTCTGCTGCTGCTGAAGCTGTTGCGGCGTCAGCATGATCGCCGCATCGCCGTTCAACAGCCTGTTCTTGAATTCCGAGAGTTTGCCCTGACCGGAATATGCGCCAGGCACGCCGTTGTCGTTCTTGGCGGGTGTGTTCGCATCGCCGCCACTTTGCGGCGCCAGCACGGCATCGAGGCTGTCCGTGAATGTATCGCCGGTTCCGTTGCCGGCTGCGGCAACGGAAGCATTCGCCTTGGCGGTGTTGTCCACCGCAGGCGCCGGCGAAACGGCATTGGCCGAACTGAGAGCCATGATTGATCCGCAATAATCCGGATGAACAAAAGCAAGGGCCGGACCAATTCGAATCCGCGCGCAAACTCTCGAAATTTCATCCGATGCGTGTTTGCACAACACCGCGATTGGGCGGGCATGAAGTGCCGCACCCGGCAAACTCTGCCGCGCGGCTCATTCGCAAATCATCGATTTTCCCAAGCAGAACGCCGCTTTCGCATGGCACGCCCCTTGCGATCTTGGCCACGGCATAAAAGCATTTGGAGCGGGGTCCCCCGTGTCGATCAACAGTATTCTTGCCAGTGCGATGACGGCGTTGCAGACGAATACGGCCGCGCTCAAGGTCGTTTCCGACAACGTCGCCAACATCAATACGCAAGGCTATGCGCGCCGCGTTGTGAATCAGACAACGCAGGCTGCGGGCGGCAACCTTACCGGCGTGGACATTGCCAGTATTCAGCGCGTGGTGGATCAGTTCCTGCAAAGCGAAACGCTGTCGGCCGGCGCGGGCGCGGCGCAATATGGCGCGCAGAGCGGCATCTACGATCAGCTTAACGGCATTCTCGGCCAGCCGGGCGACGGAAATTCGCTGGTCTCCAAACTCGACAACATCTT
>JAFECP010000032.1:6202-33131 GCA_018242105.1 Pseudomonadota bacterium
GGGCTGGCGACGACGATATCCAGCATGTCGTCATCCATCACCGCCTTGCAGTCGCAGGCGGATGGGCAGGTCAGCTCGTCCATTTCCAACGTCAATGCGCTGATCAAGAACGTCTACGATCTCAACCAGCAGATTCAGACTGCGACACTCGCAGGCGACAAGGCCTCCGGCCTTCTGGATCAGCGCGACCAGGCGGTGCAGAGCCTTTCGGCGCTGATCGGCGTTCGCACCAGCGAGCAGCCGAACGGTCAGCTCGTCGTCTCCACACAGGACGGCGTCAACCTTGTGGGCGATACCTATGCCCAGCTCTCCTATACGGGCGGCAATACAAGCGGCGCCTACGGCCAGATCATGATGGCAAACATCAACGGCATGAGCGGCCAGCAGATCGGCCCGTCACAGCCGATCGATCCGCATCTGGGTTCCGGCTCCATCAAGGGGCTGATCGATATGCGCGACAACCAGTTGCCCGCGCTGCAAACCGAGTTGGGGAATTTCGCGCGCCAGACCGCGCTCACCTTCAATGCGCAGGCCAACGCCAATTCGGCCGCGCCACCGCCCACTTCGCTGAGCGGCCGCAACACCGGCCTTCTTTCCGGCGATGCGCTGAATTTCACCGGCAAGACAACATTTGCCGTCGCCAATTCCAGCGGCAACCTCGTCAGCCGGATCGATGTGGATTTCGGCGCCGGAACACTCTCGGTCGATGGCGCCGCGCCGGTCAGCATCGGCGCCACCGTCGGCAGTTTTGTGAGCGCGCTGAACGGCGCGCTCGGCGCCAATGGCAGCGCCAGCTTCACGAATGGCGCACTATCGATTGCGGCAACCGGCACGAACGGCGTCGTGGTGCAGGACGACGCGACGACACCTTCCAGCCGCGGTGGCGCGGGCTTCTCGCAGTTCTTCGGATTGAACGATGTGTTCGAAGGTGCGTCGCCATCGATCCTGTCCACGGGGCTTTCAGCGAGCGATGCCAGCGGGCTGGCCGCCGGCGGAACGATGAGTTTCATGCTCAAGAATCCCAATGGTGCGATCGACAAACAAGCGACGGTGACCATCGCAGCCGGCATGTCCATCGGCGATGTCGTCACTGCCATGAACACTTCATTCGGCGGCGCGGGCACATTCTCGCTGGGCTCCGACGGTTCGATCAAATTCGCGCCATCCGCCGGCAACAGCAGCGACACGCTGACGACGACATCCGATACGACGCAGCGCGGCGGCACCGGCATGAGCTTCACGCAGATGTTCGGGATCGGCATCAATCAGGCGGCGGCGCAGGCGCAAGGCTTCGCCGTCAATTCGAACATGGCCTCGTCGCCGTCATCGCTGCCGTTTGCACAGTCCAATATTGCCGCTTCGACAGTGGCCGGCGACTCCATCCTGGGCTCTGGCGATGCGCGCGGGTTGATCGCCCTGCAGAACCTCGCCAACACGCGGCAAACCTTCGCGGCGGCCGGCGGCATGGGCTCGCAGGTTTCGACATTGGCCGACTATGCAGCGAATTTTTACCAGGACATCTCGACACGCAGCAATGCGGCTTCGAACGCCAGCACCACGCAAGGCGATCGCCTCGCAGAAGCGCAAACCCGCCAATCGAGCGAGTCCGGCGTCAATCTCGACGAAGAACTTTCCAACATGATGATTTACCAGCAAGCCTACGCCGCTGGCGCACGCATGCTGCAGGTCGGCCAGTCGCTTTACGACACGCTGCTTCAGATGCCGGTTTGAGGATTAAGCCATGACTATTGATCGCATTGCAACCAATTCGCAAAGCCAGCTCATGCTGTCTCAGATTCAGCAGGCGGAACTCGCCCTGAACAAGACGCAGACGCAAGTGACCAGCGGTATGGTCTCCACCAACTATGCCGGTATCGGCGACAAGACGGCTATGCTGGAGGCGACGCGCTCCGCAGCGAATCGCGCCAGTGCCTATCAGTCAGCGACATCTCTGGCGATCAATCAGGCGGACCTTCAGGACAGCCAGATGAGCTCGCTTTCCGATCTGGCGAACCAGTTGCGTCAGGCGATCACCACTGCGGTCGGCGACAATGACGGTTCGACGCTGATGACGACCGCGCAGGGCATTTTCGATCAGGTATCGCAGATTCTGAATTCGAAAGACGCCAACGGGAACTATCTCTACGGCGGCGACAAAAACGGCCAGCCGCCGCTGACGGCGACAAACCTCAGCGATCTCACCTCCATGGCCTCCGCGTCGAATGCTTTTCAGAACGGAACGGTCGCCAACTCCGTCATGGTCGCCGATGGCCAGAGCGTGAAGGTGGGCATGCTGGCCTCGAATATTGGCACGGGATTGATACAGACATTGAAGGACCTGGCCGATTTCAACGCGGGCGCCAGCGGCAATTTCTCGGCCGGTCTCACCGATGCGCAGTCGTCATTTCTCTCCGGCGAAATAACCACGGCGACGGCCGCGGCTTCGCAGGTGAATAACGCGGCTGCTGCGAACGGCAATATCTACAGCCAGCTTCAGGACGCGAGCACCAACCAGAAAACCATGTCCACGCTGTTCAAGGGTTTCGTATCCAACATCGAAGAAGTGGACATGCCGACGGCGATCACCCAACTGAACCAGAACCAGGTCGCCCTGCAGGCGGCGCTTCAGGTGACGGCCCAGTTGAACCAGGTTTCCCTGCTGAATTACATCAGTCCGACCGGCGCTCACTGAAGAGCTTGAAGGACGGACCCGGCGGGCCTATAGGGCGGCGCATGACTGCCGCCCGCAACAGCCTCGGATTTGCCAAGGAACCGCGCGAAACCCGCGTGGTGGTCGCCATGTCCGGCGGCGTGGATTCGTCCGTCACCGCCGCGCTGCTGAAGCGCGATGGCTATGACGTTATCGGCATGACCTTGCAGCTCTACGATGCGGGCGCCGCGGCGAAGAAAAAGGGCGCCTGTTGCGCGGGCCAGGACATTCACGATGCGCGCCGTGTGGCGGAGAGCCTTGGCATCCCCCATTATGTTCTGGATTACGAGGCCCGCTTCAGGAAAGCGGTGATGGAAGATTTCGCCGCCACTTACGCGCGCGGCGAGACGCCGATCCCCTGCGTCGCCTGCAATGAAAAGGTGAAGTTCGCCGATCTTCTGGTGACGGCGATAGAGCTGGGCGCGGATGCGCTCGCCACCGGACATTATATAAAGCGTGCCGAGGGCGCGGACGGCCCCGAGCTGCATGTCGCCGCCGATCCTGCCCGCGACCAGAGCTACTTCCTGTTCCGCACCACGCGCGAGCAACTGGATTTTGTGCGCTTCCCGCTGGGCGACATGCCCAAGAGCGATGTGCGCAAGCTCGCGGCGGAGCTTGGCCTCATCACCGCCGACAAGCCGGACAGTCAGGACATCTGCTTCGTGCCCTCCGGCAACTACGCCAGCATCGTGGAAAAGCTGAAGCCCGATGCGGTGAAGCCGGGCGATGTCGTGGACCAGAGTGGCAATGTGCTCGCACAGCATGACGGCGTGATCCATTTCACCGTCGGCCAGCGCAAGGGTCTCGGTCTTTCCGGCAATGAAGAGCCCTTGTTCGTGCTGAAGCTCGACGCCGCCAATGCGCGCGTGGTCGTGGGACCGCGTTCGGCGCTCGCCACCAAGACGGTGACGTTGCGCGATGTGAACTGGCTCACCGATCAAAGCGCTTCGTTTGAATGCACCGTCAAAGTGCGCTCCATGCGCCCACCGGTCCCTGCCCGGGTGACGCCGATGGGCGCCGGCGCGGTCGTGGAATTGCTGACGCCGGAAGAGTCCGTCGCGCCCGGTCAGGCTTGCGTCTTTTACGACGGCAGCCGCGTGCTCGGCGGCGGCTGGATCGCGCGCGGTGAGCCCGCGCGAATGGCGGCTGAATAAGTCAACCAAATCGGTTGAGATCGACATTGCTCCCATCTTAGGCTGGCTATCTTGGGGGGGAAGGGATGAGGTCACTATTTTGGGCGTTCTGGCTGGTGTTCGCTGCCACAGTTGCGGCTTCCGCTGACGGCTATCGCGATTTCAATATCGGGATTGCTCTTGCGAATCGGGGCGCATACCAGGACGCAATCGGATATCTCTCGCAGGCCATCAAAGAATCGGATTTGCCCGAGCACCTTCGCGCCGTTGCATTCATAGCCCGCGGCAAGGCGCTTGGCGCTGAAGGCAAACCAGAAGATGCGATCGCCGATTTCTCCGCAGCTATCAAGCTGAACCCGAGCAACTCCGAGGCATATGTCCAGCGCTGCAACACGTATCTCGGGAAGAACAAGCTGGCTGAAGCAGTTGCCGATTGCTCGATGGTCGTTCAACTGGAGCCATTGAGTTGGTCGGAACGCAATGCGCGAAATCAAATCTACTTACAAATGAGGCGCGATGACGACGCTATCGCTGACTATGCGGCGGCAGCCGCACAGCATCCTCAAAGCTCCGATATCCTAAAATCCCAGGCTGTAGCGCTCCGCATGGCGGGTCGATTTGATGAAGCGCGCAAAAGCGCGCAAGCAGCTCACGATCTGGATCGTTATTGGGCAGGGCCATATGAAGAACTCGGTTTGATCGACTTTGCGCAAGGAAGTTTCGAAAACGCGCTGCAGAACTTTCGTGAGGCGCTTGACCTTCAACGGGGGACGGGCCGCATCGATGAATATCTGTATATCGGCATGACGCAATTTGCGATGGGACATTTCTCCGATGCGGCAACTTCTTTCAAAAGCGGAATCGATCCTCAGTATCTTCCGAGTGTCGTGTTCATGTTCTATGCGATCATGCAGTCGCGAGACCACGGAACCGTTCCAGCAGATGTGGCGTCGTCATTCCTGAACTATACCGGCGATTTCAAGCCGCTTGTTTTGCTTTATTTGGGCAAGGGCTCCCTCACCGATGCTTTAAAATTGACAGGTCCCGATTCCGCTTTGCTTCCTCTCGACCGATGCACCGCGAGTTTTTTGGTCGGCGAGTGGTACGGCATGCAGGGCAACAACGCTGATGCCGAGCGTTTGCTCAAGCAGGTTATAAGGGCCTGTGACGTCGGTCTGAATATGAATCGACTGGCATCGATAGAACTTTCTCGGATGCATTGAGGCTTATGCGCACGCGATTTCCCCGAATTCGCATGTATCGGCCAATACTTTGGGCCGCCGTTGCTATCATATGGTTGCCACAAACTGTTTTGGCCGAAGGCGTGCAGCCATGCATGATGAGAAAGTTGGTCTCTTTCGACATGCAGACATTCTCGGACGGACAGTTTGCGATACCCGTAACGATTAATGATAAAACAATGAACCTGACCGTCGATACCGGTTCAATCGCCAGTTCCATTTCCATGGACGCCGCCATGCAGATCAATAGCAAGCTCATTTTCACTGGGAGCGGCGGTCACTTCTTGAACAATATAGATGTGAATTACACAACGACCGTCCATTCCTTTGTGTTGGGTCCGCTCCATTCTGACGGCGATTTTCCAATACTTGTCATTCCCAATTCGGTGACGACGGTAAGTTCTCCAGGGTTGCTCGGATATGACGTGCTCCGAAATTATGACGCCGAGTTCGATTTCTATCACGGCAAATTTGATCTTTTTGTTCACAACACATGCCTTGGCCATGCGGTCTATTGGACGCACGCAGCATTCGCCGCGATCCCAATGAAGTTGGACGCCGCCCACCATATCGTCGTTCGCGCGTATCTCGACGGCAAACCGATGAAGGTGATCTTCGATACCGGTTCATCTTCTTCAATTATGAGCGAGGATGCCGCGAAGAGCCTGTTTGGCTGGAGCGACAAAGATCCGCGCCTAAAGTCAGCGGGATCGGAGAAGATAAACGGCGGCGAATGGGTACCGGTTCATACCTTCCCGTTCGAATCTCTTGTATTTGACGGGATTGCCGTCATGAACCCCCAGATTACGCTCATACCGCGACACAATTTCCGTCTCGATCGTTACGGCGATGCGAGTATCGTTCTCGGGATGAGCGTGTTGCGCCAACTTCACATCTATGTAGCCTACGATGAAGGTATGCTCTATTTGACCGGTGCCGAAACTCAGTAGGCCCTGCGGGCACTTCGGGGCGGCGCGAGCCGCCGTTCTTGACACCCCCGGTCCCCGCCCTTAAACCGCGCCTCCTTGGCTGGCCATCCGGCAGCGTAGCTCAGTGGTAGAGCAGGGGAATCATAATCCCTTGGTCGGGGGTTCAAATCCCTCCGCTGCTACCAGCCGGGCGCAAAATGGGGACCGTGCATTGGCCCATAAGGCGACAACCGCTTCTTCCGCCGGAACCGCTTCCGGCATCACCATCGACGACGTCCGCGCCGCGGCGAAAGTGATCGATGGCATCATCGAGCGCACGCCGACGCACTTCTCCCGCACGCTGTCGAAGATCGCGGGCTGCGAGATCTGGCTGAAATTCGAGAATTTGCAGTTCACCGCCTCCTTCAAGGAACGCGGCGCGCTGAACAAGCTGACCTCTTTGACGGCGGAGCAGCGCAAGCGCGGCGTCGTGGCGATGAGCGCCGGCAATCACGCGCAAGGCGTGGCCTATCACGCCGGCCGCCTTGGCATCCCGGCCACCATCGTCATGCCGGAGGGCACGCCCTTCAACAAAGTGAAGCACACCAAGAACTTCGGCGCCCGCGTGGTGCTGGACGGCGCGACGCTACTGCAGGCTTCGGAGCGCGCCCACAAAATCGAGAAAGAAGAGGCTCTCACCTTCGTCCACCCTTATGACGATCCGCTTATCATCGCAGGCCAAGGCACCGTGGCGCTGGAGCTATTGGCTGACGCACCGGACGTGGACACGTTGGTCGTTCCCATCGGCGGAGGCGGATTGATCTCCGGTATTTCCATCGCCGCCAAGGCGCTGAAGCCCGGCATCGAGATCTACGGCGTCGAAACCGCGCTTTATCCTTCGATGTACGATGTCATCAAGCAGGCCGATCTGCCGTGCTCCGGCCAGACCATCGCTGAAGGCATCGCGGTGAAGCAGCCCGGCGAGATCACGCGGCGCATCGTCAGCGACATGGTGAAAGACGTGTTGCTGGTCCGCGAAGATGAGATCGAAAAGGCCGTCGCCACGCTTCTGGAAATCGAAAAGACGGTGGTGGAGGGGGCCGGCGCTGCGGCCTTCGCCGCCATCGTCTCGAACCCCGATCTGTTCAGGGGCAAGAAGGTCGGCGTTGTTCTATCCGGCGGCAATATCGACATGCGCCTTTTGTCGAATGTGATCCTGCGCGAGATGATGCGCGAAGGCCGCATTCTGCAGCTTGTCGTGGAGATCGAGGATCAACCAGGCTGGCTGGCCAAGATCGCCACGGTGGTCGGCGAAGCGGGCGGCAACATCCTCGACGTGTCGCACAATCGCATGATGACCGACATGCCGGTGAAGAGCGCCGACCTTGGCCTCACCATCGAAGCGCGCGACGCGGCGCATGGCGCGGAGATCCATCAAACGCTGGTGAAAGCCGGTTTCACCATCCGCAACCACGCCCAAAGCGTGCGCGCGATGCACTCCTAGCGGCTGAATTTTTCCGACAACACAATTGACGACACTGTGCGCGCCACGCCATGCGCCTTGCCGATGCGGTCCAGCGCGGCATCCATCTTCGCGGGTGTATCGGCTTCCACCATCGCCATCATGTCGTAAGCGCCGGAGACGGCGGAGAGCGAACGCACCTCGGCCATCTTCTTCAATTCCGCGCCAACGCGGTCGGCCTGTTTGGGATCGGCGGTGATCATCACCACGGCGCGCAAGGTGCGCGCGTCCGCATCGTCGGCCACGCGGATCGTGTAGCCCTTGATGACGCGCTCACGTTCCAGCCGCGCGATGCGTTCCTGCACGGTGGATCGCGCAACGCCCAGTTTGCGCGCCAGCGATGCGGTGGGTTCCCGGGCATTGGTTTTCAGAAGGGCGATGAGTTTGCTGTCGCTATCCCTCATTTTTTGCTCTCTCCGCTGCGCTGCGGCAGTGTCGGCATTTCGCCGGTTTCCCCTGCGATTCGCCGGACCATAGCCGGTTTTCCGGCACTTCGCTGTCTCTTTTCCGCCGCCTGCCCGATGTATCCAAGCGGCTGATTCACAAAAGGAATTTGGCGATGAAGAAAGTGATGCTAGTGGGCGGCGGCAAGATCGGCGTGGCCATCACCGAATTTCTGAGCGGGACGAAGGATTATCAGGTCACCGTCGCCGACCGCGACGCCGCCAGCCTCGAGCGCATGCCGAAGAAGGAAAACGTCTCGCTGCGCAAGATCACCATCGAGAATCCGAAGGATTTTGCCAAGGACGTCGAAGGCCACGACATCGTGTTGATGGCGACGCCCTACACGCTGACGCCGATCATCGCCGAAGGCGCCAAGCGCGCCGGCGCGCATTACCTCGATCTGACCGAAGATGTGGAATCCACCCGCACCATCAAGAAGCTGGCCGAAGGCGCGAATACCGCGTTCATCCCGCAATGCGGCCTGGCGCCGGGGTTCATCTCCATCGTCGCCTACGATCTCGCACAGAAGTTTGAAAAGCTGCGCGATGTGCAGATGCGCGTGGGAGCACTGCCGGTGTTCCCGCACAATGCGCTCAAATACAATCTCACCTGGTCCACCGACGGCCTCATCAACGAATATTGCAATCCGTGCGAAGCGGTGCGCGACGGCGTGCGCACCGAAGTGCCGGCGCTGGAAGAACTCGAACAGTTCACGCTCGACGGCGTGGAATACGAAGCGTTCAACACCTCCGGCGGCCTTGGCACCCTGTGCGAGACGCTTGAAGGCAAGGTCGAGAACCTGAACTACAAGACCGCGCGCTATCCGGGCCACCGCGATATCGTGAAGCTTCTGGTGCGCGATCTGCATCTCGGCACCCGCCGCGACATCTTCAAAGACGTTCTGGAGACTGCCATCCCGATCACCTATCAGGATGTCGTGCTGGTGTTCGTCACCGTGTCCGGCTGGGTCGAGGGCCGCCTGACGCAGGAAAGCTATGCCAAGAAGATCTATGCGCAGAACGTGGGCAGCCGCCTGATGAGCGCCATCCAGATCACCACCGCGACGGGCATCTGCGCGATGGTTGACCTCCTCGTCGAAGGCAAGCTCCCAAACAGGGGCTTTGTGAAGCAGGAACAGGCAAAGCTGCCGGACTTCCTCGCCAACCGCTTCGGCAAGTATTACGTGTGATGCCGCCCTCCCCTTGAGGGAGGGCCGACAATTTGCGGAGCAAATTTCGGGGAGGGGTATGGTGTAGAAGCGAACCCCTCCCCGAAAAATCCAAATGGATTTTTCGACCCTCCCTCAAGGGGAGGGTAAAGAGTAGGATCGAGCCATGACAAACGACATTCTCGCGCATTTCGGCATCAAATCTTCCGGCGATGTGATCGCCCGTTCGCCCATTGACGGCGCGGAATTGGCGCGCGTGTCCTATGACAGCGCGGCCTCGGTCGAAAAGAAGATCGCCGCCAGCGCGGAAGCGTTCAAGGCGTGGCGCGATGTGCCGGCGCCGCGCCGCGGCGAACTCGTTCGGCTCTTCGGCGAAGAACTGCGCGCCAACAAGGAACAGCTCGGCAAGCTGGTGACGCTGGAAGCCGGCAAGATCGTTCAGGAAGGTCTGGGCGAAGTGCAGGAGATGATCGACATCTGCGATTTCGCGGTCGGCCTCTCGCGCCAGCTTTATGGCCTCACCATCGCGTCCGAACGCCCCGGCCATCGCATGATGGAGACGTGGCATCCCGCCGGTCCGGTCGCCGTGATCTCCGCATTCAACTTCCCCGTGGCGGTGTGGGCGTGGAACGCCGCGCTCGCCATCGTTTGCGGCGACAGTGTGATCTGGAAGCCAAGCGAAAAGACGCCGCTGACAGCGCTCGCCACGCAAGCGCTGTTCGCGCGCGCGGTGAAGAAATTCGGCAGTGCGCCCGCCAATCTTTCGCAGGTTGTTCTTGGGCTGCGCGATGTTGGCGAGTTGCTGGCGAAGGACGCGCGCATCCCCGTGGTCAGCGCCACCGGCTCCACGCGCATGGGCCGCGAGCTTGCGCCGGTCGTCGCCGCGCGCTTCGGTAAATCCATTCTGGAACTGGGCGGCAACAACGCGATGATCGTCGCGCCGTCCGCCAAGCTCGATCTCGCCCAGCGAGCGATCACCTTCGCCGCCGTGGGCACCGCCGGTCAGCGCTGCACAACGCTGCGCCGCCTGTTCGTCCATGAATCGGTTTACGACAAGCTCGTTCCCGCGCTGAAGAAGATCTATGCGGGCCTGCCCATCGGCAATCCGCTCGACGCCAAAACGCTCGTCGGTCCGCTGATCGACGAAGCGGCGTTCGAAGGCATGGAGCGCGCGCTGGCATCCGCGAGGGACGAAGGCGGTAAGATCGCCGGTGGCGGCCGCGCCCTCGAAGACAAGTTCGCGAACGGCTACTATGTGCATCCCGCGATTGTCGAAATGCCGGAGCAGAGCAAGACCGTCTGCCACGAGACCTTCGCGCCGATCCTCTATGTGATGAAGTATTCCAACTTCGAAGACGCGCTGGCGAAGCACAACGCCGTGCCGCAAGGGCTGTCGTCCTGCGTGTTCACCGCCGATATGCAGGAAGCCGAACGCTTCATCGCGGCCTCGGGGTCTGATTGCGGCATCGCGAACGTGAACATCGGCCCGTCCGGCGCAGAGATCGGCGGCGCGTTCGGCGGTGAGAAGGAAACCGGCGGCGGCCGCGAAAGCGGCTCCGATGCCTGGAAGGCTTACATGCGCCGCCAGACCGCGACGATCAATTATTCGGATGCGCTGCCGCTGGCGCAGGGCATCGAATTCGCGGTGTAACGAAACGGCACGGTGGACAACCGTTCGTCCACCGTTTTCGCCACCCGCGTCATTAACCTTTCATTAAACATCCGCTTCAATCGGCCGCGAACAAGCCTAGGCTTGGCGCGTTGGGTTGGGGAATCGAAGGATGCCGAAAAACGTGGCGCAGTGGACCGGTCTCGCAGTCACCGCGATTGTGGTTCTGGGATGCGATATGGACGTGCTCTATGCCGTGCCGCTGGGTGTCTTCGCCGGCGCGCTGGCGACGTTCTTCGTGAGTCTGGCCGATCAATACGAGAAGGCTCGCGAACCGATCCGGGTGCGCGCAAGACGCTAGGCCAAAGCTAACCTTTGTCCGGCTGGATGTTGTTGATCGCTTCTTCCAGTTCTTGAAAGCTTGGCTGCGCCTCACTCGGCACGCTGCCGCGGCCAAGCTCGACCGAGATCTGCGCGGCGTTGCCGTGCAGATGCGCGACCAGCACGTCGCGGATGACGTGATAGAACTGGGCTTCCTCTTCGGTGATGAATTTCAGGCGCGTCGCGAGCGGGCCGACGATGCCGTAGGCCAGGAACACGCCCATGAAGGTACCCACAAGCGCCGAGCCGATCATGCCACCCAGGATCGGCGGCGGCTCGTTGATCGAACCCATGGTCTTGATGACGCCCAGCACCGCGGCGACGATGCCCAGCGCGGGAAGACCATCCGCCATCGTCTGCAGCGCTGTCGAAGGCCCAAGCGCTTCGTGATGATGCTTGTCGAGCTGCTTTTCCATCGCCGTTTCGACCTGGTGCGGATCTTCCAGGCTCATGGTCATCATGCGCAGCGTGTCGCAGATGAAGTCGAGCGCGAAATGATCCTTCACGATCCGCGGATAGCGCTTGAAGATCGAGGATTCCTGCGGTTTCTCGATATGCTGCTCCAGCGCGATCATGCCTTTGGTCTTCATCGTTTTGGTTATGAGGAAGAGCAGGCAAAGCAGATCGGTATAATCGCCGTGCTTCCACTTAGGGCCTGAGACGATCTTGCCCATCTCGCCGGCGATCTTCTTCAATTCGAACATCGAGCCGCCGATCAGCAAGGCGGCCAGTGCGGCGCCCAGGATCGTCAGCATCTCGTGCGGAAGCGCTTCGAAAATGACGCCCAATGAGCCGCCGGACATCAGGAAGCCGCCGAACACGCAGGCAAACAGGACACCGATACCGGCAAGTTGAAGCATTGCGAATCCGCGCGAAAGGTGCGGGAAAGCCCCGATCCCTGCGCGTCAGTATTAATGGGAGGGCTTAAAGAGCCATGAACAATGGCGGCAAAACGGGCGCGAAAAGGTTAGCGCGCTCAGGCCGGTTTGGTTTTCAACTGGTTAATCTGCTGCAGTTTGTGGGCGACCAGCGCGCTCAATTCCTCCGCGACACGTTCGCCATGCGCCTTGGCTTCGCTCGCTGTTGAGGACGCGCGTGCGATGGCGTTGATGTGCAGTGAAATAACTGCGGCGTCGATAGGGGCTTCGAGGCGCAGCATTGAGTCCAGATATTTGTAAAGACCGTCGGCGATGCGGCCGACGGCTTCGAGGCCTGCATTGGCGGCCAGACCGCGGATTTCGTGCGCCTGCGCGATCGTCGCCTTGATATCTTTGGCGTGGAACGCCTTCTCCATCGCTTCGATGTAACCGCGCACCGCCATGGATATCTGCGCGCGCTTCGTCTCGAGCGCGCTGTTTGCGCGCTTCGAGGTGTCACGCAGCGAAAGTTGCGTCAGGAATTCGGCCGAAGCGGCTTCGTCCAGCAACGGCGGATATTGATCGACGCCGATGATCTTCGCGTTAGGGGTATCGGGTTTCACCATATCAACGCACCTCTACCTCTTCGGCGGTATCGTCGTGACGCCGCCATGGACCGGTGAAGTCTTTCATCTTGCGGCGCCGTCTGTCGGGGCCGAAATAGGTTTCGCATTTCACGAAGGGCCGGGGCCGCTCCACGATTTCCGCAAGCCGCGCGATCAGATTGTTCACGGTGATCGGCTTGGCGAGAAATTCGGTCACGCCGGCATCGCGCGCGGATTCCACGAGCGGGCGCTCGGTGTGCCCCGTGACCATGATGATGGGCACATAAGGGTTGGGGCTGTTCTGCGAAGTGCGCACCTGCCGCGTGAACGCGATGCCGTCCGTGGGCATCATCGACAAATCGGTCAGGATCAGATCGGGCGTATGGTTGCGCATCTCGCGCAGGCCCGCGTCGCCATCGGCGGCCTCGGATACGTTCTTGATGCCAAGCGCGTGCAGCAGCGAACGCAGCAGCGTGCGCATATGCACATTGTCCTCTACAACCAGCGCGTGGAGGTGCTCATAGGCCGAGGACGGCATCTAATGGCCCCCCCCCCCGGCGCAGCACAGTATGGTGTAAATTCAAGTTCGGCAGTCCATTAACGACTTGGTCACCAAGACTAGAACGGTTTGGTTAGAACTTCCTTACTTTGTTTTACTATATAAAGGTCCTCCGCCTTGAAACGCCGCCAGCCCTTTGTTGTCGAATTTACAATCATCGCCAAGTCATTGATGACACCGGCGGTTTTCGGCGTGCGCGGCATCGTGGAGGACGGGCAGGGCCGGATCCTCCTGGTGCGGCATAGCTATCTCAGCGGCTGGCATTTCCCGGGCGGCGGCGTCGGCCGCGGCGAGCCGCCGGAAAACGCGGTGGTGCGCGAGATGGAGGAGGAGGTCGGCCTGATGGAATCCACCCCGCCGGAATTCATCGCGCTCTATTCGCAGAAGGTGCTTTGGGTGACCAATGTGGTTGGGCTCTACCGGCTGCGCAATGCACGGATCGATTTCAAACCCAATCTGGAGATTCGCGAGGCGCAGTTCTTCGATCCCGCGGCCCTGCCCGCCGGCACAACGGATGCGACGCAGCGCCGCCTCGCCGAACTGTCCGGCAAGGCGCCGCGCTCGCCTTATTGGTAGCTAGACAGGCTCCCAGCCGAACACGCTGACCGTCGCGCCCAGATCGTGGAAGTTGGGCTTTAGCGCGGGCATGCAGTGGTCGGCGATGGTCTGCGGCGTCCAGCCTTCGATCTTCGCCATGCCGCGGATCGGGCGCGGCTGGCTCATCAGGAAAATCTCGTTGCCGCGCGCCACGAAGATCTGCCCCGAGACATCCTTGGTGACAGGGGCCGCCAGCGATACCGCGAGCTGCGCAACCTGATCGGCGCGCATATAGTTCTTCATGCGCTCGACGCGCTTGGCAGACGCTTCGTCCTTCACGGGAATGGTCGCGATGAGACGCGACCATGCGAAGGGTGCGATCACGTTGGAGCGCACATTCTTCTGCAAGCCCTCCATCGCGACGATGCGCGACAGGCCGACGATGCCCATCTTCGCCGCGGCATAGTTCGCTTGGCCGATATTGCCGATCAGGCCGGAGGTCGAGGTGAAGAGAACGAAGGAGCCTCCTTCCTGCTCACGAAAATGGTTGATGGCGGCCTTGCAGACGTTGTAGCTGCCGTTCAGATGAACATCGATGACGAGATCCCATTCCTCGTCCGTCATCTTGTGGAACATCTTGTCCCGCAGGATGCCCGCGGGATTGATGATCGCGTGCAGGCCTTTGTAGGTATCCATCGCCTGTTCGATCATGCGCGCCACGCCCTGGCGGCTCGACACGCTGTCGGAATTGGAGACGGCTTCGCCGCCGGCCTTGCGGATTTCTTCGGCCACCGCTTCGGCAGGCCCCGCGGAACCGGCATCGCCGCCCGCCGCGCCGCCGCCCAGGTCGTTGATCACAACCTTCGCGCCTTCGCGCGCCGCCAGCAGCGCGCATTCTTTTCCAATGCCGTTCGCGCCGCCCGTGACCAGAACGACCTTGCCATCCAGCACACCCATGGGATTACCTCCATTTGCTTTTTCTGAGGCGGAGCGTAGCGGCGTGGCCGGTGCTGTCAAAGAGGCTGTGCGTTGGGAAATCCGGCATGAGCGGCCCGGGGATGCGCCGCTCGTCGATGCGCTGAACGCAGCCAGTTTTGGACCCGGACGCTACGCGAAGTCCGCCTATCGCTTGCGTGAAGGCGTTCATGCCGTAGCGGAATTGAGTTTTGTCGCGGTGGAAGCGGGCGCGTTTCGCGGTTCGGTGCGCTTCTGGCCCGTGATCGTCGGGGCGGAAAAGGTTCTGCTGCTGGGGCCATTGGCGGTGCAGTCGGATCTGCGCGGGCGCGGCATCGGCATCGCGTTGATGAACAAGGGCATCGAAGCGGCGAAGGCGGCCGGTTACGGCGCGATCATCCTCGTCGGCGACGAGCCTTACTATGCGCGTGTCGGTTTCGCGAAACTGCCGCCGGGGCGGATCGCATTTCCCGGTCCCGTGGATCGTGCGCGTGTGCTGGGTCTTTCGCTGAAGCCGGATGCACTGGCCAATTTGTCCGGCAACATTCGCCGCGCAGAGATCGACGATCCGGTCTGTGCGGATGGCGCGGGATTGGGTTAAATGATTTTGGAAGGGCTTTGCCCAAATCGTCATGGCCGCCCTTGTGGCGGCCATCCATGAACTCCGTCTTACATCTGTGTTCATGGGTCGCCGGGACATGCCCGGCGATGACGGATGGTTGTGTCGAGCAGCGTTAGCGCCCCTCCTGCCGCCACGCGAACATCAGCGTGCCGATCAGGATGATGAAGGCCAGCCATGCGGGCAGCAGCGGCATCTGTTCCACGCTGGTTACGCGATAAGCATCGTTCGACACCAATCCCATCCAGCCGTCGCCGCTGGCGATGGCGCCGCGCGAAGTGCGGCGGATCGCCGGAATGCCGCCATCGGCCAGCCAGTGCGTGCCGCCGCCCGTCGCAGCCAATGGCGCTTTCAGGATCGCATCGGTTGCGCGCATGTCGGCGACTTCTTTGGGATTGAGCGGTCCCGCCGCCGTCACCGCCGTCAAGGTGCCATCGGTCAGGCGATAGAGACCCAACTCGTCGGCCCTCGCCGCGCCATGCCATATGCCGGGCGAAACCTTGTTGAGTGTCACCTGCGCTTTCTTGCCCGATGGGTATGTGACAGTCACCGGCGCAACATCGGCCTTCATCGAATGCCGCTCGATGGCGATATCGCCGCCGCTCACCGATGCCGTCAGCCGTTCTTCTTCCAGCTCCGGCTCCTTCATCAGCCAGTGCGCGAGACGGCGCAGCAATTCCGCGTCCGGCCCGCCGCCGTCATAGCCGCGCGCCCACAGCCAGATGTGATCGGAGAGAAGCTCGGCGACGCGGCCTTTCTGCACCTGATCCAGCACCAGAAGCGGCTTGTTGCCGGGACCGCTCATCACCGTTTCACCGGCGACGACATTCGCGCCGATCAGGCGGAACCATTTGCCCCAGGTCGCGGGCTTGCCGGGCGTATTGCTCCCGGGAAGGTTGCGCGTCACCGGATGCGCAAAGCCCACATCGGTCACATTCGGCTTGAAAGGTTGTGCGATCGTATCGCCGGTCGGCTGCGCGGGCAGAACCGTCGCCAGCGGCGTGCGGTAGATGCTTTGCGGCCCGGCGAATTCGGGACCGGACGACACCAGAAGCGCGCCGCCATTCTGCACATAGTTGACGATGTTGTCGTAATAGCCGAGCGGCAGAATCCCGCGCTCGCTGTAGCGATCGAAGATGACCAGATCGAATGTATTGAGCTTGTGCAGGAACAGCTCTTCGTGCGGGAAGGCGATCAGCGAAAGCTCGTCGATGGGCGTGGCGTCCTGCTTGTCCGGCGGCCGCAGGATTGTGAAATGAACCAGATCGACGGACGGATCGGCCTTCAGCATCGAACGCCACACCCGCTCGCCCGCATGCGGTTCGCCGGAAATCAGCAGCACGCGCAAGCGGTCGCGCACGCCATTCACGCTCACCACCGCGCGGTTGTTCTGCAAGGTCAGCTCGGCGGGGCCCGGCTTGGCTTCCAGCTCGATCACGTTCTCGCCCGCATGTGAGACGGGCAGGCGGATATGCGCCTCATGGCCCACGGGCACGATGCGCGTGCCGCGATCCACGCCATCCACATGGATGCCAACCTGGGCGCTCGCGCCGCTGCTGCCGTCATAATCGTCCACACGCAGCGCGATGTCGGCCTGCTGGCCGACAATGGCGTAGCGCGTGGCGCTCAGCACCGTCAGCTTGCGGTCGCGCTCATTGTGCTTGCCGACAATCAGCGCGTTGATCGGCGCGGAGAGCGCGGGCTTGCCGTTCGTGGGCGCGTCATGCACTTCGCCGTCGGTGATGGCGATGGCGCCCGCGATGCGATCCGGCGGAACATCGGACAATGCGCCGGTGATAGCGGAGAAAAGCTGTGTGCCCGTGTCGTCGCTGGCGTTGCGCGTGTCCACAAAGGCTTCGCGCACTTCCAGCGATTTGTCGGCGGAAAGCTGCTTCTTCAACTGCGCGGCCACGGCATCGGCTTCCGCGCGGCGGTTGTTGATGTTCATGCTCTGCGTGTGATCGACAATGATTGCAGCGACATCCGGCAACGGCTCGCGCGTCTCATGCACGATCAAGGGATGGGCGAGGGCGAGGATCAGAACCGCGAACGCCAGCGCCCGCGCCCAGGCGCCGCGTGCGCGGCGCGCGAAAGCGTAGATCACCAGCGCCGCGCAAAGGATTCCCGCCAGCCACAACAGCCAGACCGGGATATAAGGCGCGAAGCTGACGGTCAGGTTCATCGTCACTTCCCCGTCCGCTGGAGAAGCGCCGGCACATGCACCTGATCGGTCTTGTAGTTGCCGGTGAGCGCATACATCACGACATTGATGCCGAAGCGCACGGCCATCTCGCGCTGGCGGTCGCCGCCGGGCGACACCGCGACAAGCCCGCGGCCTTCATTGTCGATCGCCCAGGCGGCGGCCCAATCATTGCCGCCGATGATGACCGGCGATACGTTGTCGCCGCCGCGCGCAGGCGATGGGCCGGCATCGGGATCGGGCGGCGGCAATGCCTCCACCCACACCTTGCCGCCTTCCCAGCGGCCCGGAAAATCGTTCAGCAGATAGAACGTCTTCCGCAATACATGATCCGGCGGCACCGGCTGCAGCGGCGGCATGTCCACCTTGCCGAGCAAACGCTTCAAGGTTTGCTCGCCCGGATTATCCTGTCCGCGTGAGGGTCCAAGCGTAAGATCGCGTGTGTCGATCAGGATGGTGCCGCCATTGCGCATGTAATCGGCGATCTTCGACAACGCCTGCGGCGACAGATCCTTCTCGCGCGGGTCCATCGGCCAGTAGAGAAGCGGAAAGAAGGCGAGATTGTCGGTGTCGAGATTGACGCCCATCGGATCCTTGGGATCGTAAGATGTGCGCGCGTGCAGATAGGCGCCGAGGCCTTTCAGCCCCGCCGCGCTCATCGCATCGACATCGGGAACGCCGGTGATGACATAGGCCAGATGGGTATCCAGCGCCGCCTTCATGTCGAAGGCTTCGTCGGCGCGGGCATTGCCAGGGTGGAAAAGCGCAAGCGCCAGGGCCAGAACGCCAAGCCGCGCCAGCAAACGCTTCGGATCGAAACCGAAGCCGCGCAATAACAGTGAGACGACGGCGTCGATCAGCAACAGTGCAAGCGCGAGCGAAAGCAGCAACGGCTGCAGAGCGATCGCGGCGGTACCGGAATAGTTTTCCACCTGCGCGCCAATATTGCCGAAGGGGATCAGCACGTCTTTCGCATCCACTGCGTTGAGCGCGATCTGCGCGCCTTCGCTGCCATAGAGTCCGGCCGGATGGAGCGGCGACGGTTTGGTCTTGGACAGTTGCGCACCGCGCAGCGGCAACGCATCGGCGCCCGGCTTTATCGCATGGCCAAAGCCGTCCAGCACGGTGTAAGCGGGGAACATCGCGTTGGCGCCGGTGCCCATGTCGGAGGGCCGCGCGCCGCTCGCCAGATCGAGCACGCGATGCAGCATCTCCACATAGAGGCCGGAGAGCGGAAGGCTCGACCACGCCGGCCCCGCCGTCACATGGAAGAGAACGATCCAGCCTTTGCCTCTTTGCGCGGCGGTGACGAGCGGCGTGCCATCGGTGAGCCGCGCCCAGGTGTGTTCGCCCAGGTCGACCGTCGGCTCGGCCAGAACCTGCCGCGACACCGTGACTTCCTTGGGAATGGCAAGCCCGCGGAACGGGCTCGCGTCGGGGAACGGCGCCAGATGTTGCGGCTCCGCCCAGGCCAGCGCGCCGCCGAGATAGCGTCCGCCGCTGCGCAGCTTCACCGGGATGAGATCGTCCACATTCTGCGTCATGCGCGCGCCGGCGAAACGCACCAGCACGCCGCCATCCTCGACGAATTTGGAGATCGTCGTGTAATCCGCGCCCGCAACGCGGCCGATGTCGGCGAGCATCAGCACGCTGGCGTTGCGCGAAAGCGCTTCGTTCACCGAGCCTTTGGTGACGTCGGCGAAAGGCGATAGCGCGCGCTCCAGATAATAAAGATCCGACAGCAGCGGTTGATCGTTTTCGGTGTTGCTGGCGGAGATGAGGCCGACGGCGCGGCGCTTCTCATTGCTGTCCAGCAGGCGCGTGGCGCCGGCGCTGTCTTCATTGTCGATCACAATGCGCGCCGTCTCGTTGCGCACTTCCAGCGGCAGTGTGATCTTCGCCGTGGTCTGGTCTTTGCCGCTGGCGAAAGCGAACGGCGTGCTGGCGAGGTTTTCGCCGCGCGGCCCCAGCGCCGAGATCGATCCATGCCGGGCGCCCTGCGTTTCGGCGCGGATCACGGTGACGGTGAATCCGTCGGCGCGATTGACTTCCGGCTTCAGCGCCAATGGCAGATGGCCAGGCGCATCGGACAGGATTTTTGTCGCACCGAGTTTGGAGAGCTTGCTCGCTATGTCGGCGGCGTCGCCATAGTCGAGCCCATCGCTGAGCCACAGGATCTCCGGACGTGTCGCAAAATGCATATGCGCCAGCGCGGCAGCGGCGCGTTTGCGGTCCGGCAGCCAGCTTACCGGCGCAAGTTCTTCGGCCTGGCGCTGCGCGCTTCCGGCGTCGAGCAGGCTGATTGAGCCTCTTATATTGGCGGTCGGCACCAGGGCTACGGGGCGTCCGGCGCGCGCCGCACCGTTCAGCGCGTCGCTGATCGCCGCTTCGCGATCCTTCCAGGCATGCGCTGCCGTCCAGCCATTGTCGACGAAGAGAACCAGCGGGCCGTTGCTCAAGGGCTTGGGCGGTTCGCCGATGGTGGGCGCCGCCAGCGCCAGAATGATGAGCGCGGCCGCGGCCAGACGCAGGAGCAACAGCCACCACGGCGTGCGCGATGGCGTTTCTTCCGTCGCACTCAATCCGAGCAGCAGGCGCAGCGGCGGAAACATGACGCGGCGCGGAGAAGGGGGCGTTACGCGCAGCAGGAACCAGATCGCGGGCAACACGATCAGGCCTGCAAGGATGAACGGTTCCGCAAATGTCAGAATGCCGAAGAACGTCATGCGCTATGCGATCCGCATCTTCGCTTTCGCGCCGCCCAGCGCTTCGAACAGCGCGACCAGCGCGACTTCCGGCCGCCTGTCGGTGCGATGGGCGAGATAGCCCCAGCCCAGCCGCCGCGAAAGATCGCGCAGGGTCTCGGCATGGGCGCGGAAGCGCGCGCGATAGGCGCTTTGCATCGTCTCGACCCGGCCGAAGATTTCGCTCTGCCGTCCGGCGGGTGTTTCAAAGCGCGTGCGGCCCTGGAAGGGAAAATCCTCTTCCGCCGGATCGATGATGTGGACGAGCTGTCCATTGAGGCCCGCGCGCGCGAGGCGGCGCAGGGTGTCTTCGATATCGCCCAGCGGCGAGAGAAAGTCGCTGAACCAAACGAAGGTGGAATTTTTGGACACCGGTGCGTCCGGTGGCAGCGCGTCGCCGGATTGCCGTTCGATGAGTTCGTGCGCCATCCGGTTGAGCGCCGCGCGGCCCATCGTGGGCGCGCGTCCGTCGCCATAAAGCGCGATACGTTCGCCGCCGCGTATCAGAAGAGAACCCAGCGCCAATGCCAGCATGCTTGCGCGGTCGATCTTGGTCGCATCGGCGAAATCCGATTTGAACCGCATGCCTGCCGAACCGTCGCGCCACAGCCACACCGCTTCGGCCGCTTCCCATTCGCGCTCCCGCACGAAGAGGTGCTGCGACTTCGCCGATTGCCGCCAGTCGATCGCGGTCGAAGCGTCTTCGGCCTGAAAGCGGCGGAACTGCCAGAAATTCTCGCCCATGCCGGATTTGCGCCGTCCATGCACACCCAGCGAGATCACGGACGCAAGCCGCTCCGCCGCGACAAGCAGCGGCGGCAGGCCCGCCGCGATCTGCTCGGCGCTGTCGCGCAGGCGCGTTTGTTCAGCGGTCAAAGAATGCTCCGGCACAACCGGTCGATCACGTCGGCGATCGTGGTGCCTTCCGCGCGGGCGGAGAAATTCAACGCCATGCGGTGGCGCAGCACGGGATGGGCGAGCGCCACCACATCGTCCACGCTGGGTGCAAAGCGGCCTTCGATCAGGGCCTTGGCGCGCACCGCCAGCATGAACGCCTGGCTTGCGCGCGGGCCGGGGCCCCAGGAGATGAACTGGCGGATATCGCTCGCGCCGCCTTCATCGGGCCTGGCGCTGCGCACCAGTTTCAAAATCGCATCGACGACTTTCTCGCCCACTGGCAAACGGCGCACAATGGATTGCGCTTCCATCAGCACATTCGGCGTGCAAACGGCTTTCAGATGTTCTTCTTCGCCGAATGTTGTGGCGAGCATCATCTTCTTTTCCGACTCCGGATCGGGATAGCCGACATCGATCTGCAGAAGAAAGCGGTCGAGCTGCGCTTCCGGCAGCGGATAGGTGCCTTCCTGCTCCAGCGGGTTCTGCGTCGCGAGCACATGGAACGGCTTGGGCAGGTCGTAACGCTGGCCCGCCACCGTCACATAACGCTCCTGCATGGATTGCAGCAGGGCGGACTGCGTGCGTGGCGACGCGCGGTTGATTTCATCCGCCATCAGAAGCTGGGTGAACACCGGGCCGTTGATGAAGCGGAAGGCGCGTTTGCCGGAATCTTCTTCCAGCACTTCGGAGCCCACGATGTCGGCGGGCATCAGATCCGGTGTGAACTGGATGCGCTTCCAGTCCATGCCGAGAACGGTGCCGAGTGTTTCCACCAGCTTGGTCTTCGCCAAACCCGGAACGCCGATCAGAAGGCCGTGGCCGCCCGCCAGCAACGTCACCAAGGTCTGGTCGATCACATTGCGCTGGCCGAAGATCGCCTTGCCGACCGTCTCGCGCACATGGCCGAAGATCGCACCCGCCTTTTCGGCCTGCGCGACTGCTGCGCTGTCATTGGTCAAGGTCTGCGTATCGGTCATGAAGTCAAATCCGTAAATCGTGCGCGGTTGCCGGGCCGGGGCGCAAACGCCTATCTTCGAATCCGGCGCGCGTGGCCTTCCGTGAGGGGCCTATGTTGCACCGCCTAGGCCAACGCGCAACCGGCCCCTTGCACCATGGCTAAAGGCGAAAAAGCACAACGCCGTGAGGCGGATAAAGGATGATTTATGGCGGGTGATTTCACCCTCGGACTGGCCAGCCTGCAGCGGGAAACCGCTGCCGGTCGCGGTTTGCCGCCGGTGGAGAAATGGCACCCCGCCCATTGCGGCGACATCGACATCCGCATCGCGCGCGACGGCACATGGTTCCACGAAGGAACGCCGGTCGGGCGGCGCGAACTGGTGCGCCTGTTCTCCACGATCTTGCGCAAGGATGGCGACGGTTATGTGCTCGTCACGCCAGGCGAGAAGATGCGTATCAAGGTCGAGGATGCTCCGTTCCTCGCGGTGCTGCTGCGCGTAGAAGGCGAAGGCAAAAATCAGAAGCTGATCTTCACCACCAATGTCGGCGACGAAACGATCGCTGGTTCTGACAATTCCATCCGCGTCGAGATCAATCCGCAAACGCGCGAGCCGTCGCCTTATGTGCATGTGCGCCGCGGCCTCGAAGCGAAGATTTCACGCCCGGTTTATTATCAGCTTGCCGAACTCGCCGTGCCGGGCGAGGGCGAATACGCGGGCAAGCTCGTGCTGTGGAGCGATGGCGTCGCGTTTCCGCTGGACGCGCCGGTATGAGCGATACGGGAGAAGCCATGTCCCAACAGCTTGCGGCACGCATCGCAGACAAGAACTTCGCCATGCTGAGCGCGCGGCTTCTCGCCGACGCGCCGGAATTCAAGGTGCATCCGGCGCGCAGCGATTACGATTTCAATCCGGAGTTCCGCCGCCCGGCGGGCGAAGTCAGGCTCACACCCGCCGCCGTGCTGATGCCGATCGTCGCCAAGCCGGTGCCCACGGTGTTGTTCACGCAGCGCACGTCCACCTTGTCCCGCCACGCGGGGCAGGTGAGCTTTCCGGGCGGACGGATGGACGACACCGACGCATCGGCGACGGCGACGGCCTTGCGCGAAACGCATGAAGAAACCGGCATCGCGCCGGACTTCGTGACGGTTGCCGGATTCATGGAAGGCTATGAGACGGGCACGGGTTTTGCGATTCTGCCGGTGGTCGGCGTCTTGCGCGAGGGCTTCACGCTGCTACCCAATCCAGCCGAGGTGAATGAGATCTTCGAAGTGCCGCTCGAATTTCTGCTCGATCCGAAGAACCGTGAGCGCCAGAGCCGCGAATGGCAGGGCCGCAAACGCGAATTCTATGCCTTCAACTACGGTTCCCATTATATATGGGGCGCGACGGCGGCCATTCTGGTGAATTTCGCCGAGAGATTTTCGGGCCTATGACAAAGCTGGAGCCATCGAAGAATCCGTGGATGACAAGTGCCGGGACGCGCGCGGTGATGGAGGCGCTGGGCGAAGCGCGCTTCGTCGGCGGCGTAGTCCGCAACGCATTGATGGGCCGCGAAGTGTCCGATACCGACATCGCCACACCGCTCACGCCGGATGAGGTGACAAAAAAACTGGAAGCGGCGAATCTGAAAGCCGTGCCCACGGGCATCGAACACGGCACCGTCACCGCCATCTCCAACGGCCGTCCTTATGAAGTGACGACCTTGCGGCGCGATGTCTCCACTGACGGACGCCACGCCGTTGTCGCATTCACCAAAGTTTGGGCGGAAGACGCGCAGCGCCGCGACTTCACCATGAACGCGCTCTATGCCGATGCAAGCGGCGAGGTGTTCGACTTCGTCGGCGGCGTCTCCGATTTGAAGGCCGGCAAGGTTCGCTTCGTCGGCGATCCCACGACGCGCATTCGCGAAGATTTCCTGCGCATCCTGCGCCTGTTCCGCTTCCACGCCTGGTACGGCAAGGGCGAGATCGACAAAGCCGCGTTGCAGGCTTGCGCCGCGGAGAAGGCCGGCCTGAAGCAACTTTCCGGCGAGCGCGCCGCCAAGGAAATGCTCAAGCTGCTCACGGCGGAAGATCCGGTGCCGGTGCTGCGCAGCATGGCGGCGTCGGGCATTCTCACGGAAGTTCTGCCGGGCGAATTGAATATCGCGCGGCTGGAACGGCTCGTTACCATCGATGGCGCGAATTTCTTTCGGCCCGATGCGATATTGCGTCTGGCGGCGCTGCTGCCGGATCGCGCCGCCGCTGCGCATGAGATCGCGGATCGCTGGAAGCTCTCCAACGCCGATCGCGACCGCCTTGCGGATATCGCGGGCAACACCGACAAGATCGTGTCCTATCTGTCGATCAAGGAAGTGCGCAAGCTGCTCTACAAGCTGGACACGGCGCGCTTCAAGGATCGCGTTTCGTTGAAATGGGCGGAAGATCCGAAGGAAGCCAATTTCGTGCAATGGCGCGCGCTCCTGGCGATGGCAGATGCGTGGCAGCGTCCGAAATTCCCGCTGGATGGAGGCAATGTTATGGCGGCGGGCGTGCCGCAAGGCCCGCTGATCGGAAAAATCCTCGGCGAAGTCGAAGAGTGGTGGATCGATTCCGATTTCATCGAGGATGAGTTCTCGCTTGCCGAACGCCTGAAAGCCGTGGTGCAGGCGAAGATCTGATGTTCGAAGTTCTCGATTCCATCTCTGTCCCCGGCAATCCCGAAAAGCCAAATGACGATGCGTTCGGGCATATCGATAAGGCCGCTGTCGTCATGGACGGTGCGACCGGCCTTGGCGATCCGCTCATGCCCGGCAAAAGCGATGCCGCATGGCTCGCCGCCTTCGGCGCGCGCCGTCTGATGGCTTATGCGCGCGAAGGTGCGAGCCCGCAGGAAGCGGTGAGCGCGGCCTTGTTCGATGCGCAGACTTCTTTTGAAGCGCTGCGCAAACGCCCTCCCGCCGGCACCTGGGAAATGCCGTTTTCTTCGATGATGCTCGTCGCCGAAGACGCGCAAGGCGTCGAGGCGTTGTGGTTCGGCGATTGCGCGGCATTGGTGAAGCGTCCAAATGCACCGGTCGAGATTGTCGGCGACGCTTTGGAAAAACGTCAAAACGAGGCCCGGCGCGTCGCGAAGCTGGCGGAGAAGCACGGCTTGTCGCCCGCTGCCGGCGTCAATCGCCCGGAATATCTCGATGCGCTGCGCAAGGCGCGCAACTTCGTGAACACGAATGGCCATTGGGCGTTCGGTCCGGACGTCCGCGCGGCCGATCATGTTGCGGGCAAACGGATCGGCGCGCCGAAAGGCGCTGTCCTTCTTCTGTGCAGCGACGGCTTTCTCGCGCTGGCGAGCGACTACAACGCTTACGACCCCGAGGCGCTGGTCGCCGCGGCGCTGTCCAAAGGGCTGAAGGCGCTCTGCGGAGAACTGCGCGCTATCGAGCGAGACGATGCGGAGGGCCGGAAATTCCCGCGCTTCAAGACCAGCGACGATGCGACGGCGCTTTTGCTGCGCGTCAACTAAGCGCGTGACGCGCGATCTCGTGGCCGCCGTCCCAGATCATGCGTAGCGCCACATAGAACACGATGATCAAACCCGCATAGTTGATCCAGGGATACCTGCGCAGCAGCCTGGCAATCATCGATGCGGCGATGCCCATCATCGCAATGGACAGAAGCAGTCCCACCGCCAGCACCCAGACATGTTCGCGCGCCGCGCCCGCGACGGCGAGCACGTTGTCCAGCGACATGGAGATGTCCGCCACCACGATATGGCCGATGGCCCTGCGTACGCCTTTCTCGTCGAGCGGCGGGCGCGCTTTGGGGTGGTCCTCGCCCGTCGCGATGGTGTGATGACCAACTTCGTCCTGCTGGCCTTCTTTGATGTCGCGATAAAGCCGCCAGCTCACCCAGAGAAGAAGAATGCCGCCCGCGAACATCAGGCCGATCACGGCCAGCAAGGTCGCGGTGATGGTGGCGAGGAAAATGCGGATGATGACGGCGGCGGCGAGGCCCCAGAAGATCACGCGGGCACGCTGCACCGCCGGCACGCGCGATGCCGCCATGCCGATCACCACCGCGTTGTCGCCCGCCAGCACGATGTCGATCAGGATCACCTGAAGCAGCGCGACCGTCGCGGGGGAGAGCAGGTGAAGAGCGAACAATCAGGCCTCGGGAGAGTTTGGACGGCCTAGGGCCAGCGGGCTTCGGGGGGCATGCTCATCAGGATGGCTTCGACATTGCCACCCGTCTTCAGGCCGAACTGGGTGCCGCGGTCATAGAGCAGATTGAATTCCACATAGCGCCCCCGGCGTACCAGCTGGTGCTCGCGTTCTGCTTCCGTCCAGGTTTGGCCCATCCGTTTCCTTACGATGTGGGGATAGACCTCCAGAAATGCGAGTCCCACGGCGCGGGTAAATGCGAAATCCGCCTCCCAATCGCCCGTGTCGAGATGGTCGTAAAAGATCCCACCGGCCCCGCGCGGCTCACCCCGATGCGGCAAATAGAAGTATTCGTCGCACCATTTCTTATAGCGCGCGTAGTAATCCGCCCCATGCGCGTCGCAGGCGCGCTTGAGCGCGGCGTGGAATTCCCGGGCGTCCTCGTCATTGGGAAACATCGGCGTGAGGTCGGTGCCGCCGCCGAACCATGCCGTCTCGGCCGCCATGAAATGGCGCGTATTCATATGAACTGCCGGCACATGCGGGTTCTGCATGTGGGCGACGAGCGAAATGCTGCTGGACCAGAAATGCGGATCCTGGTCCGCGCCTTTGATCGTCTTCGCCATCTCCGGCGAGAAGGTGCCGTTCAGGTTGGTCGAGGTCATGACCGCGATCTTCTCGAACACGCGGCCCTTCATCACGCTGATCACGCCGCCATCGTCGGGGCGCAATCCGCCCGGGCGC
>JAFECP010000032.1:33210-36594 GCA_018242105.1 Pseudomonadota bacterium
TGACAGAGGCGTTCGCCGGGGTGTTCACGGGAAACTCTTTGTCTGTCGCAACGCTTCCCCCACAACCATAGCGGCTGCCTGCGCCACATTGATGGAACGCATGCCCGGCCGCATCGGGATCAGCAGCCTTGCGTCCACCGCATCGTGAACCGCTTGCGGCACGCCCGCGCTCTCGCGTCCAAGCAAAATCGTGTCGCCGGGCGAAAACGTGAAACCGGTGTAAGGATCGGCGCCTTTGGAGGTCAAGAGAACCAGACGCCCTGCGCTGTTCTGTCTGTGATCTTCGTAGAATCGCGCCCAGCTTGTGTGCCGCACGATGTCCGCCGAATCGACGTAGTCCATGCCTGCCCGTTTGAGTCCCTTGTCGCTGAACAGGAACCCGCACGGCTCGATGATATCCACAGAGATGCCGAGGCAGGCGCCCAGCCGAATCAGGGCGCCGCAATTTTGCGGAATGTCGGGCTCGTAAAGGGCTATGCGCATGGATGCTCGCTAATGGCTCAAGGCTCGGACGAAGCTGGCTTTTTATGCGGCATCGTGCCGCAAGACCCTCCAGAATCGCTTCTCTATTTTACGCGCGCATTCGATGGTGCGTCCGGTGAGTCCGGGGGTGGCGCATCCAACTTGTCCCGCCGCCCGGGCGCCTGAATTTCAGTAGGTGAAACGTGGCAGAGACAACAGCGCCCGAACCAACACGGCGTGATTTTCTATATATCGCAACGGGCGGGGTCGCCGCCGTGGGCGCGGCCCTGGCGGCGTGGCCGTTCATCGACCAGATGAATCCATCCTCCGCCGTTCTGGCCTTGTCCTCGATCGAGGCGGACATCTCCTCGATCCAGCTTGGCCAACAGGTCGTATTTAACTGGCGCGGCCATCCGCTGTTCGTACGCCGGCGCACCCCGCAGGAGATCGCCCAATCGAAGGCGGTTCCGCTCTCCGCGCTGCTCGACCCCGTCGCGCGCAACGCCAATCTTCCCGACAGCGCGCAAGCGACCGACGCCGACCGCGTCATCAATCCGGAATGGATCATCGTCGTGGGCGTGTGCACGCATCTCGGCTGCACGCCGACCGTCTCGACGCCGCAGGTGCCGCAAGGTGAATATGGCGGCTGGCTATGCCACTGCCATGGTTCGCAATACGATGTGGCAGGCCGCGTGCGTCACGGGCCAGCGCCGCAGAACCTGGCCGTTCCGCCATACAAGTTCCTCAGCCCCACCAAGATCAAAGTCGGATAACGGAGCCCAAGCATGTCCGGTCCCTCGACCTATGTTCCGAAATCCGGCTTCGGCCGCTGGATGGATTCCCGCCTGCCGCTCATGCGCTTCGCGCACGACACCATCATCACCTATCCAACGCCGAAGAACCTGAACTTCTGGTACGCCTTCGGCGCCATTCTGGCGTTCATGCTGGGCATCCAGATTCTCACCGGCATCGTGCTGGCCATGCACTATGTCGCCAATGCCGGCCTGGCCTTCGATTCCGTCGAAGGCATCATGCGCAACATCAATTATGGCTGGCTGATCCGCTATATGCATGCCAACGGCGCGACGTTCTTCTTCATCGCCGTCTACATCCACATGTTCCGCGGCCTCTATTACGGCTCCTATAAGTCGCCGCGCGAAGTGATCTGGATCCTCGGCGTGATCCTGTATCTGTTGATGGTCGCCACCGCTTTCTTCGGCTATGTGCTGCCGTGGGGCCAGATGTCGTTCTGGGGCGCCACCGTCATCACCAACTTCTTCTCCGCGCTCGACCAGATCGTTCCGCATCTGGGCTCGGCGATCTCCACCTGGCTGTGGGGCGGTTTCGCGGTGGGCGATGCCACGCTCAACCGCTTCTTCTCGCTGCACTACCTGCTGCCCTTCGTGATCGCGGGCGTTGTGGGCCTGCACATCTGGGCGCTGCACGTTCCGGGCAACAACAACCCGCTCGGCATCGACACCAAAGGTCCGCAGGACATGCTGCCCTTCCACCCGTATTACACGGTGAAGGACAGCTTCTATGTCGCGCTGTTCGCGCTGGTCTATCTGGCCTTCGTGTTCTACGCGCCCAACTTCTTCGGCAACCCGGACAACTACACGCCCGCCAATCCGGTCGTGACGCCGCCGGATATCGTGCCCGAATGGTATCTGCTGCCCTATTACGCGATGCTGCGTTCGGTGCCGCAGAAACTGATCGGCGTGCTTGTGATGGCCGGCTCGCTGCTGACACTGGCGTTCATTCCGTGGCTCGACACATCCAAGGTGCGCTCCACGCGCTTCCGCCCGATGATGAAGCAGTTCTTCTGGTTCTTCGTGATCGACTGCGCGATCCTGGGTTACTGCGGATCGCAGAGTGCGGACGCGGTGCTTAACCTCGGCAGCTTCGCGCTGCCGCTGGTGTGGGTCGCCCGCATCTGCACGCTGTATTATTTTGGCTTCTTCTGGGTGGTCATGCCGCTTCTGGGCATCATCGAGAAGCCCAAACCGCTGCCCGCCAATATTTCGCAGCCTGTCCTGAGCGCGGCGGAGTGAGGATGATGTCCATGAAAGCTCTCACTCTTGCATTTGCGGCGCTTATCGCCACCTCGGCCGCGGCTTCCGCTGCCGAAGATCTCAGCCAGCCGCTGCCGCCCAAGGACGTGCACTGGTCGTTCGAAGGCCCGTTCGGCACCTATGACCGCGCGGCGCTGCAGCGCGGCTTCCAGGTTTACAAGGAAGTCTGCTCGGCCTGTCACAGCCTCAACCACGTTGCCTTCCACGATCTGATCGGCGGCAAGGATGGCGGCGACGGCTTCTTCACAGAGCCGCAAGCCAAGGCGATCGCCGCCGGCTACAAGGTTCCCGCGGAGCCGGACGAGAAGGGCAACACGACCGACGACAAGGGCAACCCGCTGATGCGGCCCGCCATCCTCGCCGATCATTTCCCCGCGCCGTTCGCCAACGAGAACGCCGCACGGGCGAACAATGGCGGCGCATTGCCGCCGGATCTGTCCTTGATCGTGAAGGCGCGTGAAGGCGGCCCGCAATATGTCTATTCGATCGTCACCGGCGACGGCTCACCCGTGCCGCACGGCTTCAAGGTGATCGATGGCAAATATTACGATCCCTATTTCGCGGGCCGGAACATCTCCATGCCGCCGCCGCTGCGCGACGACTCGGTCACCTATTCGGACGGCACCAAGGCCACGAAGGACCAGGAAGCGCATGACGTCGTGACCTTCCTCTCCTGGGCTTCCGAGCCCAAGCTGGAAGAGCGCCATCGTCTCGGCTTTGGCGTGATGCTGTTCATGATCCTGCTGTCGGGGTTGCTGTTCCTGTCCTATCGCAAGGTCTGGAAGGACGCGCACTAAGGCATAAGACTTTCCTCCCCCGTTTACGGGGGAGGGGGACCGCGAAGCGGTGG
>JAFECP010000033.1:0-39018 GCA_018242105.1 Pseudomonadota bacterium
CCTTCCGTTCCAGTTCCTTTAGAAACGCTGACACTGCAACAAACTTTCTACATAGGACGGGGTGTGCCGGGGCTGCGTTTTACGGCTACTCAAATAAAATATCGGTCTGCGCAAAACCAAACGGGAACCCGGAAATACTCTCACCGGTTGCCTTGCGGTGTTGAATCAGAGCCAGACCCGTTGTGCGATCCGGAGGTAGTTGCCGCCAAGAATCTTCCGGATCGCGGGTTCCCCGTATCCCGCCTTTTCCATTTGTTCGATAACGATTGAAAGCTCTTCCGGTGGGAGATAGGCGATTTTGCCGTAATCCGCGACACCAGTGATGGGCCATTCATCGACACGCTCCGCGAATATCCGCGAAATAATCTCCGCATCCACCACATAGTCAGTGCCGATTCCGACGTGGTCTTCGCCGAGCATTTGTACAAAATAATCGAGGTGGCGGAACATACCTTCCGCAAGATTATCGAATTCGCCCAGATAAGCGCTCGATCCCGATATGCCAACGAGGCCGCCGGAGGTAGCGCAGGCGCGCGCTTGCTCGTCGGTGACATTACGATAATGGTCGTGAAGCGCCCGCGCATTGGAGTGCGTAAAGACGACCGGCCGCCCAATGAACTCTATCGCCTCCAGTGAGGCGCGCTCGCTCATGTGGCTGGCGTCAAGCAGCATGCCGAGGTCGCGCATTTTCTCAAGGTAGCGGCGGCCGATGCGGCTGATCCCGACGTTACCCAAATCCGCGCATCCGCCGGAGGCAGAGTTGTTCTGGTTGAAAGCAAGGATGCCGTGGCGAATTCCAAGTACATACAGAAGCGTCAGCACTTCCGGGTCGCGCTCCAAGCATTCGGTTCCTTCGAGGTGCAACCCGACGGCCAGTTTACCTTGTTCTCGCGCCATGAAGATGTCCTTCACGCAGGTTGCCAACAGCAGGCTTTCCGATCGCGCGGCAATGTCAGCGCGCGCCCGAGCCAAGCGATGTATCGCTTCCGCCAATCCGCAATCGTCGCCCGCGATGGTAAGCGATATGAAACCGTGTCCGGACGCGTGATAGCGCGAAAGCAGGTCCATGTCGTTGCCGACGATGGGCGCGAGAGGAACGATCATATCCCAGATGAGCCGATCATTCGGCCGCTGCGATGCCGCTGCGGTCATATCAAAGCCACTCCTCGTCACAACTTCGCTCCGCCCGATGGGCCGTGAGGCGGACGCGCAAGTGTCTTCCACGCCGGTCTCATCTGGTGAGCTGGACATTATATGTTATAACTGTCCTAAAATCGGCTGAGCTGCAACCGGAAACATCACGGGGACCCGCGCTGCCGACCGGTTATGATCGGCTGTCGCGCCAAGAACTTGAAGGCAACGGGATCCCGAAAGGCACAACCCCATGGCAATATCCCGCTCCGCGACTCCAAAGCTAGCCACGTATGATCGAGAACTGGCGGCTATCCTCGGAAAATTCGTGCAACACGTTGCATCCGCCGAGCATCCGGTCGAACGCGCATCGGTTCGGGTTCGCCGGGCACATCGATTTACGCATGACGTGGAAACACTCACAGGGTTGACCTGTGTTATTGACGAACCTGCGGACGTGGGCGGCGGCGGGAGCGCGCCAGATCCAGCAGAATTGCTACTCGCAGCCGTCGGTGCGAGTCTTTCCGTGACAATGACGGCGCATGCAGCACTGCGCGGCCTTGCGATCGACAGTATCGATATGCACTTAACCTGCGAGATGAACCCCAAGGTCTTTCTTAAGCCCCGGGCGCGTGCGCCCAACGGCATAATGAAAGCGCAGATCGAGGTGGAGCTGGTTTCACCCATGTCGCTAGCAGAGGCGAGAGCCCTGTTCTCCGATGCATTGCTGGCAAGCCCCGTGTTCCGATCATTGAAGCGCCAGCCGCGTGTGACGCTGAAATTTAGGCGGCGACGCTAAGCGGGACGATCCGCAAATCGGCGATGAAATCTTCGCTCTCGCGCGAAAAATTGGTATAAGATATATCGACGTATCGTCTCTTCGGTCGGATCGAATGCCGGAGCCATGGTACCGTTTCGTATCGCGAATCGCGTCATGCCAGTCTAAAACAAGGAAGGCCTTTCTCATCATGAAACCATCGAGTGGGATTGGTCAGCTTTCGCCGGTCGATACGCCAAATTTGAGCGAAACCGTCTATGCGCAGCTGCGCGAAGCCCTGATGTCGGGTAAGTTCCGGCCTGGCGAAGCCCTGACCCTTCGTGGTGTCGCAGCAGTGCTCGGGACAAGCATCATGCCGGTTCGCGATGCCATCCTGCGGCTCGGCGCCGAGCGCGCGCTCGAAATGCGCCGCAGAGGCGTCAAGGTCCCATCTCTCTCGGAGGAGCAGTTCAAAGACATTTTGAGGTTTCGCATTGCCCTTGAGGGTGAAGCTGCGGCGCTAGCAGCCGAGCGTGCGTCGAAAATAGAAATTGCACGTATGGAGAAGTGCGCCGAGCTCGTGGTCAAGGCACAAGAGAGAGGTCATATCGAGAAATTCCTCGCCGCCAATCAGGATTTCCATTTCTCCGTCTATCGTGCCGCCCGCAACCAGCTCTTGCAAAGCATGATTGAAGTTCTTTGGCTTCAGATCGGACCACATCTGGCATTACTGGCCGATATGCAGGCCGTGAGCGATCTGAATGTCGATCTGCGCCCGCACGATCTGATCATAGATGCGATCAAATCGGGCAGCGCCAAGAAGGCGCGCGCCGCGTTGGAGTCCGATCTGAAGGACAGCGCCGACATCTACCAACCTTATGTCGCCAAGCCGTTGCGCAAGCCGGTCAAGCGGAAGTCTGCCTGACGTAATCGCTCCCACCGTGCAGATGATCGACGAATTGCCCGTGAAGCATCTACAGTGAATTTCGTGGTCACTTTAAAATTTGTTATAACAATTTTATCGTCTGCGGGCGAGACGCGCCCAATGCATCGGCGCGCGGATAATCCAAAATTATAATTTTATCCAATGGCTTGACGTCGAGTTCGGACTGTTTGCTGACCATTTTGGCGACCTCCGACGCCTCACCTGTCACCAAATTGATATATTGACTTTGTTATAACATCTTTCATTCTTGCCATCTGTGACATTCTGCCGGGCAGGGACCGCGCGGGACATCGATTCAGCCGTGGAAGGATCCACGGCACAGGAAGGGGCTCGAAGATCATGATGGCTTTTGGCAATAAGCGTCTCAAACTCTTGCTCGCCTGTGGCGTGGCCCAAAGCGCGCTTCTATGGGCGGGGATAGCCGTTGCCGATACGCCGGCCGCCGCCAGCGCATCGCAGATCGAGGAGGTCGTGGTTACGGCCAGCAAGCGCGAGCAATCGATTGGCGATGTTCCGATGGGCGTGTCGGCGAAGACGGGGCTAGAACTCGCGCAGACCCAGACCCTCGATCTGCAGGATCTCTCGCAGCAGATACCCGGCATCAATCTAGAGCAGGGCGGCTATGGCGGTTTTGGAACCAGGGTCATCCTGCGCGGCCTGAATTCAGGCGGAAACGGCGCCACTGTGGCGACGACCGTCGATGACGTGCCGTTGAGCTTTACCGGATCGGTATCGCTAGGTGCTTTGTTCGCCAGCGATTTCGAACCTTACGACATGAACCGCATTGAAGTACTTCGCGGCCCGCAAGGCACGCTCTACGGGGCGAGCGCCGAAGGCGGCCTGATCAAGTATGTCACTAACGCGCCCAGCATCACAGATTACGCCTTCGGCGTGGAAGCGGGTGGGGATACCGTTGCACATGGCGGAACTGGCGGCGACGTGAAGGGTTATGCCAACATTCCGATCAACGACGAACTCGCGCTGCGCGTGAGCGGCTATTACGAATCGATCCCAGGCTGGATCCGTAACGATCTGCGCGGCGACAGTCAGGTGAATTCCGGCAGGCGCTTCGGCGGTCGTGCCTCCGTTCTCTGGCAGCCCACGGCTGACCTCACCATTCGCGCCACTGCTTTCTATCAAGACCTGCACACGAACGGACCGGACATGGTGACGGTAAACGGAACGACGAATCTGGCCGATCCGACAGGCTTGGCGAACGGATACGATTACGATTCCTATCTGCCGAACATCCAGTCGGCGCGGGCCGAGCTTTACGACCTCAACATCCGGGACGATTGGGGCTGGGCATCTCTCGAATCGATCACCAGCTACGGCAAGCTGGACAATCATTTCGGCACGGACATTCCTTCTTACGCGAACCTCTTTGCGCCTGGGACAACTGTGACGCTGGCGCCGGTCTACAACATCAAAAAGTTCAACCAGGAGTTCCGTCTTGCATCCAATCCCGGCAGCAAGCTCTTCGGAGACGATCTCGATTGGCAGGTAGGCGCCTTCTACACGAGTGAAGCTGCGACCGGAACGACGAACTATCTCGTGCGCGATTATCCATCGGGTACAATGAATGCGCTGGGTTCTGTGCTCTATTCCGCGCAGCCTTCCAATTACACCGAGCTCGCAGGCTATGCAGATGCGACGCTTCACTTCACAGATAGTCTGGACCTAGAGGTCGGTGGCCGCGTTTTTCACAATCATCAGAAATCGCAGCAGACCCAGGGTGGTCTATTCCTCGGAACTCCGATCGAAACGCTTCCAGCGACGCATTCGCGCGAAACTTCTGCGACTTATTCTGTGGCGCCAAGCTGGCACATCACATCCGACCAAATGGTCTACGCGCGCATCGCCTCCGGCTATCGCCCCGGTGGACCCGAGCCATACATTCCTGGCGGCACACCGGCTGGATTGCCTTCGCAATTCAATTCGGACAGCACGGTCAACTATGAAGTCGGCTTCAAGGGCAAGCTGTTCGACACCTTGTCTATGGATGTGGCAGCGTTCCATATCGATTGGTCGAAGATCCAGATCAATTCCATTATTCCCGTGGGCGGCGTGGGCTATGCCTTTACGCTCAACGGCGGAAAAGCGGTTAGTCAGGGCTTTGAATGGAATCTGGCCTGGTCGCCGGTGGAAGGCCTAACGCTGGGCACGTCGGGCGCGTACACCGATGCCCACATTTCATCGACCATCCTAGCCATCAATGCCCCGGCCGGATCGACCCTGCCTTACGTTCCCAAGTGGAGCGGCAACATCAGCGCGAACTACGAACGGCATGCCTTTGCCGACTATTCCGCTTTCCTGGGCGCGACATGGTTCTACGAAGGTATGCGCCGAAA
This sequence comes from Pseudomonadota bacterium, assembly GCA_018242105.1. Taxonomy (GTDB): domain Bacteria; phylum Pseudomonadota; class Alphaproteobacteria; order Micropepsales; family Micropepsaceae; genus Rhizomicrobium. The sequence goes on from JAFECP010000033.1 coordinate 5,186, forward strand.
CGGCTTCGCGTTCTTCCCTGTCGATAACTATCAGCCCGTCCCATCATATAATACGTTCGCGTTGGAATTGGGACTTCGCAATGGGCGGTACACCTTCGAGCTCTATGGGAAAAATCTCGGTGACTCCAAGGGCATTGCCTATTATGAGCCCTATGGCACGGGTGCGACATTGGCCTACGGATCGGCAACGCTCATCACGCCGCGGACCATTGGATTCCGGATTGCTGCGGATTTTTAAACACGCTGCACGTGCCGTTGTTCAGGCTCGAATGGCTTCGTCTCGGATTGAGATGCGGCCATGAGTCCATCCGCTCGCAACATGGCGTTTTCCGCTGAACCCGTCTTGAAGTTTACTGAGGCAGACTTCGCAGCCGGGCCAGACGTGGCCGTTCCGGCGCAATCGTCAGGATTCGATCCGGCGGTGCCACATTTGTTCGACGGGCTTGCGCCCCGGTATGCGAGTAAACTTCTGGGCACTCGCTTCATCGCTATGCGCGATGGTGTGCGGCTTTCCACGGATTTTCATGTTCCACTAGGCGCCAAGCTGCCCTTGCCCGTAATTCTCGTGCGCACGCCATACGGAAAGAACATGGCGATGCCCACCCTTCGTGCCGTGTTTCCGGAGCAGGGCTTCGTTCTTGCAATTCAAGACATACGGGGGCGGGGCGAATCCGAAGGGATGTTCGTCGCCAATCTCGGGATCGAGCGCGAGGATGGCTACGATACCGTTGAATGGCTTGCCCGGCAAAGCTGGTGCAACGGGCGGATCGGTGCTTGGGGCTCGTCATATCTCGGTGAGACGGCGGCGCGGTTGGCGGCCATGCGGCATCCTAACCATCGCGCTAGCATTATCATGTTCGATGGCAGCAATGCCGCGGGCGACTATCGCAATGGTGCGTTTCTGCAAGGCGGCGTGACCATGCTGTGGGGGCTGTTCAATTGGCTCAGGCATTACGTTCCGGCGATTTCTTATGGACCACCTCCATGGATTGATCGGGAAGCCTGGTTCTCGCAATCATGGTCCAAGCTCTATCCTACACAGCCGGTCCAGCTTCCGCCGCTCGATATGATGCAGCATCTGCGTGGTTTGCCCGTCGTCGATCTTATGAAGACATCGGGCGCGCCGCCCACCGAATTCGATGCGATGATGCGGCACAGCCACGATCCGTCCGATCCGTATTGGGAGGCACAGGGTTTTCTCACTGAACGGGATGAATTCGATGCGCCGGCCTTGCATGTCGCTGGCTTGCAGGAGCGCGGCGACTCCGCCTTCGCGAACGTCAATTTATTTCGAGAGAAAAGCATATCTGCGATGTCGCGGGACAATCAGTATCTGCTGCTATGTCCGACGCCGCATAGCGGCTATATGGGCGGCAGCGCGGACACGGCATGGGGGCCGCGCCGCCTTGGCGACACGCGCTTTCCCTATCTGAAGACCTTCGTCGACTGGTTTGGCCGTTGGCTGCGCGATGAAACCGATAAGACGCAAGATTGGCCCAAGGTTCGCTATTATGTGGCCGGGCTTAACAGATGGCGTCACTCGGACTGCTGGCCGCCGCGGTCGCAGGAAAGCCTTTGCCTTTATCTGCATGGAGCGGCGGACACGCAATTGCGACGGGGTTGTCTCGCACCCGATGCTCCACCCGATGGCGCGCCCAGTTGTTTTCGATACGATCCGCAAGACCCCACACCGTCCGACCCACCGGGCGCGGACTTGGACAGCATGGGCAGCGGCTATGCCGATTTTTCCCCCCTCGAGTTGCGGCCGGACATCCTCATCTATACCGGCGCGCCGCTTGAATCCGATCTCGATATCGTGGGGCACGTGACCTTGGATCTCTATGTTTCGTCGAGTGCGCGGGACACGGATTTCGCTGCTGTTCTTTTGGAAGTCGAGGAGACCGGTGCTGCGATCAATATCACCCATGGAATCGTGCGGATGCGGTTTCGTGACGGGCTCGACAAGACTGTCTGGATGGAGTCGGGCCAAGTCTATCCCGTGCAGATCGATATGTGGATTGCTTCGGTCCGCATTCCAAAAGGGCGCCGCTTGCGGCTCCACATCAGCTCCTCCCGTTTCCCCTTCTATGATCGTAATTTAAACACGGGCGGCGACAATGCGACGGAGACAGAATCCGTGGTTGCGGAGAATTGCATTCATCACAGCCTGGCGCATGCGTCACGCTTGACTCTTCCCATAGTGCCAGCAGCGGACGGCTAGCGGGCTGACAAAAGGTAAGAACGGGGTTGTGGCGTCTATGGTGAAAATCGCGAGATCGGCTTGGCGCCATTTGCACAGCCATGGAGCGACAAATTCGAGTTGCTGCGCCTTGCATATGCTAACTGGATGTCTCGATGGCACAGCGAGCAGTCTCAACGAGGTTTTCTCGCAGGTTGGTGACGCGACCTCATTTGTCGATAGGACGCCGAAGACACCAAGCGCGTTTTGTGTTTCCGATACGCAAGCTACTGCCGGTCTCTATGAAACTCTGGACGCGTCGCGGCCGCTGGTCATTCGCAACGTGCGGATTATCACCATGGTGGAACACACAATTCTCACCAGTCATGACGTAACGGTTCGAGGCGGGCGCATCGAGTCGATAATGCCAACGGGCCAGAAGCTTCCCGATAATGCAATCGTCATCGAGGCCGCCGGCAAGACGCTCCTGCCAGGTCTATCCGATGTGCATGGCCATCCCTTCGTCGCCAATTGGGGGCGGCATTTTGCATCTTTTTTGGAAGGCGCTGGCGATGGTGTACAATTCGTGTTGCCTTACGATTTGCAGATGTTTTTGCAGGTCGCTTGCGGCATTACGCGGTTGGAGATCCTTGCTGGCTGCGCAGATGCGCTGTGGCTGCGAGAGGCCATTCGGGCGGGAACTCTTATCGGACCGCGCCTGTCGGTCGGCAGCCCTCTGATCGACGGCAATCCGCCGGTCCATGCGCAATCCATGAGTTATATGGTCGGCGATCGTGAAGGGGGAGTGCGCGCCGGCAACGAAATCGCCGATCGTGGATTCGATTTTGCGAAGCCCTATACGCGCCTACCGGCAGACGGCTTCGACGGGCTGATGGATGCTTGCGCGCAACGTGGGCTGCGCGTCATGGGGCATGTGCCCGTGGCGGTGGGTGTGGAGGGTGCCATTCGGCGCGGCCAACTGGGGATTGCACACGCGGCAGAGTTGTTCTTGAAATGCGAGGAACCCGAGCGCAGCGACCGGAAGAGGCGCGACCGCATCATCCGGCTCATGGCTGACACGGGGGTTTGGCTCCAGGCGACAGTTTGCGTCATCCGGCGTATGGAGTGGATCGACACGGGCGGTCCTTATGCACCACCTGACATGGATTATCTCAACCCGGTACTCGCGGCATTTTGGGCGGAGGCGGGTCCCGTCGTCAGCGCCCGGCGTGCTCAGGCGATGAGCATGTTCACGAATTCCTATGCTTCAACCTGTGAGTGGACCAACGCCGCGCGCGCTGCCGGCGTGCGGATTTTAACCGGGACGGACTTCATGAACCCCTATGTGGTTGAAGGGTTTTCCCTCCACGAAGAACTCGATCGGCTGGTGCGCGATTGCGGATTCGATCCGCATGACGCGCTGTTTGGATCGACACGGCTAGGAGCCGACTATCACGACGAGGCGGCGATCGAAGGAACTGTGTCCGTGGGCGCGCGGTCGGATCTTTTGCTGCTCAATTCCGATCCACTTTCCGATATCCGGGCGACGCGGGACATCGACGCGGTGATCGTGGGCAGGCACCTGCTTCGCGCGGACGGCATCGCGGAGGGGCTACGCCGCGTTAGAGAGGCTTACACGCGCATGCCGGTCGTTGAACCAGAATGAGAGAGAGCGGTGCCGCGCACTATGATGAAAGAGGAATCGACGGGAGGTGAACTCGCGGCAGTGATCCAAAGAATGCTCAACGCTTTATCAGGTGGCGATCGCGCGAGTTTCGAGCGAGAAACCGATTCGGACTTTGCATGCATTGACGTCGGCCGGCGAATGTCAGCGCAGGAGTTATTCGCATTGGTCGCCTCTGCCAGGGATCAGGGCAAAAGATTCGAATGGAAGGTAACGGCGCCTCGTTGCTACGCTCTTGGCGCGATGGCTTTCGTCGACTATCGCAATCGCGGCACGATTTGTGACGCGGAAGGTGTAGTGGAGCGTGCATGGCTCGAATCCGCGTTGCTGGTTTTTGCCGACCGATGGCGCGTGCGCTTCTTTCATTCCTCTGTGGCTGTGGCGGATTAAGCGGCTGCCAGGCGGAAAACGGCAGAATTGCTCGCCCACTCGATATGTGTTATAACAAAATGACATCAACCGCGGCCTCGCCGCAATCTGGCAGCCGGAGTGGACGATGGGTGCGACGCAAAATCTCAAGATACAGCCACCGCCTCATGGCGACAGCGCCGTCGCGCTATCCTATCGGATCGCCGTCAACACATTCGCCACACCGATCGCGATTGCTCGCGGCACCATTGTGGACGAACGCACGATAGTGGTGTGCCTCACGGATCGAAACGGTGTGAAGGGCTTCGGCGAGGCTTGTGGCGTCCCTTATCGCGGTGAAACCGTTGAGTCTATGACTGGTCAATTGGAAAAGGTTCGCGATGTCGTGCAGGGCGGCTGTAGCCGCCAAGACCTTTTGAGTGAACTTGACTCCGGAGGTGCACGGTTTGCGCTTGATTCCGCGTTGCTAGATCTTGAGGCGAAACAAACAGGCCGCCGCGCGTATGAAATCCTGGGCTTGGGGGCACCGAAAAACGTCAGGACTTGCTTCACCATCGGCATTGGCGATGCGGTGCATTACGAAAGCCGTGCGCGACAGCATCGAACGTTTGCGACGCTCAAGGTCAAGGTGAATGGTGAAAATCCGATCGCGGCTCTTGAGGCGGTGCGGCGCGGGGCGCCGGAGGCGAAGCTTGTCGTCGATCCTAACCAATCTTGGTCTGTTGCTCAATTGAAGGCATTCATGCCGCGCCTTGTCGCATCGAACGTCAATCTTATTGAACAACCTATTCCGGTCGGAGACGAGGTTGGGCTGAGGGGGTATCGATCGCCGATTGCATTATGTGCCGATGAATTGATCGAAACGCAGGATGATCTTGATTGCGCTGAGGGTTCATTCACGTTCATCAATATCAAGCTGGATAAGGCGGGCGGGCTGACCGCAGCGCTTGATCTGGCGGCGGCCGCTCGGGCAAGGGGCTTTAGGTTGATGGTGGGGTGCATGGGCGGTACGTCCCTGTGCATCGCGCCGGCTGTTCTGCTCGCCCAGATGTGCGAAGTCGTGGATCTAGATTCTCCTTTGCTCATTGCGGACGATTGCGCCCATGGGCTTTCCTTTGATGGCGATGTGCTTTCCCCACCGATCTCCGCTCTTTGGGGTTAGGTCATGCTGACGCGACGGATATTGCAGGATCGACGGAAGGCGCACATCGTTCCACATATATCCGCCTGCGGATGTGCAGTGCATCTTCTGTCGAGCCAGCTTTGTCTTCTAAATTCGCCACCCGTGTTGGCAGCCGCCAATGACCATCCATCTTTCTACGACGTGACGCCAAAGGAACGCAGCCCCCGGTGTGTCACTAGCAACTTCCAAACGGAAGACCTGTATGAAAAGCTGCTTCGTGGCAAGACGCTCGTGTTCCGCAATGCACGCATTCTAACCATGCGCGGCCGCGAAATTCTCGACAAGCATGATGTGTTGGTGCGCGACGGGATAGTTGAAGCTGTTACTCTGACGGGGCAAGCCCTGCCCGATGGCGCAACGATTGTTGATGCGACAGGCAAGACGCTTTTACCAGGTCTGTCCGATGTGCACGGTCATCCGTTTGTAGCCAATTGTGCAAAGGCCTTCGCGGGGTTGGTCGAAGACGGAGGTGACGGAAGCGCTTATGTGCTTCCTTATGACTTGCAGATGTTCCTGCAACTGGCCTGTGGTGTGACGCAGCTGGATGTGATGGCGGGTTGCCCGGACACGCTGTGGATGCGCGACGCGATCCGGGATGGAACACTGATCGGTCCCCGGATGACGGTCGGGAGTCCCCTCATCGACGGTTATCCCCCGCTGCATGCGGCGAACATGAGTTATCTGGTAGGAGATATTGAAGGCGGGATACGCGCGGGCGAAGAGGTTGTCACCCGCGGCTTCGATTTCGCCAAACCATATTCAAATTTGGGCGCCGAGGCGTTCGAAGGCCTGATGCGCGCCTGTGACCGCAACGGCATTCGCGCCGTCGGGCACGTTCCGCGTGCGGTGGGCGTGGAGGCCGCGATCCGCAGGGGGCAGCGCGGCATCGCTCATTGCGCGGAACTATTCTACAATAAGGAAGGCGCTGCGCGCAGCGATCGGGACAGGCGGGACAGGCTGATCGATCTGCTGGTCTCATCCGGCACATGGCTTCACGCCACGGTTTCCGTGCACCAGCGCATGGACTGGATTTGCAACGGCGGAAAGTTCTACCCGCCGGACGACGATTACCTCAATCCTCTGTTTCGTGCGATCTGGGATGAGAATGCGCCTCTTATCCAGAGTTGGCGAAAGCAGCCTAACCCGATCTACCGCGACGCCTACAATCTGACACGGATGTGGACCGATGCCGTGCGGCGCTCAGGCGCGAAGGTGCTGACCGGGACAGACTTTTCGACGCCCCATCTGGTCGAAGGCTTCTCGCTCCATGAGGAGCTGCAGCGGCTTGTGGACGATTGCGGCTTCGACCCGCATGAAGCGCTGATCGCCTGCACGCGCACGGCCGCGGAATATCATGGGGAAGATGCGAAAGAGGGCACCATCGTGCCCGGTGCTACAGCCCGTCTTCTATTGCTAAACGGAAATCCTCTTGCGGATATTCGCGCCACGCGAAATGTCGATGCCGTTTTTGTGGGCCAAAACCTCTTGCGGACGGATGCGATTAGGACGGGTCTGGGCCGCGTGCGAGCCGCCTATGCGGCAATGCCACCGGCCCGGCAAAAACTCCCCGACAATCACGTTTACATTCGAAGGGACGAAACGTGAGCGGTGTGCAACAGCCGGAGCCACGGGGCGCACTGATGCGTGCACATGGCGTCAGCATTCGACGGAGCGTAAAAATCCTGTTGCGCGATGGAGTGCGTTTGAATGTGACTTGCTATCTTCCGCAACATCAGCCGGCGCCCGTGATATTGACGATGACGCCCTATATTGCGGATAGCTATCACGACCGTGGCATGTTCTTCGCAAAAGCGGGATTGGCGTTTCTCATTGTCGATGTGCGCGGCCGGGGAAATTCGGAAGGCGATTTCGCGCCGAGTATCCAAGAGGCGAAAGACGGATTCGACGTGGTGGAGTGGATCGCCGCGCAGGACTTCTGCAACGGCAAAGTGGCCATGTGGGGCGGTTCGTATTCCGGTGCCGCGCAATGGGCTGTGGCCAAGGAACTACCGCCGCACTTGGCAACCATCGTGCCCGTTGCGGCGTCATGCCAAGGCGTTGATTTTCCCATGCGTAACAACATTTTTTGGCCGTATGCCGCGCAGTGGCTCACTTATGTGAGTGGATGCACATTGCAAGGGCAGACGTTCGGCGACACAGCGTTATGGTTCGATATTTTCCGCGACCATTTTTTGGTGGACGAACCGCTATCCGCCCTGTCTCGCTTGCTCGATGATCACGCAGCAGAGGTCTTTGGGCTGTGGATCGCACATCCCGAGCGCGATGACTTCTGGGATTCCTATTCACCGAGCGAAATGCAATATGCCGCGATCAGGCATCCTGTTCTCACGATCACGGGAATATTCGACGGCGACCAGGCGGGGGCTCTGCATTACTACAAGCATCATCTTGAGGCCGCTGCCGAAAATCATTACCTCGTCATTGGCCCTTGGGATCACGCCGGTACGCGTACGCCCCAGGAACGGACGGTGGGCTTGCATTTCGGCAAAGCGAGCTTGCTGGACATAAACCAGCTCCATCTGGACTGGTATAAATGGGCGATGGGCGCCGGGACAAAGCCGGTCTTCCTGAAAAGTCCTGTCGCATATTACGTGCTGGGTGCTGAGAAATGGCGTTATGCCTCCACACTTGCGTCGGTTACGAAACAGCACGCCCCATATTACTTGGCTTCATCGGTGAATCCGATTGACATCTATACATCGGGCTCCCTCGATGTGGCACCTAAGGGCGGCCCGGACCACTATACGCATGATCCGCTGAACGTGCGCGCGTGGGCCGATGCAGGCGAGGGTGTCGATGCCACGCATGTCACGACGTTCGAGCCGGTTTCCGCACTCGCCGGACGGCAACTCGTCTATCATTCGGCTCCATTCGTGGAAGCGACGGAGATCAGCGGCTTTTTCCGGCTTTCGGCATGGATCGCGATCGATACACCCGATACCGATTTTTATATTACGGTTTACGAGATCGGCGCCGACGGCACTTCGATCTTGCTCGCATACGATATGATGCGCGCGCGGTATCGGCAATCGGATCGAGTACCGTGTCTTGTCGATACTACGGAACCGTTGCTCTACGAGTTCAAGAGCTTCAACTTCGTATCGCGCCAAGTTAAATGCGGCTCACGCCTGCGCCTTGTGATCGCGCCCTTGGGGCGCGTGGTCGCTTTCTGGTTTCCGCAGAAGAACTATCAGGGTGGCGGGGTTGTGGCCGCGGAGACCGCAGCCGACGCGCGTACTGTGACGGTAAGCCTGTTCCACGATGAAAAGCACCCGAGCGCGCTGCACGTACCGTTCGCGCATCTGGACGGTAACGAAGATCAAGCTTTGCCCGATGCAGTGATGCAGGCTCCCGGAACCGCAAATGGATAAGCTTTTGCCCGCAACAAAAGACCGCATCGCGCGCGGCCGTTGGATTGACAGCCCCTATTATATGCTGGCTGTCCTTTCGCTGGTCAGTGCCAGCCAGATCATCGACCGGATGCTTCTGTCGATTGCTGTCGAGCCGATGAAGCACGACCTAGGCTTGAGCGATGCGCAATTGGGGTTCCTGAACGGCACTGCTTTCGGACTCTCTTATGCGCTTGCGGCGATCCCCCTGGCGGCTTTATCGGACAGGTGGAACCGAAAGGACGTCATCGCACTGACCTTGACGGTGTGGAGCATTTTCACGGCCGCGACGGCAATCGCTGGTAACTTCTTCACCCTTTCCGCGGCACGAATTCTCGTAGGTGCGGGAGAGGCCGGAAGTGGTCCCGCTTTCTTCTCGCTTATCGCCAATAGGTTTCCCGAAGCAAAGAGAGCTGGTGCGATCGCCGTCGTCGGAGCCGTCACGGCGGCCGGATCGTTCGCGGCCCTTTGGAGCGGTGGATACATCGTAGACCATTATGGCTGGCGTTCCCTATTCCTAGTCTTTGGTATTCCAGGATTGATTCTTGCGCTCTTTATATTTTTGACGTTCACCGAGCCCACGCACACCCGCGCAGTCAACCTTCGTTCGCAGCTCACATTTTCGGAAATGGTGCGCGTGTTCCTGCGCGCCCCTGTGATAAATTTGTTTCTCGCGACATTCTGGAGCGGGCTGTCCGCCACGGCGGTTCTGGGCTGGGGTCCGGCATTCCTGGCGCGCACATTCGCGATGTCAACGACGGATATCGGCTTTTGGATCGGGTTGACCGGCGGATTGTCCGGTATCGTGGGCACTTTGGCGGGTGGTTACGTCTCCAATGTTCTCGAGCAACGATTTCCTCACAAAGGGGGGTTGCTCCTCGCCATTGCAGCGCTTGCGGTCAACGTGCCAGCGGCAATTGGTTTTTTTCTGGCCGCTTCCGAGCCATTGTCTCTGGCACTTCTCATCATATGGGCCATCTCGTCCGGCCTACCAGTTGCGCCGCTCAGCGCGCAGATGCTGACTTTTATGCCGAAGCGCTCACAGGTCACTGCCATCGCCGTCTGGTCGACGGGGACGCTTCTGGTGTCGAGCTTGAGCGCGACGGTCATGGGTTTCGTAAGTGATGCTGCGATCGGACATGGTGTGAAGAACGGCCTGCAATTTGCGCTGATCGGTGCCGCGTCCCTGTGTGCGTTATCGATTTTCCACTTATATTATCTCTTGCGTTACCGAAAGCCCATCGATCCTAATCTCGACCGGATATTGAACGCGTGAGCCGCCATCATGCAGCTACCCACTTCGAGCGATATCGGAAACGCGGCCCAGGTCATCTACCAGACCATCACGCCGACGCCGCAGATCTCCTGGCCCTTGTTGAACGGCATCGTCGGCGCCGACGTTTGGGTGAAGCACGAGAACCACACGCCGTTGGGCGCATTCAAGATTCGTGGCGGTCTGATATTTGTCGATGCGCTCCGGAATGAAGGCGGGAACTGCAAAGGGTTGATCGCTGCCAGCAAGGGCAACCACGGCCAAAGCATTGCGTTCGCTGGTGGCCGGTCTGGAATGCCTGTGGTCATCGTGGTCCCACATGGCAATAGCGCGGACAAGAATGCCGCGATGGGCGCGTTGGGCGCGACGCTGATCGAGCATGGAAGCGATTTTCAAGACGCACTCTTGCATGCACGCGCGCTCGCGGAGCAACGGAGCCTGCGGTTTGTCCCATCGTTCGCCCCGCTTCTTGTGTGCGGTGTCGCGACATGGGCGCTGGAGTTGTTTCGGGCCGTGTCGAATATCGACACCTTATATGTTCCCATCGGCCTAGGATCAGGAATTTGTGGCGCTGTTGCCGCGCAGCAGGCGCTGGGCCTGAAAACGAAGATTGTCGGCGTTGTGGCGGAGGCCGCGCCGGCTTACGCGAGATCTCTGGCGGCCGGGCATCTTCTTGAATCTAGTGTCGGTCCGACAATCGCAGATGGCGTGGCGTGCCGAGCGCCTGATCCGGCCGCGTTCGCCATCATAAGTAAATATGTTTCACGAATCGTGACGGTTTCGGAGGCGCAGATTCGGGAGGCTATGCGCACCATGTTCTTCGCAACACACAATGCCAGCGAAGGTGCCGGAGCGGTATCGCTGGCCGCCCTACTGAAGGAGCGTGAGGCGATGGAAGGTCGCCGTGTCGCGGTCGTTTTGACGGGCGCCAATATCGACACCCGTCAATTCGCGGATGTTTTGAGCGAACACACCGCCTGAGTAGTGCAAATTAACTCGTGCCAAAAGCCTGGCCGATCAGATATTCGGCAGGTGGTTGAGCACCGAGCAAGTGCTGCACGAAATAGTCCCAAGTTCGTTTCAGCGCATACGGAGTGATCATCAGATTGTGATCCGCATTGGGTACGACGAGCATATCGAATGTCTTATTTGCCGCGATGAGTGCATTTGCAATGCGCATGAGGCTGGCCGGATGGGCCACGTCGTCGAGATCCCCTGCCGCGATAAGTAATTTGCCGCGAAGATTAGCGGCGTTTGCGTAAGAAGCCTGCTCCCGATAACGATCGCGGTCATAGGGGCCGAAGAACTTCTCGCCCCAACTCCACTCGGTCAGAAGCGGATCGTACGGCGACATTGCCACACCAACGCGATAAAAGTCGGGATAGTCCAATAGTGCATGAACTACCGCATAGCCGCCACCGGAAAAGCCGTAGGCGCCGACCTTGTCCAAGTCCAGATAGGGCCTTTTTTCGGCAACGCTCTTTAACAATGCGATATGATCATCTAGATGGCCTGCATTCCCCAGCGCGCCATAGGATGCATCTTGGAATGCTTGCGACCGCAACGGTGTGCCGCGCCCATCGATATTCACCACCACAAATCCAAGCTCTGCCAAATAGCGTCCGTAGAAACCGGCGACGTCGTCGAAAAATCGCTTCGGCACGAAGGTGGTTTGTGGTCCACCATACATATAATCGATAACGGGATACCGCCTATGCGGGTCGAAGTCGCTCGGATGATAGATCGTGCCCCAAATGGGTGTCAGGCCGTCAGCCGCCAAACCCTGGATGGTTTGCGGGACTGTGTAGATGCCTTGCGCGACCTGCATTAGCCTACCTTCTGCGAGAGTCATGGCCAATGCACCACTTCGATTGCGGACAACGGTAATGGACGGCAAATCGATGCGCGAATAGCAGTCCACGAAGTATTTGCCGGAAGTCGAGAAGGTTGAGCGCAGAGCAGGCGGAGAGAACGCCTCTCTGATGGGCGTTATGGCTTGGTGGTCCGTCTCGTCCTGCGTCAAACGCTGGGGCGGGCCTTTGTCGAGATTGACGCTGTAGAGTTGGCGCAGGTAAGGATCCAAACTCGGATCCGCGCCTGCTGCACTAAAATATGCGACGCGGGCGGCTTCGTCGATATGGAGAACATCGCGAACTAGGCAACCCTCTTCCGTCAGCGCATGGGAAAGTGTGCCGTCCGCCTTAAGGAGATAAAGTCTTTCGCTACCCGAGCGTCGCGAGGGCCATACGATCTCGCCTGACGCGAGCACCATAAAACGTGGTCTGAGATAGGAGAACTGGCTCGTCTTGCTGTGCTCTGCGATGAGACGTGTCACGGCACCGGTTGCGGCATCGACGCGGTAGAGAGCGATTTCACGGAAGGCGTCCCGATAATCGACAAAGTAAAAGAATGCACCGTCGGGGCTCCACACGCTCTGCTCGAAGAAAACCGGCCCGAATAATTGGAGCGGTGAGGCAGAATGGTCGGTGCGGACCTGCGCGCCGGAATTCAGTTCGAAAATGACTAGGGTTGCTGTGGGCGGCTGGTCTGAGGGAAGTGCAGTAGGATAGGTCCAGGGGATCGGCCGGATGGAACCGTCTTGTGGCACATTCTGCAGCAAGGTCAGGTCCGGCTCGTCTGCTTCATCCAACCGGTATGTCGCGAAGCGCTCGCCGTCTGGCGAAAACTGCCCAATCGGCGTCAAATTCAGTTTGGCAAGCGCACGTGTCACCGGTGCCGCATGCCCAGCGGGCCGCGCATATGCGTGCCGGGCGTCACCATCCGTAGTTAGGGCACGCACATCGCCAGTCGCAAGATTGCGGACGTGAAGATCGAAGCGATGTGAGAAGACGGCATATCGTCCGTCTGGACTTGTTGCGTCGCCTTTCGATGTATGGACTTCGCGGCAGCTATCGCCTGAGCACCGGAACGTGCGGGCACCAACCTGTACACTGATTGTGCCGTTATCGTCCTCAAACGCGTAGCGTGAGATGGGCAAGCGTTGTGGCGACAGTGTTTCGTCCAGATGCTCTCCTAGCAACGTGGCCATCTCGGTATGGTCGAAGGCCGGGGCGCTAGTACCCTTTGCGAGATCGGCGATCTCGAACGTCCACCCGGCCTCAGTGCCCCGCCGATAGAAAACTGCATCGCGGCCCGGAATCCAGACGGGCTGCAGATCGAGATTGACGGCGAGCGATGCCGCGTTCCAGGGGAGCAAGCGCTCCGCGCGGCGATAAGCTGCAACCAGGTCGTTTTCGTCTGTTGTCATGACTCGCGTGACAAAAGCTTATGTTGCTTACTTACGCAAAGTGATCGCGCCGGAACTGCGAACGCGCCATTCCAAGCGTCCGCGCAAAGGCGTTGATTGCTACAATGGAGAGTGATTATTGTTATAACAAATGTCAATACCTATACACGGAAAGACTGCCATGAGCGTAACGGGTTGCGGACTGGACATGCGAAGTATCGCCAAGGATCGACGGCCCGGCGAAAACTTCTTTCAATATGCGAACGCGGGGTGGCTGGCGTCCCAGGTGATACCCGCAGACCAGTCGAGCTGGTCCGAATGGACGCGGCTCGCCGACGTCAACTTGCAGCGCGTCAAGAAGATATTAGAGGAATGTGCGCGAGAGCCGAAAAGCCCGGAAGCGGAAAAGCTCGGAGATTTATACGCCAGCCTTATGGATGAATCGTTGGCCGACCGGCTGAATCTTCTGCCTCTTCAGCCGCAACTTGTGCGTATCGACGCTATCGACAATGCTGCCGCGCTCGCGGTCGAATTCGCTGCCATTTGCCGTGCGACGCCGCGCAATATCTTCGCCCCAATGCCGGTGTCCCCGGTGGGGGCATCTATCTATTGGGACTACAAGAACCCGACACGCTATGTCCCGATGTTGCAGCAGGGCGGCCTTGGCCTGCCCGACAGGGATTATTACTTCGCCGACCGAAACGATTTCGTGCGGGCGCGTACTGCCTATCGGGCATATTTGGAGTCACTCTTTGAACTTGCGGAACTGGCTGAAGGAAAGCGTCGAGCAGCGAGCGTATTCGATCTGGAGTGCTGTCTTGCGGAGACGCATCGACCGCGTGTGGAATTGTGGAATCTGGAAGCCAGATACAATTTATGGACGCCGGAGCAACTCGAAAACCATACCGCGTCGTTTCCATGGTCGAATTTCTTGGACGCAGCGGGTTTTGAGGATCATCGAGAGATATTGATCGCCGATCCCAATGCTATGGGTGGTTTGGCAAAGGCCGTGCACGACATTCCGATGGTGGTTTGGCGCGACTACTTGCGCACCCGCGCGCTGGCGGCCTTTGCGTCCTTCGGCCCTTCGAACTTTGTGAAGGAGCGGTTTCGTTTCCAGGGCAAAATTTTGGACAATGCGGAACAGCCGCCACCGCGCTGGCGCCATGCCATTGATGCGATCAATGATGCGATGGGACCGGCTCTCGGCAACCTCTACCTCACTCGACACTTCGATTATGAGGCGCAAGACAAGGCGAGAAACATGGTCGCAAACATCATCGCCGCGATGCGCCGCCGAATCGAAAAACTGACGTGGATGTCACCACCGACAAAGGCGAGGGCAATAGCGAAGCTTCATGCGGTTCGCATCGATATAGCGGCAGAGGCTGGTGACAAGGACTATAGTGATCTCATCTTCCGGCGGGATGACGCCTTCGGAAATATCATTGCGGCTGCCCATTTTGATTACGAGCAGCGACTGCACAAGCTTTCTCGGCCGGTAGACAGAGGCGAGTGGGACATGCTGGCCCATATGGTCAACGCGCAGTCCAATCCTATTCTCATCAAGGTCATGTTTCCCGCCGGTATCCTGCAGGGCTTGTTCTTCGATTCAGATGCCGATCCCGCCAGAAACTATGGTGGTATCGGGATGGTGATTGCCCACGAACTCTCTCACGTCTTCGACAATCTGGGTGCGCAATTCGATGAGACGGGAGCAATGAATAATTGGTGGAGCGAGGATGACCGTGTCGCCTTCACCGCTCGTACCGAACAGGCGGTGGAGCAATGCAAAGACTATCTCATCGGCCATGACCAAAGGATCAACGGCCGACTAACCTTGGGAGAGAATATCGCGGACCTCGCTGGGCTACGGCTGGCTCTCGATGCCTACAAAAACAGTTTGAACGGTGATCCTGCGCCTGTCATAGATGGGCTGACGGGTGAGCAACGATTCTTCCTCGCTTTCGCGCAAAGTTGGCGCGAAGTTATGCGACCCGAGCGGTTCGAGCGATATCTCGCTACCAACAGTCATGCCCCCGCCGAATATCGCGTGGCGCAGGTGCGAAATCTCGACGAGTGGTACGAAGCCTTCGGCGTGTCTGCCGGTGATGCATGGTATTTGGCGCCTCAAGACCGAATAGTGATTTGGTAAAAACTTCCTCGGCGATGAGCTATACCTGCGGTTCTGGAGAATGCACAGATAGCTAAATGAAGGCGGGAGATGACGGCCCCAGTTCGAAATTGCGAGAGAACTCATGAGCCGTTAAACGAGCAATGTTGGCTATTAGTATGGAGTGAATATTGACTGTCGGAAAATCGACTGACTAGGCTTTGAACCATATTTAGTATGCTAGTCGTAGGTTGGCGTAGAAGATTGGATGAGCCAGCGTCGTAGGCATTACTATATTTGGTGCTGGCTGGCTTCATGGATGCATATCGAACTTTGATGTTATCGAAATAATTGCTCGCGAGGAATTTTGGAATTTGCAGTGAATGCTAACGGATCAAATGTGGCCCGGAGTGCGGGCAATGAAACCCGTTATGGCTAGCGCGGTGCGACGAGTGCCATTGTGGCATCGAGCAGTTCTTGGACGCGCCTCGATTTAAAGCGTTCCGGCTCGGTGGGAAACAGCATCATCCAGCCGTCGCCCATCGCGCTGAGTTGGCCGGCGAGCAGGTTGGCATGGGGACATAGCCGATGGCTGCCGCTCTCGGTATATCGCCGACCGCGTCGCTGTCGAACTGCGGATTGTGCCGCGAGCGCGGCACCGTGCGGATGTCGATGAGACGTTCAGTACCGCAGGCTTGCGGCAAGGCGATGAACTCGCCGATTGGCCGGGTCGAATGGCCGACCATGAGGATCGCATGCTCGGGCCAGGCCCACGGCTTGCGGGAAGGCTGCTTGCTCATGATCCCACGCGCCGCATGAAAAGCATCGGTCCATAGATCAGTTCGAACAGAAGGAATGCCGCGATCCATAACGCGCCCGCGACAAGAAGCAGGGTCGCCATCAGCGCGGTGTGCCATGTCGCACAAACACGGACGATTGCCGCCGCGTTGACAAGGATGAAGATGGCGACCGTGGCGCGGCCCGCAGTAAGTGCCCGCCCGGTATGGCCCAGCGTCACGCGCGGCATCACTGCGAGGATCATTACCGTGATCGCGCCCGCGGTCAGCGCATGGACCGCGGACGGCGCCGGCACGCCGACGTCGAAGATCGATAGCCCCAGCAGCGTCGTGCCGAGGGCAACCCAAGCATAGCCGACATGGAGGATGAACACGAGCTTCTCGGGCCAGCTCGGCCATCCCGCCCAGCGGCTCAGGCGCGCTGCATTGAACAGCCCCGCTGCGATCAGGACTACGCCCGTCAGGCGATGTTCAGGAAGGAAGGCCCACAGAATGAAACCAAGCGCAAGAATGACGACGCAAGCCGTGTCGAAATGGTTGGCGGCAACAGGAAGGCGCGGGCTCTTGCGCTTGAACAGCCAATTGTGACTGAAACTCGGGATGATCCGTCCACCGATCACGCCGATAAGAATGAGGGGCGCGGCGATGCCCAGCCGCCATCCCAATCCGGCGGGCACCGGCTCGCCGAGGGCTTCGAGATGCATCAGCAGATCCGCGATCAGAAATACGGCGAGTGGCGCAGTCGTCGCCAGATTGCGCCAGTTGCGGCCGGCGACGATCTCGCGGGCAGCGACGAGGAGGAGCGCCGCCGGAAAGGCCAGATCGATCGCGACGGCGAGCCACGCGGGCAGATCGGCGGAGATCAGGCATGCGAGACGTCCCAACATCCAAAGGCACACGAGCGTCGCGAGCCCATAACCCCGCACGGGCAGCCTTCCCGTCCAGTTGGGGATGGCGGTCAGCAAGAAGCCGGCGACTGCGGCCATGACAAACCCGAAGAGCATTTCGTGGATATGCCACGACAGCGGATCGAAGCGCGTGGGCAGTTGGGCGTAGCCGAAGAACATCGCCAACCACAGGGCGATCGCGATCGCGGCCCAACTCCCGGCCGCGAAAAACATCGGCCGGAACGCATAGAGAAGTACGGGCGGAAGGGCGTCACGCTGCGCGTGTTTTGCTTGTGCCGACTTCTCGACAGAGTCGCGATCTCTCACATGCGTCATGACGGTCTCCGCTCTTTCGGACAAAACAGTGCCGATAACCGGCGGCGCAGCCTGGCGAGATCGGCAAACGTGCAATCATCGAGCACAGCCAAAAAGACGTCGCGCGCATCACCCAGCACATCGCGGAGTTCGCAGGCAGGGGTGAGCACACAAGTATTCGCCGCTTCGAAGCAGGGCACCAGGCGCACGTCAGGCTCCATGCGCCGTTGATTTTCGGAAATCTCGTAGTCCTTGGCGATATCCGCAATCGTCGTCGGGCGTTTCAGTTGGAGAGCCAGCCGCATCAGAACGCGCAAGGCGTAGTCCGTATAAGTTGTCAGACGCACGGCATTCTCGCTAGTTCTTGTTCCGATTAAGATGTATCGTACATACATCTTACAGGTTACCAGCGTTGGCACTGATTGAGAAGTGCGCATGGATCTTGGACTGCGGAAGCAGAGTAAGAAAACGAGAGATGCTGATCGAACTTTCCGGCCGAATTCCCGTTGTGACGCTGCTTAAGCGGGTTCCCGTCCCTTGGAAATTTCGTTCTCATCAAGATCAAAAATGAAATCGACACCACGCTGACCTTTCGGCGATCGTGCCGCGAAGCGTCTGCGGCTCTTGCACCATGAATATCGATGGTACGAACTGGCTGGCATGTACGCGCCACATTGCCGATACGGCGGAACTTGCGACGATCTATCCGCTGAACCATTCGCGAATCGTCAAGGACCTCGTGCCCGACCTCAACCATCTTTACGCGCAATATGCATTGATTGAGCCGTGGCTGAAGACGGCGCATCCTACAATGGCTTGGGCAGCCGCTGTTATCGGCTGGAATGATCTGCCCGCGGACATTCACCCAGATCTTTGCGAGCGCCGTTTCAATCAGCGAATCGGCTCCACTACTTAATCATTCACTCGACCTTCGATTTCGAGGCATGAGCCAAATCGGCCCAATGCGGCGGAATGGCGGAAGCGGAACGAATCTCAGAGCTTTGAGAAAGGATTTGATTTATCGTAAGCGTCCGGTCTGTCACGCGGCTTTGGCGAGCGGGGCGGCAGGCGACCATTGCCATGGCAAGAGTTCAGTGATGCGGTTCATGGGATGATCTGCAATGCGCGCGATCACGTCACGCAGATAAGCTTCTGGATCGACATTATTGAGTTTGGCGGTTTCGATCAGCGAGTAAATGATGGCGGCCCGTTCACCGCCACTATCGGAGCCTGCGAAGAGATAATTCTTGCGGCCCAGCGCCAAGGGCCGGATGGACCGTTCGGCGGCATTGTTGTCGATCTGCAGCCGTCCGTCATCGGCGTAGCGCGTGAGGGCCGCCCAGCGGGTGAGCGCATATCGGATGGCTTTCGCCAGATCGGATTTTGTGGACAGCCGCGTTTTGGTGGCGGCGAGCCAGTCCTGGAGCGCAAGCAACAGTGGCTTTGCCCTTTCCTGCCGGATTTGCCGGCGCTCGTCGGGTGGCTTGCCACGGATATCTTCTTCGATGCCATAGAGCACGCCGATCCGTTCCAGCGCTTCGGTTGCAAGCGGTGATCCCTTCAGGTGTTCGTCATAGAACTTGCTGGGCCCTTCTCGAAGATATCGTTGAAGCCAGCATACCCATCGGCATGCAAGACGCCTCTGAAGTCCCTTAGATGCTGCTGGGGACGTATGGCTTTGCGATCGATCGAGTAGAAGTAGATAGCGGCGGGCGGGCGGCGTCCGTCATGAGGACGCTCATCGCGGACGTACGTCCAAAGCCGCCCGGTCTTGGTCTTGCCGGTCCCCGGAGCCAGAACCGGTACCGGCGTGTTGTCGCCATGCAGGACATCCGATGCCATCACGTCCTTGCGCAACGCCTCGACGAGCGGAGCCAGCAGCGTGGCTGAGCGACCGACCCAATCGGCCAGTGTGGAACGCTCCAGCGCGACATCCTGGCGGGCATAAATCTCGCTCTGCCGGTAAAGCGGAAGATGATCGGCATATTTGGACACCAGCACATGGGCCAGCAAGCCCGGTCCTGGACGGCCGCGCTCGATCGGCAGCGACGGTAGCGCTGCCTGCGTGATGGCCTCGCACCGGCGGCAGGAGAACTTCGGGCGCACATGGCGTACGACCTTGAACGAGGCCGGCACATACTCCAGCAGTTCGGTCACATCCTCGCCCAACCGGCGCAACGCGCCACCGCATTTGACGCAGATACAGGCTGCATTATGGGTGATGGTCTCGCGCGGCAAATGATCCGGCAGAGGCTTGCGCACAGGCTTTTGCCCGCTCTGTGGCGATACAAGTGCACGCACCGCCCTGGCGGCGGCATCGCTCTCTTCAAGATCGTCGATCAAAAGCTCCAGTTGCGCGATCTCACCGGACAGCTTCTCCGAAGAGCGTCCGAACTGCAGGCGCTTGAGCCTGTCCAACTGGGCTTTCAGCTGTTCGATCCGCAAGTCCCGGGTGCGAAGTTCGGCATCTTGCGCCGCGATGGTCGATGCCTGTTCACACACCAGCGCTTTGAGCGCTTCGATATCATCGGGCAAGGCGGACGAATCGATCTGCATGTCCACAAGCATGCGGGCAAAACAGGCTGATACCGATGGATACAATCGCCGCGAGTCAATCCACCACAGCTAACCGGCCAGCTCCGGCCGATGCGTATATTGCGGCGCGCGCCAATCGATCCCTTCCAGCAGATAACCCAGTTGCGCCGAGGAGATCGTCACCGCTTCGCCTGCCGTGGAAGGCCAGATAAAACGTCCCCGCTCCAGCCGTTTGGCGAACAGACAAAGACCCTGACCATCATGCCAGAGCAGTTTGATCAAATCCCCGCGCTTGCCACGGAACACGAACAGATGTCCGCAATGCGGATCGCGCTTGAGCACCTCCTGGACGTTCAACGCCAGACCGCCAAAGCCTTTGCGCATATCGGTGGCGCCGGTCGCCAGCCACACCCGCGTCCCCGCCGGAACCGGGATCATCTGATCTCCAGCGCCTCGATCACTCGCTTCAGTGTTGCCACCTCCACATCATGGCTCACAAGGATGCGCCGGCCGTTGCCCAGCACGATCTCGATGCTTCTGGAACCGGACATCTCTGGCGGCGACAGCACAACAGGCGCAAAGCTCTTTGCCATCGGTAAGGGGGACGCCCCGATGCCTTGCTGCCTGCGCCAGCGGAACAGCAGGCTCGTCGCAACGCCATACTTCTTCGCCACCCGCGCCACAGGAGCAGTCTTGCTCTCTTCGATGATGATCTGCTTATCCTCGTCGGACCACCGGCGACGCGCATCGGCCACAAATACCTTGGTGATCTGTCCAGACATAGGGACGGTCCTGGCCTCTTTAGCCGCTCAAATCGCGACTCTCCAAAACCTATCCTCAAGTCATCACGTACCAGCGCAAGGCGGGTCAGACCGGACGCTTACGATTTATCGCAGTTTTCAGAACGCCACTCGTGCTCCGTCCATCCACGCGTCCCCAAATTAGATTTGGGTATTTCCGAAACGAAGCCGCCCGGTCGTGCCTATTTTTCGGCCTTTGTCTTTGGGACTGACCCATCCGTGAGGTTGTAGTGTCTGCCGGCGGGCTGATTTTTGCCTTCCATGAACTTGATGAGTTCGGATTCCGGCGCGATGCAGATGGAAAGAATCCGGCACGGTTTGCCGCCGACCGCAATATAGGCGTGACCCATATTGCTGTCGAAATAGATCGAGTCGCCCTTCTTGAGATTGGTGGGCAGATACATGTCCGTATAGAGATCGAGTTCGCCTTCCAGCACGTACACGAACTCCTCGCCGGGGTGGCGATTGAATTCTCCAAACTCTTCCAGACTCTTTGCCGTCACGTCGATGGTCATGGGGATAGAATGCTTGTTGAGAAGTTCATAGGCCAGATAGCGATAGCGCCCGATAGGGGTGTCGATCGTTTTCGCGTCGTCGCTTCTGGTGATGGCGCGGCGGCCGTTGGTGTCGCTTCCCGCATATTGCGAACTGGGCGCCGCGAAGAGGCCAGCCATGTCCGCATCTAGCGCAACGCTCACACGCATGAGCTTGTCGAGTGTGAGTTCCATCTTGTCGTTTTCGACTTTCGAAAGACTGGAGACGGGAAGACCGCTGCGCCGGCTCACTTCCGCCAGGCTCCAGCCCCGCTCGAGCCGCAACGCTTTGAGCGCCGCACCGGGCCTTACAATGGACGGCGGTTTGGGTGGGTGGTTTGACATGGTATTCCCCGTGCTGGCGTATTGAGCATATTCCTAACAAAAGCGCTGCTGCCGCGAAAGCCGCTTGCCTATGACCGTTGTCGCGACCGCATCCATGGCACCATGCGTTCGATGGCGGTTTCGATCTGCGGTGTCGAAACGGCGAAGCTGAAGCGGACGAATTCGCGGCCATGCACGGGGTCGAAATCGATGCCCGGTGCCGTGGCGACGCCCGTCTCCTTCAGCATGTCCTTGCAGAAATTGAAGCTATCATCCGTCAGATGCCCGATATTCGCATAGAGGTAGAATGCGCCGTCAGGCGGCGCGATGGCGTTCAATCCCAGGCGCGGAAGCGCATCCAGAAGCAGTTTGCGATTGCGCTTGTAGACGGCGACGTGGCCGTCCAGTTCTTCATGCGCGCCCAGCGCGGCGAGCGCGGCATGTTGCGAAAGCGACGGAGCGGTAAGGAACAGGTTTCCTACGAATGCGCGCGCACGATGCAAATGCTCTTTGGGCGCCAGCAACCAGCCCAATCGCCAGCCCACCATGCTGAAATATTTGGAGAAGCTGTTGATCACGAAGGCCGTGGGATCGAATTCCAGAATGGAATGCGTGCGCTCGCCATAGCTGAGGCCGTGATAGATCTCGTCGGAAACGATCTGAATGCCCCGCGCCCGGCAGACATCCACCATCGCTTGCAATTCCTGTGGCGGGATGATCGTGCCGGTGGGATTGGCCGGGCTGGCGATGATGACTCCGGCGGGCGGTGGATTCAGCGCTGCCAGGCTCGCTGCCGAAAGTTGGAAGCGTTCGGATTCACCGCACGCGATTTCCACCGGTACGAGGTGAAGCGCTTTCAGTGTGTTGCGGTAGGCGACATAGCCGGGCCTTGCGAGCGCCACGCGGTCGCCCGGCGAAAAGCGCGAGATCAGTGCCAGCACCAGCGCGGGCGACGCGCCGCTGGTCAGGATGAACTGTTCGGGGTCGGCACTGACTCTGTAGCTGTCGGAATAATGCCGCGCCAATCGCTGTTTTAAGGGGACGCTTTCCCAATAGCCCATGGGATCGCTATCAAGAATCCGGTGCGCCACCTCGATCGCCGCGCGCGGTGCGCCGGTTGATGGCTGGCCGAATTCCATATGGATGACAGAGCGGCCTTCGCTTTGCAGCGTATGGGCGAGACGGCTGATCGCAATCGCGTGAAACGGCTCGATGTCCGCTTTGCGTAGCGAACCGGCGTGCCGGGCCGCGTGCTGAGAAATCCCACGATCATCCATAAAGTCGGCGGCCCGCCCGATATTTCTGTTGGGAAATTAATGGCAGAATTGAAAATAGTTGCGCAATAGAAAAATGCGAGATACGGATCACCTAGCTGCGAATACAGGGAATGGGGCGCGATGAGGCTGGCTGGCGCCGTTTTGGCGATTTGTTTCACGGCCGGTTCGGCCCTCGCGCAGCCAGCGCCCGGCCCGTCGCCCGCGGGCCAATTCGCGAAGACCACCGCCGCGACGCCCGCGGTATCCGCCGATCTCACCCGTGAAGATGTTGGCGCTTGGTTCGACGGCTTTCTGCCTTACGCGCTGGAACGCGCCGACATCGCCGGCACCGTGGTCGTCGTCGTCAAGGATGGAAACGTCCTCTTCAAGAAAGGCTACGGCTACGCGGATGTGGCCACGAAGCGCCCGGTCGATCCGGATCTGACCCTGTTCCGCCCCGGCTCCGTTTCCAAGCTGTTCACCTGGACCGCGGTGATGCAACTCGTCGAGCAACGCCAGATCGATCTCGATGCGGACGTGAACACCTATCTCGATTTCAAGATTCCGCCGTTCGACGGCAAGCCCATCACGATGCGCGAATTGATGACGCACACGCCGGGCTTTGAGAACGCGCTGGAAGAAGTGATCGCGGTGAAGCCGACGCATCCGCAGCTCGGCGATTTTCTGAAGAGCTGGATGCCACCTCGGATTTTCCCTGCGGGCGAGGTGCCGGCTTATTCCAATTATGGCGCTGCGCTTGCCGGTTACATCGTCCAGCGGATCTCGGGGCAGCCCTTCCCTGACTATATCGCGCAGCACATCTTCGCGCCGCTCGGCATGAAGCATTCGACATTCCTGCAACCGCCACCAGCGGCATTGGCGCGGTTGCTGTCGCGCGGGTACCTGTCGGCGGCGGATGCACCTGCTCCCTTCGAAATGCTGGCCGCGGCGCCGGCGGGCGGGCTGTCAGCCCCCGCGTCCGACATGGCGAAGTTCATGATCGCGCATCTGCAGAACGGCGAATATGACGGCCATCGCATCCTTCAGGCGGCGACCGCGCGGCAGATGCACAATTCGCCCTACACAACCATAAGCCCGGCGTTCAATCGCATGACGCTGGGATTTTTCCAGCTCAACCGCAACGGCCAGCGTATCATCGGTCACGATGGCGATACGCGTTTCTTCCACAGTTCGATGGCGCTTTTCTTGGATCATGATGTCGGCCTGTTCATTTCGCTGAACAGCGCCGGCCGCGCCTCCGACACCTTCGATCTGCGCGAAAAGCTGTTCGACGATTTCACGGATCGTTATTTTCCCGGTCCGACGCCGGCCGGAAAAGTGCCTTTGGCGATGGCCAAGGCACATGCGGCGATGATGGCGGGCCAATATGACGGCTCGCGCCGCGAGGACACGACGTTTGTGTCTTTCGTGAATCTTCTCAGTCAGACCGCCATCCACGCGGATGATTCCGGCCGCCTCGTCGCGCCGATGACGGGGCTCAATGGCGAGCCGAAGACATTCGAGGAGATCGCGCCATTCCTGTGGCGGCAGGTGGGCGGCAAGGAATTGCTGGCCGCGAAAGTGGCGGACGGCAAAGTCGTCATGTGGGGCGAGGGCAACGATCCGTCCGGCGCCTATACGCCGGTGTCTGGATACCGCAACGCCGCGTGGCTGCTGCCGGCGCTGGAGCTGTCGTTTCTCGCTTTGTTGCTGGCGACGATCGCATGGCCCGTCGCCGCCGTGATGCGTCGCAGATATAGCGCGCCGCTCGCGCAGGAAATCTCGCGTGCGCGCCGGTGGATGCATGTCGCTGTCGCCGCGGAAGTTCTGGTGATGATGGGTTGGCTGGCACTGATCGTCGGCATGATGTCGACATTCTATTGGACCTGGGCGCCCTATTTCGTCAGTTCGGCGATGGAGAAGTGGGTGCTTGTCCTGCACCTTCTCAGCATTGTCGTGCTTCCGCTCGCGACTCTGATCGCGCTTTGGAATGTGTGGGCCACAGTCTCCGCGCCCGCCGGTGTGATGGCGAAGGTGTGGAGCGTGGTTCTGGCGGCAAGCTGCCTAATCGTTCTTTGGGTGGGCGTTGTTTTCCACTTCATCGGCTTGGGTCTGTCATTCTGAAGTCGCTCTGGGAACGTGAATGCAGTTCAGAAAATTATTGTCATATTAGAAAAATATGTCATATTGGAAACGCGACATACGAAGGCGGGGAATTGATATGTGTCTGTTCGGATTGAGAATTTTGCGCACGGGACTTATGGCTGGCGCGACCGTCGCCCTGTTGGGGACTCCGTCCGCTTTGGGCCAGACCGCGCCGGACACATCCTCGGCCAAAAGTGCCAGCGGAATCGAAGAAGTCATCGTGACCGCCGAAAAGCGGCCGGAAGCGGTGCGCAAAATTTCCGGCTCGGTGTCCGCGATGACGGGCGCGCAGCTGGAGGCGCTCGGCGCGCAGGATATGTCGGATTATCTCACCCGCACGCCCGGCGTCGTGTTCAATGCCCAGACGCCCGGAAACTCGACCGTGGTGCTTCGCGGCATCTCCACCACGACCGGCATCGATCAGGGGCAGGGCACCACCGGCTACTTCATTGACGACGTGCCGCTCACCGACCCGTCCTATTCCATCGCGACGCCGGACATCGATACGTTCGACGTGGATAACGTCGTCGTTCTGCGCGGCCCGCAAGGCACGCTGTTCGGATCGTCCTCGCTCGGCGGCGCGGTGAACTATCAGGCGGCGAAACCCGATCTTGAGAATTTCGGGACGCATCTGCAGGCCAGCATCGAAAGCACCGCGCATGGTGACGTCGGCGGCTCGGGCAAAGTCATGGTCAATGTCCCGATCGTGACGGACACGTTCGCCGTGCGCGGTGTCTATGTGCATCGCGATATCGGCGGCTTCATCGACAATATCGGAACCGGGCAGAAAGATGCGAACCGCACGCTGATCCGCGGCGGCCGCATCGAAGCAACCTGGAAGCCGGGCCCGAACACGACGATCAACTATCTCTTCCTCGACCAGACGGAAGACACGCGCGATCTCGGCTATGCCGAACCCGCGCTCGCCGGAAAATACGCGAAAACAACACTGATCCCGGAAACCGCAAACTTCGGCACCAAGATCCACAATCTGCGGCTGGATCAGGACTTCGGTTTCGCCACGCTGACGGCAACCGCGACCTACCATCAAAAAACGCAGGAGACGCTTCAGGACCAGACGGCGGTATTCGGAGGCTTCTTCCCGGGCGCATCGCTCGTGACGGTAGGGCAACCCGCGAAGAGCACGGGGACAACCTATGAAGTGCGCCTCGCCTCTCCCAGCGGAGGCCGCTTCGAATATGTGGTTGGCCTCTACTACGACGACACGAAAGAGAAGATAAAGAACATCGGCGCCGGCGCCGGCATCACGAACGCCATCGAAACGGTTTATGGCCCACTCTTCGGCGCGGGCATCGGTGCGCTCTCGGCGCCGAATGACGTTTGGCTGTTTGCCGACGTGCCGGGCGAGGGCCGCGAAGAGGCGGCGTTCGGCGAGTTCACCTATCACTTCAGCGACGAATGGAAGGCGACCCTCGGCGGACGTCTGTTCAATGAGCGCATGAAAAGCGAGACGAAGGCCAGCGGCTTCTATGTTCTCGCAACCGATGGCACGCTTACCAGCGATATGTTCGGAAAGCAGAAGGCCAGCGGCTTCAATCCCAAAGGCTCGATCACCTGGACACCGAGCGACGATTTCATGGCGTACGGTCTTGTGTCGAAAGGGTACCGGTTCGGCGGGCCGAACGTCACGCCGTCCACCCCGGCGGACCCCGTGCCGGCATCGTATCGCAGCGACTCGCTGATCAATTATGAACTCGGCATACGTTCCAATCTGCTGGACAACCGGCTGCAACTGGATGCGACGGCGTTCTATATCGATTGGAGCAACATCCAGGTTCACCTGCTTACGTCGACGAACCTCAACTATGCCACGAATGGCGGAAAGGCGCGCAGCTACGGTCTCGAGTCGACAGCGACCTATTTCGCCACCGACGATCTAACGCTTTCGACCAACGTGACCTATCTGAACGCTGCGCTGGTCGATGATTTCAATCCCGGCGGCGGCCAGCCGATCGTTCCCGGCGGCTCGACTCTTCCCGGCGCTTCGAAATGGCAAGTGTCCAACACGGTTTCTTACCAATGGACGGAAAACGAATGGCATCCGTCGATCGTGCTGTCGCATCGCTACATCTCCAAAGCACCGGGCACGTTCCTTACCGGCATCCCGCAGGGCGGATACAACCTGTTCGATGCCCGCGCCGGCGTGGAATTCGGCAACTACGCGGTTACGGCATACATCGCCAATATCGGTGACACGCGCGGCATCACGGGCGGCCAGACGGGGCCGTTGGAGCAGTATCTGGTGCGTCCGCGCACGGTCGGCCTGACCTTCGACTACAAGATGTAAACGGCCGTTTCACGGCGCGCGAAATGGAGTGAATGATGCGTTCCTTTGCCAAATTCTCTGTCGCGAGCCTGTTCCTGATGGCGATGCCGGTGGCGGCTTCCGCTGCGCCGGCAGCGAAAGCCGATACGCCCTCCGCGCGCGCGGCGATTGCGGCCGCGCAAGCCATTCCCGCCGGTGGAATCCAGGAACTGAAGGCCATTGAGATCGGTGGCATCAAGCAATGGATCAGCGTGCGCGGCAGGAATCCCGCCAATCCGATTCTGCTGTTCATTCATGGCGGACCGGGTTCGCCCATGATGCCCGAAAGCTGGGCCTGGCAGCGGCCCTGGGAAGATTACTTCACCGTCGTGCAATGGGATCAACGCGGCGCGGGAAAGACGTTCTCCGCCGCCAAGCGCAAACCCGATCCCGCGATGACGGTCGACCGCATGCAGGCCGACGCGGAAGAGGTGATCGCCTATCTGGAGCGCACCTATAACAAGAAGAAGATATTTCTGATGGGTCATTCATGGGGCAGCGTTCTGGGATTGCGCGTGGCGGCGCATCGCCCCGATCTTCTCTATGCCTATATCGGCGTGGGGCAGGTGGTGAACGGGGTGCGCAACGAACAGGTCGGTTACGCGCAAACACTCGCGCAGGCGGAAAAGATCGGCAATCAGCAAGCCGTCAAGGAACTGAAGGCGCTTGCGCCTTATCCCAGCACGAATGGGCCGACCCCGCTGGGCAAGGTCATGACGGAACGCAAATGGGATGTCGCTCTGGGCGGCATGGTCTATGGAAAAAGCCAGGACGACGCCGATCTGCTGCGCGCGGCGAGCCCCGATTACACGGACTATGATGTCGCTTCCGCCCAAATCGGCGAGTTGCTTTCCGCGAAAACGCTTCTGCCGGCGGTTGTGAATGTGAACTTCGACAATGTCCACCAGTTCCAATGCCCGATATTCATCTTCGCGGGCGCGGACGACCGCACGACACCGGAGAGCGTTGCGAAGGCATATTTCGACACCATCCGGGCGCCGCAAAAGAAGTTCTTCAAGATCGAACGCGCGGCGCATTATGTCGTGAGCGAGGCGCCGGGCGAGGTTCTGGTGGATCTGGTCCGCGATGTGCGCCCGCTTTCGCAAGGCGCTTCCGCGCCGTAGTCTTCGGAGCGGCGAAGAACAAGGCATAACGATGAACGGCGCGGAGAGCCTGGTACGAACACTGGCCGCTTCCGGTGTAGAGGTCTGTTTTTCCAATCCCGGCACCTCGGAGATGCATTTCGTCGCCGCGCTCGACAAGGTCGATGGCATGCGTGCGGTGCTTGCCTTGTTCGAGGGCGTGGCGACGGGCGCGGCGGATGGTTATGGCCGTATCGCCGGAAAACCCGCGGCGACATTGCTGCACCTCGGCCCGGGGTTCGCGAACGGTCTGGCCAATCTTCACAATGCGCGGCGCGCTTCCACGCCGATCGTCAATATCGTTGGCGATCACGCCACCTATCACGCCCAATATGATGCGCCGCTGACCTCGGACCTTGTGGGCTTCGCGCGGCCCGTGTCGGGTTGGATCTACAGCAGCGTTTCTGCTGGCACGGTTGCGAGCGATGCCGCGCGTGCGGTGCAGGCTGCGCGCAACGCACCCGGCCAGATCGCCACGCTTGTCCTGCCCGCGGACACGGCATGGAACGACGCAGAGGGCGCAGCGCCTGCGCTTCCCGTGTTCGGTCCGGCGCCGGTATCGTCGCGCGCGATAGACGATGTGGCGAAGGCTCTTCGCAACGGCAAGCGCACCGCCATTCTCATCCGCGATCCCGGCGCTTTGACGCGCGAAGGCTTGGAAAGCGCGGGGCGCATCGCCGCGAAATCGAAGGCGCGGATCCTGTGCGACACTTTCACGCCGAAGATCACGCGTGGCGCGGGTGTCGTGGCGCTGGAGCGGATTCCCTATTTCGCCGAACAGATCGTCGAGTTTCTCAAGGATGTCGAGCAGCTCGTGCTGGTTGGCGCCAAACCACCGGTGACGTTCTTCGCCTATCCCGGCAAACCATCCTGGTGCACGCCCGAAGGCGCGCAAATCCTCTATCTGTCGCATCCGCATGAAGACGGCCGCGCCGCTCTCGCCGCCGTGGCGGAAGCGATCGGTGCGCCGAAGGATGGCGCAACGCCGGCGGCGCTCAAACGGCCCGATATCCCAACCGAAGCCTTCAACGCCTACACCGTCGGCCAGATCATCGCGCGCTTTCTTCCGAAAGGGGCGATCATTTCCGACGAAGCGGCGACATCCGGCGCGGGTGCGGCGATGTTCACAGCCAATGCCCCCTGGCACGATCATATGTCGCTGACCGGAGGCGCCATCGGACAGGGTGTGCCGTTAGCGACGGGGGCGGCTGTTGCCGCGCCAAGCCGAAAGGTTCTGGCGCTGCAAGGTGATGG
This sequence comes from Pseudomonadota bacterium, assembly GCA_018242105.1. Lineage (GTDB taxonomy): Bacteria > Pseudomonadota > Alphaproteobacteria > Micropepsales > Micropepsaceae > Rhizomicrobium. The sequence goes on from JAFECP010000033.1 coordinate 34,958, forward strand.
CGGCGGGATGTACACGCTGCAAGCGTTGTGGACGCAGGCGCGCGAAAAGCTGGACGTAACGACGGTCATCTTCGCCAACCGCTCCTATGCCATTCTCAACATCGAGCTTGCGCGCGTGGGCGCCGGAAATCCCGGACCGAAAACGCTGTCGATGCTCGATCTGCACAATCCGGAACTGAACTGGGTATCGCTGGCGAACGGCATGGGCGTTGAGGCGACCCGCGCGACGTCCAACGCGGAATTCGCGGCGCAATTCGAAAGCGCGATGCGGGAGCGGGCCCCAAGATTGATCGAAGTGATGCTCTAGGCTGCGGTTTCCGCGCGCTATATATGGAATATATATAATTCCGCCGCTGCCACTGTCTCGAATTCCTACCTCCGCATGACGATGTTGACGCTCTCGAAAAGGAGAGCGCCATGCTCGATGCCGCCTTCATTGCTGCCGGAATCGCCTTCTTCCTGGTGAGCGCGGGTTATGCGCGCATCTGCGAATGGTTGTGAAGCGCCCATGACACTCGACTACGTGCTCGGCAGCTTTGTGACGTTCTTCATCCTCGCCTATCTCGTTTACGCGCTGGTTCGCCCGGAGCGCTTCTAGGACATTCCCATGACGATCAATGGCTGGGTTCAGATCGCGCTCTATTGCGTGATCGTCATCGCAATCACCAGGCCGCTGGGCGGCTATCTCGCGCGCATCTTCTCGGGCGAGCGCACATTCCTGTCGCCGGTCCTCGGATGGCTGGAGCGCGGCATTTATCGCCTGAGCGGCGTCAATCCCAGCGAAGAGCAGAACTGGCTCACCTATGCGATGGCGATGCTCGCCTTCAGCGTGGCGGGCTTCATCGTGCTTTACGCGATCCAGCGATTGCAGGACGTGTTGCCGTTCAATCCGCAACATCTTCCCGCAGCGAGCCCCGATCTGGCATTCAACACCTCGATCAGTTTCGTCTCGAACACCAACTGGCAGTCCTACGTTCCCGAAACGACGATGAGCTATCTGACCCAGATGATGGGCCTGACGATGCACAATTTCGTCAGCGCGGCCACGGGCATCGCGCTCGCCGTCGCGCTGGTGCGCGGCTTCGCGCGGCGCTCGGCCAAGACGGTGGGAAATTTCTGGGCCGATCTGGTGCGCTGCACGCTGTATGTGCTGCTGCCGATCTCCATTGTCGTTGGGCTGTTCTTCGTCTGGCAGGGCATGCCGCAGAATCTGCATGCCTATGTCGACGCGACGACACTGGAAGGCGGCAGGCAGACCATCGCGCAAGGTCCCGTGGCTTCTCAGGAAGTCATCAAGATGCTGGGCACCAATGGCGGCGGCTTCTTCAACGCCAACTCCGCGCATCCTTATGAGAACCCGAACGCGCTCACCAACCTGATCGAGATGGTCCTGATCTTCTCCGTCGGCGCGGCGCTGACGAATATGTTCGGCCGCATGGTGGGCGATGAACGCCAGGGCTGGGCGATCTTTGCGGTGATGGGGCTTCTGTTCCTCGCGGGCGCAGGCGTGATCTATGCCGCGGAAGCGCCCGGCAACCCCGCCTTCGCCGCGCTGCATATCGACCAGATCGCCAGCGCACTTCAGGCAGGCGGCAATATGGAAGGCAAGGAAGTCCGGTTCGGCATCGCGAACTCCTTACTCTTCGCAAACGTCACCACCGATGCCTCCTGCGGCGCAGTCAATACGATGCATGACAGCCTAATGCCGCTGGCCGGCATGATCCCCATCGTCAACATGATGCTGGGCGAGATCATCTTCGGCGGCGTCGGATCGGGTCTTTACGGCATGCTGCTCTTCGCCATCGTCGCGGTGTTTATCGCGGGGCTGATGGTGGGCCGCACACCGGAATATCTGGGCAAAAAGATCGAGGCGCGGGACGTGAAGATGGCCATGCTCGCCATCCTCATCCTGCCGCTGTCGATCCTGGGTTTCACCGCGCTAGCCGTCGTGTTGAAGGATGGCCTTGCCGGGCCGCTGAATGCCGGGCCGCACGGCTATAGCGAAATCCTCTACGCCTACACCTCGACTACCGCCAACAATGGCAGCGCCTTCGCGGGCCTCACCGCCAACACGCCGTTCTACAATTCGACGCTCGGCTTCGCGATGCTGATCGGCCGTTTCCTAATGATCGTGCCGATGATGGCCGCAGCCGGATCGCTGGCGGGCAAGAAGATCGTGCCCCCATCGGAAGGCACGTTCCCCACGCATGGCGGATTGTTCGTTGGCCTTCTGATCGGCGTCATCCTCATCGTCGGCGGCCTCACCTATTTCCCGGCGCTCTCGCTCGGCCCAATCGTCGAACATCTGACGATGAACGCCGGCCAGTCGTTCTGAGAAAGCACAGATCATGAGCAAGACACGCAGCAGAGCGTCCATCGCGGACAGCGCCATTCTTCTTCCCGCCATCTGGGGCGCCTTCACCAAGCTCAATCCCCGCGCCATGGCGCGCAATCCGGTGATGTTCGTGGTGGAGATCGTGGCCACGCTGACCACGATCCTCTTCATCCGCGATCTGGTCACGCATACCGGCGATCACCTGTTCTCGTTCCAGATAAATCTATGGCTCTGGTTCACGGTGCTGTTCGCCAATTTCGCCGAAGCCGTCGCGGAAGGCCGCGGCAAGGCGCAGGCGGAAAGCCTGCGCAAGACCAAGATCGATCTCGACGCCAAGCTGCTGGCCGATCAGCAGATGAAAGTGTGGCGTAAGGTTCCGGCGACACAACTGGAGCGCGGCAATCTGGTGCTGGTGGAAGCGGGTGAGCTGATCCCCTCGGATGGCGACATCGTGGAAGGCGTGGCTTCCGTCGATGAATCCGCCATCACCGGCGAAAGCGCGCCGGTGATCCGCGAAGGCGGCGGCGACCGTTCAGCGGTCACGGGCGGCACACGCGTGTTATCCGACTGGATTGTGGTGAAGATCACCGCCACCAAGGGCAACACCTTCCTCGACCGCATGATCGCGCTGGTGGAAGGCGCCGAGCGGCAGAAGACGCCCAACGAAATCGCGCTCAACATCCTGCTCGCGGGCATGACGATCATCTTCGTCTTCGCCGTGGCGACGATTCCAAGCTTCGCGCGCTATGCCGGCGGCACCTTGTCGGTGCTGGCGCTGGTCGCACTGTTTGTCACCCTCATTCCTACCACAATCGGCGCGCTCCTTTCCGCCATAGGCATCGCCGGCATGGACCGGCTGGTGCGCTTCAACGTGCTCGCCATGTCGGGCCGGGCGGTAGAAGCGGCGGGCGATGTGGACACGCTGCTGCTCGACAAGACCGGCACGATCACGCTCGGCAACCGCCAGGCTTCGGAGTTCCTGCCGTTGCCGGGCGTCAGCGAGCACGATCTCGCCGAAGCCGCGCAGTTTTCCTCGCTCTCCGACGAGACGCCGGAAGGCCGCTCCATCGTCATCCTGGCGAAGGAAAAATACGGCTTACGCGGCCGCGAGATGAGCACCACGCACGCCACCTTCGTGCCCTTCACTGCGCAGACGCGCATCAGCGGTATCGATATTGACGGCTCCTCCATCCGCAAGGGCGCGGTGGATGTCGTGGTGAGTTATGTCCGTGCGGCCAAAGGAATCTCCGCAGCGGGCGGCGATGCGGCAGCCGCCGCTGTCGAAGCGCTGGGCGCGGAGACGGCGCGCAGCTTTCTCAACATCGCCGAACGCATCGCCAAATCCGGTGGTACGCCACTGGCCGTAGCGAAAGACGGAAAGCTGCTCGGTGTTATTCATCTGAAGGACATCGTGAAGGGCGGCATCCGCGAGCGTTTCGCGAGCTTGCGCAAGATGGGCATCCGCACGGTGATGATCACCGGCGACAACCCCCTCACCGCCGCCGCCATCGCCGCCGAATCCGGCGTGGACGACTTCCTCGCCCAGGCGACGCCGGAAATGAAACTGAAGCTGATGCGCGAAGAACAGGCAAAGGGCAAACTCGTCGCCATGTGCGGCGATGGCACCAACGACGCGCCCGCGCTGGCGCAAGCCGATGTGGGCGTTGCGATGAACACCGGCACCATGGCCGCGCGCGAGGCCGGCAACATGGTGGATCTGGACAGC
>JAFECP010000033.1:39024-47894 GCA_018242105.1 Pseudomonadota bacterium
ATCGAGATCGTGGAGATCGGCAAACAGCTTCTGATGACGCGCGGCGCGCTGACCACCTTCTCCATCGCCAATGATGTCGCCAAATATTTCGCGATCCTGCCGGCGATGTTCGTGGCCTTCTATCCACAGCTTCAGACGCTCAACATCATGGGCCTCCATTCGCCACAGAGCGCCATCCTGTCCGCGATCATCTTCAACGCGCTCATCATCGTGGCGCTGATCCCGCTGGCGCTCACGGGGGTGAAATACCGGCCCGTCGGCGCGGCGAGCGTGCTGCGCCGCAATCTGCTGGTTTACGGCCTTGGCGGCATCCTCGTTCCGTTCGCCGGCATCAAGCTGATCGACCTGTTCGTCACTGCCGTCGGCCTCGTTTAAGGAGAACACACATGGTTCGCCAGATCCGCCCCGCCATCATGATGGTCGTGCTGCTTACGATCGTGACCGGACTTATCTATCCGCTCGGCATGACCGGCATTGCGCAGTTGCTGTTTCCGCACCAGGCAAATGGCAGCTTGATCGAGCAGAACGGCAAGATCATCGGTTCCGAATTGATCGGGCAGAACTTCACCAGCCCTCGCTATTTTCACGGCCGCCCATCCGCCGCAGGCGATGGCTATGACGCCGCCAATTCCTCCGGCTCCAATCTCGGGCCCACCTCCAGGAAATTGATCGACCGTGTGAAGGCCGATACGGCGAAGCTACAGGCAGAGAATCCGAACACGCCGGTGCCGGTCGATCTGGTCACGAGTTCGGCCAGCGGCCTCGATCCCGACATCACGCCCGCTGCCGCCTATTTCCAGGTGCCGCGCGTGGCCAAGGCGTGCGGGCTTTCCGAGGCTGCCGTGCGCAAATTGGTGGACCAGAATGTTCAGGACCGGCTTCTGGGCGTTATCGGCGAGCCGCGTGTGAATGTGCTGAAGCTGAACATGGCGCTGGATGCCATGCGGCGCAGCTAGGTCTGCGCTAAGATAAGGAATGACCGACGACGCCCGCCCGTCCCCCGACGCCCTGCTCGCGCAAGCGGGGATGGAAGGGCGCGGCCGATTGAAGATTTTTCTCGGCGCTGCGCCGGGTGTCGGCAAGACCTTCGAGATGCTGTCGCAGGCGCGCCGCCGCAAGATGGACGCGAACGATGTCGTCATCGGCGTGGTGGAAACGCACGGCCGTATCGAAACCGATGTGCTGACCAAGGGCTTCGACATCGTTCCCAAGAAGCGCATTCCCTATAAGGGGCGCGTTCTGGCGGAGATGGATCTCGACGCCATCCTGCAACGAAAGCCGAAGCTGGTTCTGGTCGATGAACTGGCGCACACCAACGCGCCCGGCAGCCGCCATCCCAAACGCTATCTCGACGTCGAGGAAATTCTCGACAACGGCATCGACGTTTACTCCACGCTGAACGTGCAGCATTTGGAAAGTCTGAACGACGTGGTGGCGCAGATCACCCATGTGCGGGTGCGCGAGACGGTGCCGGATTCCATCCTGGATCGCGCCGACGATGTTGAGCTGGTCGACCTGACGCCGGAAGACCTGCTGCAGCGGATGAAAGAAGGGAAAGTCTATTTTCCCGATGCCGCCGAGCGCGCGGCGCAGAATTTCTTCGTGCCGGGCAATCTCACCGCGTTGCGCGAGCTGGCGTTGCGGCGTACGGCGCAACGCGTCGATGCGCAAATGGTCAATTACATGCGCGCCCATGCGATTCAGGGTCCATGGGAAGCGGGCGAGCGCGTGTTGGTTTGCGTGGACGAACGCCCCGGCAGCGTGGCGCTGGTGCGCTACACGCGGCGCCTGGCTGACAGGTTGCGCGCGTCATGGGCCGCCATCACCATCGAAACCTCGCGTTCGAGCGGGCTGAACGATGTCGAACGCGATCGGGTAGCGGAAGCCTTGCGCGTTGCCGAGCGGCTGGGTGGCGAAGCGGTGACAGTGCCCGCAGCCGGTGTCGCCGACGGTATTCTCGATTATGCCCGCGCCAACAATTTCACCCATATCGTCACAGCGAAGACGCGCCGCTCGCGCATCTCCGAATTGTGGCGCGGCTCGACGGCGCTGGAGATTATTCGCCGTGCGGGCGACATCAGCGTGCATGTCGTGCCCGAGCAGGGTGATTCCTCGCCGGGGCCGTCTCCCATAGCGCGGCGGCTTTCGCAGTTTCATCCCTCACAGGATTATCGCGCCTATTTGGGCGGCTTTCTTTTCGCCATCGGCGCGCTTGGCGTCAGCCTGGTGCTGCGGCAATTTCTCGGCATCAATAACGTCGCGCTGGTATTCCTGACAGGCGTTCTGGCAAGCGCGATCACCTATGGCTTGTGGCCGGCGTTGTTCGCCAGCCTCGTCAGCGTACTGGCGTTCAACTTTTTCTTCCTGCCGCCGCTTTACACGCTGCGTGTCGCCGATCCGGAGAACGTCAACGCGCTATTTTTCTTTGCGGTGGTGGCGTTCATCGCTAGCAACCTGACGGCGCGGGTGCGGGCGCAGGGCGTGGTCGCGCGCGAACGCGCCAAGGCGACGGAAGACCTGTTCCTCTTCAGCCGCAAACTTGCGGGTGTGTTCACGCTGGACGATCTGCTCTGGGCCGCCGCGTTCCAGTTCGCGCAGATGCTGAAACTGCGTGTGGTGATCTTGTTGCCCGAAGGCGAAAGCGTGTCGGTGCGGGCGGGATATCCGCCGGAGGACATGCTGGACGAAGCCGATCTCGCCGCGGCCAAATGGGTGTGGGAGCACGGCACCGCGGCGGGGCGCGGCGCGGACACGCTGCCCGGCGCGCAATGGCTGTTCCTGCCGATGCGCACCGGGCGCGGCACGGTTGGCGTGGTCGGGCTGGACAGTGAGAAGCCGGGTGCGTTGCTTTCGCCCGATCAGCGGCGGTTGTTCGATGCTTTGGCCGATCAGGCGGCGCTGGCGATCGAGCGCGTCAATCTCGCGCAGGACATCGACCGCAACCGCCTGAATGCGGAGACCGAACGATTGCGCTCCGCGCTGCTCACCTCCATCAGCCATGATCTGCGCACGCCGCTGGCGTCCATTCTGGGCGCGGCGAGCAGCCTGAAAACCTATGGCTCGACTTTGGACGATGTTGCGAAGCAGGAATTGCTCGGCTCGGTTCTGGAAGAAGCGGAGCGTCTCAACCGTTTCATCGTCAATCTGCTCGACATGACGCGGCTGGAATCGGGCGCCATCGCGCCGCGGCTGGAATTGATCGATCTGTCCGACGTGATCGGCAGCGCGCTGCGTCGCGCCGCCAAGGTTCTGGCGCAGCATGACGTGAAGTTGTCGCTGCCTACCGGACTCCCGATGCTGAGACTCGATCCGGTGTTGTTCGAACAGGCGCTGTTCAACTTGCTCGACAACGCCGCCAAATATTCGCCCGCGGGATCGCATGTATCGGTGGCGGCGGAACTGGTGGGTAGCCATGTGCGATTGTCGGTGAGTGACAGCGGTGCGGGTATTCCGCCCGCCGATGTCGAACGCATCTTCGACAAATTCTATCGCGTGCAGGCGTCCGACAACAAACGCGCCGGCACCGGCCTTGGCCTCGCGATCAGCCGTGGCTTTATCGAGTCCATGGGTGGTACGTTGTTCGCTTCAAATCGAGTGGATGGCAGTGGCGCGCTGTTCCTTATCACTTTGCCAGCGCCGGAATCCGGCGCCATCGGAGAACGTGCGGCATGAGCAATCCGCTTCGGGTTCTTGTCATCGACGACGAACCGGCCATCCGGCGTTTCCTCCGCACCAGCCTCACCGCACAAGGCTATTCGTTGCTGGAAGCCGAAGACGGCGAGACGGGCCTCGCCATGCTTCAGCGCAATGCCGTGGACGTGCTTGTTCTGGATCTAGGCCTGCCAGGCATCAGCGGGCTGGATGTGCTGAAAAATTTGCGCGACGGCCACTCCTCCGTTCCGGTGATCGTGCTGTCGAGCCGTGACGATGAGATCGGCAAGGTCACCGCGCTCGATATGGGCGCGGATGATTACGTCACCAAGCCATTCGGCATGGACGAGCTTCTGGCGCGCATCCGCGCCGCCGTCCGCCACAAGCTGCAGCAGGAAGGCGAGAAACCGCTCTTCAAGATCGGCAATTTCACCGTCGATCTTGTCCGCCGCATCGTCACCGTCCGCGGACAAGAGGTGAAGTTGACGCCGCGCGAATACGATCTGCTGCGTGTGTTAGTCGCGCACGCTGGCAAGGTGCTCACCCACAAATTACTCCTTCGCGAAGTCTGGGGCAGCGAAACGGACGTGCAATATCTGCGCATCTATATCCGCACGCTGCGCCAGAAGATCGAAGCCAGCCCCGAGCAGCCGCAGCTCATCCAAACGGAACAGGGCGTTGGCTACCGCCTGAAAGCCGCGGACTGACGATATCGTTGTTGATTCCGGATGGCGAGAGGCGAAAGCTTCTAGCCTCTTCAGCATTTTGAGACCATGTAGCCTCTCACGGTTCTACCAAAGGCGCTGTCGAAAGCATTTCTTCAGCGGAGCGCGAGGACGCTCACGAACGCATGTCGTTCAAAGCGCTGATTTTTCCAGGGTCTGTGAAATCTTCCGCGAACGTCCACGAACAGCGGGAGAACTGGAAGTGGCGGAGCCGGAGGGATTCGAACCCTCGATACGGCTTTTCAACCGTATAACGGTTTAGCAAACCGCCGCCTTCAGCCTCTCGGCCACAGCTCCGCTGATCCGGCACTTTATATAGAGAGTACGAAGATAGAGTACCCCTGGCGCCGAAGCCGGGGCCTTTTGCCCCAAATCTCCCGCCGTCTCAAGGGCTTGGACTTGCCACTTAGGGGTAGCCGGGCGCGCCATTGCTTGTGACGCCCATGCCCAAGCCCGAAACCGTCCTTCGCCCAAGGCCCGCGGGCCGTTATTGCCCACCGGGCAATCTTTCTATCGATCCCGGCGCGCGGGGCAAGCCTGCCCGCGAAGCGGACAAGCTTTCCCGCTCGAGAAAATGCTGGGCAGACTATTCTTTCAGCATCGGGCGGCCCTCATGCGCCACCAGAAGATCGTGCATGTCGTTTGCGTGTTCTTCTTCCACACGCAGGATGCCTTCGATCATGCGCCGGGTTGCGGGATCGTCATTGCCGAAATAGCGGATGAGTTCGCGGTAGTGATCGACGGCGATACGCTCGGCAACGAGGTTCTCCTTGATCATCTCCACGAGGTTGAGATCCTGCTTGCCGTATTCCGATGCCGAACGCAAAAGGATGCCTTCAGGGTTGAAGTTCGGTTTGCCGCCCAATTGATTGATGCGCCCGGCCACTTCGACCGCGTGTCCCCATTCATCTCTGGCATGCTGCGCAAATTCTTCCTTCACGGAATCGCTGGAGATGCCCTGTGCAGCGATGGTGTGCATCTGGTAGCGCAAGGTGCAGACGATCTCCGTCGCCAGCACGCTTTGCAGGATTTCGATGGTGTTGTTCACATCGCCGACATAGGTCGATGTTACCGCGCCTCTTTCCAGATGCTTGCGCGCGCGTTCGCGCAGCGTCTTCACGTCGGACAAAAACGGCTTCTTAGGATCGGGTGTGCCGGCCATATCGAATGCTCCTCGCGGTCGCGATGAAAGTGCGTCGGGGTATCCGGTCTGTGTGTGGAACGCCCGCCAGCAAAAAAACGCACGCCGGTTGTAAAAGTTCCAAAATTAAGCCTTTGAGAATGCTTCTTTCTCTGTATCTGACTGGGAGTCACCTTGCTGATTACAGGTGCGGCATTCTTGAAAAGGTCATGGGAGGGGCGCAGCATCCTCTGGTCCGCGGGGCCGGAAGGCCCGCCGCAGGACTGCAAGAAGAGGCCGCGGGGAAGAGCAGGGGCCGGGCAGTTCGGGATGTGCGGCGCGCCGAAGCTCCGCTGGAATGACGTTCCAGCAGTGGAGGCGCGCATGCAAGTCAGACACATCCTTCGCGACAAGGGCCGCGAAGTCGTCACCATTCCCAGTGACGCATCGTTATCGGAAGCGGCGTGCCTGCTCGCGAGCAAACGCATCGGCGCGGTGGTCGTGCGCGAGCGCGATGGATCGCTCGCCGGCATTCTCTCGGAACGCGACATCGTTCGCGCACTCGCAAGAGCCAGCGTGAATGCGTTACCGCAAGCGGTGTCGCTTTACATGACGCGCGCCGTCGCCACCTGTTGCGAAGACGACTCGGTCGATGAACTGATGGAGATGATGACGCGCGGCCGCTTCCGCCATGTGCCTGTGGTGGATGAAGACCGGCTCACCGGAATCGTTTCGATCGGCGATGTCGTGAAAACGCGTATCGCCGAAACGGTGCAGGAAGCGCAATCCCTGCGCGAATATATCGCCGCTGCCGGCTAGCCGCATTTCCGGCCGTGTTGCGAGCGCGCGAATGGTTCCGCGCGGATGCGGAAAATGCCGGCGCATCGCGGACGGAACAGACCTTATGTGCGTGCGTTTTCCTGCCGGGCGCCGGTTTCAGGGCATCGGCATTGCAGGAGAACGGGATATGAGGACCAGAAATCTTTTTATGGGCGGCGTTGCCGCACTCGCGCTTGCCGGCAGCTTCGCGACGCCGGGTTTCGCGCAATATTCGGGCAATCCGCCACAGGTTTCCACGCCGCAGGAAAAAGCCCAAACCCGCCAGTTGAACATGCAAGCCCAAAGCGGCACCACCGCTTCGCCGGCAGCGTTGAACGGCCAAGGGGGCGATGTGAACGCGCCGTCGGCTGTGAACCAGGCGCGCCAGGCGCAATATCGGAATGAGCAGGATCAATATCAGGCCGATCGCGCGCGCTATGAAGCGCAGCGCCGCCGCTATGAGCGCAACATTCACCGCTACGACGATGCGCGCTACTATTTCACGGACTATCCGCACGCCTATCCATACCGCTACACAGATGTGCACTCCGTGCGCCTCTACCTTGTTCCCGAAGCTTCGCAGCAGCTCGCGAATGCGCCGGTGGAGGGGCCGGACGGCAAATGGATTGGCCGGGTGCGCAATGTCGAAACCGGGCCGGATGGCCGCCCGCGCCGCCTGGAGATCGCGTTGAACCATCGTGTTTCTGTGTGGGCGAGCCCTGGCGATTTCCGCTTCGATGCGGCCAATAGGATCCTCTACACCGATCTGTCGCGTGCCGATTTCTGGAACATGCCGGGCGCGACTTACGGCGGCTGATCCGTTCGGTTTTGCAGTTGCGAAGGCCGGTGCATGCGCCGGCCTTTTGCATTGCAGCGGGCGGAACGCACAACTTCCTCGCGCGTTCATCTCCGGGAGCAGGGGGCTTTTGGCCGCGCGAATTAACGTGCGCCCACGGAAAGGAATTCACGATGAGCTTGCACGCAAAAATTCTTGGTGGCGTGGCCGCTGCCGCTCTACTCACCGCCGGCCCGGCCATCGCACAGACGACATCGGCTCCTTCCACGCAGAGCACGATGCCGAATACTTCGACATCAGCCGCGCCAGCAGCGCAGACCGATACGACGGCTGCACCTGCCGCCACCGCGAAGCCCAAGAAACACAAGGTTCATCACCGCAGGCATAAGGCCTCAGCGTCTTCTTCGGAAAACGCCGCGGAAGAACAGACCACCGCACAACTCAATCAGCAGCAGCTTTCCAATCCGGGAAGCACCAGCGCGACGTCGAACGGCGCAACGGGCAACAGCTCAATGAGTACCAGCTCACCGGCGGGCACGACCGCGACGACACCTTCGGGTGAAACGCCGAGCACAACCAGTCCAAACACGACAGCGACACCGGCACCCGCCAGTCCGCAGGGTCAGGCGCCCAACAACAGCGGCACAAGCACGCCGAACAGCACAACGCCAAACGGCACAACGCCAAACGGCACAACGCCTGACAACACCAACGGCAGCAACACCACGCCGAACAGCACAACGCCAAACAATACCAACGGCAGCAACACCACGCCGCCGGATTCCAATCAACCGCACTGATGCGCGCGAATGAGACAGGCTGGCGGAAACGCCGGCCTGCTTTTTTGCATGCATCGCGCTTTGCGCAACATTGTGCTTGCGGCGAAACAGAGACGAGATGCGCTGCGCGCTCGCGAATGAAGTCACATCGCATTCGATCGTCCGGCATGGCCGGCGCCGGACAAGCGGCTTCGGGTTGCTGTTTTCTGCACCGATCCGGCCAGGGGCGGCTGCAGCTTGCCGAAAAAACCACGGTTTTTAGCGTTTTGTAGCCGCGGAACCTCAATAGCTAGTGGTTCGCGCAAGAATCCGAAAAATTGGCCTTCGCCAGCAAATCCCGGCGCAAATATCCATCCCCAAATGCCTAGAAAATTCCGCATTTTCCGCGTTTTTTCCGGTTGACGGGGTATGACCACCCCCCTATAACCCGCGCCCACGCCGATTGCGGGTGTTCCTTGCGAACGGCGTTCCGTCTGTAAGATAATGGTTTTTCGTCCCAAAGACGGGGCTCTTTGACATTGTGATTACAGGAAGGGGAACGTGGGCGGCGGCTTGATCGCTTGCTCGTGGATGCAAATCTGCGGGCGAAACAAATCGAGCATCCGAACGCTCGCGTTCTTTAGCAAAGCATAGACATGTTGTTTGTACGCCGGAGCCGGCAACGGTTTCGGTTTTCCAAACTCCGTCATGTCAACAGTTTTGCGAACAACGACGAGCGTTTCGCGACCAGCTCAGAATCATAACTTGAGAGTTTGATTCTGGCTCAGAACGAACGCTGGCGGCACGCCTAACACATGCAAGTCGAGCGCCCAGCAATGGGAGCGGCGGACGAGTGAGTAACACGTGGGAACATGCCTTTTGGTTCGGCACAACTCAGGGAAACTTGAGCTAATTCCGGATGAGCCCGTAAGGGGAAAGATTTATCGCCAAAAGATTGGCCCGCGTAAGATTAGCTAGTTGGTGAGGTAACGGCTCACCAA
>JAFECP010000034.1:0-10900 GCA_018242105.1 Pseudomonadota bacterium
AGCAGGCCTTCATCGTCTCCGAAGCGGCCAACAAACTGGACCCCGACCGGAAGCCCTTCTTTGTTCCAATGGAGCGGAAGGTTGATCGCCGGCTGGCCGGTCGCGTTCTGCATCGCTGTGAACGGCACATAATCGATCTGTGCGCCGAAAGACTTGGCGACGTCGCGCTCGGAAAGATCGAAGAAGCCAAGCTTCACGGGCGGGCGCGCCAACGTGGGTGAAATCCACATGTCATATTTCTCGTGGAATTTCGCGGCGGTACGCCCCGCCATCTGCAGTTGCGCTTTCGCGCCGATATATTCGCTGGCGCTGAGGCGCTTGCCTTGTTCGTAGAGGCCCCAGGTTGTGCCTTCGAAATCCTTCTCGGTCGGCTTCTGGCCGGTGAGCATGGCGATGGTGTCGATGCCGTTCGCCAATCCGCCGCCCCACAGCGCCATGAAGGCGGGGATCAGCATCTCTTGGTCCAGCGCTGGCGAGCCTTCTTCGACCTCGTGACCAAGATCGCGGCAGATCTTCGCGGCGTTCTTCACTGCTGCCAGGCAATCGGGATGGAAATCCGTGCCGTCGAGTTTCTTGGTGGCAAAGGCGATGCGCAATTTCTTCGGCTTGCGCTTTATCGCGTCGAGATAGGATTTCGGCTGCGGCGGCGCCCAATAAGGATCGCCCTGGATCGGCCCCGCCGTCGCATCCAATGCTGCTGCGGTGTCGCGAACGGTTTTGGAGACAACCAGATCGGTCGCGAGTCCATCGATCACTTCGCCAAAATCCGGCGCATTGGTCATACGTCCGCGTGTCGGCTTCAACCCGAGCAAGCCGCAAGCCGACGCCGGAATGCGGATTGACCCGCCGCCGTCATTGGCATGGGCCATAGGGATGATGCCGCCAGCGACCGCCGCCGCCGAACCGCCGGACGATCCGCCTGTCGAGTGATCGAGATTCCAAGGATTGTGCGCCGCGCCGTAGAGTTGTGACTCCGTCGTCGCGACTAGCCCGAATTCGGGCACATTGGTCTTGCCAAAAGGCACCAGGCCGGCGGCGAGGAAGCGGTCCACCAGCACCGAATTGTGCATCCATGGAAACGCCGGCATGAACTTCGACGCCTGCCGTGTGGGCATGGTCGTCGTTAGTGCGAAGATATCTTTTAGTAGAAACGGAACGCCGGCAAATGGACCACGCAGTTTTCCCTTTGCGCGGGCGCGGGCATTCTCATAATCCTTATAGATAACAGCGTTCAGCTTGGGGTTGAGCTTCTCGGCGCGGGCGATCGCTTCTTCGAGAAGTTCGATGGGCTTTACCTTTTTTTTGGCTACAAGCGCTGCCAACCCAAGGGCGTCGTATTTTCCATATTCTGCGATTGCCATTCCTCACCCCGTTTTTCTTTTGACCTTAACGGCGGGCTGACAGACTGTCACCACTGGAAGCGGGCTGTCACACCGTCAACCAGCTTGGGCAATGTTTCTGGCAAGGTGGGGCGAGGCCGCTATAGTCCACCGTCTGAAGGGGAATTTCGATGCACAGCTTGCCTGTTGGCGATACGATTGCGCGCGCATGGGGATTTGCGGGCCGCCGCATTGTGCCGCTTCTGGGCGTCGGTTGGCTGGCCGCCGTTTTTTACGGCATGGTCGTTACCTATTTCCTGACGCGGCTAAGCGACGCGATGCTGGTATGGCCGCGTCCAGATGCCGGAAGCTTCAACAATTTCGCGCTGTTCTATCTGTTCTGCCTCGTCGTGGTGACGGCGTTCGCGAACGCAGCCATGGCGTTGCCCATGATGCGCGAGGCGTTGGAACCGGGTGATGAATGGCGCAGCGCCTATTTCGTTATTGCGCGGCGCGAATGGGCGCTGTTCGCCAATCTGCTGCTTCTTTATGTGATTGTGATCGGCATGGTGTCGGCGATTGCATTCGCCGGCAATGTGGGCATCGCCGTGTCGCTTCCGATGATTGGTCATGATGGCGCGTGGCAGGGGATTCCACTGGCGCCGGCGATGGCCGGCGTTCTGGCTTTCATCGCCGTTGCGACGGGATTGTTTCTGGCCACGAGGTTCGGATTTTTCCTCGCCTCCATCGCGGTTGCGGATCCGCCCGTGCGGTTGCTCCAATCGTGGAGCCTGAGCAGCGGGAATTTCTGGCGCCTTCTGGCGATTGGCCTGGCGCTCTTCGTGCCGATCATTGTGTTGTCGCTGGTGACCGACTGGGCCATGTTCGGCTCGCAATTTGGTGATGCGGCCGCTGCGCTCTTCTCGCCCTCGCACGACAAGACGGCCCTGTTCCAGATGGTTCGGAATCATGCGGGCACAATCGCCGCGATCTGGGCCGGCGCTCTACTTCTTCTGAACGCGATTTTCGCGGGTGCGTCCGCTGCTGCCTACAGACGGATCGGACGCGACGCAGCCTCAACGCGCGAATATGTCGCCACCGCCGAGCCTGCTTTCGCGATGCCAACGGCCACACCACATCTGGGGGGCGCTGAACGGCGCCGCGTCGAACCGGAGTTCACGCGGACGAAAGATGTAGAGGCATTGGAAGAGAGAATGCCGGAAGCAAAGGCGAGTGAAGTCGTGACAGCGCCTGTCGAAATGGCATCCGTCGAGCCACTGGCAGCAGAGGCGAGTGAACCTGTTGCGGCGATGCCGCAAGCAAAGCCCGTGACTGAACCGGCGCCTATCGTCGAAATCCCTGCAGCCGAGCCTGCCGTGATTACCAGCATCGTGCCGCAGGAAGAGCCGCTCGCGGCGCACAAAGACGAAATTCCGGCGCTCGATCCGCTGAACCACGCGGCACCGGCGGAGCCTGATCCTTCGGGTATGCCGGAGGCTATTCCGCTGCCTTCATTCGTGAAGACGCAGTCTTCTCCGGCGCGCGAGCCTTCAGAAGCGGCTTGAGATACTGGCCGGTATAGGAGCGCGCGACTTTCGCCACGTCTTCGGGCGTGCCCGAAGCCACGATCTCACCACCGCCATCGCCACCTTCGGGACCGAGATCGACAACCCAGTCGGCGGTCTTCACGACTTCCAGATTGTGTTCGATCACGACGACGGTGTTTCCGTTGTCCACCAGCTCGTGCAGCACTTCGAGAAGCTTCTTCACATCATGGAAGTGCAGGCCTGTTGTCGGCTCATCCAGAATGTAGAGTGTGCGTCCCGTCGCGCGGCGTGACAGCTCCTTGGACAGCTTTACACGTTGTGCTTCGCCGCCCGACAGCGTCGTCGCCTGTTGGCCGATGGAAATGTAGCCGAGGCCCACGCGCTTGAGCGTTTCCAGCTTTTCGCTGATCGATGGCACGGCCTTGAACAGGTCCGCACCGGCTTCCACTGTCATGTCCAGAACGTCGGCAATGGAATTGTCGCGGAATTTCACTTCCAGCGTTTCGCGATTGTAGCGCTTACCCTTGCAGACGTCACACTGGACATAGACGTCCGGCAGGAAGTGCATCTCGATCTTGATGACGCCATCGCCCTGGCATGCTTCGCAGCGGCCACCCTTCACGTTGAACGAGAAGCGCCCCGGCTGATAGCCGCGCGCCTTGGATTCCGGCAGTTCCGTGAACCAGTCACGGATCGGCGTGAACGCGCCCGTATAAGTCGCCGGATTGGAGCGCGGCGTGCGCCCGATCGGCGATTGATCGATGTCGATCACCTTGTCGAGAAATTCGAGGCCCTCGATCTTGTCGTGCGGCGCAGGATGTTCGCGGCCCTGATTGAGCTTGCGCGCCGCTGCCTTGTAAAGCGTCTCGATGGTGAGCGTGGATTTGCCGCCGCCTGATACGCCGGTAATGCAGGTCAGCGTGCCGAGGGGGACCTCCATCGTCACGTTTTTGAGGTTGTTGCCTTTCGCGCCGACGACTTTTAGCCAGCGATTGTTCGCGGCCTTGCGACGCTTCGCCGGCACGGGAATCTGCTCGATGCCGACAAGATATTTTCCTGTCAGGCTCTTGGGATTCTTCATGATGTCTTCGGGCGTGCCCTCGGCGATAATATGCCCGCCATGGATGCCCGCGCCGGGACCCATATCGATCACATGATCGGCGGTGCGGATCGCTTCTTCATCGTGCTCCACCACGACCACGGTGTTGCCCATGTCGCGCAGCCCTTTCAGCGACTCCAGCAGCTTGGCGTTGTCGCGCTGATGCAGGCCGATAGAAGGCTCGTCAAGCACGTACAAAACGCCCGTCAGGCCCGAACCGATCTGCGACGCCAGGCGAATGCGCTGGCTCTCGCCGCCCGACAGCGTGCCGCTACCGCGCGCCATGGTCAGGTAATCGAGGCCGACATTGTTCAGGAATTTCAGGCGCGCGCGGATTTCCTTCAGGATGCGCGCCGCGATCTCGTTCTGCTGCTTGGTCAGTTTCTTGTCGATATCGCGGAACCAGCTATCGACCATTTTGATCGATTGCTCGCAGACCTGGCCGATATGCAGCCCGCCGATCTTCACGGCAAGCGCTTCCGGTTTCAGGCGATAGCCATGACACGCATCGCAAGGTGAGGTGTCCTGAAACCGCTCCATCTCCTCGCGGATCCAGGCGGAATCGGTTTCCTTATAGCGGCGCTCCATGTTCGGGATGACGCCTTCGAAGGCCTTCTTGGTCTCGTATCTGCGAAGGCCGTCGTCATAGATGAACTTGATCTCATCTTCGCCGGAACCGTGCAGGATGATCTCGCGCGCTTTCTTCGGCAGGTCTTCCCACGGATCGTTGAGCGAAAACTTGTAATGCCGCGCCAGCGCCTCCAGCGTCTGCAGATAGTAGGGCGACGAGGATTTTGACCACGGCGCGATCGCACCCTTGCGCAACGAAACAGAGGCATCCGGCACGACGAGCGCCGGATCGAAATAAAGCTGCGTGCCAAGACCGTCGCAGGCCGGGCAGGCGCCATGCGGATTGTTGAATGAGAACAGCCGCGGCTCGATCTCCGGAATGGTGAAGCCGGAAACCGGGCAGGCGAACTTTGACGACATGATCATCTGTTTTGGAGAACCGTCTTTCTCCTTCTGGTCCGCGAATTCCGCGATCACCAGCCCATCGGACAGGCCCAAAGCGGTTTCAATGGAGTCGGGCAGGCGATTGCCGATGTCCTTCTTCACCGCGATGCGATCGACCACGACTTCGATGTCATGCTTGAGCTTCTTGTCGAGCGCCGGGACATTCGCAATCTCGTAGTATTTGCCGTCCACCTTGATGCGCTGGAAGCCCTTCTTCTGTAACTCCGCGAATTCCTTGCGGTATTCGCCCTTGCGGCCGCGCACGATGGGCGCGAGCAGATAGAGCCGCGTGCCTTCATCCAGCGCTAGGATACGGTCCGCCATCTGGCTGACCGTCTGGCTTTCGATCGGCAAACCGGTCGCTGGCGAATAGGGCACGCCGACGCGCGCGAAGAGCAGGCGCAGATAGTCGTAGATTTCGGTGACTGTGCCCACGGTCGAGCGCGGATTCCGGCTCGTGGTCTTCTGCTCGATGGAGATCGCGGGGGACAGGCCCTCGATGTGATCCACATCCGGCTTCTGCATCAACTCCAGGAACTGGCGCGCATAGGCCGACAGCGATTCCACGTATCGGCGTTGCCCTTCGGCATAGATCGTGTCGAACGCGAGCGAGGATTTTCCGGAGCCGGACAGGCCGGTCATCACGGTCAGCGTGTCGCGCGGAATCTCCACATCGACGTTCTTCAGATTGTGCTCGCGGGCACCCTTGATAACGATGTTCTTCAGCATGGCTCTCTACGGAATGGCGGAACGGGAAAGCTTGCGCGGTTCTGCACCGGCCGGGCAAGGGCGGGTCCGCATGGCTCCTGCCACGCCCTGACATGCCCGAATTCCGAACGGAACAAAAAACGAACACTCATACGCAGAACCGCGCCAGATGTCTATCGCCGTGCGGCGATTTCGCGGGAAGCGAAGGGCGGCGTGGCGCGTTGGGAATTTGGTGCGGGGACCGTGCTTGTTTAGGTAGTGCCGGATGACGATTTTTGAAGACCCTCGTGCGCCGGGCCACTCGGAACTCCGCTACCGCCCGGACGTGGACGGGTTGCGTGCCGTCGCCGTTCTGGCGGTGGTCTTCTACCATTGTGGCTTCTGGCAGGCGCCCGGCGGGTTTGTGGGCGTCGATATATTCTTCGTCATCTCCGGCTTTCTGATCACCGGGATCATCCACCGTGAGACGGCGGATGGCCGCTTCACCGTCCGGCATTTTTACGAACGCCGCATCCGGCGCATTTTTCCGGCGCTGTTCGCCATGCTTGCCGTGGCCACCCTTGCCGCATGGATATTGCTCTTCCCGCTGGACTTCGAAGCCTATGCGAAAAGCCTCGTCGCTACCGCGTTCTTCGCTGCCAATTTCGAGTTCTGGCGCGAAGTTGGCTATTTCGATCTGGCAGCCTCGTTCAAGCCGCTTCTGCATCTGTGGTCGATTGCGGTGGAGGAGCAATTCTATCTGCTGTTTCCCGCCGTGCTTCTGCTCACGGGCACATCTTCGCGCCCACGCCTGCTGGCCGTCATTGGGGCGCTGCTTCTATTGTCGTTTGCATTCAGCGTGTGGGCCAGCGAGCAGTCGCCGTCCACGGCGTTCTATCTTCTGCCATCGCGCATGTGGGAGCTTATGCTGGGTGCGATTGTTGCCATCGCACCCTTGCCGGATTTGTCCCGGCGGTGGCGCGACGCCGTGGCGCTTGCTGGCCTGTTTCTCATCGGGTGGGCGATATGGACCTATGATCACTGGATGCCGTTTCCCGGTGTCGCAGCCATGGCGCCATGTTTGGGTGCGGCACTTGTGATCTATGCCGGCCGGCAAACCAATATCGTGGCGCGCGCTTTATCGGCCAAGCCGGTCGTGTTCGTCGGCCTCATTTCATATTCGCTCTATCTCTGGCACTGGCCCGTGCTGGTGTTCACACAGATCGCACTCAATCGCGCACTGCATCCCTGGGAAATCTATGCCTGCATCGCGCTGTGTTTCGGGCTGGCGGTCTTTTCGTGGTGGTTCATCGAACGGCCGATCCGCAAACATCGTGGATTGGAGTGGCGCGCACTCTTCGGCGGAGCCGCGGCAGCCATGACCGTGACCGCGTTGTGCGGGGCTGCCGTCGCGTCCGCGAAAGGCGTTCCCCAACGCCTGCAGCCGGAGATCCGCAAGATATTGGCGGAGGAGCGCGATCACGAACCCCGCATGGACATCTGTTTCGGGCTCACGGCGCATGATGTCCGCAACGGACGTCTGTGCCGCATCGGCAGCACAAAGGCCGCTCAACCTTCGTTCCTCTTATGGGGCGACTCTCACGCTGACGCGCTTTTGCCTGCGGTTCAGAAGGTCGCCGAGCAGACCGGGCGCGCTGGCCTGTTCGCGGGAACCGATAGCTGCGCGCCGTTGCTTGGCGTCGCGCGTCCTGATGCGCCCAAGTGCAAACCGTTCAACGATGCTGTCGCCAGGTTGGTAACAAGATCCGCAATCCGCGAAGTGATCCTCGATGCGCGGTGGAGCAAGAATGCCTATGGCACCGCACGTGGCGAGGGCGACTGGCGGGTATTCCCGCACGATGCTGAGGGCGAAGGCATCGACCGTGTTTCAACAGAGGCAGTATTTTATCGTGGGCTGGAACGCACGGTGCGCAAACTCACTGCGGCGGGAAAGCATGTCGTGATCGTCGCTTCCGTGCCCGAAGCCGGGTACTCGGTGCCGCGCATGATGGCGCATATGCGGATGAACGGTGACGACCGCGCGCTCACCCACAGCCTTTCGAAATATCTGGCGCATCAGAAGTTCATCTTCGCGGCCCTGAAGCATATGCAGGATCGTTACGGCGCCCAGATCCTCTATCCGCATGAAATCCTGTGTGCGACGGGCAAATGCGAATTGTCGATGGATGACAAACCGCTTTATCGGGACGAACACCACCTGAGCGTCTTCGGCGCGATGCAACTTCTGCCAATGGTTCAGCGAGCGCTTTGATTTCAGAGGTGTTTTTGCTGGGGATTGACATGTGAACAAAATACGAACACATAAACCGGCAATAGCCGCATGTGGTCCCGAAACGATAGGGTCGCGGCCGATAAGCATGAAAGGCAAGAACAATGGCGGGTAGCGTCAACAAAGTGATTTTGGTCGGCAATCTGGGCAAAGATCCGGAGACGCGCCGCCTGCAAAGCGGCGATCCCGTGGTGAACCTGTCGATCGCAACCTCCGAAAGCTGGCGCGACAAGGCCTCTGGCGAGCGCAAGGAGAAGACCGAATGGCATCGCGTGGTGATCTTCAACAAGAACCTTGCCGAGGTCGCGGAGAAATATCTGCGCAAGGGCTCGAAGGTTTATGTCGAAGGCTCGCTGCAGACGCGCAAGTGGACGGACAAGGACGGTCAGGACAAATACTCGACCGAGATTGTGCTGCAGAATTTCCGCGGCGAACTCACCATGCTCGATACGCGCGGCGAAGGCGGCAGCGCCATGACGCGCAGCAGCGCGGCTTCGAACGACTCTTCGCCCGGCAATTTCGACCGCAGCGAATTGGACGACGAAATTCCATTTTGATCCCGGCATGACTATGCGTCTGCCTTGCCTGGCGGCCCTCGCTCTGGCCCTTGGTTTGAGTGCGTGCGGAACGGGATCGTTCGGCACGCCGGCAGATGGATTCGCGTTTCCGCGACTTGAGCAATCATATGTGCCGCTTCACAGCCGGGACTGGATGCTGGGAACGCATGACGGCGCATCGGTGGTGATTGCCCCCGGCATCGCCGTCACCAACGCGCATAACGCCAACATGCTCGATCCGAAATCCGTGATCGGCGTGGTGGATGGCTATGATCTTCTCTATTTCCGCACCTCGCGTATGGCGGCCCTGCCGGCCGCGACGCCGTCGCAAGGCGAGGAGGTCATTGCCTATGGTCAAGGTTCGGATGGCAAGCTGCGCGTTTCGCGTGGTGTCATCCGGCAATTCTGGCCTGCAGCATTCGGCTTCGTTTCGGATGCCGGGCCCGGCTTTTCCGGTGGTCCGGTGGTGGATGCCCAAACTGGCGCGTTGCTCGGGATCACCTATGGCTACAAGGGCGGCGAATCCGCCCCGGACCGCCTCATGCTGGCCTACAACATGACCTTCGTGATGGACCGTTTGGCCGCCATCCAGAGCCGCATCGCAGCGCAATAATCGGTAGCGGAATCAGTCATCGAAATGCTACAAAACCGGGTGGATTCTGGCCTATTCCGGCCATGCCGTAAGGCATTGAAAAGGAAAGTATTTTGAGCGACACCTCAGCCGCCAATCCCCCACCGGGCGGCTCTCCGCATTTGCCCATCGCCATCGAGGACGAGCTGAAGCGTTCCTACCTCGATTACGCCATGAGCGTCATCGTTTCGCGCGCCCTCCCGGATGCACGCGACGGCCTCAAGCCGGTGCATCGGAGAATCCTCTATTCGATGCATGAGAACGGCCGCGATTGGAACAAGCCCTATCGCAAATCGGCACTGATCGTCGGTGACGTGATGGGTAAGTACCATCCGCACGGCGACCAATCGATCTACGACGCCTTGGTGCGCATGGCGCAGGATTTTTCCATGCGCGCGCCGCTCATAGACGGGCAGGGCAATTTCGGCTCCGTCGATGGCGATCCGCCGGCGGCGATGCGTTACACAGAATCGCGCCGCTCGAAGATCGCGCATGCGCTATCCGAAGACATCGACAAGGACACGGTGCCCTTCCAGGACAATTACGACGGCTCCGAAAAGGAACCGGTCGTTCTTCCTGCGCGCTTTCCGAACCTGCTCGTCAACGGCGCCGGCGGCATCGCCGTTGGCATGGCGACGAACATCCCGCCGCACAATCTGGGTGAAGTGATCGACGCCTGCCTGGCCTACATCGACGATCCGTCCATCGGCATGGATGCATTGACCGAGATCGTGCCCGGTCCGGATTTTCCGACTGCGGGCCTCATTATCGGCAAGCAGGCGGCGCGCGGCGCACTGGCGCGCGGCCGCGGCTCGATCCTCATGCGCGCACGCTGCACCATCGAGGAAATCCGCAAGGACCGCGAAGCCATCGTCGTGACCGAGCTTCCCTATCAGGTGAACAAGGCGCGCATGCAGGAGAAGATCGCAGAACTCGTGCGCGACAAGCGCATCGAAGGCGTCGGCGACATCCGCGACGAGAGCGACCGCCACGGCATGCGGGTGGTCATTGAGATCAAGCGCGATGCATCGGCCGAAGTGGTGCTGAACCAGCTTTATCGCTTCTCCGAACTGCAGACGAGTTTTGGCGTGAACATGGTGGCGCTGAACGCCGGCCGCCCCATGATCATGAATTTGAAGGAGTTGATCGGAGCTTTCACTGCCTTCCGTGAGGAAGTGGTGATGCGCCGCACGCGCTTCGAACTCGCCAAGGCGCGCGACCGCGGGCACATTTTGGTCGGCCTTGCCATCGCCGTCGCCAACATCGACGATGTGATCCATCTCATCCGCAATGCGCCCGACACGGCCACGGCCCGCGAGCAGTTGATGGAGCGTGCCTGGCCCGCAAAGGATGTGGCGCCGCTGGTGCTGCTCATCGCCGATCCGCGCCATATCATGCTGGAAGACGGCACGATCAAGTTGTCCGAAGAGCAGGCCAAGGCCATCCTGGAAATCCGCCTCGCGCGTTTGACGGCTCTGGGCCGCGACGAAATCGGCGATGAGGTGGCCAAGCTCAGCGAAGCGATCAAGGATTATCTCGACATTCTGCGCTCGCGCCCGCGCGTTTTGACGATCGTGAAAGACGAGTTGAAGGCGATCAAAGATGAATTCGCTACGCCGCGCCTCACCGAACTGGTCGATGCCGACGTGGAGATCGAAGATGAAGCGCTGATCGAGCGCGAAGACGTGGCAATCACCGTCACCCACGCCGGTTACATCAAGCGTACGCCCATCGCCGAATACCGCGTGCAGGGCCG
>JAFECP010000034.1:10959-34952 GCA_018242105.1 Pseudomonadota bacterium
GGCATGGCTTATAAGCTCAAGGTCTGGCGCCTTCCCGAAGCGCGCATTCAGGGTAAGGGCAAGGCGATGGTGAACCTTCTGCCGCTCAGCGAAGGCGAACGCATCACAACCATCCTGCCGCTGCCCGAAGACGAGAGTGCATGGGAGAAGCTCAACGTCGTATTCGCCACCAAGTCTGGCGATGTGCGGCGCAATGAGCTGTCCGACTTCGTGAATATCAACAAGAGCGGCAAGATCGCCATGAAGCTCGATCCGGGCGACGGCATCGTGGACGTGCAGATCTGCACCGAGCAGGACGATGTGCTGCTCACCACCCGTAGCGGCAAGTGCATCCGCTTCGCCGTGACCGACGTTCGCGTGTTCAAGGGCCGTGACTCCACCGGCGTGCGCGGCGTGAAGCTGGCGAAGGGCGACGAAGTGGTCAGTCTCACCTTGCTGCATCACTCCGATGCCACCACTGCCGAAGCGCGCGCCTATCTCAAGCAAGCCAATGCGGCGCGCCGCGCAGCCACCGGTGAGGAAGAAGCGCAGGCTGAAGAGCCGGATGACGCCGATGACAGCACCGAGGAAGCGACGCTTACGCAGGAGCGTTATGCGGCGCTCGGCGCGCGCGAGCAGTTCGTGCTTGCCATGTCGGAAAGCGGCTTCGGCAAACGTACATCGTCTTACGAATACCGCGTCACCGGACGCGGCGGTTCGGGTATCGTGGCGATGGGCATGGGCAAGAAGAATGCCGCCATCATTGCCGCCTTCCCGGTCGAGGAATCCGACGACCTCATGCTGATCTCCGATCAGGGCCAGATCATCCGCGTCGCCGTCAGCGGCATTTCCATCCAGGGGCGCTCGGCACAGGGTGTTACGGTGTTCCGTGTGGGTGAAGACGAGCGGGTTGTGTCGGTCGAGCGGATCGCCGACGTTTCAGACGAAGCGGCCTCTTAGGCCGTGAGAGGGGTGCCATGAAACGCATTGGGCTCTATCCCGGCACATTCGATCCGCCGACGCTGGGGCATTTCGACATCGTCAAACGCGCGCTCAAGCTCGTCGATCATCTGGTGATCGGCGTTGGAACGGGCACTGGCAAGAACCCTTTATTCTCCTATGAAGAGCGCGTTGCGATGTGGCAGCACGAAGCGGCCGATCTCACCAAGGACGGCGGCACCATCGAAGTAAGGCAGTTCGGCGAACTACTGCAGGTGGACTTCGCGCGCGAAGTGGGCGCGGGTATCGTGGTGCGCGGACTGCGCGCGATGACCGACTTTGAATATGAATTCCAGATCGTGGGCATGAACCAGCGGCTCGCCCCCGATATCGAAACGGTCTTCCTGATGGCCGACCCGCGCTATCTGTCGATCGCATCGAAACTGGTGAAAGAGGTCGCGATGCTGGGCGGCAATGTCGCGCCGTTCCTCACGCCGCATGTCGCCGAGCTGCTGGTGAAACGTTGCAACGAAAAAAGAAAGAAGAAAAATGGCTGATACGTTGGTGATGGAACTCAAATCCGGTCCGGTGAAGATCAAGCTGCGCCCCGACCTTGCGCCCAATCATGTGGAGCGTATCACGCAGCTTGCAGGGCAGGGTTTCTATGACGGCATCGTCTTCCATCGCGTGATTCCGGATTTCATGGCGCAGACCGGCGATCCCACAGGCACGGGCTCGGGGGGCTCCGATCTTCCCGATCTGAAGGCCGAATTCTCCAACGAGAAGCACAAACGCGGCACCATCTCGATGGCCCGCACCAGCAATCCCAACAGCGCCAACAGCCAGTTCTTCATCTGCTTTGCGGATGCGCCCTGGCTTGACCGCCAATATTCCGTCTGGGGCGAGGTCGTTGAAGGCATGGAACATGTGGACGCCATCAAGAAAGGTGGCGAGCACAACAACGGCGCAATTTCCGGCGAGCCGGACAAGATCGTCAAAATGCGGGTGGAATAGGCCTTCCCGCACATTGACCGGGGAGGCAGGGTCCACTAATGGTCCGCCCCGTCTGGCGAGCCCGTAGCTCAGTGGTAGAGCATCTGACTTTTAATCAGAGGGTCGATGGTTCGAAACCATCCGGGCTCACCAATAAAAACAGCGCGCGAAAGCGCGCTTTTTTTTGCAACGTGTCTGCAACTTGGCAGTCTGCCATTCCAGCCTGATTCACTGCCAGAATTTGCCCGTCACTCCGTTTGGCAGTGCCACTTTTCGCGCCGACACAATGGCAGCGAGGTGCCAAAATTCGCGAATAGCGATATTCAACCATTGACTCGATATTGGTGGTGACTCCGGTGTGGACGAAGGCACTCGGCATACATTTTTTTGTCGGCCGCAAGTCGTGATGATCTAGTCCGGACCAATCGGAGCCGATTAAGTCATCGGATGATATTCGCAGGTGGGACTATGAGGGCAGAAATCAACGAGGAAAGCCTGGAGGGTCTGGGGTCGGGCGGGCTAATTTCCGATGGCACCATTCCCGGCTTTATGGCCCGTAAACTTGACAGTGGGCTGATAACCTTCGCTTTGAAATACCCCGCGCCAGAGAGCGGACGGCAGCGCTGGATGACGCTCGGGAACAGCCGCGAGATCACCCTCCATGAAGCGCGCAAGAGGGCAACAAAGGAACGCGCGCGAGTCGAAGCGGGAACCGATCCCCAGCATGATCGAGATATTGAGCGATCTGTCTCAAGATCGATCAAAGTGAATGAGATGCTTGATCAATTCTTGGTCAAATATGTCGAGACCAGGCAACTTCGAAGCGCAAAACAAATAGCTTGGTGTTTCGGAAAATATGTGCGGCCGACGTTGGGAAAAATGGCCGTGAGAGAATTGCGACGCGGCGATGTCGTAAAAATGCTGGATACGATCGCGGAAAACCACGGTCCGGTCATTTCCGACCGGGTATTGGCTCATTTCCGAAAAGCCTGCTGTTGGTATGCCATTCGTGATGAGAAGTTCAATGTGCCGATTGTTCGCGGCATGGCGCGATCGAGCCCCAGGGCGCGTGCAAGGGAACGGATATTGACCGACGGAGAAATTCGCGCGCTTTGGAATTTGACTGCGGACTCCGTTCATCAGGAATTCAACACGATCGTGAGGGTTTTGCTTCTCACGGGGCAGCGCCGCTCCGAAGTCGCAAATATGCGGTGGTGCGATATTCGTGGAGATTCGTGGACAATCCCCTCACAGTTTTCAAAAAATGGCGTCTCGCATGTGGTGCACCTCACGGCGAGCGTGCTCGCACTGCTCAGCTCTATTCTCCGCAAGGAAGGCCCTTATCTTTTTGGAAAGACTGGCCAGACCGGATATGGCGGTTTCAGCAAATCCAAGTCGCGACTGGAATGCGAAATGGCGGCCATCATGAAGGATGAAGTTCCAATTTGGACATTGCATGATTTGCGCCGAACAGCCTGCAGCTTGATGGCTCGCGGCGGAGTGCGTGCCGAGGTTTCTGAGCGTGTCCTAAACCATTCGGCTCCTGGTGTTCGGCACATATATGACCGCTACAACTATTCCGAGGAAAAGAAGAATGCTTTGGAGATTTTATCGGCGCAGGTATCACAAATTGCTAGCCGCCTAGATCAGTAATTTTGACGTCGAAATCAATCCATCGTGCTTATTGCTGCAGCGAGGTGGCGCTAAATGGGGAATGCTAATAAATCGGTCTCTGCAACGGGGCGCGTTACTCAAAAGGCTCTTCGAGCGCGAGCCATCAAGGCGATCGGCGAACACTTGCAAGCGCACGGAGCGAAGAATTGGGGTTCCCTAAGGGCAGTGTTTGCTCAAGTTCCTGAGAGGACATGGTGGGGATGGATCGCCTCAGCAAAAAAGGCCCGACGTAGCCATTCGCCACTTTCCGTTGCCAGCGAGGCCTCCACCCCTCCGCTTCCGCCAAATGCGTTCGATGACTCAAATCAACGGGACGAATTTATAAACAAACAGATTCGTCGACTGAATTTCACGGGTATGATGATGAAGCAAATGAGAGACATCGATCTTCTTCAATCTTATGCTGTGACTGAAAATGGAGCGATCAAGAACTTTGCAATCTTTACCCAGGCGTTGACCATGCGCGAACGCGCAATGAGTTCTTACGCCAAAGCCGTAGTTCCTTTGACGACAGAGCTTTTGCGAGAAGATTTTTATAATTCAGTGTTGGACGTAATAGGTGCGATCGACAAAGACACCGCGCTGAAAGTCGTGCGGGCGTTGGCCGAAACCAGCGGCCAAGTGGTTCATTATACGGATAAGGACAATGCTTGCTGAGCGCTATCGACCGCCCGATGAATTTTTTATCTTGGCTGACACACGGATAAATATCACTCTCTCTGATCCATGCGCACAGAGCATTTTGATTTCACGCTTCCCGAAGATCTCATAGCTCTTCGCCCGATCTCGCCACGCGACAGCGCGCGCATGCTAGTCGTGCGCGGCGATGGAACATTGGAGCATTCCTTCGTGCGCGAACTGCCTAACTATCTCGACAGCGGTGATGCGCTTGTCCTGAACGACACGAAGGTGTTTCCGGCGCGGCTGCGCGGCAATCGCATCGCCCGCGGAACCACGAACCCCAAGATCGAGGTGATGCTGCACAAGCGCATCGCGCCGGATCGATTTCTCAGCTTCGTGCGCCCAGCACGGAAGCTCGAAAGTGGCGATTTGGTGTTGCTGGGCGAGAGTCTGAGGGCAAAAGTTTTGGCTGTTGGCGACGGCGGCCAGGTCGAGCTGGGTTTCGAGCTTGCCGGCGCGCGGCTGGACGCGATGATCGCGGCCGCAGGTGAAACGCCGTTGCCGCCTTATATCGCCGGCAAGCGCAAGGCGGATGAGAAAGATCTTGTCGATTATCAAACCATCTTCGCACAGCATGAGGGCTCGGTTGCCGCGCCCACTGCCGGGCTGCATTTCACGCCGGAGCTGATAGCCCAGCTGGAAGAACGTGGCATTACGCGCGATACCGTCACGCTGCACGTCGGCGCCGGCACATTCCTCCCGGTCAAGGCGGACGATACCGCCGAGCACAAAATGCATTCGGAATGGGCGACGCTCTCTGCTGAAACGGCGAGCCGCCTCAACCGCGTGCGCGATGCCGGGGCGCGCATCGTCGCTGTCGGCACCACCAGCCTACGCACGCTGGAAAGCGCCGCATCGGAAGATGGCCGCCTGCATGCGATGGCGCGCGAAACCGACATTTTCATCACGCCCGGTTATCGCTTCAAAACGGCGGAGGTGCTGCTGACGAATTTCCATCTGCCGCGCTCGACGCTCTTCATGCTGGTCAGCGCTTTCATGGGGCTCGAGATCATGCAGGCCGCTTATGCCGAAGCAATCCGCGAGCGCTATCGGTTCTATTCCTATGGCGATGCCTGCCTGCTATTGCGTACGCCATGAGCGGTTTTGAATTCACGATATCGGCTACCGATGGCAAGGCGCGCACCGGCGTCATCAAGACGCCGCGCGGTGATATTCGCACGCCGGCCTTCATGCCGGTGGGTACTGCCGCGACGGTGAAGGCAATGCTGCCGGCGCAGGTGCGTGAAACCGGCGCGGATATCCTGCTTGGCAATACCTATCACCTGATGTTGCGCCCCGGCGCCGAGCGCATCGCCAAGCTGGGCGGCTTGCACGAGTTCATGGGCTGGGAACGGCCAATCCTCACGGACTCCGGCGGCTTCCAGGTGATGTCGCTGTCAAAGCTTCGCAAGATCACGGAAGAGGGCGTCCGCTTTCATTCGCATATCGACGGAAGCGAACACTTCCTCTCGCCAGAGCGCGCCATGGAAATCCAGCGTCTGCTCGGTTCCGACATCCAGATGGTGTTGGACGAATGCCCTGCTTTTCCGGCGACGGAAAAGGACATCGAGAAATCACTCGCGTTATCGATGCGTTGGGCGGAGCGGTCCAAGGCGGCATTTGGCCAACAGCCAGGACATGCCTGTTTCGGCATCGTGCAAGGCGGCGTCTATCCGCATCTGCGCCAGCGTTCGGCGGAAGCGCTGAAAGAGATCGGCTTCGATGGCTATGCCGTCGGCGGTCTCGCCGTGGGCGAACCGCAAACCGCGATGTTCGAAACGCTCGACGCTGTCGTTCCGCATCTTCCGCCGGAGCGCCCGCATTATCTGATGGGTGTTGGCAAGCCGGATGATCTTGTCGGCGCGGTTCTGCGCGGCATCGACATGTTCGATTGTGTGATCCCCACGCGCTCGGGCCGCAACGGACAAGCGTTTACCCGCGAAGGCACGCTCAATCTGCGCAACGCGCGGCACGCGGAAGATCCGAGCCCGCTGGACGCAGAATGCCGCTGTGTCGCCTGCACGCAATTCAGCCGCGCCTATCTGCATCATGTGGTGAAGGCGAATGAGATCATCGCCGCCATGCTACTGACGGCGCACAATCTTACTTATTATCAGGATGTGATGTCCGAATTGCGCGCCGCTATTCCGAAGGGCGAGGCTTCCCGTGTCGCCGATCGCGTGGCGCGGGCTTACGCGCGCGACGCTTCCTAAAAGTTCCGTCATTCATATTTGTCGCAAAGCTGGCGGGGGCTCCATGCGCTCGACAGTTTAAGACAGGCAATTACGCAAGCTTAAGTTCGCCCGGACCTCGTGCAGTCTAGACTTTTCCGCGTGGTTTAGAGGTAAGTGATATGTCCTTTCGGAAGATTTTGCTCAGCGCCTGTGTGAGCGGCGCAATGTTCGCAGGCGGTACCGCGAGCCATGCGCTTGCCGCGGATCATCCGCGTGAGATGGCTGGCAAGATGGATATGGCTGCTTGGCACAAGCGGATGTGCACCGACCGTTATGCGCGCAATGTCGGCCGTGTTGCCTATATCGAGGCGAAGCTTTCGCTCAACGATACGCAGCGGCCGCTGTTCGACGGTTGGAAGCAGACGGTGCTCGGCTCCGCCAAGTCCCACGAAGATTCGTGCCTCGCCCGTCAGCCGCATATGGACGGCGGTCACAACATTCTCGAGCGTCAGGCGCGGATGCGGGACATGCTGCAGCATCGTCTTGCCGATTTGACGGCGGAACAGCCCTCATTGAAAGCGCTCTACGATTCCCTGTCGCCGGATCAGAAGCAGGTCTTCGATCATGGTGATCGCATGGGCGGCCCGCAAGGTCATGGCGGTTGGCACCACGGCCCGCATGGCGCAGGCGCTCCCGGCAAAGCGGAGTGAAACTGAAGATGGCCGTACGCAGCGAAAATCGAAGTTCCCTGAAGCTTCCTCTGGAACGCTGTCCCTTGGGTGCCGCCCGCCTTTGGGCGGGCGGCGCTTTTTGCATCAAGCGGTTGATAGAGAAGGGTTTTTCAGAATCTTGGATGGAGACCCTTGACGTTTGTTCTTTATTTGTTCTATCCTCTTTTCATGCAAACGAACCTCTTTTCCGGCCAATCGGCCGACCTCCGGTCCATCCGGGACCGTCTCAAGATCGCCTTCGGGCGGGACCGTGCCGGATTTCGCGTCAGCGCCATCAACCAGTTCATCCGCAGCTTCATTTCGAGCCGCACGATGGACTGGCAGTCCGACCGCGCTTTTACGCGCCTCCTGAACCGTTTCAGCGGCCCCGAAGCGTTGGCGGATGCGCCTGTGGCCGAGATCGAGGCGGCGCTGGAAGGCGTTCAGTTCGCCGACAAGAAGGCGCGGGAACTGAAGGACGCGCTACTCCACGTCCGCGCCCGTGCCGGCACCGTCGATATGGAATTCCTAGCCGGTCTGGACGTGGACACGGCGCTGGTCTGGCTGGAGCAGATCCGCGGGGTGGGCCGGAAGATCTCCGCCGCCACGCTGAATTTCAGCGCGCTCAAGAAGCGCAGCTTCGTCGTCGATACCCACATTATCCGCATCCTGCGCCGCTTCGGCTTCGTGAAACCGAATGCCGAAACCGAGGATGTCTATGATGCGGTGATGGAAGCGGCGAACGATATGAGCGCCGACGATCTTTATGAATTCCACTGGCATCTGAAACGCCTCGGGCAGAACACCTGCAAGGCATTTCAAACCAGCTGCAATGCTTGCCCGCTGTCGGAAAGCTGCATGAAGCGGATGGATGCCCCCATGGGCCGTTCGGGACGCGCGGCGTGAACCTGCATGGTCGGCACGGCGGAAAAACTCGAGAAGCTTCGCGCTACGCTTGCCAGCGCTGGTCTGGAAACGCTGGTCAGCAATGCGCGTGTTCCGCTGGGTTTCGCGCCGGCTGACGCGGTTCTGAAGGGCGGACTTGAGCGCGGTGCGCTGCACGAAGTCTATGCCGCCACGAATTCCGAAACCTCTGCCACCGCCTTCACCGCCGGTCTTGCGGCGCGCGTGGCCGGCAAAAAGAAAATCCTCTGGATCCGGCAGGATTTTTCGGCTGTGGAATTCGGCGAACTCTCCGCCACTGGGTTTCTCGAACTCGGCCTCGATCCGTCGCAGATTCTTCTCGTCTGCACTGCGCATGCAGACGATGCGATCAAGGCGGCCTCCGATGCTCTCACCTGCGCTGCGCTCGGCGCCATCATGATCGAGATTCCCGGCGCCCCGAAAATCCTCGACATGGTAACGAGCCGCCGCCTCACGCTGGCTGCGGCCCAAAAGAACGTCACCGCCTTTCTGTTGCGCTTTGCCGTCAAACCCGAAGCCAGCACGGCGGAAACGCGCTGGCTGATCCGGGGGGCAGCATCTTCGAAAGAAAATGAAAACTGGGGCCAGCCGGTTTTCGAAACGGATCTCGTTCGCAACCGCCATGGGCGCACGGGACATTGGGTCATGGAGTGGAATTGCGATGAAGGTCTCTTCCGGGAGCCCGCTTTCGGGATCGCGGCGCATCATCGCGCTGTGGTTTCCGCGTCTGGCGACCGATAGGCTGCAGCGCCGGTGGAAAGCGCGGCAAGCGCGCACGCTTTCGGCGGAGCCGCCGTGCGAAGCGCCGCCATTGGTCGTCGTGGCGAAGGAGAAGAATGCGCTGCGTCTCTCCGCGCTGGATCGCCGGGCGACATCGCTCGGTCTTTCCATCGGCCAGCCCCTCGCCAATGCCCGCGCCATGCTGCCCGAACTCAAGGTCATGGCAGCGAATGACGGTGCCGACCGCAAGCTTCTGGAGCACATCGCTGACTGGTGTGACCGTTTCACGCCGTTCGTCGCCCTCGATCCGCCACGCGCGCTGCTGCTCGATGTCACCGGCGCCACACATCTTTTCGGTGGGGAGAAAGCGCTGCTGGACCGCATCCTCGCAGCCTTGCGTGTCCAAGGCTTCGTTGTGCGCGGCGCGCTTGCTGGAACATCGATGGCCGCGCGCGCCTGCGCCCGCCATCGCGATGGTCTCGTCGTTGAACCCGGCGAAGAGATGGCCGTCACCGAACCGCTGCCCATCGAAGCGCTGTTCCTCGACCCCGTGACCACACATGCCTTCCGCCGCGCGGGCCTCAAGACAATAGGGCAGGTGGCCCATCGCGACCGCCGCGAACTCACCGCACGTTTCGGTTCGGCGATGGTGTTCACGCTGGAAACCGCGCTCGGCAAAACAGAAAAGCCGATCTCGCCGCGCATTCCGCTTCCCGATTACAGTGCGGAACGGAATTTTCCCGAACCCATCGCCACCGAAGAGGTGATCCTTGCCTCGCTGGTGTCTTTGGCCGAAACGCTTTGTGAAGCGCTGGAGAAACGGGGCGAAGGTGCGCGGCGTCTGGAAACCACATTCTTCCGCGCTGATGGTACCGTCATGCGTATCGCGGTGGAAACTGGATCGCCCACGCGCGAGCCCAAGGTCATCGAGCGCCTGTTTCGCGAAAAGCTTGATGCGCTCGCCGATCCGCTCGATCCCGGATTTGGTTTCGATCTCATCCGGCTTTCCGCGAGCCGCACGCAGCGCCAGGAAGGCGCCGCCGCCGATTTCAGCGCCGATCTCAATGCGGAGCGGGAGATCCGTTTCCTGATCGACCGGCTTTCCGCCCGGTTCGGCGCGCACCGTGTTCTGGCTTTTCAGGCCAACGACACACATATCCCCGAAGCCGCGGGCGCGGCATTACCCGCACAGGAAGTGCGAGGCGCGAAATCCAGCTGGGAAGTTCGGCGCAAGGAAGAAGCGCCGCGTCGGCCATTGCGTCTTCTCGCCAAGCCGGAGGAAGTCGAAACCATCGCCGCCATTCCCGCCAGCCCGCCGCGCCGTTTCCGCTGGCGCCGTGTTCAACACGATGTCGTGCTGGTCGAAGGGCCAGAGCGCATCGCGATGGAATGGTGGCGGCATCTGACGCCACAGTCGACGCGCGATTATTTCCGCGTGGAAGATACGAACGGCAACCGCTTCTGGCTTTATCGCGACGGTCTCTATCTGCGCGAGACGGGCAATCCGCGCTGGTATCTGCATGGAGTATTTGCGTGACAACCTATGCGGAAATCGGCGTTACGACGAATTTCTCGTTCCTGCGCGGCGCCTCGCATCCCAAGGAATTCGCACACGCCGCGGCACTGCTGGGATACGCCGCCATCGGCATCGCCGACCGCAACACGCTGGCCGGCGTGGTTCGCATGTACTCCGCATTTGAAGAACTGAAGGAAAAGGACGAGCCCATCACGAAGCAACTCGTCGGTTGCCGGCTCGTCTTCGTGGACGGCACGCCGGATATCCTTGCCTATCCAACGGACCGCAAAGCCTATGGCCATCTCTGTCGCCTGCTAAGTGCCGGCAAGCTGCGCGCCCCGAAAGGCGAGTGCCTGCTAACCCTCGATGATCTTCTCAAATGGCAGGACGGTCTGTTGCTGGTTGTGGTGCCGCCCCATCCCAGCCGTACGGCGCTTACCGTCGCACCCCCAAAGCGGTTCTGGAACAAGGACTTGGCCTTGAAGGATGAGGGGGTAGGGGGGGTATCCCCCAAAATCTATAAAACAAATACTCAGTGTGGTTTCGACGAGGTCCAGGCGCTTGTCGAAAAGCTGAAGATCGTCGCGCCTGATCGTGTCTGGCTCGGCATCTCCATGCCCCATCGCGGCGACGATCTGCGCCGTCTTCTAATGTGGAAAAAGACTGCGCGCAGTGCCGGTATCCCGCTCATCGCCACCAATGATGCGCTCTATCACGTAGCTGAGCGCCGCGAGTTGCAGGATGTTGTCACCTGCATCCGAGAAGGCGTCACGCTGGATGAAGCCGGGCGATTGCTCGAAGCGAATGCAGAACGTCATCTGAAAACGCCACAGGAGATGGCCGATCTGTTCTTCGCCGCGCCGGAAGCGATTGCAGAAACGGTCCGTTTTGCAAACCGGGTCACATTCAAGCTCGACGATCTCAAATACAATTATCCGCACGAGCCGGTGCCACCGGGGAAGACGGCGCAGCAGCATCTCGAAAATCTTTCATGGGAAGGCGCGAAGACGCGCTATCACGGTATCATTCCGGATAACGTCTGCCAAATCTTGAAAAAGGAATTGGCGCTTATCCGAAAATTGGAGATTGCCGAATACTTCCTCACCGTCCATGACATCGTCCACTTCGCGCGAGAAGGAATTAAGAAAGAAGGGCAGTTGCCGATCCTTTGCCAAGGACGTGGCTCGGCCGCGAACTCCGCCGTCTGCTACATGCTTGGTATTACCTCCATTGATCCTGCGCAGATGGATCTTCTGTTCGAGCGCTTCGTCAGCGAGGAGCGCAAGGAGCCGCCGGATATCGACGTCGATTTCGAACATGAGCGGCGCGAGGAAGTCATCCAGTATATTTACCGGCGTTACGGCCATCATCGCGCGGCGCTGGCGGCAACCGTCATCCATTACCGTCCGCGCAGCGCCATCCGCGAAACCTGCAAGGTCTTCGGTTTAACGGAAGATATCGCCGCCGATCTTGCTAGTGGCGTGTGGGGAAGCTGGGGTAGCAATCTCAGCCAGGAGCAGGTCCGCCAGGGCCAGCACAACCCCTTCAATGTGCTCATCGCGCGCGCGGTGAAAACCGCCAATGAACTGATCGGCTTTCCGCGCCATCTTTCGCAACATGTCGGCGGCTTCGTGTTGACGGATGATCGGCTGGATGAATTCGTGCCCGTCAGTCCCGCCACGATGGAAGACCGTCACTTCATCGAATGGGACAAGGACGATATCGACGCCATCCGCATGATGAAGGTCGATGTGTTGGCGCTGGGCATGCTCACCTGCATTCGCAAAGCCTTCGAGCTTATTCAAACGCACGAAAACAAAACGCTTGCCCTCAACATGCAGGCGGTCGATCCGGCTGTGTATGAGATGCTGCAGAAGGCCGATGCCATCGGTGTATTCCAGGTCGAAAGCCGCGCGCAGATGAGCATGCTTCCCAGAATGAAGCCCGAAAACCTGTACGATTTGGTCATCGAAGTGGCGATCGTGCGTCCTGGTCCCATACAGGGCGGCATGGTGCATCCCTATATGCGCCGCCGCGCCGGCGAAGAGCCGGTGTATTATCCCTCGCCGAAGGACGGCGATCCGAACGAGCTGCATGGTGTCTTGAACAAGACGCTGGGCGTTCCGCTATTTCAGGAACAGGCGATGAAGCTGGCGATGGTCGCGGCGAAGTTCTCGCCGTCGGAGGCGAACGGACTGCGTCGCGCCATGGCCACATTCCGCAATCTCGGCACCATCAATACCTTTCGCGATAAGTTCGTCGGTCGTATGGTCGAGCGCGGGTATGAGCAAGATTTCGCGGAACGTTGCTTTAAGCAGATCGAGGGCTTTGGCTCTTATGGTTTTCCGGAAAGCCATGCCGCGAGTTTCGCGCTGCTGGTGTATGTTTCCGCCTATATCAAGAAATACCACCCAGCCGCGTTCGGTTGTGCCTTGCTGAATTCGCAGCCCATGGGTTTCTACGCCCCAGCCGAGATCGTGCGCGATGCGCGCGAGCACGCCGTGGAAGTTCGTCCCGTAGATGTGAACTACAGCAAATGGGACAATCAGTTGGAATCAGATGACAGAGGCGGTTGGGCGCTGCGTCTCGGCTTCCGGCAGATCGACGGCTTCAGCGAAAAATGGGCGGAAGTCCTGGTGGGCGTGCGCGGCAATCGTTTCAGTGGTGTCGAAAGTCTCGCCCGTAAGGCTCGGTTGCCCAAGCGCGCGATGATAATATTGGCGGAAGCCGATTGCTTCCAGTCCCTGAACAAGGATCGGCGCGAAATCCTCTGGGAAGTGCGTCGCCTCGCGGATACCGAAACGCTACCTCTCTTTGCCGCGCAATATGTCGAGGAGCAGCCGGAGGAAGAGATCGCGGCGCTACCCGCGATGCCACTCAGCGAACATGTTCTGGCGGATTACCAGATGCAGCGCTTCTCGCTTCGTGCGCATCTGATGGCGTTCCTGCGCGATCTGTTCCGCAAGGAAGGCATCGATGATTGCCGCTACATTTCGAGCCCTGCCGATCATCCGTTTCCCGTTTCGCGGGACGGCGAAAAGGTGCGTTGTGCCGGCATCGTTCTCACACGCCAGATGCCGGGCGATGCTGGTGTCGTCTTCATCACGCTGACTGACGAAACGGGCGTCGCCAACGTCGTAGTCTGGCCCAAGCTGGTGAAGGAGTTTCGCCGCGAGATCATGAGCGGGCGGTTGCTGGTCGTGGAAGGTGTGGTGCAGCGGAGTAAAGAGGATGTCGTCCACCTGGTCGCGGAACGCATCATCGACCGGACCGAGGAACTTGATCGGCTTTCCGACGACGACATTGAAGCTCCATCTTTCCGCTCCCAGGCGGCACGGCACCTCAATCGCCATCCCCGCAATGTTCGCGTGGTCCCGAAATCGCGGGATTTTCACTAGTTAAGGCGTCGTATTCCGCAATATTTGGTGCGTCCAAGAGGGTTGCGCGTCTCGAAACGGTTCCTTAGAACGGCCCCGAATTTCTTCGAGAGAGCCCTACTTTGAGCGCCCCTATCGACTTCATCGACCTGCAAGCCCAACGCCGTCGTATCGGCGAAAGCATGAACTCTGCGGTGCTCAAGGCAGTCTCGGACGGCAAATACATCCTGGGCCCACAGGTGATCGAACTGGAGAAGCGCCTCTCGGAATTCGCGGGCGTAAAACACACGATCACCTGCGCGAACGGAACCGACGCGCTGATGATCATCCTCCGCGCGTGGGAAATCGGCCCGGGCGACGCCGTGTTCGTTCCGGCTTTCACCTTTGCGGCTTCCGGTGAAGTCGTCGCGCTGGTTGGCGCGACGCCGGTCTTCGTGGACGTGCTGGAAGACACCTACAACATCGATCCGGCGAGCCTCGAAGCCGCGATCGAGATGGTCAAGCGCGAGGGCAAGCTGAAGCCGCGCGTCGTGATGCCGGTCGATCTGTTCGGCCAGCCTGCCGATTACAAGAAGATCGAAGCGATCTGCACACGCGAAAAACTCCTCCTGCTGTGCGATTCGGCGCAAGGCTTCGGCGGCAAGCTCAATGGCCGCGTTGCCGGCGGCATCGGCGATGCGGCGACGACCAGCTTCTTCCCGGCCAAGCCGCTGGGTTGCTACGGCGATGGCGGCGCGTGCTTCACCAATGACGACAACCTTGCCAGTTTGTTGCGTTCCATTCGCGTTCACGGACAGGGTTCGGATAAGTACGAAAACGTGCGCATCGGCGTGAACTCGCGCCTCGATACGGTGCAGGCGGCAATTCTCCTTGAGAAACTGAATATCTTCGCCGAAGAGATCGAGATGCGGGAGAAGGTTGCGCAGCGCTACAACCGCAAGCTTGGCGTATCGAACAGCATCCGTGTGCCGCGTGTGATCGACGGCGCACAGTCCACTTGGGCGCAATACACGCTCCAGGTTCCTGATCGTGGCAAGCTTGCCGCGGCGCTAAAGGAAAAGGGCGTGCCGACGGCGGTCTACTATCCGATCCCGCTTTCGCAGCAGAAGGGCTACAAGCACTTCCCCAGCGCGCCGACGCCGGTGAGCGAAAAGCTGAGCCAGAGCGTTATCAGCCTGCCGATGCATCCTTATCTGGACGAAGCGACTCAGGACCGGATTATTGAAGCGGTTCTGGAAGCGGTATAAATCGCTGCGGGGTTAATACTTTAACCTTGTCGTTCGGATAGCCTGCTGTCTGGATCGGGGGGCGAACTTCGCGTAGCCTGCGCGCCCGGCTCCCGAGCCATGAAAAGGGATCTGTCTCGCCAGATTGGGGGGGTGATGTTCGCAGACTTTCCGGCGTTTTCAGGTCTGATCCTGTTCGTATCGGTCCTGACCGCAGTCCTCGTGTGCCTGAACGCCCGCGCCATCGGCGCCTGGCTGGGCGTCATGGCCAACCCGGACGCCTTCCGCAAACGCCATCACGCGCCCACCCCACAGGTGGGCGGTATCGCCATTCTGCTCGCCTTGAGCACTTGGTTGGCGGGGATGCTGTGGAGCGGCGCACCGCTGGAGCGCCCGCTGCTGCTCGCGCTGCTCGCCTGCGCGCTCGGTGTCGGCTTGATTGGCTTTACGGACGATCAGAGGGAAACGACGCCGCTTTCGCGCATGCTGTCGCTCGTGGTGTTTCTGGGGGTCGCGTTTGCGATCGAACCTGGCTTCATCACGAAAATACTGAACTGGGGCAGCTTCGCGCCTACCCGGATTTCGCTTTTTGCTTACTGCCTTCTGATGATCCTGACGTCGGTTGGTCTGGTCAATGCCGTCAACATGGCGGACGGACAGAACGGCGTTGTTGGCAGCATGTTCGCCGTATGGTCCGGTTGCTTGGTGCTTGTCAGCACGGGAACGAGCCAGGCCGCTGCGCTTGTCCTTTTTCTCGCTTCTCTTGTTTTTCTCGCTTTCAACCTGCGCGGAAAGTTGTTTCTGGGCGATTGCGGAACTTACGGCGTGACTTTCGTCATTGGCCTTTTGGTTGCATTGGCGCATGCACGGGGAGAAATCTCGCTGGAAACTGTCATCGTCTGGTTTTTCGTGCCGGTGGCTGACTGTCTGCGCCTGCTTATTACGCGCCCAATGCGTGGCCGCTCCCCATTTGAGGGAGACCGTGACCACATCCATCATCGTCTCGAAGACGAGATGGGGAAGATAAAGGGTTTTCTCACCTATGCTGGCGCGGTGGCTTCGACCTCGCTTCTTTGTACCTTGGAGCCCAAATTCGCGCTGGTGAGCCTGGCCTTGGTGACGGCGTTCTATTTCAGCTATGCGCGTCTGACCGACGGCAGAGCGGGGGCGGAGGCGAATGCCGAACGCATTCCAGAGGCTGCCAACAATGTGGTTGCACTTTCCTCTGGAGAAAACGCGCGACGGCAGGACGTACGATAGTGCGGAATTCGATTTGATATGCCAGCTCCTTCCATCCGAAAATCCGTTGTCGCAGCGTTTCGGTTTTCGTCGGAAAACTTG
Organism: Pseudomonadota bacterium; assembly: GCA_018242105.1. Taxonomy (GTDB): domain Bacteria; phylum Pseudomonadota; class Alphaproteobacteria; order Micropepsales; family Micropepsaceae; genus Rhizomicrobium. Next base: position 27,214 of record JAFECP010000034.1, read on the forward strand.
ATCGAAATACTAAAGCGCATCGTGCTTCCGGTGATTTGCGGCGGCGTCGTTCTGTATCTTCTCGCGACCGCCTATATCGCGGAATTGGATCGCTTTTTGATCGGTCATGATCAAAGAAGCGCCAGCCTTGTTCTTGCTCTGGCTGGGGGTGGGTTTCTGCTCCTTCTCTTTTTTCATGCGGTCGTAATAACAGCGGTAATTTCCTTGGCTCTCGGTAAGCCGAGGACCGATGGCTGGCAATTTTTCCATGTGGCGTTGAGCGAATGGCGCGTATATGCAGGCCTTCTCCGCCTGATCGTTATTTGTGGAATTTTGGTTGTCGGCGCTCAGGGCGTGCGTATTCTGCTCTTGCGGTTTGGATACGATCCAATCTTCACTTATCTCAGCCAATCAACCGCGTTCCTTTCGTTGATTTGGATTTTAATTCGCGTGGGATTTTTCGTTGGGCCCGTCGGGGTGGATCGGTCCAGCGGTCAGATCGTAGGCAGATCTTGGGAGATATCGGCAGGGCTTTTCTGGCGATTGCTCGCCATCAGCGTGCTTGGCTTATTTCCAGGCTTGTTGTTCTATCTTCTGGGTGAATATATTTTACGGACCACCGGCATGGTGCAGATTGTTGGCACTGTTGACTCGCTGGTGGCCTTAGCGGGCGCATTGCATCAAATGCTTTTGAGCCTGGTCGTGCTTTCGTCTGCGACGTATGTTGTTTTTACCATACCTCTGAGCGCGGCCGCGGCCTTTGCCTATCGTGATCTCACTTCTCGATGAGCGGAACTGGCAAGTGAGCCGGCGCGTTGCTGCCGGCGGTATCTCGCAATTGGAGTGCTGACGATGAGGAACAAACTCCTGCTTGGCGCGCTCAGCCTGCTTCTTTCTATTACTCAAGCTTCTGCGGAATGGGTCGTACCAGCAAAGGTACGTTTCAATGAGGGTGTGCAATACACCCCATGGAGCGAAGCGCAGGTGAAATTTGTCACGGGGGCAGAACTAAATCGGGCGATGAACGCATTCACATACAATGCCCTCGGAGGGCGCTACGCGATCGTTCGCTTGGGAAATGGGCAAAGCAGCATCGTTCAGCTCACAAGCCTCGCGTTTTGCACAGGAAACTTCAATCCGGCGTGCCTCCCAAGCGGACGATCAGATGGCATTGATCGGCAAGGACGGCATTGGCAGATATGCACAACGCCGTCCTGCCCCTGAAGCTCTGACCTTTAGTTCGCGACTTTGCAGGTTGCTGATACCCATCGGCCATCGAACTTCTGTTCGTGATGGACCGGGTGTCCGTCCGAAGTACCATTCACGATCATTTCGCCCGTGTAGTGGGTGTCGGTGTCATAGGTCACGCTGAAACGCCCAGTACCATCGATGGAGCCGGAGCAGGTCATGTCTGCGCTCATGGTATGGCCGCTGACGCGCTGATTTGTTAGCTGGCACGTCTTGTCCTGGCTTACGAGTTCGTCGTGAGCGACTTCTTCCGCACTCATGCAATGTTGAACCGTCATGGAATTACCATTCGTGGTCATCCCCATCGCGCGCATGCGCGCTTGCGCGTCGGGCGGCATCTTTGACATGTCCGGAAGCTTTTCTCCGCCACCCATCGTAATGGTCACTGTCCACTGTCCGACCCTGCCATGGCTTGCCAACGCGGCGGCAGTTGGAATTGCCAGTGCGGCGCCGGCGATCATCATGATCAAAAGGCGTTTCGACATAATTGTTCTCCCTATCCCGCTGAAGCGCTCACCGCGCATATGCAGGTTGGCACGAACATCAAGCGTTTAAAAGTAGCCGTAAAGCCGCCCTTTGGAGCAACCGGCAGCTAACCGGGAGGGCGTAGCACCTCAATCGTCAGTGCGTCGAGATTGGGATGGATTGTCTGTATGGAGCGCCAGATAAAGCCCGTGCCGGCGTCAGCCCAATAGGTATTTTGGAAGGCCCAGTCGATAACATCGCATCGGCAATCCTCAACGACCTCGACGACGCTAAGTTTCGCTCCGAAGTTGCTTATCGTAGTTGGGCCCTTGGGTCTGAATGTGCTCTGAACTCCAATACCGAACCGGTTGACGTCACGAAGATCCAACGTGCGCGTCAGCAAGACATTCGTCGACATATTCTGAAGACCGGTCGCTACGGGATCCGGTTGCGAGAAGCTTGTATCTCCAAGGTTCCAGTCGAAGCCCGCACTGCGTGTCACGCGCCCGGCCTGCGTCACCAATGCTCTGTGATCAGCAGCGGTCCAAAGAAGGTTTCCGGAAACCGTCGACGCAAGCACCAATATGTATTCTTGTGAACTGCCAATCCGATAGCCGATCGACGCATAGGGAATCTGACTTGCTTGCTCCAGTGTGATACCGGGGGCCGTTTCAAGGCCGGTCGAGACTGCCAGCGATCTCTTCACTGTGTCGAAATCCAACCCGTATGGCATTTCGCAGCCGGCCAAGGGGAGCGCCGCACCCGCGAGGAAAATCGCCCGCCGTGAAGGCCCCAAAGTGATCTTCGGCATCATGGCTCCAATATCGAATTCCAGGTTGGTATGAGCTCATTCTCGCTCGAGCGTTGCAGCGTATCATGCAATGTCTCTTCGCCGTAAAGCCGCGCGCCGCCGTCCCGGGTGATGGGCGAGAAATCGAGCCTTGCTACCGATTGTGTATTGATGGGAGCGATGGCGCCAACTGGAATACGAATGATGATTCCTTTGTCGAACGAACCCTCGCCAAACGTTTTAAAGGGGACATTGGTCAGGGTGGCGTAAGCGCCGATTTCCACCCCGCTCGCAAATCGGCGTGTGATCTGGAACGTCGCTCCATAGTCTCCCGCCAGATAGCGGCCTGCATGGACCTCAAAATTCAATCCATAGAAGGGGGAATCGTAATAAGCCGCGATATGGCCTGTGATTATCCGGTAATTGCGCAGGCCAAACAGCCTATCGAATGAACGCTGCTGAACACCGTAGAGAGAGGCACCTAGGGCCCACCTCTGATGCGGCGGCTGCCAATAAATCTCGCCGCCAACACCCGCAAACATATCCTCGAGATAGCCGGCGCGCCCCTGAAAGTATATGTCGGGCGCAAACTTCTTGAAGTACGTCGCCTCAATATCCGATATGCCGAACTTTTTGCTATAATATTCGGCGAAATCGGACCGCACATGCGGCAACACGCTGTCGCTCTTTCTATTCGTGTTGATCGTACTGTAGGCGTCATATTCCAAAGACGCATCGACGCTGAAGTTTTGCGTGAATGCGACGCTGCCTTCCGCGTTAGCATAGAGCTGGATGGCAAACGGGTTCTGCGGGTCGAACAACGACTGTCGGTAATTCGGAGTGATCGAGTAATCGAATTTTGGGAACGAGATCAGGCTGTCGTCACCCAGCAATGCTGTGTTTTCAGGTACCGGCTTGATTTCAGTTAGCGGCCACAATTCTATCGCCGAGCCGCTGAGATTCAATGTGCGTTCGACGTCGGACCGGCTGAGCGTCACCGCATTGGTCGGCAAATAGTTCGTTATGTCGACGAAACTGAATTCTTCGATGGTTGTCGGCGCATCCGCCATCAGGATGCGCAAGAGCCGGCCGATAGCCTCTGTATTATGGAGATAGGTCTTGTTGATAAAGGCGAGCCTGATGCGATGTTCGTCGATGGAAAGCGCAGCAACTTGGAGCCCCTGATCCTTGGCCGACTGGATGATCCGAGTTCGCAGGTCCAGCACGTCCGGAGCACCTGCCGCAGTCTGATCAGTTGGTGCGCTCGGCTCTGGATTGTCTGTCGTGCCTGCCGTGCTCGCTGTAGCCGTTTCTTCAACGGTCGACGCCATGCGAGGGCGGGGTTGCGCCGGTGAAACACCCGTGTCGCAGATCTGAACCGGGGCGCCGTCGCTTCGGGAAAAAACGATCTCCTGAAATCCTGCTGCGTGAGCGGCTCTCGAAAGGTCATTCATGGTTTGGCAGGCGAGTGCTGCCTGACTGCGCGGGACGCTTACGATCAGGTCACTTCCGAAGCTTTCGACGTTTTGGACGTCCAGTTTCCGATAGACAGCGTCATCAAATAGCGTATCCGCAAGCGAAGGTTGCGAGGCTTCGCTTGCCTGCAAACCAATCGTAAGCGTGGGCTTTCTAAAGGGGTCGTTGCTGTAGAAATGCGTCTTGTCCTGAATGAAAGCCAGGACGGCTTCTTTACGATCTTCCGGGGAGCGAATCTGAGAGGGCGTTGGGGCCGCGCCAACCGGTTCACCTGGATTATTGGTGATCGGATTAAAATGAATTGTAAGTCTAACGCCAAGCTCGGAGCCGTAGAGATATCCGCCTCCGATTTGGACGCCGGAGATTGGTTCGTAGGAAAAGCCTAAGTTGAGCGGTGAGCGCAGATGCACTTTGCCGGTGGTTGTCTGCGCCGTGTATTTGTCGCCGCTCACCTCGGCAATCAGGCGCAGGCCGTCAATTGGGGTATCCCATGTGATGCCTCCGAAAAGCCCGGCCTGGGGCCCATGAAAGAATTGCTTGAGGTCGGGCGCGCCGCCCACGCCGAAACTCGTATCGATTGTCTTGAAACTCGGAAAAATCAGGCCGAACGGATTTTCAAAGGGGGCCGTGCCTCCGAAGCGCCTCCAGCCAATTCCCAAGGTGGTGTCGAAGTCGCCGATCCGCTTTGATCCGACGAGATATTCCGCGCCAAACGCACCGGTGCCGATGATATCCATCGCCCCAACTGCGATCGCAGGCCAAAAGTCGTCCTCTTTGCTCAGCCGGATTTTGAAACCCAGGCTGCGATCGTAGAGATCGAAGTTCGGGAGATAGGTGTCAATACGTGAATAGCGGAACGTTGCTTCGAGCCATGGGACCGCCTGGAAGCCGAGCGCGTAGCGATCCATGGCTGGTGTGGTTGAAGTCGTGAAAGAGATTTCGCCGTCCGGCATAAATCTGGCGCTCGGCATATCAAGTAGACCGACCTGACCGTAGAGGTTTTCACTTTCCATGGGCGGGACCCCCAAGGTTCTCGCCTGAACGGAAGATGTTGCGCAGAGAGAAGCGAGTGCCATGGCCACGCAGGGGGCCGCGCAAGCAGGCAGCTTTCGCCGCCAACGGGCATGCACACCCGCGCGGGCAAGCCCATGCGCTCCCTTCGCCATTTCGCCTAAACGCCCTTGTTTGCTGACTGGCCGGAACTTGCCGGAAGAGGTTAAAAAGGTCAAATAAACGTGGCGGTTAGCCCAACTTGTCCTTCACTCGAATGGAACGGGTGTGTTAAGGGGAGTCGGTCCGGGTGGTAATCTGTCGAGGATATTATGAAAGAAGTTCAGGAGAGCAGGCCGTCCCGCAAGGGCGGACGCAAACGCGCGCTCCCGGGGCTCACGCGTCTCCTTGTGTTGCTCGTCGCTCTAGGCAGTCTCTGCTCGCTTCAAGCAAGCGCCCAATCAAGCGCCTCCCTATTGGATCAGTTGTTGCAGTCCAACCAGCCGAATTTGTCCGGCACCTCCACTACCACAACGCCGTATAGCGCACCTGCCACGCAGACGATTCAGCCGTCCACAACCCCAACAGCCCAGCAAGCAGCTTCGCAGCCGGCACAAGTGGAACTGCCGCCATCGCGGCTGGAAGAGATCATGTCCAAGCGTGCCGGCGTGCGGTTGCGTCAGTTTGGATACAATCAGTTTGGCGTGGGAAGCCCAGTCCAAGTCCCGCAGTCAGGTGCTCTTGTCGACAACTATATTCTTGGGCCGGGAGACGAAATCGTGGTTTCCCTCCGCGGCCAAGACAACAGCGAATTTCGCGCCGTTGTCGATCGTGATGGGCGCGTTACGCTGCCAAGACTTAAGCCCATTCTCGCCGCGGGGCGGACGCTTGGCGATTTCAGGCGTGACGTTCAGAACGCAGTACAGAGTGCTTACATCCAGACACAAGCGTACGTCACCATCGGCGCGCTCCGGCAGGTGAGCGTGTCGGTCTCCGGCGAAGTGAACAATCCTGGCGTGCGCTTGGTGAATGGTCTGTCATCCGTCGTGGATGCGATCTTGCTCTCGGGCGGTATCAAGAAAAGCGGAAGCTTGCGCAATGTCCGTCTCATTCGAGACGGCCATGCGACCATTATCGATCTCTACAATTATTTAACGGATCGTGGGCACGCTCGTATTTCCTTGCTTTCCGATGGGGATCGCATCGTTGTCCCGCCGCTGGGCCCCACTGTCGCGGTGACGGGTTGGGTTCGGCGTCCGGCAATCTATGAAATGATGAGCGCGACCCGGGCCACGACGGCGCGTTCCATCATGCAACTCGCGGGCGGCCCGGAAGTCCGTGGGCGATATCGTCTCTCTCTTTTGCGGATCAGTCCCGACGGCGCCATCCGTCTGGAGCCAGCAACTGAAGCCAGCATGGTTCGCGACAGCGAAATCCTTTTTGTCCAGCCGGAAGCTAATCAGGTCGAGAGCCAAGCCACATTGGCTGGTGGTGTCCCGCTGGCGGGCCAATACTCATTGGGCAAAAGTACGACCCTCGCCGAGATGTTGAAGTCGCCAGGCGCTCTCGGTGAGAACCCCTATTCACTGTTTGGCGTCATATCGCGGCGCGATCCCGTTACATTGCTCCGCACATTGCAGGCGTTTTCTCCAGTCGCAGTATTAAGTGGCAGACAGAACCTTCAACTACAAAGCGGCGACATCGTTCGCGTAATCAGCATGAAAGAGGCGAGGTTACTCTCGGCGGTGGTTCGCGCTTTCAAGGATAGGCGAGCCTCCGCGGCCGAACTAGCGCGGGCACCAACCTCATCGGAAAACCTCAAAGACCAGTTGGCGCCTGCGCAGGCGACGCCGGGCGTTCCGCTCAGCACAAATGTGCCAAGTCAACTCGTGACGGGCACCGCAGCGACGGATTCGAACGCGATTCAGAATACACCCTGGTTCCTTCGGCAAAATGGCGGAATCAAGGACGAACGCCAAGACGTTGCTGAGCTTTCTAACATGGTCCTGAGCGATGGTGGTATTCTGGCTTCGGCCGGGCCGTCGCAGGGAAATGGTGGCTTCTCAACTCCCGCCCAAAACTTTGAAGTGCAGGATCTGCAGCCAGATCAGGTTGCTTCAAATCGCTCCGCGATGACGTATGGCGATTTCAGCAATCAGGTCGATGCCGATCCTCTCGTCTTGATGCATTTTCTTATGGATCACGAGGCGAGCATTGGCGGAGCGGTTCGAGGTGCTGGCGACTATCTTGTTGGCCCGGATGTCACGCTACAGGACCTTGTTGCAGCCGCTGGCGGAACGTCGGGCTGGGTCGATCAAAGCGGTGTGGAAATTATTTCGACCAATGTGGATGCTGTGGCCGGTGTGTCGCATACAAACCGTCAGCTTCTGCCGTTCGGACAATCGCAGCTTGCATCCTATAGTATCAAGCCGCACGACGAGATTCGTTTCAATCCGGTATATGCGACGGTGGATGGGGGCTCTGTAACCCTGCAAGGCCAGGTGCATTCTCCAGGCACATACAAAATTGAAAAAGGCGAGCACCTATCCGAACTCTTGCTGCGCGCCGGCGGGCTGACCGATCTGGCCTATCCTTATGGCACAGTGTTCCTGCGAAAGTCCGTTGCGGCGGTCGAGCAGGACGGCTATCGCCGGGCAGCGGACGAAATGCAGAATATGTTGCTTACATCCGGCAGCGCGCTTGGCTCACAAGCCGTCTCTGCATCCGGCGTGGCATCGCTGATTCAGGATCTTCGCAATGCCAAGCCGCTTGGCCGTATTTCGATTATTGC
>JAFECP010000034.1:35030-78261 GCA_018242105.1 Pseudomonadota bacterium
GGCCAGGTTTTGCAGCCGGGCACGATTCCTTATTCGCCGGACATGAAGCCGAGCGATTACATTGATCGCGTTGGTGGCTATAACGACTTTGCGGACAAATCTCTGACCTTCGTCATTCTTCCGGACGGTACCGCCCGAAAGCTCGAATTCGGTTGGTTCAACCTGAACGACGATAATATTCCCCCGGGAAGCACGATCGTTGTTCCACGGGACCTGTCGCCGATTTCAATTCGACAGGTTCTCGTAGATGTAACATCGATCTTTAGCCAGGTTGCGGTTTCGCTAGCGACATTGGTGGTGTTGTCGCATAACACCTAATCTGCACGAGAGAGCATGCTCGCATAAATTGCTTGCATCGCTTGCTTGGCAATAGACGTGTCAACGTATTGTTGGGCGTATAGGCGGGCTCGCTCGCGCATCATTCCATGATCTGAAGCGCCGAGGTCTCTCATGGTCTCCAGCCGCGCGAGGAAGATGTCTGGACGATCTAATGGGATCGCAAATCCTATTCCGTGGCGTTCCAGGTCACACCAAGGCGTCCGGTTGCTGATCAACACGGGACATCCGGCGCCGAGCGCTTCGAGGATAGCATAGCCGAAGCTTTCATTTTGTGATGGGAGCAGCAGCACGTCATATTGTGAAAGTGTTGTCGTCACCTTGTCCGGGGGCACGCCGCCGATATACCGGAACGCACTGGGTCTAGTGGATTTTCGGATCTTTGATTCGCAGAAGGCCCAGTAGTCAGCCTGTCCGATTGGGCCGCATATATCCAATGTCACATTTGGCACCGATGCGACGAAGTCGATCGCGAGGTCGAGATTCTTCATGCGGTCGACGCGTGCGAAGAATATAGCGCGAAGTGTTCCTTTTAGCTTTGTCCCTCTAAAGACATCATTGTCGCTAGGAACTAGCTGGTTTGGCAGCGGTGGTGCGATCCTCACATGCGCGCCGTCTCCCCAAGCCCGCGTGATGTCTTTTTCTTCCTCTCCGTTCGCCGCGTGCCAGGTTGCATTTCGAAAAATGCCGAGAGCCTTGGCGGATTTCAGGTAAACCAATTTGCGAACGCGCTTCTGGGCCAAAGCTTTTGGAGAAAGTTCTCCGTGCGGCGATATCAGCAACGGCGCCGTGCTGGCAGTAAGGGTATGCTGCGCGCGAGCGGGGTAACACGCAAAAGGCAACGAAACGACGGAATTGATATGCACAAGCGAATGAGGTGTATGGTAAATGATATTTTTGATGGTTGAATAGGTAAGCTCTGTAGGGGCGAGATATCTAATCGACACATCGTCGACCTCATTCCAATCGCCGCTTGAAGTGCCCTCGTAAGGTAAGGTTTCCGCAACATCGCGATCTCGGGTTACGACGCGGAACTCAAACTCCGATTTCAATGCCTGCACGAGATTGACGGCGGCACTTTGCGACCCTCCACCTTTGTAGCCCGGGGCGAACCAGTTGGAGAAAAGCAATATGCGGGGCTTAGGCATTCGTGCTGCCGAGAGCGGCTTGGGAGGGCGTCGTGTGCACATGAGGGCCTGCCGGAGCCGAAGGGCTGAACGTGCTTTGCGAGCGGGCAACCACAATCACCAATGCCACCATCATCGCAAACTGCGGCGTCATTTCGTCGAAAAGCAGGGTGTTGGTGACTGCATATGCAACCACTCCGCCGACTAGGAATGCAAATTGCGGCCGTATCTGTCGCAGTCGATGCGAGAGAAAAAGATAAATTGGAGTCGCGATGAATATCAGGAGCAGGGTCAGGCCAACGACACCGGTCGCGAAGAGGTAGTGCAGATAAAGGCTGTGGTAATCTAGGATGAACGGGGTCGCATCAGTGGTATTTTGCGTGTAGATGTTTGAAAGATAAACGTTGGCTCTACCAAATCCGTACCCAAAGAACGATATTGGTTGATGCAATGCCGCAGCCAGAACGTCTCCTCGGTTCGATTCCAGGAGCCCGCCACCGAAGAGAATTTTTCCAGCACGTCCCCCCAAGACATCGAACAACGTGAAGACATCGATGTTCTTTCCGGCTGCGAAAACGAGAAAGCCGGCAATGCCGCACAGCAAAACGCCGATGAATCCGCCGGCAACCCTCCAGCTGCTCGCGCGCAGCGGATTGCCCAAAAGTGTTGCAGCAAAAATTCCGGCGCCGAGCCCGGCAATTCCTGCCAAACTTCCCGTCAATAGCATCGTGAGCGTCATTATCAGGGTATGTATATTGAGGATGCGATTGCGCAGTGCGAAGCTCGTGAACAGCGGCGCAAGCAACCACTCCGCAAGATGGCTCGGTTCTCTGAACGTGCCCAAGGCACGGTGGAAGGCATAGCTGAAGGTCGTTGATTGAGCGCCGCCTCCGGTGCCGAGTCGGGTTCGCGCGATTTCGGGTAGACCGTAGACTTCTGCGACATAGGCATAGATCGCATAGAGCGATGCGATAGTACCAAGCCATATGATGAAGTTAGTCAACTTATAGTAAGAATAGCGCTCAGAAGCCGCAACAACGAGATAGGCACAGCCTATCGGTGCCAGAAGATTGAAAAAACGAAGCCCGATGAAGACCGGATAGGGCGTCGTAAGAATGGGGACATGGAGCTCGATGCTGTGATCGAAATACCCGACAACGGTAGTGATAAAGGCCCATTGGAAAAGGAGCGTCAGAGACGTTAGTGACGGCACCTTTGGCAGAGTGCCGCTTAGCATCATCATCGCGGCGGCCAAAATAAAGATCACTCGCGCTAACCACTCGATCGGCACCGGACCGAACGCATAAGCCGCAAGTGCATTCGTGATTAGGCCTGCGACCATCGCGTAATAGGCAAATTGGCCCCAGACCCGTTCGGTGTCGGGGTCCCATATGGAGCGAGTAGGCCAATACTGTAGGCGGACAGCAGCAGGCATCATCGTCGTTTGTTTTGAGGCATTTCTATGCCGAAGTTAGGGCTCTATTACCATCCCCTTTTCATCGCCGATAGCTTGCTATACCAGATCGGCATTGGGCTTTTTCGTTTTTGGCTACCGGGAGCCGGGTATGTGTGGCATTGGAGGAGTGGCTGGACTGACCGGGCCGTTGGGTCCCGGAATAGTGTCGGACCTCCAGCTCGTGAACCAGATTTTGAGCCACCGTGGGCCAGACGGGCACGCTGTTTGGGCCGCGCCTCACCATAAAGTCGGGCTGGCACATCGTAGGCTTAGCATCATTGACGTAGGTGCAAACAACACCGGCACCCAGCCAATGCATTCTGGTACGGGTCTCACCGTTGTGTTCAACGGTGAGATTTATAATTATGTCGAGCTGAAGCACGAATTGGCCGGCTTTTGGAATTTTCGAACGAACAGCGACACTGAGACTATTCTCGCAGCTTACGCGCGTTGGGGCGACGACTGCGTCAAGCATTTTCGAGGCATGTTCGCCTTTGCCCTTTGGGACGAAGGCCGCCAACGTCTTCTATGTGCTCGGGATTTCTTCGGCATCAAGCCGTTCTATTACACACAGGGCAAGCAGGCGGTCTATTTCGCTTCCGAGTGCAAAGCGCTCCTTCCGTTTTTGGACGAGATAGCGACAGATCCCGGCGCGCTGGCCGAGTATGTTACCTTTCAGTATACGCTCGGCGATCAGACGATGTTTCGTGGCATCAAGCAGTTGATGCCGGGACACCTTCTCATCGTAGAGAACGGGCAGACAAAAGTACGCCGCTACTGGGACGTACATCATTTTGCGGATAGCGATATCACACCCGCGAGAATGCGTGAGGGAATGCGGGAGCGTGTCCAGGACGCGATCCGCCTTCATCTTCGCAGCGATGTTCCGGTCGGCAGTTACCTGTCGGGAGGGGTCGACTCCAGCCTGGTGGCTATCTTGGCAAGCCGCACCGAAGGGTCAGGGCACAAGGCGTTTCACGGCCGGTTTCTTGAACATCCGGGCTACGATGAAAGCAGTTACGCACGCGAGGCGGCGAACAGGGCCAATTCGGAGCTCTTCGTCACGGATATCACAGCTGCGGATTTCGCCAGGAACATAGCCAAGGTTATCTATCACCTCGATTATCCCGTGGCGGGGCCAGGTTCGTTTCCGCAATACATGGTATCGGAACTAGCCGCGAAGCACGTAAAGGTCGTCCTTGGCGGGCAGGGTGGCGACGAGATGTTCGGCGGATACGCACGCTACGTGATCGCATATCTGGAACACTGTTTGAACTTAGCTTTACACGGAGAGTATTCCGAGCAATCGGTGCCAGTGCCGATGCAGCAGCTAATGCCGAATCTCGGAGTGTTGCGGGAGTACGTCCCTCTTATGCGTCGCACTTGGGGGACGGGCCTTTTTGATCCGCTGGAGCACCAATATTATCGTTTGGTGGACCGCTCTAGCGATCTTCGCGAAGAGATCGATTGGCGTGGCATGGGAATTGGGCGCGAAGACATGTTCGAACGTTTTATGTCGATCTTCGACAATAGGGCGAACGTGCCCAAGGGTGCGACTTTTGACGCAATGACGCATTTTGAGTTTAAGTGTTTACTGCCTGCATTGTTGCAGGTCGAAGACCGTATGAGCATGGCGCATGGCCTTGAGTCGCGCGTCCCCCTGCTGGATCGGCCGATCGCTGAATTCGCGGCGGTCATACCAGAAGGCGTGAAGTTCGAGGGCGGAGAAATGAAACATGCCCTACGTTCCACGTTTGATGCGGACCTTCCGTCAGCTATCGTTAAACGGCGCGATAAGATGGGATTCAGCACACCCCTAAACGAATGGTTTCAAGGCGAGTTGAAGGATTTGGTGCACGATATCTTTGCATGTTCCGCGGCACGGCAGCGTCCATATTTTAATTCCGACGCGATCCGCGGCGGCCTAAGCGAAGTGCGTGGATTTTCGCGTAAGACTTGGGGCCTGCTGAGCCTCGAGCTTTGGCATCAACAGTTTCACGACAGAGCCGCAGAATGGCTCTCTAGGTCTTCGACGTTACGACGTTTATCGGCTAGTGACGCCGCCGAAGTCTAAGTTGTCAGGGACAACATTTTTATGCCACGCATGCTTGTCGCTTATGGATAGCCAAGCAATGCAGGCAGATGGGCTCCCGCGCGCGCGAGCGGCTCACAGATCGAGTTGATCAAGCGATGGGTTCGAAAATTAACGCGCTATCCGGACATTATGGCACTTGCCCTTGTGGTATTGGAATGCGTCCACAAGTTAGGAAGATCATCACGATCCGGCTGAAGTTCAGGGTGCCGATCAGAACCTTGCCCCAAAGCGGTCTGCCCAGATGCCGAAGCACGCGATTCTCCACGGTGTAAAATCCAATGGCCTACGACCTTGTAGCATATCGGCCACCAGCATGCGCGTGTTTGAGGCGGAGAAGTGCTCCGGAAATAGGTGCATCGTGCGTTCGATTGCATCTTCTATGGGTTTGAGCAAAGGTCCACGCAACCATGCGGCTTCTGGCGTAGCAAAGCCAAGCTTGTCCTTACGCAGGCGAACTGCCTCTGGCAGGCGGCCTTTCATTGCATCGCGCAGTATCCACTTGGTCCAGCCGTTCACGAGCTTGTGCTCGCTACCAATAGCGATACAAAATTCCACCAGTGGGTGATCAAGGAACGGTACGCGTGCTTCGACACCGTGCGCCATGCTATTTCGATCTTCCCAGTGGAGCAACATCCGGACATTGCCGGCCTGGATCAAAGAATTGCAAAGAGTTCCCAGGCCGGATACCGCAGGCAAGCCAGCGTCTTCCATCGCCTGGTTCCATACATTGAGTGGCTGTGTCAGTCCAAAAGCATTCAAATTTAGCCAAGGTTCTTCAGCAGACGGGTGAGATCCTTGGCCCCGTCCGATCAGTCCTGCAGCTAAGGTGAGTGGGCGCCGTAGGACTGCAGGTGACTGCCCAGCGAGTTGCGAAGCTCCCGCCGCGAGTTGGCGTCCCATCGGATTGCCAAACCACTGGCTGCGGCGCCTTGCTAATATCAGCGCCGCTAAGAGCCGCCAATTTCGAACGAGTTCCGCATATCTAGTATCGTACGCCCCGTGATAGCCAGCCAGAATCTCATCTGCGCCTTGACCATCGAGCATCACTTTCAAGCCTTGCGCGCGCGCTGCTGCGAATACATGCCACTGCGCATGAATACTCGTGCTGCCGTACGGCTCGTCCTGATGCCAAACAATTGTTTTTGCCTCGTCGAGTACGTCTGCTGGAACGGGTCGTGCTGCATGCATGCGGGCATGTGCTGCTTTTGCTACTTCATCGGCGTAGGGAGTTTCGTCTACCGCCGTACCTTCAAAACGCGCGGTGACCGTATTGAGATTGCCTCCGCGACCCACCGCCTGCAATTGCTCGGCCATTAACATGACCAGCGTGGAGCTATCCAACCCGCCTGATAGGCAGGAGCCCACCTCCACATCGGCTCTAAGGTGCAGCCGCACCGTCTCTTGCAATAGATGAAGAAACCGATCGGAAGCCTCGTTTTTTCTCAATTGGATCGAGCCAAGTGCCGGCAGCCGATACCAGCGGCAGTTTGTTAGTTTTCCGGTCCTGTCCAGCTCTAACCACTCGCCAGCACCGAGCTGGGTCACATCATCAAATAACGTTTCGCTCGAATGATTTAGGAGGCCGCCAACGAGAAAATCGTATGCGCGACGCGGATTGATGCGGGATGAAACATCGTCAAGCAACAAGAGCTGCTTAATCTCGGAGCCTGCGGCGAAGCCTCGTGGCGTTTGTACAAAATATAAAGGTTTAATACCAAATCTGTCGCGCGCTAGAAACAATGTCCCCGTCTTGGTGTCATAGATCGCAAACGCGAACATACCTCGCAACTTCGACAGGCATTCGCGCCCGAAAGTTGCATAAGCTGCCAATACCACTTCCGTATCAGACTGTGTGCGGAAGGTGCAGCCACGAGCACGCAGCTCTTCGCGCAACTCCAAATAATTATAAATTTCTCCATTATAGGTTATCCAATAGCGATTATCGGCGTAAGACATCGGTTGGTGGCCGCTGTCACCCGTGTCAATGATGGCAAGCCTTCGATGGCCTAAGGCTAGCGGTCCTTTCGGCGTATCGAACTCTTGCCATCCATCGCCGTCGGGGCCTCGATGATCAATGACGTCCAGATGAGCGCGGTTTGGGACATATCCAACCGATATCCAGATACCGCACATACGTTTTGCCTCGTTACAATTTTGCCCGGCGGGCGAGATAACCCCCTAATAACAATTCGTCAATCTTCAGTAGTCTTTAATTCTTGTGGCTTCAGTTTGTGGTACAATTCAAGCAAGCGGGCTCGTTGAGTTTCCCAACCGTATTGCAAAAGAATCTCGCTTCTAGTTTCGAGATCAGGACGGAATTTGTCCTTATTCTCGATCACTTCGACCATCGCGCGGGCGAGCGCCTTAGGATCAGTTTCGTCTGCGACAAGGCCGACTTTAAATTTGCGCACGAAGTTTTCGAGTTCTATCAGTCTCGCGACCACGACGGGAATGCCAGCAAGGACGCTTTCTAGCAACTTATTTGGAAAGCAAAAGTAGTAACTCAGGCACACATTTTGTATCGCAACCACGCTACAATCAGCATCTGAAATGAATTGCGTTACCTCCGCTGGGGGGACGGGGTTCACAAGATGAATACGATCTCTTACGCCAAGCTCATCTGAAATCTGGCGTATATTTTTTTCTGTTTCACTGTAGCGTGGGCCGACGAACGCGAAGTGTAGATTTGGTGCAAATTGCATCGCTCTGACACATTCTTCTATTCCGCGATCAAGCGTAACCGACCCAACATATATGGCCAGAGGCGTATCTTTGCAAAGGCCGAGCGCGTCGCGTAACGTCCCTTTTTCAGGGGTTGTATTTTCCGCGTGGGAAAAGTCCGGTGAATTGTGCACGACCACTGGTCGTGCGATTTTGTATCTGCTGTGCAGCCAGTCCGAAATACTATCGCAGACCGTTATAACCGCATCTGTTTGACGGGAAAGAGCCTCTTCATAAAACGCTATCCACCTCCTGTGGCTGTCTGAAAGGCTCCAATAATTGGTATGAGTCTCCAGTTCGTGGGCGTCATAAATTAAACGTGCTCCTGTTAAGCGCGCCAATCGATAACCGCAGGATAAGGTCACCAAATCATGAGCGTGAACGAAATCGGGATTTAACGTGCCACCTAGCGCAGTAGCTCGCGCAGCGAATTGATTGAGATACAATATAGCTGCGAAATCACCGACGCTCATAACCTTGTACGCTAGCGACCATGCTCCACGGGAGACTTCGCCCAAGCGAGCAAAAATAAGCCAATACCATGCGCTCAGTTTTGAGTAGTACCTGCTTTCCTTGGTTAGGAGCGCGCGAGCCGGCACTATCATGAGCCGCGAAAACCCAGAAAGCATCGCCCGCAAAATGGGGAATGGCGCGAAAATGAGGGCGCCAAGGCCCATCATCATCGCGAGTAGGAAGACCATCCGAGCTAACACTAGTGATGCCCGTAGTGCTCTCCAAAACTCACCGGACGCTAGCATCCCCTTGATACCGATAAGCTGCACTCGCAAATGGCTGATGACCATCTTGCCAAAGTTAAATATCACCGCTCGTCCCGTCGTTCTAGCTAAGCAATGATACGTTACACTCGATTCAGTCACGCTCTTATACGTGTCAGATGCATAATCCGATATCACGTGCACCTCGTAGCCAGCGTGCGCTAGCGCGTTCGCTTCGCGAATGACGCGGGAATCTGTTTCCCACCTCCCCAATAGAAGCATAAGGACGCGCTTCGAAGGTGCGTTCGACATCCTCAGATTCCTCGCATCTTGAAAACGAATTTCAAGGATCGCTTGGCAACTCTTAGAATTCTTTTTGCAATCTCTACGAGAATAACTATCGCATATTTGCCCCAAAATCGTGGCTCGGGCGTATTCAGAGATATCTCAACGGCGCTTTGAACATTGGCCAAAAATTTTTGAGTCTTCTCCGAAGAAATTTGCGCTGAATTGTTGTTGTAGTCGTTGGCCCAGCGTTCTGAATTCTTCAACGCGGTGATAAGAAGAGAACTTACAGTGCCATCAAATGTATCCCGTCGCAGATCTGGTCTTCGAGCTTGGATCGATTCGATCACATCAGCTGCAAATGACTTATAACTAAATCGACTGTCCCCGAGTAGAACTCTTTGGCTGGCGTTAATCATCCGCTTTATCTGATCGGTATTATTCATTGCGCTAACAATTTCCAAGATATTTGAAGCGTCGGGGGCTAGCGGAAGGTAATGTTGCCAGGGTTTTAAAACGCCACCGTAATCGCCGTACACAAGGATCTGGCCGCAACCGGCTGCCGCTGCTTCGAACAGCCTCGGCGAGATGGCCGTAAATGGACGTGACCGGTCTTCGTTAGGAAAGCAACTGTCCGCAATTACTGTAAATGAGGCCTCTGGGTTCTTTCCCAAAAAGTCGTTGCATTTTGCCTTGATCTCGCCGCGTGGATCTAAGACGGAGCTACCGCTTTCACAGCCCAAGATGAATCGGCATTGACCGAGAAATTTCAGCCATTCGTCTCCCATGAAGGCATCTTCGAGCCTGCAGGAAATGTCAGTTGAAATGCCGTAGGGGCGTGCAGCTTCGAGAAAGCTCGCGGCTATGTCGGACTTGAGTTTTCCAAACCACCCAAAATAAGGTGGCAGCTGTTTCGCGCGGTATCCCACGTCTACGGTGCGAACGTCCCAAGGCGACGCACAGTTCGCGACTAGCTCGATGTCTTCTTGCTCAAAAAAGCCCGTATATCCAAGCCTAATATCCGCATTTTCTTTCAGCGTTGGGTAGAAGACATCACGGTCGTCGTAACAGACCGAATAAATTATGTCGACCTTCCAATCAATGAGCCAGGTCTCGAGTATTTCGCTGTGGTCATACTCGTCTTGCGGAAAGGCTATCTTTACCGCATTGATGTCTCTGACAAAATCGTATTTCCGCTTGAATTCATTGAAGTACGCTCCGGTCCAACGCCAACATAGAAAAGTCGTATCAATGATAACTGCATCAAATTCTTCATTTCTCAGAGTGTCAGTCACTGGGGCTTGAGCGGCTTGCAGCCAATATTCGTGCCCGGGTTGATGCCGCGGTAAAAAAAAGGCGTGATGAATGGAAGTTCGACGCGCGGTCGCGACTGAATCAATTCCGTGTAAAATTAATATTTTCACTTCAATGGCCAACTCAGGTTATTTTATGGTCCCTCTGCGAAAGAGGAAATTTCTAATCTTGACCGCGACGCCTAGAGCTCTACCAATATAGGGTAAGAGCCGCGGGACTACTTGCACTCGAAACGCGTAATCCAGATGATCATGGTAAACTGACACACGCGAAGTTTTGTCTAACTGCAATCGCGTGTGGCTTGTGCTGAGATCGACTGATGTGACGGGCGCGTCGCTGTTGGAATTGAGCAAGGCTTCTACGATACCTTCGAATTTGGCGTCGTAGTCGTTTGCGGCAGCCAACGCGCGCAGGGATTGTTGCAAATCGTGAGATCGTCTTGAATTCGCTACCTTTTCGACGAATTCATCGTAAGTGGACGTTACCTCCAACGGAGGAGAATAGGCGGTCAACGGGCGCATTTGTGTCGTTACGACAGGGAGACCAGCTGCAGCCATTTCCAAGGCTTTAAGAGGAAATCCGTTGTTGACGATTAGACGATCGGTGACATAGGGAATGACGCCAACATCCGCTGCTTGATATATCCCTGGTAACTCATCGGGATCCACTCGCCCCAGAAATACCACGTTAGAGCGCATGCAAAGTCGTTTGAACGCTTTCGATTTAGATGGCGAGAAAGCTTCATCACCAATGAGAACAGATGTAGTGCGAGGAAGGTCGTCTGCCATCTTCGCGATGAGGTCAAGGTCAAGGCGGTCATTGATGCCTCCCGCGAATACTGCCAGCCGATTACCGGCGCTTCGGACATCAGAAAACGTCTTTAGTGCAGATTGCGGCGTCGAGTATTCTCGATAATCGCATCCGTTGGTGACCACCATCAAACGCGAAGGCTCGCATAGGGTGCGCAACGGCGCCGCGCAACCGCTGCTGACGGCTACAGTCAAATCTGCCACAGCCATCACGCCTCGAATGCGATCTAAATATTCGTCGGATAGCCCAGGGAAATCAAAATAGTTTTCTGTCGCATGGTGGACACGCTTTACTGCAGGAAGTGCAGCGAAGCACTCGACGTACTCGGAATTATAAAGCCAAAGGATCGGTCGCCGGTGGCCGTTTTGCTTCATGTCGAGTAGCACTCTGGAGAACTGGAGTGCCACTCGCTCGGGTGGAAAATATCCGGCCATCGGTATCGTCGATAAGATTCTGCAGTTGGGAATCCGGGGATCCGCCTTTGGCTTCATCGGCCAGAGGCTCGCTTCCGGTAGAACCAGTGTTGTTGGTAGATAACGTGCCCAGCGTGTGGCGAAGTGCCAGCGGTTCGCACGTCGTTCCTGACGCCACCCTGGATGCAGGAACATGTACACTGAATCGGCGCCTAGAGCTTCAACCTTTTCCCCCACAGTAGCAATCGAATCCATCTACATGCGCCTACTATCGAATTCCATATCTGGCTTCATTGCTGCTCGGTCCTACTGCCTATTCAGCAAGTATCCTACTAGGTAAAGGCGGCCGTCGGTACGCGCGAAGTAATCGCCCACCTCCTTGGAGGCCATATCCAATGCATTCAGAATTCGAGTCTCTTCGGCCGTATAAGGCTTCAGTTTTATGCTTTTTGGTAAAGGTTCCTCTGCTGACGGCATTGCTACGTCCCAGTGATCACCGAAGTTTACGTGTTCGAGCAACGAAAACGCCGCCGGCCCTCGCTGTTCGATTGTCACCTTGGAAAACCCCTTAACCCGCTCGAGAAGTGTACGAAAGCTGCATTCGTCGAAAAGCGACGTATGAAATGGGGGGGTTGCGTTCGGCGATGCGGCCTTAGAAATCGCCGCATTTAATGGTGTGAACTGAGGAATAATAACCACTAGCATACCGCCAGTGCGCAGGAGACTGGCGTAAGTCTGCAGGAACTCAAGTGGTTCTGGGACATGTTCGAGAACGGCTACAGAGGAGACGACGTCAAAGCGCCGCCCCTGGGAGAAAATTTCTTCGGGAGACGTCGATATTACTTCAAGATCAAATAGCTCGCGCGCAATCTCTAGCGATTTCGGATTGTCATCATTCAACGCGACGGACCATTTGGGTCGACGTTCCTTCACAAAACCGCCAAATGCACCGAGCCCACCTCCTACATCGAGCCAGTCTCCTCGCGTCTTAGCGCTGGTGGCGTTCTCGATAACTTCCTCAAGAATCTCCCGCGGTGCGGTAAACTCGCTGGTGCCTAGCCCGCTTCGTGCGCGCGGCAACTCATAAAACTCTCGAATTTTTGTGTAATATTGACCAGCATAGAGGCGATCCCGTATTTCCCGCGGAGGGTAAGGATCAAGAAATATAAGCCCGCATATTTGGCAGCGGCGATGTTGAAACCCGCCCTTAACAAACGCATCCTTGATAAATTGACTTGCGCAGGCCGGACAGCCTTTGTGCTTCGGCCATCTTTCAGGATAACCGCCATCCTTAAAACAAATTGCGGCGACCTCTTCGCCAAGCGTGGCAGGATCACGGTCTGTTGCAGCGTTATTTTCTGCAAGTAGATTTGAACTTTCCTCGTGACTGAGCCGTTCTGAGCTTACAACTCGCGGAACCAAGAATATCGGAGCGCCAAGTTCAAAGCCTGGTGCCTCGACTGAGAATGTGTAGAAGAAATGCCGGTACTCATAAAAGCTCCATGCACCTGGTATGTTCGGCAACAATCCTATCGAAAGAAAATACTCTCCGGGACGAAATGGCGCGTAAGGAAAACGCAATTCGATAGTCCCGCGCTGTTGAGGTGGTTTCCTGAAGGGCGCCGATAAGTATGTCTCCGGTGTTTCATCCGGAAGCCGGTTGTGAGAAAACCATGACATTATCGGTTTGAGGTCACTGCGTTGATTGATGGCAATAGCTACACCAAGTGTTTCTTTAGGTAGTGCGCCATCGCAGCGGTATTCTACCCTGACAGTATAGGGATCCAGAAAGCCAAGACGAGAAGTTGGTTCTCCTCTATTATTTAGGAGTGTAACTTTTTCGATTAACAATGGGCCGCGGCGGAACACCTGATTGGGCGGTGTCTCAGTCGTGTCCGCGTCAAACGCCGACGATTCCGGTAGCAGGTCGGGTGCTAGGCGATCATCGACTTCTTCAATCCACGAATCTTCGTTCGCCCCTTGGTGGGCTGCAATATCATACGCCTGTACGACGGCGAGCGGGGAATCCAACATCTTAATTTTACCCCGTTCAAGCCAAGCGACCCGGGTGCAGATCTGGGCGAGCAACGTTGTGCCATGCGAAACCATAAGGACGGTCCTGCCCCCCGCGCACAACTCGTGGAGGCGCCGTGTGCATTTCTGAAGAAACATGGCATCGCCCGCAGAAAGGGCTTCGTCGATAATTAGGATTTCGGGCTCCGCGGCGGTTGCAATTGAAAAGGCTAGTCTCGCGTGCATGCCACTTGAATATGTCTTTACGGGCCGCTCGATAAAGTTTCCGAGCCCGCTGAATTCAACAATTGAGTCTAGCTTTCTCTCAATTTCTGGTCGATCCATCCCATAAAGTAACCCGCTCAAAAAGATATTCTCACGCCCAGAGTATTCAGGGTTAAAACCCAGTCCAAGCTCCAAGATCGCTGTGACGCGACCAGAAATTTCTACAGATCCAGATGTGGCATCGAGCACGCCAGTGATAATTTTCAAAAGGGTGCTTTTCCCCGCCCCATTTGAGCCAATGATGCCAAGAATTTCTCCCTTCGGTACTTCAATGCTTATCCCGTCGAGCGCGCGAAAGGTTTTGTGCCGTTTTCTGCGCGTGAGGATTTCAATTGCCAGATCTCTCGGGCGATCATAAACGTCAAAATCCTTTACGACGCTTTGGACGCGCAGTGCGATCTCTGTCATGGGGGAGGGGCCTTAAAGCACGCTGGCAAGATGATGGCGAAGGCGTAAAAAGACACGTGATCCGACAATAAACGTCCCGACAGCCAGGAAACCGGTCACAACCCATGCGATCGGGTGTTCAATACGGTCGAAGTAAAGGATATCTTGATAGCACCACATCAAATAGCTAAACGGATTTAGCGCTAAGAATGGACGAAGTTGTGCTGGTACCATCTGCGGTGTGTAGATGACCGGCATAAGATAAATATTGATTGTCATAAACACTCGCACGAACTCGGGGGCGTCGCGAAAATATGGTGTGAGACTGCCAAGGAGCAGCGCGGCTCCCCAAAGCAGCATGGCATGCATAAACAAGATAATTGGGAGAAGGAAAACCGTAGCTGGAATCGAACCACGCGTGTAAAAAGTGAACGCGCAGGCGAGAATAAACAAGATGCTTTGCGTTGCGACCGACGCCAGTAGGCTCTTAGCCACAAGAACCTCAATAGGAAACATTACCTTTTTGACAACGGTGGAATTCGTCAGCATGACGCTCGTAGCGCGCATGAGAGAGTCCTGCGTGATTAGCCAAGGCGAAAGGCCGGACAGCAGATAAACCACATAGTCTGCAGGTCCTGCGTTTCCTATACGGACGCGAAAAACTATCGTGAAAAGAAATGCGTAGACGAAAAACAGGAGCAGTGGGTGCGCTATCAGCCAGATGGCCCCTCCAAGCTGGCCGGCATGTTGGTCACTTAACTCTCGTCGCGAAAGCTCAAATACTAATCCGCGGTTGTTAAATACGGATTTGGCAAGGCGAAGCGAAGCGAAGCGTTTCAGCGGTGTTTTGTCCGTCTCTCGCTTTATTAGAAGTGCTTGGTCTTCCATCTCTGCCCGATAGCGCCTGCAGGTTCAGTTGTGGCTCTTACACGGTCCCAGTGTCGCAAACAACTATTGAACGCATTGAGTTGAGTTTAGGCCCAACCACGGGGGGTGTCGCTGTATTGCCTGCCTGAGTAATTTAAAAATGTGCTCCGCTAGGCCTATAGGGGCATGTGGAGATGGGGCGCTAGCAAAGCCTCCATCTAGGATCGGAACGATAGGCAGATGCTATTTTTGTAAGGTAGATTGGTTTAATCGCGGATGAGTAGGTACAATCGAACCTTCATGCCCGGTGCCCCCAATATAATTTTCACGAAGAGAATCGGCATCAATTATCCGGGGCAAAACGAATGAGGCGGGCGCCGCACTATTCGAGAAGCGATTTGATGCTGCTCATGTCGGGATCAATTCTCTCCACCGCCATCACTTGTTTTGGCATTTGCCCACCTTAGCGCGTCCTGTCGTGACGCAAAGCCTTTTACTGTCAGGCTGGCTTGCTTGGTCCGCAAATTCAATTGTCGTCAGATTTTGCCCAACTCAGCCCTAACGCCGCAACAACGCGATGCGAAGTGGTTTGGCTATTCGGTCTCGCAGGACGACAGCTCCATTGCCGGGGAGAGCACATGCTATCATTCTCGAGAGTAAGGCGTTGGCCGCCCGGAGTCGCCGCGCGCGGTCTAATATCTTCCGGTTGTCATCTTCGATTGTTGACCATTCCAAATTGCCATATGCGGGAGCTCGCATTTGGTCGTCGACAGCTATCCTGATTGCTTGCGCAACCCTCTCCTGCAATGCTCTGTGACTGTTCCGCGGGGCGCAAGCGCATTCGAGATAGGCCGTTTCGATTATGGTTTGCGCTCGGGCGGGGTTGCGCAAAATGTCGACCACGTCGGAGATGTTGCTGTGATCCTTCTTCAGCGGAACGTAGTGACGATAGGGTTCCAGCCGCCCCGAATATTCGCCTTCGTAGAGGATCATCAGCGTCTTCAACGCAGCAGCTTCAAAACAGCGAGGGGAGATTTGCGCCATCGAGAAACGTCCATCCGCCTCGGCGAAATATCGTGCTTGCGCCTCTTCAAAGGTAAGTGTGGGATTTCTAGCGACGGCGGCATCGACTGCTTGTCGAATGGTTCCATCGAGATCCACCACGCTCGCGCCGCTCTCGGTGCCCAACACCGCTTTGCAGCTGCCGAGAAATTCAATCCACTCAGTTCCATAGAGGCGATCTTGTTCGCGCGTAGAGATATCGCAAACAAGGCTATAGTCTTGTGTATCCCGCGCAAAACGTTCAGCGATCGTCCATTTGTCCTGCGCAAGCTTTCCAAGCCAATAGGCCACTTTGCGCGCGCGATAGCCCACATCAATGGGCCGTTCGGAAAAGGGCCGGGACTTCCGAGTTAATAGAGATTCATCCACATACCCGGTAAGCACGTTAACGAGGTTGATGCCGGGAAGGGCGGAGGGTGGATAAACCTCCGCCATGATATCCTCGGGCATGCATGTGAAGAACACATCTGCATGCAGTGCTCGCAGCGCAGCGATCGTTTGCTTCACGTTGCGGTGTTCGTCCTGCATGAACACGCACTTCACTACCCGGGCATGACCCAGGCGCGCGATGGATTCATCGGATAACGATATCGGCCCGTCGGTGCTCTCGCTCGCCATAAGAGAGTAGTGAACAATCACGACATCGAAGCGTTCGAGATCAAGACGCGTGGGCAATTGCCACGCAACGTTCAGCGAACGGCAATCAAAACCCTCGAGGGTTTCCAGTGCGCGGATGTGGTTTCCCACGGTCCCCGCGGTTTCTCCGGACAATGCATAAAGAAGAAGGGCTGTCGGTCTGCCCGGCATGATGATTTGACCAATCGCGCGTTCTTTGGTTTGGGCGTGAATACAGTATTTATGCTATGGCCCGTCAATGAGCGAAGTCGATCAATCAAACACCGCCTATTGGGATGAGCCCTGCGGCACGACCCGGTTGGACCACCTCGGCTATAGCGCCGCGGATTCGCGCTCACCGTTGGCTTTGAAGGCTTTCGATGAGTTCTTCTTTGCCTTCTACCCCTATCTTGAGCGGCTCATTCCCTTCCCTCTTTTTGCCGGCAAGGACGTTCTGGAAGTGGGCCTCGGCATGGGCAGTGTGTCCCAGCGGATCGCTATGGCGGGCGGGCGCTTTGTTGGCCTCGATATCGCGCAAGGTCCGGTCGACACGGTTAATACCCGTATGATTCAAATGGGATTTCCGGCGGGCGCCCGTACCGGGAGCATCCTGAATGCGCCTTTCCCGGACAACTGTTTTGATTACGTCGTGAGCCTTGGCTGCCTCCATCACACGGGTGACCTTCCGCGGGCAATCGCTGAAGTGCACCGGGTTTTGCGAAAAGGCGGCAGCGCCTTTCTCATGCTCTACTACGCCTATTCTCCGAAGCGCTGGCTCTTGTGGCCCTTGGCTACAGGGCGGCATTTGCGGCTTTCCCGGGGCCAGAGCATCGTGGAGGCCACAGCCTCGGAGCGCGCGGGCTATGACCGGGCCACGGATGGGGGGGCTCCCCCGGAAACGGTGTTTACGTCCAAAAGGCAGCTGCGCGCTTACGCCAAGAGTTTTGAGAGCATTTCGATAACGCTGCAGAACCTGGACACGGACATGCTGCTGTATCCCGTGCCGAGACGCTTTCGGCAGTCGATTCGTCCGGCACTCCTGAAAATCGGAGACGTCTTGGGTTTCGCCACTGAAGACATGTACGCGACCTTGCGGAAATAGCGTCCAATCCGGGCCGGTTAACGGGTAGCCCGGGCCACATCGGGCGGCTATATAGCGCCCGGGAAAACCGGCGCTTCGGCGCGGCAAACCATAACGGATCGGCGATGAGCAAACGTAGTTTTCAAGGCAAAACAATTCTTGTTGTCGGCGGCGCCGGCTTTGTGGGATCGAATCTCGCACACCGTCTCGTCGCGGAGAAGCCTGCGAAGTTGATCATTGTCGACAATCTGCTCTCTGCCGATATCAGCAATGTTCCTGCCGATCCCTGTGTGGATTTCCGGTTCGGGTCCATCACAAGTGATCAGATCCTTCAGAAGCTGCCCGATACGATCAATTTCGTATTTCACCTCTCCACCTATCATGGCAATCAGAGCTCGATGCACGATCCGCTTGCGGATCACGAGAACAACACGTTCACGACCCTGAAGCTGCTGGAGCGGTTGAAGGACGTGAAAGGCCTTGAGGCCGTGGTTTATTCGTCGGCAGGCTGCACTGTCGCTCAGAAGACCTTCGATGAGGCAAAGCCCACGACGGAGGACGATCCGGTTTCGTTGTATCTCGACAGCCCGTACCAGATGTCGAAGATTTTCGGTGAGTTTTACGGCAACTATTATTGGATGCGCCACGGCATCCCGTTCATCAAGGCGCGTTTTCAGAACGTCTATGGTCCACGTGAAATTCTTGGCGCGGGCCAGTGGCGCGGCACGCCGGCGACGGTTTGGCGCAACGTCACGCCAACCTTCATATGGAAAGCACTTCACAACGAGCCATTGCCCCTGGATAAGGGCGGCGTCGCGACGCGTGATTTCATCTATGTCGATGACATTGTTGCCGGCCTGATGGCATGTGCGACGAACGGCGAAGCAGGCGGCGTCTACAATATCGCGTCGGGCGTTGAGACTTCGATCAAGGATCTGGCGGACACGATCAACCGCCTTACCGGCAACAAGGCAGCGGTGGCCGTTATGGAAGCGCGCCCATGGGATCGTTCGGGCAAACGCTTCGGCGAGACCTCGAAGGCGGAACGCGAGCTTGGTTTCGTGCCCAAAGTCTCTCTGGAAGATGGCCTGACCCGTACCGTCAAGTGGACCAAAGAAAACATGGCTACGATCGAGCGCTGCGTCGCTCAGCATGCGCGTTATCTCGCTCCACAAAAAGCAGCGGCCGAATAAGATGCATGTGGTTTCCGTCGTCGGAGCGCGGCCGCAGTTTGTAAAAGCTGCGGTCGTGAGCAAGGCGCTCCGGGAGCGCGGAATTCGCGAGTCGCTCGTCCACACGGGGCAGCATCACGACGCAAAAATGTCGGAGGTGTTTTTCGATGAGCTCGAAATTCCGCCGCCGTCGCACAATCTCGGAGTCCATGGCGGCGGCCATGGCGAGATGACGGGCCGCATGCTGGCGGGCATCGAACGCATCCTGCTCGATGAGAAGCCGGACTGGATGCTTGTTTATGGCGATACCAATTCCACGCTTGCGGGTGCCTTAGCGGCCGCCAAGCTGCATCTTCCGATCGCGCATGTGGAAGCGGGGCTGCGCTCCTTCAATCGCCGCATGCCGGAGGAGATCAACCGGGTTCTAACGGACCATGTGAGTGCGCTTCTCTTTTGTCCCACAAATGTCGCCGTGGAGAACCTCAGCAATGAGGGCATTCGGAAGGGCGTCCATATGGTCGGTGACGTGATGATGGATGCCACATTGGCCGGTGTGGAGATTGCGCGTTCGCGATCGCAGATATTGAACACGCTTGGTCTCACCGAAGGACAGTATGCGGTTGCAACGATTCACCGCGCCGAAAACACGGACGATCCGGGCCAGCTTCGCACTGTGATGGATTTTCTCGAGCAGCGTGCAAAAGACCGGCCGGTGATTCTGCCCCTGCATCCGCGCACGCGGGGCGCGCTGCGGAACAATGGCATAAGGCTCGCCGGCGTTCGCATTGTTGACCCTGTCGGCTATCTCGACATGCAGCGATTGTTGGCAGGCTGTGTTGAGGTGTTCACCGATTCCGGCGGGCTTCAGAAAGAAGCCTATTTCCATCACAAGCCTTGCACGACATTGCGTGAGGAGACCGAATGGGTCGAAACGGTGGATGCTGGTTGGAATCGCTTGTGGAAGGGCGCGGCATACAAGCCACGCCGGGAAATTGAAGAATATGGCGGCGGGCAAGCCGCTGGTTGCATTGCAAATCTGCTGAAATCGGAAGGGGCGCGCATCTCGGCCTGAAGCTGCGCCAGCTGGCATGAAGCCCAAAATTCTTCTCGTCTATGCTGCGCTCAATCACCCGCTCAGGGCAAATACCAAACATCTGATTGAGTGTTTCCGCCAACATGGCGATGCAAACTGGTTTTATCTCAACCTCGCACACAAACGCGCCCCGAGATACGTCAGTGAAGTCGACTTCGATCTTGTCATCTTCCAGACCACTTTCACACAGCGGTTGAGCCGCAGCGAAGGATATTTCGCACAGATGACGCGCCGTGCGCAGGCGTTGGCCAATTTGGACGCCCCAAAGGTCGCGCTTGTTCAAGACGAATTCTGGAATGCGGAAAAGGTTGAGCGGTTCATCAATACGTTCGGCATCGGCACCGTCTTCAGCGTTGCTCCGCCATCGGAATGGCCGAAGATCTATCCGGGCCTGGATCCGCAGAAGGTGCGTTTTCACCGGGTTCTGACCGGCTATCTTGATGAACCTACGCTGGAAAAACTTGCAAAGGCAGGCGAGGGCAACCCGCGCGCTGTCGATATTGTCTATCGGGCTGCAGGCAGACCTACGCCTGCCTGGGGCCGCTTTGGATACATTAAGCAGATTCTCGTGGATGCCGTAAAAGATCTCGCTCCCGAATTCGGACTCAAGCTGGATGTGTCGACGGATGCGCGTGATGCTCTGTATGGAGACGCGTGGATCGAATTTCTCGCAGGGGCGCGCTACACGTTAGGCGCACCCAGTGGCGCATCATTGCTGGATCGTGACGGACAGATAACGGCGAGGGTGGACGCTTACCGTTCATCGCATTCCGATGCGACCTTTGAAGAGATCGAGCGCCATTGCTTTTCCGGAATGGACGGAAACTTGCACCTTTCCGCAATAGGCCCTCGGCATATCGAGGCCTGCGCCACCAGAACATGCCAAATTTTGGTGGAGGGCGACTACAACGGCCTCTTGTTGCCGGATGTCCACTATCTCGCCGTCAAGTCCGATCTTTCGAACTTGCGGCAGGTGCTGTCGCAACTGGACAACGAACAGCGGCGTGAGACGATCGTGGAACGAGCTTACAATGACGTTGTGCGTCCGCTGCAGATAACCTACCGGAATTTCGTGTCGGAAGTGATGTGCGTGGGTTTGGACGGTGCAAAACAGGCAAACCCGCTGACGTCACTCGAAGAGCGCATATTAAGGCGCATGACCCTGGCGGAGAGGCGTGAATGGGCTATCGCCCGGGTCGCGTCCAGTCCAATTCGGAAGATTCGCGATGTGCTTGCTCGGTCGCCCGGGGCCTGAAATACGGGCCCGCGCCCCACACTGGATCACCCTCATGTGCTTCTAGGTGCTTGAATAATAAATCATATTGACGGAGTGGGGGGCTCATGGCACGAGACGGAGGGATGCTGGCTCGAGGGCTTGGGGTTGCCGTCGGCGGCCAATTCAAGGTCTTTGGGCGTGCAAATAACCATCCCGGACAGCGCTCAAAAACGTCACGCGAGTTTACGGAGAAGGTGCAATGAAAGTCTTTGTGACCGGCGGCAGCGGTCTGGTCGGATCCACTACCATCGATATTCTGCTCGCGCGTGGCGACTCCGTGCTCGCGATCGACAATTACGCGACCGGGCGTCGAGACAATCTGTCCAAGCATGACAAGCTGACGGTGTGCGAAGGATCAATCGCCGATAAGGCCCTGGTCGATCAGCTCATTGGCGACTTCAAACCCGACGTCGTGATCCATACCGCCGCTTCCTACAAAGACCCGAACGATTGGTACAACGATACGCTGACCAACTGCGTCGGCGGTGCAAATATCGTAAGGGCGGCCAAAGACAGCGGCTGCAAAAGGCTCATCTATTTTCAGACGGCCTTGTGTTACGGGGTCAAGCCGCTGGAACAGCCCATCACGCTGAACCATCCTATAAACCCTGCAAACAGCAGCTACGCGATCTCCAAGACCGCCGCGGAGAATTATGTACAATATAGCGGCCTTGATTGGGTGACGTTCCGCTTGGCGAATGTCGTCGGGCCGCGCGGCGTCAGCGGTCCGCTCGCGATTTTTTACCAGCGGCTATCGCAGGGTAAAAAGTGCTTCGTGACGCCCGCGCGGCGCGATTTTGTCTTTTCGCAGGATCTGGCGCGTAACGTCGTGCGCGCCGCCGATGGCGTGGGCCACGGCACATATCATTTCTCCTCTGGCAAAGACGTTGCCATCCGCGAGGTTTACGACGCGATGGTCAGTGCGATGAAGCTGAACGACAAACCCGAGCCTGAGTTGCGCCCGCTCGGGGCAGACGATGCGCCGTCAATCCTTTTGGACCCGTCGCGTACCTTCAAGGACTTCGGAAATATCGAATTTACCCCTTTGAACGAGATCGTTTCTCGCAGTGTGGATTACTACGCAGAACATGGCGTTGAAGGCGGATATACGCATCTCAAGTTGGACAAGTAGGGATAAAGCTTTCCATGCGCGTGCTCATAACGGGAATTGCGGGCTCTCTCGGGTCGAATATCGCAGAGCGGCTTCTCGCGCGCGGCGATGAAGTTCTCGGAATCGACAATTTTTCCACCGGCAGCGCGGATGCCGTGCCGGAGCGCGCCGGTCTGAAATTCATTCAGGGCACGATCGCAGACCGCGATTCGGTAAAAACGCAGTTCGATACCTTCAGGCCGGACTTGGTGGTGCATTCGGCGGCATCCTACAAGGATCCGGATGATTGGCAGGAAGATATCGCGACCAATGTTCAGGGAACTGCGAACCTGGTTCATGCGGCGCTTGCGACGAGCGTGAAGCGGTTCGTGAATTTCCAGACCGCGCTTTGCTACGGCAAGCCGTTGGAAAAGCCAGTGAGTCTTTCGCATCCACTGATGCCTTTCACGAGCTACGGTATTTCTAAGACTGCGGGTGAGCTCTATCTGATGGCCAGCGGCCTGAATTACGTGTCCCTGCGAATGGCGAGCGTCTATGGTCCTCGCCACTATGTTGGCCCCATACCGACGTTCTACAAGCGATTGAAGGCGGGCCAGAAATGCTTCGTAACGGACACGCGCCGCGATTATGTAGCGATGCCGGATTTTTTGGATCTGTTTGACCGTGTCGCCGATGATCGCGCCCCGACCGGCGTCTATCACCTGTCGACCGGCGCCGATGTTTCGATCAAGGAAATATTCGACGCGGTTGCGGCCAATCTGAACATCAAGCTCGACGCTCCCGTCGAGGTGCGCCCGTCGGACCCGGACGACGTCGCGTCGATACTTCTTGATCCTTCTAAGACCAAGTCAGACTTTGGATGGCAACCCAAAACGTCGTTTGATGACGGCCTGCGCGATTTGATACGCTGGTATGATGATCATGGCGTTGAGCAGACATTCTCTCATTTGCGTGGCCAGCGCTGATGTCTGATGGCGGTCACATCCACCATCCGTCGGCCCAGGACGAATTTGTCCGGGCGGCGCAAGGTGTGGGCGGAACAAGCTTTCATCTGGACCGGATTTTTTCGATCCGCGATTACTTCACAAATATTTTTCGCCATTGGCTTTTGTTCGTGGTCGCTGCTCTGGTGGGCACGGTCTGGGCCTTCTATTACGAAGCTCACGCTCCGAAATTGTATACCGTTTCAATTCAGGTTGGTCCTGTCGGCGACGCACCTGTTCAAAATTCCGGCGGGGTAAGCGGATTGGTGTCCATGTTCCTGTCGGGCGGCAGCATGTCGATGGGCCCTCCGGAATGGAGCCGTTATGTGTACGCGCTGTCGTCGGTTCGCCTGGCGGAAAAACTGGAGCGGGAACACCACCTAATTAAAAAGCTCTTTGCCCCGCGCTGGGATGAAAAAACGAAGTCTTGGAAGCCGACGCCTGGATTTGGTGCAGGCGTTGGCCGGTTTTTCCGCAACATGTTCGGTTTTCCGGTGAACGTGCCGCCGGACATAAAAGATCTGCAGTCATATCTCTCCGGGAATGTCTTTCTTACAACGGACAAAACGACCGGTTTGACGACATTGAGCATGAACTCAGGGGATCCCAAGCAGGCGATGGACTTTCTGTTGATGGTCCACCACGCGGCGGTTCAGCTCGTCAAAAATGAGATATCCTCGCGCAACCAAGCCAAAATCGCCTATCTCACCAGGGCTCTGGGCACGACCGTCAACGCAGACCAACGCGGTATTCTGATCGGCATGTTGGCGCAGACCGAGCAGACGCAAATGCTGCTCAATAACAATCTTCCCTTCGCCGCTCAGATTATCGATACGCCAACCATTCCAACGCAGCCTTCCACGCCGCCCATGCTGAACGTCGCTATGGAATATAGAATTGGCCTTCTGATATTCCTGATCCTGGTCGTGATCGCGATCGACCAGATCTCCGGCACCAACTTCGCAGATTACAGCGAGGCCAAGATCAGAAATTTCCCGCGGTTCATCGGCACGCTTATATCGCGCTTCCGCGAATACGGGTGGCGGGGTGTGTTTTCCCGGACCTAACGGTCAGGCCGGGAAAACTTTGTCGGAAGCCAAATTCTTGCGCGCCATGGCGTTGCGGGTATCCACGATAACCGGGATTTCCGAAGCCAGGGCGCCGTAGTCGATGTCGTCGTGATCGGTCAGGATGATGGCGGCATCGAAACTCTTCAGCTTCGACTTGTCCCAGATGATGGACTTCTCGCCCGCGATGGCAGCTGGCATATGATGGTGCGGGAGTTCATCCACGAACGGATCGTAGAAGGTCACGTCCGCGCCTTTTTCCTTCAGCAGTTCGAACACGCGAAGGGCAGGGCTCTCACGCACGTCCTCAATGTTCTTCTTAAACGCCAGGCCAAGGAGAAGCACTTTGGCGCCGTGCAGGCCTTTGCGGAGCTCTCGGCTCAGCGCCTCGGTCAGTACTTCGATTGCGTAACGCGGCATATAGAGATTGATCTCGCCGGCCAGCTCAATAAAGCGTGTCGGTAGTTCGACCTCCCGCGCCTTCCAGGTCAGATAGAACGGATCGACCGGGATGCAATGGCCGCCAACGCCCGGACCGGGATAGAACGGCATGAAGCCGAACGGCTTGGAGGACGCCGCATCGATGACCTCATGGGTATCGATGCCGAAGCGCGTGAAGATCATTTTCAGTTCGTTCACCAGTGCGATGTTGACGGAGCGGAAGATGTTTTCCGTGAGCTTTACCGCTTCCGCCGTCTCGGTAGACGACACCAGAACGACCTTGTCGACGATACGGCCGTAGAAGGCAGCCGCGATGCTCTGGGCTTCCTTGGAAGCTGCGCCGACCACCCGTGGAATCTTCTTCGTCGTATAAACCGCATTGCCCGGATCCTCGCGTTCGGGCGAGTAGGCCAGGAAGAAGTCCTTATCGGCCTTGAGGCCGGTCTTTTCGAGAATTGGCTTCACGACCTGCTGGGTGGTGCCTGGCCAGGTCGTAGATTCGAGTACGATGAGTTGTCCCGGCTTCAGGGTCTTTGCGATTTCTTCCGCGCTGCTTTCGATATAGCTGAGATCGGGCTCACGGTTGCGCGTCAATGGCGTGGGCACGCAAATGATAATGAGACTGGCATCCGCCATTTTGCTGAAGTCTGTTTCCGGCAGAAAACGCCCGGTCGCATTCGCTTCGGCAACTTCGCTGTCTTTCACCGTTCGGATAGGAGACTTGCCTTTGCGCAAGCCGTCTACGCGCGGCGCGTTAACGTCGATTCCGTAAACGGTGAAGCCGGCGCCGATTGCGGCGAGCGACAGCGGCAGGCCGACATAGCCCATGCCGATAATGGCGACTTTCGCCTTGCCGGCTTCGACGCTTTTGAGCAATTCATTGTGCGATGCAGTCATCGTGGATCCGCCATATAAATGTCTGAGGACGCCGTTTAGGCGATCTTTTCGAGTTTGCCATCGACTTCGCGATAGCGTTCTTTCGTGCGCGGGCAGGTGAGATCGGTGCCGAGGCGGTCGCCGCTTTCGCTGACCCAGCCGATCTTCTTGGCCGGATTGCCGACGACAAGCGCGAAATCGGGGACATCCCGCGTCACAACAGCGCCAGCGCCGACCATGGCGAACTTGCCGATCTTATTGCCGCAGACGATCACGGCGTTCGCGCCGATCGTGGCGCCCCGGCCGACATGCGTCGGCAAGAATTCATCCTTGCGCTCGATATGCGCGCGAGGCGTCAGCACGTTGGTGAACACCATGCTGGGGCCGCAGAACACGTCGTCTTCCAGGGTCACACCGGTATAGACCGAGACGTTGTTCTGGATCTTGCAGCCATTTCCGATGGTGACATTTGGGCCGATCGAGCCGTTCTGACCGATCACGGTCTTTTTGCCGATCTTGCTGCCCTTCAGGACGTGGCTGTAATGCCAGATCTTCGTGCCTTCGCCGATTTCGCAGCCGTCATCCACGACGGCGGTTTCGTGTACGAAATAGTTCTTGTCAGCCATGCCCACTACCCCCAGTCTTTATTCTTTGAGTTCGATGCGCTGTCCGGATGCCAGCGATTCATCGCAGGCGCGCAGCACGCGCAGCACGCGCAGCGCTTCGGCGCCGTCGGTGCGCGGCTGCTGGCGCGTCTGCACGCAAGAGAGGAAATGATCGATTTCCTCGCGTAGCGGCGCAGCTTGTGGCAGCACGATGTGCTCGGCTTCGCCGGCTTTCGCTTCCGGCTTGCCGTTCGGATGTTCGATTCTGTGATGATGCAGCGTGAGCTTCTTCTCCCACGGCGCCGTGTCGTCGAGCACGAGCATCCCTTTTTCACCGCTGACCGTGAGCTTCTGTTCCTTGAACGGATTGATCCACGACGAAAAGATGTGGCCCTGCACGCCGGACGGGAAGCTCAGCGTCGTCATCACGGTATCATCGATGGTGGGCTGCAACGCTTTCGCGCCATTCGCCGTAATGCTCGATGGTAGTTCGTTCGCGAGCGCAAGCACCATCGAGACATCGTG
Source organism: Pseudomonadota bacterium (assembly GCA_018242105.1). Taxonomy (GTDB): domain Bacteria; phylum Pseudomonadota; class Alphaproteobacteria; order Micropepsales; family Micropepsaceae; genus Rhizomicrobium. Next base: position 61,763 of record JAFECP010000034.1, read on the forward strand.
CGGCGCCAGCGACCACAACGCATTCTCGTTATGCCGCACGCGGCCCAGATTGGCGCGGTTGGAATAGATATACAGCAGCTTACCCAGATCGCCCGCGCGGACACGCTTCAGCAGTTCGACGAAATAGGGGTGATACTGCAGCAGATGGCCAACCATCAGGATGCGTTTTTGGTCGGCAGCCAGTTCTTTAAGCGCAATCGCGTCTTCGATCAGGGTCGTGATCGGCTTTTCGACGAAGACGTCTTTGCCTGCGCGCATCGCCTGCTTGGCGACGGCGAAATGGGTCTCGGCCGGTGTCGTCACTGCGCAGGCTTGGATGGTCGGATCCGCCAGAACTTTGGCGGCATCGTTTTCAAAGGGCACGCCAAGGGTCTTGGCGAGGGCTTCGGCCTGCGCCGGAAATGCGTCTACGACCACCGCCAGCGCACCCGCTTCGGCGAGCGTGCGCGCAACGTTTTTCCCCCACTGGCCGCACCCAAAAAGCGCGACTCGCACTGACGACATTAGGATTTTTCCGCTTTACTTTGGCTGGCTTCTAGCCGAGCAGTGCCGGATAGACAAGCAATAGTATCTGGGCGGGTTAACCCGCGGCATTTCGGGGTTTTGGGCGCGATATTATGGCAGGTTATTGAGCCCTGTCCGGCCGCCACCAGCCCCATCTGCGAAGCTGAAAGCGGGTCATGGAAAGCCTTGATTGCATCGTTGTGGGGGCGGGTGTGGTCGGGCTCGCTATTGCCCGCTCACTCGCCCTCGCAGGACGCGAAGTCGTTGTCCTTGAAAAAGAGGATTCTGCCGGAACGGGTATCTCGTCGCGGAACAGCGAAGTCATCCATGCGGGCATGTATTACTCCGCCGGTTCGCTCAAGGCGCAACTTTGCGTTGCTGGCAATGCCATGCTCCGCGCATATGCGGCGTCGCGCAACGTACCTTTCAAGATGGTGGGAAAACTCATCGCCGCCACAAGCAAACACGAAGAAAGCGCGCTTGGCGAGATTCTCGTGCGGGGGCGGGAGAATGGCGCCCAGGGACTAACAGCCGTGTCTTTGTCGGAAGTGCGGGCGCTGGAACCGCAGCTTCATTGCACTGCCGCATTGTTTTCGCCCAATACTGGCATCATCGACAGCCACGCGTTGATGATGTCGTTCCAAGCGGATCTCGAGTCGCATGGCGGCGTCGTTGCGTTTCAATCTCCAGCGTTGTCGGGTGTTGCGCGCGAGGATGGCGTCGAACTCGACGTAGGTGGTTCTCAGCCGATGCGAACACGGGCCCGCACGCTGGTGATCGCATCGGGACTTGCGGCGTGTCCGCTGGCGCGTGCCATCGGGTTGCGTGGTGTTCCACAAGAACGGCTGTGCAAAGGCAACTATTTTGGGCTCACAGGCAAAAGCCCGTTCCAGCATCTCGTCTATCCAGTTCCCGTGGCGGGAGGACTGGGTACGCACTACACACTCGACCTCGCAGGGCGCGGCCGGTTTGGGCCCGATGTCGAATGGATTGATCGGGAAGACTATCTGGTCGATCCGGCGCGCTCCGATAGTTTCTATGCCGCGATTCGGCGCTATTGGCCTGATCTGCGCGACGGCGCTTTGGAGCCGGCCTACGCGGGCATACGGCCCAAAATCGCGGACGCGAACGGTGTTCTCAATGATTTCCGCATTGATGGTCCGCGGGACCACGGTGCTCCAGGCGTCGTTGCGCTCTACGGCATTGAATCGCCGGGATTGACCTGCAGTCTCGCCATCGCCGAACGGGTGAAGGATCTTGTTTCCTAATCCGCGCTTTTCCCCTTTTCTTGGCCGCCGTGGAATGGCACCACGGCGCGCATCGATTTCGGCCTTCCGAGCGGAGACGGCTTTTTGACCAAAGTTCTCATCTTGGGCGCCGCCGGCATGCTGGGACACAAGCTGTGCCAGCGCCTCCCGGATCAGGGATACGAGGTGGTGGCCACTGTGCGCCAGCCGCGCGAGCGCTATGCGCCTTACAAGGAAGTATTTGGCCGTACGCGACTGGTCGACGGCATCGATGCGATGGATTTTGGTTCGCTTGCTGCGCTGGTCAAGAACGAGAAGCCGTTCGCGGTGATCAACTGCGTCGGCCTCATCAAGCAGCATCGCGAAGCCGAGAATCGCCTGCTGGCTGTCGCGCTGAATTCCTATCTTCCGCATCGTCTCGATGCCCTATGCAGCGAAATCGGTGCGCGTCTTGTTCATTTCAGCACCGATTGCGTCTTTTCCGGCCACAAGGGGAGCTATCGCGAGAACGATCTGTCGGACGCAGAAGACATCTACGGCCGCAGCAAATATCTCGGTGAGACCGAAGGGGCCTTGGGCGACTCGGTTACATTGCGCAGTTCGATCATCGGGCGCGAGCTGATAGGCCCCAAACACGGATTGTTCGAGTGGTTTCTGAGCCAGCGCGGCAAGCGCATCGGCGGGTTCACCAAAGCAATCTATACAGGCTTCACCACGATCGAGATGGCGCGCGTTGTCGGCAAGGTTCTTGCGGCTCAAAAGCCTCCATGCGGCGTTTACCAGGTCGCCAGCGCTCCGATCAGCAAGTTTGACTTGCTCGGCCTCCTTCGCGAAATTGGCGGCTACCCGGTAGAAATTGACGCCAACCGGGAGTTCGCCTGCGACCGTAGCCTTGTCATGGACCGTTTCACGGACGAGACAGGCTATGTTGCGCCCGCTTGGAAGCCGATGCTGGAAGAGATGATCGCCGATCCCACGCCGTACGACGCCTATAAGGCGGCCCATGTTTGAGGGCAAACGTGTTCTCGTCACCGGCGGCACCGGCTCCATGGGCCGCGTGCTGGTGCGCCGCATCCTTTCGGGCGAGCAGGGCGCGCCGGCGAAGGTGATCGTCCTCTCGCGTGACGATGCCAAGCAATACGACATGCGCATCGCCTATATGAACCGTTCGGTTGCGACAGACGATGTGACCTATCGCAATTTCGAGCGCGCACTTGAATTCCGCATCGGTGACGTGCGCCGCTATGCCGACGTTGTGTCGGCCATGCGTGATAGCGACATCGTCATCAACGCCGCCGCGCTGAAGCAGGTGCCGACCTGCGAATATTTCCCGATGCAGGCGGTTCTCACCAATTGCGTCGGCGCGGAAAATCTCACCCGCGCGATCATCGAACACCGCATGCCGATTGAAGCCGTCGTCGGCATCAGCACCGACAAGGCCGCGCTTCCGATCAATGTCATGGGCATGACGAAGGCGGTACAGGAGCGCATTTTCATCGCGGCGAACATCCATGCGCCACAGACTCGCTTCGTCTGTGTACGCTATGGCAATGTCATGGCTTCGCGCGGTTCGGTGATCCCACTATTCCGCCAACAGGTGCTCGGAAAATCGCCCATCACCATCACCACCGAAGACATGACACGCTTTATGCTAAGCATTGATCAGGCGGTGGACACGGTGTTCGCTGCCCTGAAAGACGCCAAGCGTGGCGAGGTGCTCGTGCCGGATGCCCCGTCCTCCAAAATGACCGACGTGGCCAAGGCGATGGTCGGTGACCGTGGCAATGAAATTCGCGTGGTCGGTATCCGCCCCGGCGAGAAGGTCCACGAAGTGATGATCTCGCAGGAAGAGTGCCATCACGTCCGCAAGGCCGGAAATTACTACGCCATCCTGCCTATGTTGCCTGAGCTTCAGGACAAGAGCGCATCCGCGCCATCCGCGCGCAATCGCGAGCTGAGCTCAGCGGACAGCTTGTTGGATTTCGACGGCACGCGTGCACTGCTGGAAAAACACAAGCTGCTGCCCGACCAGGACAGCGTGCCTTTCGATTCCAAGTATTGAGCCGATGGCGCGGGGCAAAGTCAGAAAACTGAAGGTCATGACGATCGTCGGCACACGGCCGGAGATCATCAAGCTCTCGCGCGTCATTGCCGAACTCGACAAGCGCATGGACCATGTTCTCGTCCATACGGGCCAGAACTTCGATTATGAGCTGAACCAGATTTTCTTCGACGACCTTGGCATCCGCAAACCCGATCACTTTCTCAATGCGGCCGGCGAAACGGCAGCGGACACCATCGGTAATGTCATCGCCAAAGCCGACAAGCTCCTGGCACGCGAGAAGCCCGATGCGCTATTGCTGTTGGGCGACACCAACAGTTGCCTGGCCGTGATTTCGGCAAAGCGCCGTCATATCCCCATTTTCCATATGGAAGCCGGCAATCGCTGCTTCGACATGCGCGTGCCCGAAGAGATCAATCGGCGGATCGTCGATCATACCAGCGACATCAATCTCACCTATACCGAACATGCGCGGCGCTACCTGATCGCCGAGGGCATCCGGCCGGAAACGATCATCAAGACCGGCTCGCCCATGCGCGAGGTCTTGGATCATCACACCCGGCAAATCGCCAAATCCGATGTGCTGAAGCGCCTCAAGCTGAAACCGAAGAACTTCTTTGTGGTCAGCGCCCATCGCGAAGAGAATGTGGACACGCCCGCGAGGCTGGCTGCGCTCATGTCGTCGCTCAAGCAGATCCGGGCGCAATACAACATGCCCGTCGTCATGTCGGTCCATCCGCGCACCGCGCAGCAGATGGAAAAGGGCGGAAAGAAGCTCGCCAATGCCGACAAGGATATCCGTCTTCTCAAACCGCTCGGGTTCTTCGATTACGTGAAGCTCCAAGGGCAATCCTATTGCGTGCTGTCCGACAGCGGCACTCTGACGGAAGAGGCCTCTCTTTTGGATTTTCCTGGCGTCATGCTGCGTGAGGCACATGAACGTCCTGAAGGCATGGACGTGGGCGCAGTCGTCATGGCCGGCCTCGATCCGGTGCGGATCATGCAGGCCATCGACCTGGCGGTGGCGCAGCGCAAGGCAAATGGACGCTCATTCGCGATGGCGCCCGACTACGAAGCCGATGATGTCTCTCGCAAAGTCGTTCGCATTATCCAGAGCTACCGCGACTACGTCATGCGTACCGTGTGGCGCGAACAAACGCCCTGACCGCGATGCGCATCGCACTGCTTGTTGACTGCTATCCGCCCAGCAAGAAATCGGCCGCCAAATTGGTGCAGGATCTTGCGCAGGAGTTCGTGACGCTCGGCCATAGCGTGCTGGTCATCACCGCCGATGATTCCATCGCCGAGCCCTGCCACATCGAAAACAATGGTCCGTTGTCAGTTTGCCGCGTTCGCACCGGCCAGATCAAAGGCGCGAACAAGATACAGCGGGCGATCAATGAGATTTCGCTGTCGCGCACCATTTGGAGAGGCGCGGGCGCATTTCTTAAGAGCCATCCTTGCGAGATGATCGTCTACTATTCGCCGACAATCTTCTTCGGGGCACTGGTCGCGCGGCTGAAGAAGCTCTGGAACGCGCGCACTTATCTTGTATTGCGCGACATCTTTCCCGATTGGGCGCTCGAAGTGGGCCAACTGCGCAAGGGACCGATCTACTATCTGTTCAAAAGCTATGAGCGGCGAAACTATCAGGCCGCGGATCGCATTGCGGTGCAGTCCCCGGCCAATCTCGACTATCTGCAAAACCGCGCTGATGTCGGGGCGAAGCTTGAGGTGTTGTTCAACTGGACGGCATCCGAACTGCCGCCGAAGAGACCGAGCACCTTTCGCTCAGCGCTCGGGTTGGAAGGCAAGTTCGTTTTCTTCTATGGCGGCAATATCGGCGTTGCGCAGGACATGGACAACATTCTGCGTCTCGCAGAAGGTCTGAGACCGCGCCGCGAAGCGGTGGTCTTGCTGGTAGGCGAGGGCAGCGAATATAACCGCGTCGAAGCGGCACTCCGCGCGCGTGCTCTCGGAAATGTGAAACTGCTCCCGTCCGTCGGGCAAGACGAATATCTGCAAATGCTGCAGGAGTTCGACGTGGGCCTCATCACGCTCCACCCGAGCCTTAAGAGCGCGAATATTCCCGGAAAACTTCTCGGCTATCTGCAATGCGCGATGCCCACGGTGGCGAGCGTGAATTCCGGCAACGATCTTGTTCAGGTCCTGCAGGAGTCAGGTGCCGGTCTCGTCAGCCTCAATCCGGACGATCTGGGTTTTCTAAAAAATTGTCTGATGCTTCTGGATGACGCAGCCATGCGGGAGAAAATGCGCGTAGCCTCGCAACGGCTTCTTCTGGAGCGATTTCACGTCCGCTCTGCTGCGGAACAGATTTTGCGCAGCGTGACGGATCATATCTGACCGGTGGAATTGCCTGCCGGGACGCATTAAGTAGTGGCACCCACGCGTAAGCGAGATACGGCATTGCACAGCAACAAATCAGCTCATCTCAGTCATCTTCGCCGGCTTGAAGCGGAGAGCATCCACATCATCCGCGAAGTTGCCGCCGAGTTCCGCAATCCGGTGATGCTCTATTCCATCGGCAAGGATTCGGGGGTGATGCTTCATCTGGCGATGAAGGCTTTTTACCCCTCCAAGCCGCCGTTTCCGCTGCTGCACGTGGACACGACATGGAAATTCCGCGAGATGATCAAGTTTCGCGACGAAACCGCCAAGCGTCTGGGCCTCGAGCTGATCGTCCACATCAACGAAGATGGCGTGAAGCGCGGCATCAATCCATTCGATTCCGGCTCGTCCCTGCACACTCAGGTGATGAAGACCGAAGGATTGAAACAGGCGCTCGACAAATATGGCTTCGATGCGGCCTTCGGCGGCGCCCGCCGCGATGAAGAGAAGAGCCGCGCCAAGGAGCGCATCTTCTCCTTCCGCAACGCCAACCACGCCTGGGATCCCAAGAGCCAGCGGCCGGAGCTTTGGCGCGACTACAACACGCGCATTAACAAGGGCGAGAGCATCCGCGTCTTTCCGCTTTCCAACTGGACCGAACTCGACATCTGGCAATACACGATGATGGAGAACCTTCCGATCGTGCCGCTCTATTTCGCGGCGAAGCGTCCGGTCGTGAAGCGCGACGGCACGCTCATCATGGTCGATGATGACCGCATGCGGCTGAAGCCGGGCGAAAAGCCGGAAGAGATGCTGGTGCGCTTCCGCACGCTGGGCTGCTATCCGCTAACCGGCGCTTTCGAATCCGATGCCGATACGATCGAAGCGATCGTGGCAGAGATGTTCACCGCCCGGACCTCCGAACGTCAGGGTCGTCTCATCGACAGCGACGAAAATGCTTCGATGGAGAAGAAGAAGCGCGAGGGATATTTCTGATGAACTCGCCCGTGCAAGACCTGAAAGATTATCTGGCGGCGCAGGAGAAGAAGTCGCTGCTGCGCTTCCTCACCTGCGGCAGTGTGGATGACGGCAAGTCCACGCTCATCGGCCGCCTTCTCTACGACACCAAGCTTCTGTTTGAGGATCAGCTTTCCGCGCTGGAAAAGGATTCCAAGAAGCATGGCACCACGGGCGACGACATCGATTTCGCGCTGCTGGTGGACGGGCTGGAGGCCGAGCGCGAGCAGGGTATCACCATCGACGTCGCCTATCGCTTCTTCGCCACCGACAAGCGCAAATTCATCGTCGCCGATACGCCCGGCCATGAGCAATACACGCGCAACATGGCGACGGGCGCATCCAATTCGGAACTCGCGGTCATCCTGATCGATGCGCGCAAGGGCGTCCTTACGCAAACCCGCCGGCACGCTTATATCGCCTCGCTACTTGGCATCCGCCATGTCGTGCTGGCAGTGAACAAGATCGACCTGGTGGATTATTCGCAGGAGGTCTTTGACCGCATCGTCGCCGACTTCACGGCCTTCGCTGCCCAGCTCGGATTTGCCAGCCAGGTTCCGATTCCGCTTTCAGCCCGGTTCGGTGACAACGTTATCGAGCGCAGTGCGAACATGCCCTGGTATGCGGGGTCGTCGCTGCTGGAGCATCTCGAAACAGTCGAGGTCGAAGCGGCGCTGGCCGAAAGGCCCTTCCGCCTGCCCGTCCAATGGGTGAACCGGCCAAATCTCGATTTCCGCGGCTTCTCCGGAACGGTCACGTCCGGCCGCATCCGGCCGCAGGACCCGGTCGTGGTGGCTGGCTCGGGCCGTACAAGCCGGATTGCGCGCATCGTCACAATGGACGGCGATCTGGACGAGGCCGTGGCCGGGCAGGCGGTGACCCTGACCCTCGCCGATGAGATCGATGTCTCGCGTGGCGATATTCTGGCCCCCGCCGCCCAGCGGCCGGAGGTGTCTGACCAATTCTCCGCACATCTTCTTTGGATGGCCGAAGATGAGATGCTTCCGGGGCGCCAGTATTTACTTAAAATTGGGACGCGAACACTTCCCGCCACCGTCACCGAGCTGAAGCACAAGATCGACGTGAACACGCTCGATCATTCGGCCGCCAAGACCCTGGCGTTGAACGAAGTGGGATACGGCAATCTTTCGCTCGCTCAGCCCATCGCCTTCGATCCTTATGTGGAGAACCGCGATACCGGCGGGTTCATTCTGATCGACCGCTTCAACAACAACACGGTCGGCGCCGGAATGATCGATTTTGGCTTGCGCCGCGCCACCAACGTGCACTGGCAGGCGCTCGATGTGAACAAAACCGTTCGCGCCGAAGCCAAGTCGCAAAAGCCCGTCGTGCTTTGGTTCACGGGACTTTCCGGTTCGGGAAAGTCAACGATCGCGAATCTCGTCGAACGCCAGTTGGTCGCGCAGGGACAGCACACCTATCTGCTCGATGGAGACAACGTCCGCCACGGACTCAACCGCGATCTCGGCTTCACCGATGCGGATCGCGTCGAGAACATTCGGCGTGTCGCCGAGGTCTCAAAGCTCTTCGTCGATTCGGGGCTAATCGTGCTCGTGTCCTTCATCTCCCCGTTCCGGTCCGAACGGCGGATGGCGCGCGAACTCTTGCAGCCTGGGGAGTTCGTCGAAGTATTCGTGGACACCCCCATAGAGGTCTGCATGCAGCGCGATCCCAAGGGGCTCTACGAGAAGGCAAAAGCCGGGCAGATCAAGAACTTCACCGGCATCGACAGCCCTTACGAACGCCCGGAGGTCCCCGAAATCACGCTCGCCACAACGCAGTTCGAGGTAAATGCGTTGGCGGGGCAGGTGATGGACTACCTCCGGCAAATGGCCGTAATTCGCTAGTTAGCGAGCGTTAATTTTTGTCCAGTTGAAATCGATGAGGATTGTTATAACGTTCTTGGCGACGAGCCCGGGGAACCGGCCTCAAGGAGATACGTTTTCGACCTGATTGTCGCTTTTCTATCTGTGGCCTGAAGGCCACAGAAAAGGGACAAGAAGAGGCGGAAATCAAGCAAAACTGGTCTACGTTAATTGACAGCCTGTATGGTGTCAGGCATAGATCAGCCCATCGTTGAGGCGAGTCAGGAGGAATTCTTATGTTTCGGAAGTGGGGAACTGCAGTTGTTGCCGCGGCAATGATTGTTTCGGGGACGACGGCTGCTTTTGGGGGTACTGACGCCCAACGCGGCCCGCTGGCTCCTGGCGGCTCTGCCGGCGTGAAGCAGGCTCAGATGTGGAATGACAACACGCTGCTCATCGTTTTGGGTGTGGGCGTTGTTGTCGGTGGTATTGCGCTTGTCGCGAGCGGCAGCAGCAATGGCCATCCGTCCACGACGACGACCGGCCCGGTCCCGTAGTATTACGAACAGTTTCTGTGTGTGGAGAAATCCCTGCAAAGGGATTTCTCCATGTGCTTTTTGAACTGCGTATTTTATGAATCCGTTTTTTTGATCGGCGCTCAGCGATGGGCGCTTTTTGTTTTGCGGCCGACGCTCACATAAGTGAAGCCTGCTTCAGCCATTTGGTCCGCGCGATAGATATTTCTTAGATCGATCATCAAAGGCGTCTTCAGAAGGGCTTTAACCTGCTGGAGATCGAGCGCGCGGAATTCGTTCCACTCCGTCAGGATCAGCATGCCATCGGCATCCTTTAGCGTCTCGTAGGCGCTGGCGCAGGTCTCAATCTGCATCACTTTGCGCGCTTCCTCAGCGCCTTCGGGATCGTATGCGCGGATGCGTGCGCCTTTCGCCTGCAGATGCGGCACTATGACGAGACTCGGTGCGTCGCGCATGTCGTCGGTGTTGGGCTTAAAGGTGAGCCCCAGAACAGCAATGGTCTTTCCGGCGACGCTGCCAAAGGCGGCTTCGACCTTTTCGGCCATTTCAAGCTTGCGCCGATCATTGACCGCAACCACGGCCTCGACGATCCGCGTCGGTGCGCCAACCTCCTGCGAGGTCTTCAGGAGCGCCAGCGTATCCTTGGGAAAGCATGAGCCGCCGAAGCCGGGTCCGGCGTGCAAAAACTTGTTGCCGATACGGCCATCCAGCCCCATGCCGCGCGCCACATCCTGCACGTCGGCGCCCACCTTCTCGCAGATGTTGGCCATCTCATTGATGAACGTGATCTTCGTCGCGAGAAAGGCATTGGCAGCGTATTTGATGAGCTCGCTGCTTTCGCGGGAAGTGAAGAGAAGCGGTGTTTCGTTGAGATAGAGCGGGCGATAGATTTCCGTCAGCACCTCACGCGCGCGCTCCGAATCGCAGCCCACCACCACCCGATCCGGGCGGCGAAAATCTTCTATCGCCGATCCTTCACGCAGGAATTCCGGATTGGAAACGACATCGCATTGCGCGTCCGGCCGTGCCTTGCGGATTACGTCTTCCACCTTGCGGCTGGTTCCGACGGGAACCGTCGATTTGGTGATGACGACCGTGTAGCCGTCCATCGCTCTGGCAACTTCTTCTGCTGCCGCAAACACAAAGCTCAGATCGGCATGGCCATCGCCGCGGCGGCTGGGTGTACCCACCGCGATAAACACTGCGTCCGCTCCCTTCACGGCATCGGCCAGCGTGTTGGTAAAGGTCAGGCGCCCGGCCTTTACATTGGCGGCGACAACTTCATCCAGCCCTGGCTCGAAGATCGGAATTTTCCCCGCCTTCAGAGCCGCGATCTTGTCGGCGGCCTTGTCCACGCAGACCACGTTGTGGCCGAACTCCGAGAGGCAGGCGCCCGAAACCAGGCCCACATACCCCGTACCGATCATGGCCACGCGCATTGCGGTTCTCCTTGCTGCGCCGCTTTTCGCCCGCCACACCCCCCGGTTCAAGCCAAATTCGCCCCGGATTTACCCGGCTTACAGGAAAGCGGGGCTATGCTGGATAAGGAAAAAAAGTGAAATTCCCCTCATGTCCATCCTTGTCACCGGCGGCGCGGGTTATATCGGCAGCCATATGGTCTATGCCCTTACCGATGCGGGCAGGGACGTGGTTGTTCTGGACAACCTGAGCACCGGAGCGCGGGGGCTGGTCTCCGATGCCGCCCGGTTTGTCGAGGGCGATGCCGGAAACGTCGCGCTCGTGACGGGCCTGATTGCCAAGCATGGCGTCGAGACGATCATCCACTTCGCCGGCTCGATCGTGGTGCCGGATTCGGTCGCCGATCCACTCGCTTACTATGCGAACAACACGGTCGTCGCGCGGAGCCTGATCGAGGCGGCGGTGAAGGGTGGTGTAAAAAATTTCATCTTCTCGTCCACTGCCACCGTCTACGCCGGTGAATCGGCAGATCCGTTATCCGAAACCTTGCCGACCGGCCCGGTCAGTCCTTATGGCCGTTCGAAACTGATGACGGAATGGATGCTGGAAGATTGCGCGCGCGCGTATGATTTCCGGTATGTCGCCTTGCGCTATTTCAACGTCGCTGGCGCCGATGCGAAGGGCCGTACCGGTCAGTCCAGTCCCAGAGCCACGCATCTGATCAAACGGGCCTCGCAGGTGGCGCTGGGCCGTGTGGCGCATCTGGATATTTTCGGTACGGACTATCCCACCGCGGATGGGACGGGCGTGCGCGACTACATTCACGTCAGTGACCTCGTCGATGCGCACGCACGCGCGCTGGACTATCTTCGCGAGGGTGGACCCGCCGCGGTTATGAATTGCGGTTATGGCCACGGCGCGTCTGTGCGCGACGTGATCGCTTCCATGGAGCGCGTGACGGGGCGGCCTCTACCCGTAAAGGAAGGCCCGCGCCGTGCCGGCGATCCGCCTTGGCTCGTCGCCGATGCGCGCAAGGTCCGCGATGTGCTGGGTTGGCGACCCCAACACGACGACTTGGACAAGATCGTCCGCTCCGCCTATGCGTGGGAGCAGCGGCTAAACAGCGTGGGCCACAATTAGGAGAGCAAAAGCTCGAACCCTATTTCTCGGCGCGCCGCATAGCTTCGATCGCGGACGAAAGGCCGACAAACGGCACCGGAACACCGCTTCTCTTGCCGTTGGCGTCGGGTGGGAAAAACAACGCTGCGGACGGCACGGAGAGTAGGTCGGCTTCGCCCTGGGGCGCCAGCGTCGCGGCTGCGGCGCATTCGGTCTTCTTGCAGATGGAGATCGGAAGCCTCAGCAGCTTCTTGCCGGCCTGCAGGTCCATTTCATCGCCCTGTTTGACGATGGGCGGCACCACGACGATCGCGACCAGATGCTGGGCGGGTCCCTGGGCCCGGAAGGTCAGGACCAGAACCACCTGCTTGGCGTTTTCCTTGCGATGATAAATCAGGCTGAGCTGGCAGCGGCCGAGGCTCTTGTCGCTCGTCACCTTTGGGCCCGGCTTGCAGATCAGGAGCCACGGGCCGATCGGCTTTGTGCCGACAAAGCCCGGCGCGACGTCTGCGGCGCTCGACATCGGGTTTTCCATGCCAAGTTTCGGCGGATAGTAGTGCGCCAAGGCGAAGAGCCCAGCGATCAACGCCACGGCTAAGACCGCGCCGACAATCATATTCCGCATGAAGATGTCCCCGACAGATGGTGGCAGGCTGATTAAACCAGCCGTCGGGGCCGCGCAACGGGTCCGCGGCCTTTTAGAGCGGTCTGGTTAAGCGCCCATTGGACACGGTGCGCGTTCTGCGGGCGGGGCGTCCCTTTTTGGGGGGACGGTCAGGCCTTAACCCCACCCAGCACTTTTTTCAGAGCCGGCGCGATGTCAGGGCGCGAAAGGCCGACTGCAATGTTGGCCTGCAGGAAACCGACCTTGTCGCCGCAGTCGTAACGCGCGCAGTTCGTCTTTACCGCATGGAAGGGTAGGCGGCCGATCAGCCGCTGCATGGAATCGGTAAGCTGGATTTCGCCGCCGGCGCCTTTTTCCTTCTTGTCGAGTTCGAGAAAGATTTCCGGCGGAAGGATGTAGCGGCCGACAATGCATAGCCGCGAAGGGGCTTTCTCCGTCTTGGGCTTTTCGACCATGCCTTTGACCTCGGTGACGTTGCCTCTGGTCGCGCCGGGCGCCACCACGCCGTAGCGATGCACTTCCTCCAGCGGCTTCTCTTCGGCAGCGATGACCGCGCCGCCACCCACTTCATTGTAGGCTTGCACCATCTGCTTCAGCGCGCCCGGCTTGCCGACCAGAAGATCGTCCGGCAGCAAAACCGCAAACGGTTCGTTGCCGATAAAGTGGCGCGCACACCACACGGCGTGACCAAGACCAAGCGGCTTCTGCTGACGCGTGAAACTGACCGAACCGGATTTGGGAAGACTCTCCAGAAGAGAATCCAGCTCCTTTGTTTTCTCGCGCTCCTTAAGCAGCGCTTCCAGCTCGTAGGCGTGATCGAAATGGTCTTCGATGATGTTCTTGCCGCGGCCCGTCACGAAAACGAACTGCTCAATCCCCGCTTCGCGTGCTTCCTCAACCGCGTATTGCACGACCGGCTTATCCACGACCGGCAACATCTCTTTGGGGACAGCCTTGGTGGCGGGAAGAAACCGGGTGCCCATGCCCGCGACGGGCAAGACGGCTTTTCGGATGGGGGCTGGCTTTGTCATGCGACCAAACGTGTTGTGGGGTGGCCCGTCTTATTTGCATGAGGAACGCTGGCGCGTCCACTTGATGTGGCCGGTTTTCGGCCCTAAGCCTTGGAACCATGCGGATATTTCTTACCGGCGGGGCTGGGTTCATCGGGTTTCACGCAGCGCGCGCGCTGCTGGGCCATAATCATTCTGTGACTGCGATCGACGACCTCAATCCCTACTACGATCCCGCATTGAAGCGCGCGCGTTTGAAAGAGCTGGAAGGCAGCAAGAACTTTCGGTTCTCGCAAGGCGATATTGCCGAACCCGGCGCGCTCGTAAGGGCTGGCGGGGACGAACCCTACGACGTCGTGCTGCATCTCGCCGCGCAGGCCGGCGTGCGTTACGCGCTGACCGATCCGGCGGCCTATACGCGCGCCAATCTTGTCGGCCATCACAACATGCTGGAATTTGCGCGCGGCATGACCGGGCTCCAGCAACTCATCTATGCGTCGTCCAGTTCGGTCTATGGCAACGACACGCAGGCGCCTTATTCGGAAACCGCACGCGCGGATCATCCGGTATCGTATTACGGCGCCACGAAGCGTGCGGGCGAGCTGCTCTCTTATTCTTATGCGGAGTTATACGGCCTTCGGCAGACCGGTCTTCGCTTCTTCACCGTGTATGGCCCGTGGGGCAGGCCGGACATGGCGTACTGGCTTTTCACCGATGCCATCCTGAACGGCCGTCCCGTTCCGGTATTCGGTGGCGGCAAGCTTCGGCGTGATTTCACCTATATCGGCGACATCGTCGCGGCACTGGTGCGCATCGTCGAGACACCCTTCAAGAGCGATGTGGGACAGGCACCTCATCGAATCTACAATCTGGGCAACAGCCACCCCGAAGAGGTTTCGACCCTCATCCGCCTCATCGAACAGGCGACGGGCAAGACGGCCAAAATCGAGGATGCGAAGGGCCCGCAGGGCGATGTTCACGAAACCTATGCGGACATTGCCAAAGCGGCACAGGATTTCGGTTTTGTCCCCAAGATTCCGCTCGCCGAGGGCATTCCGCGCTTTGTGGAGTGGTACCGGAAATATCATCGTATCTAATTGATATTGCCGGAGTCTTGGCTTGCGCCTGGGGCTGTTCATTCGGGGAAGCGTGGTTGCGTTGGTGCTGATGGCGCCGGCTATGGCCGACGATGCGCCGTCCCTGATCGCAATCGCGGCCGCCTTGCGCGCGGGGCAGGCTCAGGACGCCGAAGCTATGGCGACACAAATGCTGGCCGCGAACGATCCGGTGCCGTTGAACAACGCCTATGTGTATCTCGACCGCGGTTTGGCACGCGAACAACTGCACAAGCGTGCGGATGCTGTGAAGGATTTTACGGTCGCCATCGATTCCAAGACCTTGCCGCGCGGCGATCTGGCGCGCGCATTGTTCGATCGCGGCGTCGTGCTGGACGAACTCGGCCGCACGGAAGACGCGATCGCGGATTACTCGCATGCGATCTCGCTGGTTCCGCGCTACGCGACCGCGCTGAACAATCGTGGCAACGCCTATCGGCGCACGGGCCGCTTTGCGCTGGCGCGCACCGACTATCAGGCGGCACTGGCAGCCGGAGACGACGAACCGGAATATCCGCTCTACGGATTGGGCCGCATTGCGGAGGCGCAGGGCGACCCCACGATGGCCAAGGCATTCTATCAGCGCGCGCTTGCCGCCAATGGACAATTCACACCGGCCACACAACGCATGGCATCGCTCGGGGCCATTGGAAACACTTACGCCTTGCGCAAACCTGGCTCTGCGGATGCTCCGCCTGCGGTTGCGCGTCGCGAGCCAAAGCAGCCAGAGGCAGCGCCGGTTGCAACAGCGAGCGTTGACGGCACATCGGACGATCTGGTGTTGCGGCCCGCCATTCTCGATCTGAAAAAGAGAAAAGCTCCGGCACACGATGCCGCGATGCATGTTGCATCCTTTGTCCCGCCGGAACCTTCCGCTGGGGTAGTGGGAAACAGCGGAGATATGGTTCAGCTCGGCGCGTGGCGCGATCAGGGCGATGCGGCGCTGGGCTGGGATAAGCTGGCGGCGCAAGCCGGAACACTTCTGAGCGGTGCGACGCCACGCATCGTCGAAGCCGATGTGCCGGGCAAAGGTCATTTCTGGCGCCTGCGAACGCAAGCGCCGTCCGGCGTCAGCGCCGCCGATTTCTGCACGCAGCTCCACACCAAAGGTTTGAGTTGCATCGCCGCCAAATCGTGAGCGTTGCCTGATCTTGCCAAAGCTGGTTTCCTCGACGGCGATCGGACATCGCAGGGCAAAGATATGATCGGCATCACGTCTTACGGCGCGTACATCCCGAGGCTACGGCTGCAACGCAAAGCCGTGGCGCAAGCCAATGCCTGGTTCGCGCCGAGCATGATGGGCGCCGCCAAGGGTGAGCGCAGCATGGCAAACTGGGACGAAGACGCCGTCACCATGTCCGTCGAAGCCGCGCGCGATTGTGTTCCCGCGCACGATCCGATCAAGGATCGCGCGTTTGTCGATGGACTTTACTTCGCGTCCACCACCATGCCGTTCTCCGACCGCCAGAACGCGGGCATCGTGGCAGGCGCGTTGAGCTTAAGCGAAAGCATTTCCTCGCTGGACATTTCATCGTCTCAGCGCGCTGGAACCTGGGCGCTTCTGGCCGCACTGGAGGGTGGGGCTTCCGGCTGCTGATAAGCACCTTTGGTCGTTGCGGGTGAAAAGCGGAAGGCGCGCGGCGCGTCGTCGCAGGAACTGGCCTATGGCG
>JAFECP010000035.1:0-22474 GCA_018242105.1 Pseudomonadota bacterium
GCGGCGTTGGTGCACGGTATCTCGCCCTGGGATGTGCGCACCGACGGGCCGGTGGAGATCAACGGCTGGTCGGCGACGAATTACGGCCATCGCGAGTACGGCACCATCACGCTGGCCGAAGCGCTCGCGCATTCGGTGAACACGATCACCGCGGGGCTGGGACAGGAAGTCGGCATCTCCACCGTGATCGAAGCGGCCAAGCGTTGCGGCATCACTTCGCCCCTGGAGCAGAACGCGGCGCTGGCGCTGGGCACCTCCGACGTGACGCCGATCGAAATGACGACCGCCTATGCCGCGTTCGCCAATGGCGGCTATCGCGTCTATCCTACTTACGTCACCGAAGTGGACGATCTTGGCGGCCATGTTCTCTACAAGCGCCAGACGCCGAAGCCGCAGCGCGTGATCGCAAGCCATGTCGATAAAGACCTGACGGCGATGCTGTATGGCGTGGTGACGGGCGGCACCGGCCGCGCCGCCGCCATTCCCGGCCATGAAGCGGCGGGCAAAACCGGCACCACACAGGATTATCACGACGCCTGGTTCGTGGGGTTCACCGCCGACTATGTGACGACGGTGTGGGTCGGCAATGACGATTCCTCGCCGATGAAGAACGTCACCGGCGGCACCATTCCCGCCACGATCTGGCATGACGTGATGGCCTATGCCGAGAAAGACCTGCCATCCCGGCCGCTGGACAAGAGCGCGCCGCAGCCGGCGACGGACATCACCTCGCTGGATGAAACAATGGGCGTGGACACCGAATCCGGCGGCGGCGGCATGAACCTGCCGTCCGGCGTGCAGCAGGACCAATCCGACGAAGACAATGCCGAGCAAGGCAGCGGCGACAGCAACCGCAATAGCGGCGGTTTCTTCGACTGGCTGTTCGGCCGCGACCGCGCCAATGGCAACGGCGATCTGGAACGCCAGCGCCAGGAGCAGATCCAGCGGCAACGCCAGTTGCAGCAGCAGCAGATGGATCAGCAGCAGCGGCAATATCCTCCGCCGGACGCGCGCCCGCGTGCCTATCCGCAATCCTATCCGCCGCCGGATCAGCCGCCCCCCGGCTATACCGCGCAGCCGCGGCCGCCGGCCGTGATCCATGCGCCGCCACCGGATCAGCCGCCGCCCGATGACAATGGCGACGACGGACAGGGCGCGCAGCATCCCGATGGCGGCGGCCCGCACGCCGGCTGAAAACGAACGGCAGAAATGCCAGCCGCCTCGCGCGGCCGTGATCTCACGCCCGCCAGAAGCGGGTTTATAAATTCGAGGTCCGGTCTTTTACCCGAAGCTCGGACGATGCCTGCGCCGGACTCTGCCCATGCACGCACGATGCAGGCAACGGCCCTTCCGTCCTGATGCGGAAGGGCCGCTTCGTTTCATCTTTAGGAGAATTGCATGCTCGTTCGTCTTACGCTTGCCGCGATGCTGTTCGCCGGAACAGCCTTCGCCGCCGATGCACCGCTGCAGGATTACAGCAAGATGCCCCCCGATCTGGCGGCGCGCGCGAAGATCTTCGACGAAGCGCAGCTTCATGGCGACGGCGCGGCGCTGAAGGACGTGCTGGCGGACGACTACACGCTGGTGAATGGCGGTGCGACGGTGAGCGGCAAGGCGGCGTTCATCCGCGACTACACCGACCCGAACTTCAAGGTGCTGCCGTTCCACATTGGCGAGCAGATCATCAAGGTCTGGCCGAACGGCGCGGTGCTCGGCGGCCGCGTGCTGTTTCGTTTCACGCAGGATGGCAAGCCGGGCGAAAGCGATTTCCGCTTCGCCGACATCTGGGCCAAACGCGGCGGCCAATGGCGCGTGATCTTCACCGAAGTGACGCGCCTGCCGAAGAAGTGAGCTTCACCAACACCCCGTATTCAGCCATAAGGGTCGAGCGCGAGCGTGGCGAAGCTCGCCAGCCAATGCTCGCCCATGTAATCGCCAGCGATGTGATCCAGCGCCGAAGACAACAGCGTCTCGATCACAGGCGCGATACGCACGGCCAGCGGATCGGATGGCGGCAGATCGTCCGCGATGAGCTTCCAGCACCAGGCTCTGGAAAGATTGAGACCGTCCAGATGCGCGATTTGCCCGTCGCTGCGATCCGACACGGTGGCGGGCGTGAGCAGCGTTTCGGGAATCTTCGGCAGGAAGGCGGCGAACCATTTGGGGAAATCCGCACCCAGCACCGCGCGCATCAATGCGGCTTCCATCAAAGTGGGCGACAGGAAATCGGATTGCGACGGCTCGAACGGATTGGCGCCTTTGTCCGCCAGATGCCAGGCGCGCGCTTTCTTCTCCAGCAGCTCCGCGAAAGCCAGATCGTTCACGGCGTTGGCATAATCCAGCGCCAGCGTGAGCGCGAAGCTGGTGGAGGAATGCACGCCCGAGCGGATGGGATAGGTGGAGAGCGGCAGGAAATCCTTGAAGCGCTGCACGAAGGCATCGGCCAGCGGCTTGAGATTCGCGGCCCAGCGTTTGCCCTCTTCTGTCTGGTGCTGCGAAAGCTCGCCTTGCAGCATCAGCGCCCACGCCCAGCCATAAGGCCGCTCGAATCCGCGCGCGGAGGGGCGTTTCAGATACGCCACCTCGCCCGCCACGTTCTGCGGCGTGAACTGCGTATCGAGCATCTTCTTGATGTTCGCGGCCTCAGCGCCTTTGGGGAACCGGCGATAGATGCGCGCGAGAAGCCAATGCGAATGCACGGCGCTATGCCAGTCGAAGCTGCCATAGAAAATCGGATGCGCCGCGCGCGGCCCGATCACGTCTTCGGGGCCGGTGAGCGTGTGATCCATCTTGTTGGGCCATTCGCGCGTGACATGGCCAAGGGCAACGGATGCAAATTTTGCGGCGAGGGATTCTGTGAGGGTGTGGGTCATATGGCGATCATAACCACCCTCCCCTTGAGGGAGGGTCGAAAAATTGAAGCGCAGCGAAAATTTTTCGGGGAGGGGTCTGGCGCGATGACCCCTCCCCGAAATTTGCGAAAGGCAAATTTCGACCCTCCCTCAAGGGGAGGGTCGTTCTCTAGAACGCCAGCACATACATCAGCACGATGTTCACGATCAGCAGCGGAATCGCGGTGGGAATCTGCGCGCGGATCACGGCGTAATCGGGGATCTCCAGCAATGCGGCCGGAACGATGTTGAAGTTCGCGGCCATCGGCGTCGCCAGCGTGCCGCAATAGCCGGCGAGCATGCCGAGCGCGGCCATCACCGTGACGTCGCCATGGAAGTGGCCGACAACCAGCGGCAATCCGATGGCGGCGGTCATCACCGGGAAGGCGGCGAAGGCATTGCCCATGACGATCGTGAACAGCGCCATGCCGATGCAATAGGTGGCGACGGCGGCGAAAGGCGTGCCGAGCGGCAGATATTGCGTGGCGATGACGCCCACTTCCTTGCCCACGCCACCCGCCGCGAACACCGCGCCCAGCGAGGCGAGAAGCTGCGGCAGCAACGCGGCCCAGCCGATGGTGTCGGCAAGACGGCGCGCTTCCTCCAACGGCGCCAGCGTGGGCGGCTTCATCAACGTATAACCCACCGCCAGCGCGACGATCACGCCAAGCCCAAGCGAGATGAGCGTGACCTGCTTGGGATCGACAAGGCCGGAGCCTTTCAGGACCAGCGTGCCGATCAGCGCGATCAGCGGAATGATGAGCGCGATATAAAAAAGTCCATTGCCGTAACGCTGCGCGCGCTCGCGGCGTTGGTCTGGTGTGGTGGTTGCAGGCGCGGTGCGGCCGATAAAATTGAAACCGCCCACAACCACCAGTGCCAGAACCAGAACGCCGTTGGCGAAATCGGACAGATGCGAGCCGAACAGGAAACTCGCCGCGAAGAGCGCCCAGAAGATCGCATTGCCGAAGCGTTTTCTGTTCGCGCGGTCGCGCAGGCTGAGCGCCGCGACGACCGCAAACAGCGCGCCCATCAGGATGTAGATGTGTTCGAGGGTGATCATCGTATGACCTCCCTCTCCCCCTTCGAGGGGGAGAGGGTTGGGGTGAGGGGGCCTCTCCACCAGCACATCGCTTCAAGATTCGAGCTTGCCATCAGCGCCCCCTCACCCTGCCCTCTCCCCCTGAAGGGGGAGAGGGTGATTTTGGATTTTTGAGCTTGCGATCCAGCAGCCACAGCCGCGTGCCGTGAATGAGCGCCGCGGCAATGGCCGTTGGGATCGACCACAGCGAGATCGACAAGGGCTGCACGATGATGTGGTTCTGCTCAAGGAAGCCTTTGATGAGCAGAACCGAACTCATCGCCAGAAACACATCCTCGCCGAAGAAGGCGCCGATATTGTCCACCGAGGCGGAGAAGGCGCGGATGGTGTTTCGCTTTTCCTCGGTGAGCGGGCCTTCTTTCTCCGCGGCGGCTTCGGCCATGGGCGCGAGCAAGGGACGCACGACCTGCGCATGGCCGCCGACCGCGCCCGCCAGACCGATGGCGGACATCGCCTGCCGGAACAGCATATATATAAGGAGGAGCCGCCCCACCGTGGCGCCCCGCAACCTGGCGATCAAAAGGCGCGCGCGTTCCTGCAAGCCCTCGCGCTCCAGAAGGCCGATCACCGGCAGCACCAGGAACACGATGCTGACATAGCGGTTCTCATTGAACGCGTGGCCGAACAGCGCGAGCGTGTGAACGATGTCGAATCCCGCAGCCCATCCGGTGGCGAGCACCGCCGCGGCGATGACCAATAGTGGGTTTATCCGGATGAGAAATCCGGCGATTACCACCGCTATTCCCAGCAACGCGATCATCTATTCCCCTTCGCCGCCACAGCAAGACAGCGCCGCCATATTGCCGCATGCGCCCAAAGGTGCAATTCCGGGCGCGGCCGGCAGGGTATGATCCGCGTGAGGGGCGTCAATCGGGGTGCTTCGGATGTTTCCGCATTGGGTTCGCCGCGACGTGATTTTGCTGCTGCTGTGCAAGGCGGCGGCGCTCACCCTTATCTATTTCCTGTTCATCAAGCCGGCGATGGTGCCGGAGCCGGATGCGCGCGCCACCGCCGCGCATCTCATCGGGGGCTGAACCGTGGATATTGTCGAACTCTCGCGGCTGCAATTCGCGCTGACCGCGCTTTATCACTTCCTGTTCGTGCCGCTGACGCTGGGCCTCTCGATCCTGCTCGGCATCATGGAGACGGTCTATGTGATGACCGGGCGCGAGATCTGGAAAAAGCTGGTGCAGTTCTGGGGCGTGCTCTTCGGCATCAACTTCGCCATGGGCGTGGCCACCGGCATCACCATGGAATTCCAGTTCGGCACCAACTGGGCCTATTACTCGCATTATGTGGGCGACGTGTTCGGCGCGCCGCTGGCCATCGAAGGGCTGATGGCGTTCTTCCTCGAAGCCACATTCGTGGGCCTGTTCTTCTTCGCGTGGGACAAGCTGAGCAAAGTGCAGCACCTGGCCGCGACATGGCTCCTGGCGCTGGGCACCAATCTGTCGGCGCTGTGGATTCTGATCGCGAACGGATGGATGCAGTATCCCATCGGCTCCCGGTTCAACGCCGACACCATGCGCATGGAAGTCACCGACTTCATGACGGTGTTCTTCAATCCCGTGGCGCAGGCGAAATTCGTGCATACCGTTTCCGCCGGTTACGTCTGCGGATCGGTGTTCGTGCTGGCGATCAGCGCGATCTATCTGCTGCAGGGCCGCTACAGGGAATTCGCCAAGCGCTCCATGACGGTGGCGGCGAGCTTCGGCCTCGCCTCCGCCCTGTCGGTGGTCGTTCTCGGCGACGAGTCGGGTTACACCGCCGGCCAGAACCAGAAGATGAAGATCGCCGCCATCGAGGCGATGTGGGAGACGGAGCCCGCGCCCGCATCCTTCACCCTGTTCGGCCTGCCCGATCTTGCGACGCACAAGACCAATTACGAGATCAAGATTCCCTGGGTGCTGGGCCTGATCGACACGCGCAGCATCGACAAGCAGGTGCCGGGCATCAGCCAGCTTGTCGGCGAAGCGCAATCGAAGATCGGCAGCGGGCTTCAGGCCTACAAGACGCTTCTGCAAGTGCGCAAAGATCCGAAAGACGAAGCCTTGCGCACAGAACTCGACAAGCATGTCGGCGATCTGGGCTATGCGCTGCTGCTGAAGAAGATCCGGCCCGACATCGAGAACGCGACGCCGGATGAGATCCGTAAGGCCGCCGTCAGCACCATTCCCGACGTGCCGGTGCTGTTCTGGTCGTTCCGCATCATGGTGGGCGTGGGCTTCTGGCTCATCGCGCTGTTCGCGGTGGCGTTCTGGTTGTCCGCCAAGCGGCAGCTCGACACGCACAAATGGTTCCTTTGGGCGGCGGTGCTCACCTTCCCGCTGCCCTGGGTCGCCATCGAATTGGGATGGGTCGTCGCCGAATACGGGCGCCAGCCCTGGGCGGTGGTGGGCGTGCTGCCCACGGCGCTTGGCGTTTCGTCCACCAGCGCCGGCAATGTGGCGGCGAGCATCGTCGGCTTCGTGACGTTCTATTCCGCGCTGCTCGTTGCGGACATCTACCTGTTGCAGAAATTCATCCGCAGCGGCCCCGAAGACACCGTCGAAGCGCCGGAGGACGCGACATGAGCGAATATGAGATCCTGCGCCTCATCTGGTGGGCGCTGCTCGGCATCCTGCTGATCGGCTTCGCGGTGATGGATGGCTTCGATCTGGGCACCGCCGCGCTGCTGCCGTTCGTAGGGCGCACCGACAAGGAGCGCCGCCTGGCGCTCAACACCGTGGGCCCGGTGTGGGAAGGCAACCAGGTGTGGTTCATCCTCGGCGGCGGCGCGATCTTCGCGGCGTGGCCCATGCTCTATGCCGCGAGTTTTTCCGGTTTCTATCTGGCGATGTTTCTGGTGCTGGCGACGCTGATCCTGCGACCCGCGGGATTCAAATTCCGCAGCAAGCTGGAAAACCCCACATGGCGGACGTTCTGGGATTGGGCGCTGTTCGCCGGCGGCGTCGTGCCGGCGCTGGTGTTCGGCGTGGCGTTCGGCAATTTGTTCGAGGGCGTGCCGTTCGGCTTCGACAGCATGATGCGCATGCACAGCCAGATCACGCTGCTCTCGCTGCTCAACCCCTTCGCGCTGCTGTGTGGATTGGTGAGCCTGTCGATGATCGTGTTCCATGGCGCAAGCTGGCTGAACTACAAGGCGACCGGCGCCGTGAAGATGCGCGCTGGCAAGGCGATGCTCATCGCCGCCGTCGCCTACATCGCATTGTTTACGCTGGCGGGGGTGTGGCTGGGGCAGATCGGCGGCTTCAACATCGTCGGCGCCATCGCCCATGACGGCCCATCCAACCCGCTGCTGAAGACAGTCGTGCGCATTCCACATGGCTGGTTCGCGAACATGACCACGCACCCCGCGCTGATCCTCACGCTGGTTGCAGCCTATGGCGGCTGCGTGGTGGCGGTGCTGCTGCGGCGGTTTCCGGGTTACGCGATGCTGTGCTCCGCGCTCGTTCCCGCAGGCACCATCGCCACGGCCGGCGCCGCGCTGTTTCCGTTCCTGCTGCCCTCCTCCACCGAGCCCAATGCGAGCCTGACGGTGTGGGATGCATCGTCGTCTTCGCTGACGCTCGCGGTGATGCTGGGCGTCACCGTTCTCATTTTGCCGATCGTCGTTGCTTACACCGTATGGGCCTATCGCGTGCTGCGCGGGCCCGTGAAAGAAAGCGACATCGATTCCGGCCACGCCTATTAGGAGAAACCCATGTGGTATTTCAGTTGGGTTCTTGGTCTCGGTTTCGCGGTGACGCTGGCCGTGCTCAACGCGATGTGGCTGGAAAGCCGCATACGAGACGATGAGCGATTGAAGTAAGCTCGTATGCGCTTGCGCCTCCCCGCGCAGGCTACGCTCTCTGCAATGCTCGCTTGTGAGCGACGTTCTCTGGCACATGCGCTTTGCGGCGATGCGGCCTCGGATTGGCCAGTTCTGTATTTCCCCGCGGGCAAACTACCCCTCGAACCAGCTCGCCATTGGCGTCAATGACCATGAGATAGGCCCGAACGGCGGAATCCGGCGTTCTGCGCTTCTGCTCGTAGTCCCGAATGGTTGCGGGAGAAAAGCCATAGATGTTGGCGAATCTCTCCTGCGTCAATCCTGTTTTCTTTCGAACAGCAGCAACATCTATTTCGTCGGGAATGTGTGCCTTGAACAATGCTCTGCCGGCATCGCCATTGAGGTAGCCCACCGCTTCGGAAAGTCCCGTCGCGATCTCTCCGAAAATCTCGTCCGTCCGGTCCTTTGTCTTCTTTTTTTTCATCTTCTTTCTTCTTTCTGTCGCCCGCCATCTACCGCACGATGGCTTTCACGATATTCCTCAGCACGTTCACTTGCGCATCGGAAAGGTTGCCCATTTCCCCCTTGCTATAGACCGTCAGCAAAAACACAGGATGATCGCCACTATGATAGAACGTGATCAGGCGATAACCGCCACTCTTGCCTTTGCCACGGCCTGCAACGCGCACCTTCCGGCATCCGCCAGAGCCCTGAATAAGATCGCCACTGCGAGGGGCCTTTGCGATCTGAGTGACGATCTCATCGATGTCTGCCGGACCCAGACCGGCTTTTGCCGCCGCTTTCTGAAACGATGGCGTTTCGATAACCGTGTGCATATTGCCATATACGGCAATGCCGTAGTCTCGTCAACAACGATATACGGCATTGCCGTAATTTTTGATCCTGTTTTTGGCTGAAAATGGCGAAATTCGGCAAACTCGCTTAGTTTGACGCGGGGAGAAAATGATGATCAGGACTCTAATGTTCGCCACGGCGCTCGCCTTCGCGACCGCCGCCCATGCCGAAACCTTCACGCTCAACGCCGCGCCGGACACCGTGGCGTGGGGCAATTACGACGCCAGCGCCAGGCCGGTGCTGCATATCAAATCCGGCGACACCGTCGTCTTCCGCACCTTGCTGACGAATTCTCCCAAGGGCCTCGCCAAAGCGGGTGTGGCGGATGCGGATATCGAGCAAGCGTTGAAAGATGTGTTCGACAAGGTGCCGCTCAGCGCGCGCGGGCCGGGCGGGCATATCCTGAACGGCCCCGTCTATATCGACGGCGCGGAGCCGGGCGACACGCTGGAGATCCGCATCGACAAGATCGAGCTGGCGATCCCTTACGCCTACAACGCCTTCCGCTATGGCGCGGGGCTGATGACCGATGAGTTTCCCTATGCGCGGATGAAGATCATTCCGCTCGACAGGAAGAAGATGGTCGCGCATTTCGCGCCGGGCATCGACATTCCGCTGCATCCGTTCTTCGGCAGCATGGGCGTGGCGCCGCCGCCCGCCTTCGGCAAATACGATTCCGCGCCGCCCACCATCATCGGCGGCAACATGGACAACAAGGAGCTTGTCGCAGGCACCACGCTTTATCTTCCGGTGTTCAACAAGGGCGCACTGTTCGAGATTGGCGACGGCCATGCCGGGCAAGGCAATGGCGAAGTGGACATCACCGCGATGGAGACGTCGCTGATCGGCACGCTGACCTTCATCGTGCACCACGACATGCACATCCAATATCCGCGCGCGGAGACGCCGAAATTCTATATCGCCATGGGCTTCGACGACGATCTTTCGGTGGCCACGCACAAGGCGGTGCGCGAGATGATCGACTTCCTGGTGCGCGACAAGGGCATGACGCGCGACGACGCCTATATGCTGACCAGCGTGGCGGGCGACGTGGACATCACCGAGATCGTGGACCGCAACAAGGGCGTCCACGTGATGATGCCGAAGGGGATATTTAAATAGAACTTCTCCCTCTCCCCCTTTTGAGGGGGAGAGGGTTGGGGTGAGGGGGTGGTGCCGCATCTGCGGTGAATGAATGAGAAGCGCAGCGCTTCACGCCAAGCGCCCCCTCACCCTGCCCTCTCCCCCTAAAAGGGGGAGAGGGTGATAAAGAAAGCCCCGCACCGGCGGGGGAGGAAAACTGATATGCGTCCCAACAAACTTCGCGAGATCTGGAAGAGCGGCAAACACGCCAACAACATCTGGCTTTCCATCGGCAATGGTTATTGCGCCGAACTGATCGCGCATCAGGGGTGGGACAGCGTGACGGTCGATATGCAGCATGCGCCAACCGATTTCAGGGACGCACTCGCCATGCTGAGCGCCATCTCCACCACCGATTGCGTGCCGCTGGTGCGCGTGCCGTGGAACGCGCCGGATGCGGTGATGCGCGTGCTGGATGCGGGCGCTTATGGCGTCATCTGCCCGATGATCGATACGGCGGAGGATGCGCGGGCGTTCGTCAGCGCCGCGCGTTATGCGCCGCAGGGATCGCGCAGCGTGGGGCCAAACCGCGCGCGGCTTTATGGCGGCGACGATTATATCGCGCGGGCCAACCAGACCGTTCTCACCATCGCGCAGATCGAGACGAAGATGGCGCTCGACAATGTCGAGGCCATCGCGAAGACGCCGGGGCTGGACATGCTGTTCATCGGCCCCAGCGATCTTGGCTTGTCGCTCGGCACCACCGATGGCCACGCCAACCCGATGGACAGGGACACGCAAGCCGCCATCGACACGATATTGGCGGCAGCGCATGCAGCCGGGATTACCGCCGGCATCTTCGGCACGACCGCGGACTTCGCGAAGGCGATGTTCGCCAAGGGCTTCGACCTGGTGACGGTGACGACGGACGCGACGCTATTGGGTGCGGGCAGGACGCTGGTGGAAATTTCCGCCAGCTAACCTGTCATCCCGGACGCGCGCAGCGCGATCCGGGACCCATCGACGAAGCGGCGAAATGGGTCCCGGCTCACGCTTCGCTGGCCGGGATGACAGGTTATAAGGACTTCAACCACGGAATGATCCGCGCATTCACTTCCGCCGGGCGTTCCTGCTGGGTCCAGTGGCCGCAGCCTTCCAGAACGTCATGGCCGCGCAGATCGGTGAGATGCTCCTTCATCGGCGTGACGAAATCGTTCTTGCCGAACATGGTCAGCACCAGATCGCGGCTGCCGCCGATGAACAGCGACGGCTGGCTTATCTTGCGGTCCGCGAATTGCGAGAGATAGGCGAAATCGCGGTCGTGGTTGCGGTAGCGGTTGATCGGGCCGCGGAAGCCGCTCTGCTTGAACTCGTTCACGAAATAAGAGAGCCCGTCCTTGTGCAGCCAGTCGGGGAACGGATCGGGGTCCGGCAGGCGATGCAGCAGCGTGTCGCCGGCAACCTTGTCTCTGGGCCATGTGCCGTCCGGCGCATCGCCGCTGATCGCATAATAGAAGCGGCGCAGGAAATCGCGCACGTTGGCCTCGGCCTCGGCTTCGGCGACGCCCTCTTCCTGGAAATAGTGCTGGTAGAAGAATTTTCCCTTCTTCGTGAAAACCTCGGTGAACATGTCCTTGAACGACATCTTCGCGGGCCCGGTATAAGGCACAGACAATCCGGCGACGGCGCGCACGCGGCCGGGCCGCACCAATGCGCTGTTCCAGACAATCGGCGCGCCCCAATCGTGACCGATGAGCACGGCCTTGCCGTCATCGCTCAGTTTCTCGATCACGCCCGCGACATCGGAAATCATGTGCTCCATCGCATAGGCTTCGACCGGATATGGCTTGCCCGATCCGCCATAACCGCGCACATCGATGGCGCAGGCGGTAAAGCCCGCATCGGCAATCGGTCCGATCTGATGACGCCAGGAGAACCACGATTCCGGAAAGCCGTGCACCATGACGACGAGCGGCCCTTCGCCCTGCACCACCGCGCGGATGCGGATGTCCGGCAGATCGATGTATTGGAAGTCGCTCATGCCAATTCCTTCGACAGCAATTCGAGCGCGGCCTTGGCGAAGGCGCGCATGTTGGCGACGCGGTTGGTGTCGCCGGTTTCCAGCGTGATGGCGCGCTCAACATCCGGCCCAGCGAGGGCGATGCAGGTATGGCCGGCGGCGTCGCCATAGGGATTGCCGGTGGGACCGGCGGCGCCGGTTTCGGACAAGCCCCATGTGGTGCGGAAGCGGTTGCGCGCGGTCTGCGCGAGCAACAGCGCATAAGGCTCGCTGGCGGAGCGCATGCCGGCGACACCGGCGCGCGGAATATCCATCAGGGTGGCGCGGGCGCGCGGCGTATAGACCACCGCGCCAGAGGCGAAATAGGCCGACGCGCCGGGAATGGCGAGCAGTGCCGCCGACAACAAGCCGCCACTGGAAGATTCGGCGATGGAGATAGTCTCGCCCCGCGCCTTCAGGCGTTCGGCAATCGTCTCCGCGAGCGGCAACAAGGTCTGCATCGGCACTCCCCCGTGCGCGAGTGTATCGCGCGCAGGGGAGATGCCAAGCCATCATGCATGAATGCGCGAGCGCGCGGTGGGGATGAGACGCAGCGTCTCCGTGGCCTGCACCTGTTTCGCCAGCTCGGCGGGAAGCGCGACGGGCTTCGCGTCTATGCCGTCGAACAGCGTGAAAGAGGTGAAAACATGCTCGCCTTCGCGGATGGGAAGGCGTGGAAAGTTGTTTTCCACATTCGCGGTGACGCAGGCCGACAGGAATTTCCCGCCTGCCGCCGAAATCCGGGCCGGCATCGCTTCGCTCCACGCGGATACAAAGCCATCCGGCACCGAAGCGCCGAAATAATGCACAGACGCGATCACCATGCCTCTCGCAGAGCCGGTGGCGCCGATGGGGGCGCGCTCGCCATATTTGGGGAAGTCCGCGCCGCTCCACGCCGGTTTCAGCAGCAGCACATTGTCGCTGTCGAGCATGGTGTCGTTTGCGGCGTTGCGATGGGCCTGCCACACGGGGCCGTAGTAGAAGGCGGGCAGCGCCTTGCCGCGCGCATCCATATCCGCGAATTCGCGCAGCCAGACGAAACGATCGGGCCGGTCCATATCTCGGAACATGCCGGGCAGAGTCATGCCGAGCGTCTCCTGGCTCTCCACGAAATGCTTCTCGAACACATCGATCAGCACGTCGCGCTGGCCGGGTTTGAGCGTGTATTGGCGCAGTTCCAGCACGGGGCTGTGCGTGCGGGTGAACTGCATGACCCAGTTCGTTTCCCAATTCTTGCCGCCATCGGGCGAGAAGGCCTGCTCCCATTGCGCGGCGGCCTCGCCTTTCGGCGTCCAGATAAAGCGCACCTTGACCGGTTTGCCGTCGATCTCCTGATCGGAGAGGAATGTGCCGACGCCATTCTCGAAGCGCCCCAGCATCGGCGGGTCGATCGGGCCGGTGGGCGTGCGGCCGTCGATCCACCAGATCGCCCATGTGTTCGTCTTGGCATCATAGGCGCGGACGGTGGCGGCGCGGTAAGGATCGCCGGGCTTGTCGAGGAAGTTGTCATCGACATTGCCCGCGCCGTTCAGCAATGGCTGGGCGCGCGTGGTGCCGTCGAACTCGATCCACTCGCTGCTGCCGGCGAGCCGCGCCTTCAGATAGCGGTGGCGCACTTTCCAGTCGCCGAAGAAGAAATCGAAATCGTGTGAATGGTCCTGCATGATGTTGTCCTTAGCGGTAGCGGCGTGTGAGGAATTGAAAGGAATGGCGCCCATCGCCGCAGCCAGCAGCGACAGGTGCATGAGATCGCGGCGGTTGATGTGAGCGCTCATGGGACTCTCGTGAAGTCCATGCGCCAGTTCACTTCCCAGGTCTTGCCGCGATCGGGCGATTCCGCCTGCTCCCAGTGCGCGGAATTCTTCGTGATCTTCGACCAGGTGTAACGGACCTTGACCGGCTTTCCGTTGTTGATGTCGTCGCCGTAGAACGTACCGACGCCGTTCTTGAAATCGAAATTGCCGATGGTCGGCGGCGCGAGCGGACCGTTGGCGTTGCGGCCATCGAGCCACCAGATCGCCCAGGTCTGCGTCTTGGGATCGTAGCCGCGGATGCCGACCGCGCGATAAGGCCCGCTCGGCAGCGCGAGATAATTGTCGTCCACGGTGCCGTGGCCGTCCATCGTCATCCAGAGCCGGGAGGTGCCGTCAAACTCCACCCAATCGTGGCTGCCGACGAGGCGGCCGTTCAGCCGCCAGTGATGCACCTTCCATTTGCCAATGAGGAAATCGAAATCATGCGCGTGATCGCGCGGCGCACCGGCCATGGCCGGCGCGGCGGTGAGCGAGGCGGCGAGGAATAAAGCGGCTGCGAGCTTCGTTGCGAGATTCATGGGCTGGCCCTCCAGGTTGCGGGCGGAGGTGTAATCCCTTAAACATGACATAGAATGTCATGTATTTCGGGTAAGCTGAAAAAATGCTCGCGAGCCGTCTTCTTTCCATCCTGATGCTGCTGCAGGCGCGTGGCCGGATGAGCGCGGCGGCGCTGGCGAAGGAGTTCGAGGTTTCGGTGCGCACCATTCACCGCGACATCGATCAACTCTCGGCGGCGGGCATTCCAGTTTATGCCGAGCGCGGGCGCAGCGGCGGGTTTGCGCTGATGGACGGATACCGCACCAAGCTCACCGGCCTCACCCAGCCGGAAGCGGAGACGCTTTTCCTCGCGGGCCTGCCCGGCCCTGCGGCGCAGCTCGGTCTATCGGATGTGCTGCATGCGGCGCGGCTGAAGCTGATGGCGGCACTGCCGGCGAACATGCAGCCCAACGCGGAGCGCATCGCCTCGCGCTTTCATCTGGACCCGGTCGCGTGGTTCAAAGGCGCCGATCCGTTGCCGCAACTGCAAACCGTGGCGCAGGCGGTGTGGGGCGAGCGCTTCCTCAAGCTGCGTTATCGCAACAGCGGCGAGATCTACGGCCGCAGGCTCGGGCCGCTCGGCCTGGTTCTGAAAGGCGGCGTCTGGTACCTCGTCGCGATGAGCGGCAAATCCATCCGCACCTATCGTGTGGCGCAGATGCTGGATGTCGAAGTCACCGAAGAACCGTTCATACGCCCCAAGACCTTCGATCTCGCGGAACATTGGGAACGCTCGTCCAGCGCTTACGAAGCGGGCGTTTACCGCGAGGAGGCGCTGGTGCGCATTTCGCCCAAGGGCATGGACCGGCTGGAAGCGCTAGGGCCTTACATTGCCGCCGCGGCCGCGAATTCTGCGCAAAAGCCGGATCGCAACGGTTGGGTGCGCTGCCGCCTGCCCGTCGAAAGCTTCGATCTTGGCGTGCGGGACGTGCTACGGCTGGGCGAGGAGGTGGAGGTTCTGGGCCCGCCAGCCTTCCGCGCGCAGTTTGCAAAGACGCTCAAGGCGTTGACGGCGCGTTATCAGAGCTAGGGTGCCGCAGCGTGCAACTACCAAAGCAGCGGCTGCGGGAGAGGCCTCACCCTGCCGCGCCCACGCCGTCGCTAGCGCCCCCTCAAAGGGGGAGAGGGAAAGAGATTGGCGTGCTAGCGTGGATTCGAGGAACGCCAGACTTGTCGACGACAGAAACAACACCGACGCCCTTTTTCCATGCGCCGCGACGCGACACCCCGCTCGCGCTGCGCATCGCCATCACCTGCGTCATGGTCGGCATGTTCATGCAGATGCTGGACAGCACCATCGCCAATGTGGCGCTGCCTTATATGCAGGGCTCGCTGCAGGCGAGCCGCGACCAGATCACCTGGGTGCTCACCTCCTACATCATCGCCTCCGCGATTATGACCGGCCCCGTGGGCTGGCTGGCGGCGCGGTTCGGTCGCCGCGAGGTTTTCCTCGTTTCGCTGATCGGCTTCACGGCGACATCTGCGATGTGCGGTCTGGCGCAGAACCTGGACCAGATCGTCGCCTTCCGGCTGGCACAGGGCGCCTTCGGCGCGTCGCTCTCGCCGCTATCGCAGGCGATCATTCTGGACCGCTATCCGCTGGAGCAGCGCGGCAAGATCATGGCGGTGTGGAGCGCCGTCATCATGCTGGGCCCAATTCTCGGCCCGACGCTGGGCGGCGTTCTGACCGACAACTATAGCTGGCGCTGGGTGTTCTATGTGAACGTGCCCATCGGAATCCTGTGCGCCATCGGCGTGTTCTTCTTTCTCTTCGAGGACCGGCTGAAAGCGCCGCCGGAGTTCGACTGGTACGGCTTTGCGTTCCTCTCTGTCGGGCTGGGGGCGCTGCAACTGCTGCTCGACCGCGGGCAGGGCCAGGACTGGTACAACTCCACCGAGATCGTTGCGGAAACGGTGATCGCCGGGCTGGGTTTCTATCTGTTCTTCGTCAACCAATGGACGACACGCCACCCCTTCATCAATTCCAAGCTGATGCGCAACCGCAATTACGTTTCCGGCCTGATCCTGACATTCTTCGTCGGCATTCTGCTGCTCGCCACCAGCGCGCTGCTGCCGCCGTTCCTGCAGGATCTGGGCGGCTACTCGGTGCTCGACACGGGCCTGCTGCTTTCGCCGCGCGGCGTCGGCACCATGATCTCGATGGTGTTCGTGGGGCGCATCGTGATGAAGTCCGATCCGCGCTGGATGATGGGCCTGGGCGCGATCATTCTTCTGTGGTCGATGTGGGAGATGGCCGGCTGGACGCCGGCGGTGAGCATGTGGACGCTGGGCTGGACCACCTTCATTCAGGGCATCGCGATGGGCCTCATCTTCGTGCCGCTGAACATCTACACCTACTCCACCTTGCCGCAGAGTTTCCGCACGGAAGGATCGAGCGTGCTCAATCTCACCCGCAATGTGGGATCGGCGATCGGCGTTTCCATCTCGACGACCGTTCTCGCCGACAGCATGCAGACCATGTACAACCAGCTTGGCCAGAACGCGACGCCCTTCAACCGCGCCCTGGGCCAGAACGCCGCCAGCCTGATGCTCAATCCGAAACTGCCTTTCGGCGCGGAGAACCTGCACGGCATCATCCTGCAGCAATCGGCCATCATCTCTTACGGCAACACCTTCCTCTTCATGTTCTACGCCAGCCTGCCTGTGCTGGCGGTGATCCTGACACTGAAGAAGACCGACCTGCTCGCCGCCGGCCATGCGGCGGAACAGGAGTATATGGAAGCGGTGGAGTAGCGAAAATCCGCCCTCGCCCCCGCGAATTTGGGGCGAGGGTGATGCGCTATTTCAGTGTGTATCTGAAATCATACGCACTGCCCTTGGCATCGCGCGCGTGCAGGACCATCTCGCCTTTCGCGCCGGCATATTTGCCGGTGCCGCCGGTGACGGCGAGGGTGGTGTCGCCGCTGTCATGGAACGGGCCGTCCGTGGCGATCTGGCCGTCCTTCAAACTCAGTGTCCAATGGCATTCATAGGCTTTGCCGACGACGGTGCGGATGCAGAAGCCGTTGTCGGCGCCGACCTGCTTCTTGTTCGCGGCGTCGAACACCGGATTGGCGAAGGTGAGGATGTCTCCCGCATTGTCCTTCGCCTTGCCGACGGACGCCGTGGCATCGGTGGCGGCGTGCTCGACCACGGTGAGATTTTCCGCGAGCGCGGGTGTCGCGATGAGAAGTGCGGCGGTGACGATTAGAATGGTTCTCATGTTTTCTCCCCAATCCAAGATTGTCATGGCCCACCTAGTGTGGGCCACCCAGTTGAAGTCTGCACAGTCAAACCAGAAAATTCTCCGCTTAACATTCGAACACCGCACAGGTGTGTCACCTGGGTGGCCCGCACTCCGGCGGGCCATGACAGCGGTGTTATTTTCCAATCTTCCAAGCATCGCCCGCGGGCGCGGTGCCGTGATCGTAGGGGCGGGCGAGCAGCATATACAGAACGCCGGCGCCAATGATCGCCAGCCATGTCACACTCATGGACCAGTCGATATACCACGGCGCATCTGGCGTGCGGGGCCAGGCCATGTCCACGATGGCGCCGACGCCATAGATCAATGCCACAATGTTCACCGGCCAGGCCCACGCGCCGAGGCGGAATTTTCCGCCGGGCACCCAGCCGCGCAGGCGGGCTGAAAGCGCACCCAGCACGATCATCTGGAACGCCACATAAATGCCGATGATGGCGGAGGCCACGATCACGGCAATGGCATTCGCGAAGATGAGGCCGAGGCAGATGATGATACCCGCCACGATGCCCGACATCACCAGCGCGCGCACCGGAACATGGGTGTGCGGAGAAACCGTCGCGAAGAAATCGCTCGCCACCACCATCTTGTCGCGCGCATAGGCGAAGACGAGGCGGCTGGTCGCGGCCTGCAACGACAAGATGCAGGACATGAACGACACCAGCACCACAACGATCACGATCTTGAAGCCGGTTTCGCCGAACGCGCCGACAAGGACCGCCGCGACGGGATCGGCAACCTTGCCGGAGATCGCGCCCGGCATATCCGGCTGGGCGACAATCAAGGCGAGGCAGACGAACGCGGCAGCGAGCATGCCGACATAGATCGTCATGCGCATGGCGCGCGGAATGGCGGTGCCGGGGTTCGGCGTTTCCTCCGCGACATCGCCACAGGCTTCGAAGCCGTAACAGGTGAAGAGACCCGTCACCGCCGCCGCCATGAACGCCGGCCAGTAATTGCCCGCGCCGATGTTAAAAGTGTCGAGCACCACGCTGAAAGGCTGATGGCGCTGGAAGATCAACAGATAACCGCCGACGATGATCGCGCCGATGATCTCGCAGATGAATCCGAACATCGCCACGCGCGCCAGCACCTGTGTGCCCGCGAGATTGACCAAGGTCGAGATCGCCACCAGCACCAGCGCGATGATCGTCACCGTTAGCGGCGTCGAGGCAAAGCCGAGCAAGGTGGCGACGAACGGCCCCGCGCCCACCGCGACGGCGGCAATGGTGGTGAACAGCGCCCAGCCGTAAATCCAGCCCGCCATCCACGCCCATTTCTTGCCGACGAGTCTGCGCGCCCAGGGATAAAGCCCGCCGGAAATCGGAAACTGCGAAACCACTTCGCAGAAGATGAGGCAGACGAGGAATTGCCCGGCGGCGGCGAGGAAGTAGGACCAGAACATCGGCGGCCCACCCGTGGTAATGCCGAGCGTGAACACCGAATAAACGCCGACAACCGGCGACAGATAGGTGAAGCCGAGGGCGAAATTCTCCCACAGCGACATCTTGCGATCGAAGCGCGCGGTGTAACCCAGCGCCGCAAGCTGCGCCGCGTCGTCGTCCTGTGCGGCCGTTTTCGTCATTGGCCCCTGCCCCCGCAAATGCGGCGCTATTTGTGAGGCAGGGCCTGGGAGAACGTCAAATCCAGCTTCCCGCGAAGGCAGAATCCTGCACTTCCGATCGCTGGCGGAGCTTGCCGCAGATCCGGGCTCTCGCCGGTGCGCCTAACAAATTTGTGAGTCTGGCGATGAACGGCTGTGAGACGGCAGGTCCATCTTTCTCCTCACGAAACGCTGGTTTCGCAACTGATAACGGAGAAATATCCATGTATCGCACATTTGTCGCCGCCGTCGCGCTTCTGGGTCTCGTCAGCGCACCGGCTCTCGCCGCCACCTCGGCACCGGCTCCCAAGGAAACAAAGGCCGTGACCCAGGCTGTCTCCACCAAGGCCGAAGCCGCCAAGACGATGACGGTGAAGCAGATCGCTTCCACGCCGGCATCCAAGACGCAGGCGGTCAAAGCGGCCGTCACGAAACACGCCACCGCCAAGACGGTTTCCGCCAAGGTCCCGGGCAAGAAGATGCGTCACCTGAAGCGCACGGCATCCCACGTCGTCCGCCACAAGGCGATCGCGAAGACCCCGGCTACGAAACCGGCCGGCTGATACGGGCAAACGAAGGCTGCCATCCCTCCCGCATAGCCAACGTTTGGAGACCGGCTCCCGCATTGGGGCCGGTCTCGCCGTTTCCGGAATTGCTTGTTAGAACCATGCCCATGACGCGACGGATTCTGCTCGTCGAGGACGATCCAGCCACGGCCGAATATCTCCTCAACGGCCTACGCCAGGAAGGCTTCACCGCCGAGCACGCGGCGAACGGGCCCGATGGGCTTTATCTCGCGACCACATCGAAGTTCGACGCCATCGTGATGGACCGCATGCTGCCCGGCATGGATGGGCTTTCCGTCATCAAGGCGTTGCGCGCCGCCAATGTCGCGACGCCCATCATCATCCTCAGCTCGCTCTCGCATCTGGACGAGCGGGTGAAGGGCCTGCGCGCGGGCAGCGACGACTATCTCACCAAGCCGTTCGGCTATTCCGAGCTTTCCGCGCGGCTCGCCAACCTGCTGCGCCGCTCGGCCGCGGCGACGCCGGAAACGGCGCTCGAATGCGGCGACCTGAGCTTCGACCTCATTGCCCGCCGCGTGACTCGCGCGGGAACGAAACTCGATCTTCTACCGCGCGAGCTGAAGCTCCTCGAATACTTTCTGCGCCACAAGAACCGCGTGGTCACCCGCACCATGCTGCTGGAGGAAGTCTGGGACTACCGCTTCGACCCGCACACCAATGTGATCGACACCCATATCAGCCGGCTGCGCAAAAAGATCGACGAAGGATTCGACAAGCCGCTGCTCCACACCGTGCGCGGCACGGGCTATCGCCTCGCGGAAGAAACATGAAAAAGCTCTCATGGCCCAGCCCCTGGGTTCTGATGCTGCTCCTGATCTGCGTCTCCACGCTTTCGGTGATCGTGGCGCTGATCGGCGCGGACCGCATCGGCGAGAGCATCATCGACCAGCAGGCGCGCGCGGCGGCATCCGCCGAGGCGCGCTATCTTCAGACACTGGCAAGCGAAGAGGGCCTCGCCTCGCTGATCGCGACGATCAACCGGCGAGAACGCATTCATGGCGGCGCCGGATTCCGCTATGCGCTGACCGATTCCGACGGCCGGCCCATCGCCGGCGCGCAGCGCCTCGACAGCGGCGGCAACGGCGCGGGGTGGCGCATCGTGGCTACGCGCGTGCGCGGACATGAGCAGGTCTGGCATGTTCTGGTTGGAAAGCTGCCGATGGGCCAGTCGCTCTATGTCGCGCAGGACACCGAGCGGCGTGCCGCCTTCCGCCAGGCGATTATCCGCACATCGGCGGTCGCACTGCTCTTTGTTTTCCTGTCCAGCACCGTAGCGGGGCTTATCCTCAGCCTCTATCTCCTCTCACGCGCGCGCAACATCGGCGAGACGGCGGAAAAGATCGCCGGCGGCAATCTTTCGGCGCGCGCCGAGGTTTCCCAGCATGGCGACGTCTTCGACAGGCTCGCCATTTCCCTCAACACCATGCTGACGCGCATCGAGGAGCTGATGACCGGCATGCGCACGATCACCGACAGCATGGCGCACGACATGCGCAAGCCCATGAGCTATGTGCTCTACGATATCGACAAGGCGCTGCGATCCGAAGCCGGCGAGGACGAGCGCAAGGACGCGCTGCTGGCGGCGAAGGAGCATGCGGAGAACGCGCTTGCCACCTTCTCCGCCCTGCTCGACGTGGCCCGCGCCGAATCCGGCGTGTCCGCCGAGACGATGACGGATGCGGACATCACCAAAACGCTCACGGATGCCGCAGATCTGTTCGAGCCGCTGTTCGAGGATGCGGAGCAAACCTTCGTCCTGTCGCTGCCGCGAGAACCCCTGCGAATGCGCGTGCACGAGCTTCTGCTGCGCCAGTCTGTGGGCAACCTTCTGCAGAACGCATCCGCCTATGCGGGCGCAGGCGCGACCGTGACGCTCTCGGCTGAGGCCGTTTCCGGCGGCGTGAATATCGTCATTGCCGACAACGGCCCGGGCATTCCGGAATCCGACAGGGGCCGTGTGAAGGAGCGTTTCGTGCGGCTCGATCCCGCGCGCAGCAGCCCCGGCTCCGGGCTCGGCCTCGCCATCGCCGCAGCGTGCGCGAAACTGCATCGCGGCGCGCTGGAGCTTGAGGACAATCGCCCCGGCCTGCGCGCCGTGCTGAAACTGCGCACAAGCAATGCGCGGCGATAATTCCGCAGATCGTTCTGGGGGTGGAATTCGGCGTTCCGTCCTGATGTAGTCCGGCCCAGCAGCCGGAGACTCACATGGATACCCAGCTTCGCATCGGTGGAAAATTCGAGACCGGAAAAGGCGCTGCCGAGAAAGTGCTGAACCCGCGCACGGGCAAGCTCATCGTCGAGGTGCCGGAGGCGTCGAACGAGCAAGTCGATAATGCGGTGCTCGCCGCCGATGCGGCATTCGATCGATGGTCGCGCACCACGCCGGCGGAGCGCTCCGGCATGCTGCTCAAGCTGGCGGATAAAATAGAGAGCGACGCGGAAGCCTATGCCGATCTGGAAGCGCTGAACTGCGGCAAGCCGCGGCATCTGGTGTTGAACGACGAAATCCCCGGCGTCGTGGATTGCTTCCGCTTCTTCGCGGGCGCGATCCGCACCATGCACGGGCCGGTGGCGGGGGAATATCTGGCGGGCTTTACCTCCATGATCCGGCGCGATCCCGTCGGCGTGGTGGCGCAGGTGGCGCCGTGGAATTATCCCTTGATGATGGCAGCGTGGAAGCTCGCGCCCGCCCTCGCCGCCGGAAACACGGTGGTGCTGAAGCCGAGCGAGCAGACGCCGCTCACCGCGCTGAAACTGGCGCGGCATATCGCGGAGATTTTCCCCGAAGGCGTCTGCAACATCGTGACCGGGCGCGGCACGACCGTGGGTGACCGCCTCATCAACAACGGCAAGGTGGCGATGATCTCGCTCACCGGCGATGTCGGCACCGGGCGCAAGGTGATCGCGGC
>JAFECP010000035.1:22501-37679 GCA_018242105.1 Pseudomonadota bacterium
GTGGTGGCGGGACTTCGCAGCTTCGGCTTCTACAATGCGGGGCAGGATTGCACGGCGGCGTGCCGCATCTATGCGAGCGAGAAGGTGTACGACAAGCTGGTGGCCGAACTTTCCAGCGCCGCCTCATCGCTCAAATTCGACCAGAAGAACGATGATGAAAACGAGCTTGGCCCGCTGATTTCCGCGCGCCAGCAGGAGCGTGTCGTTGGCTTCGTGGATCGCGCCAAGGCGATCAAGCACATCGAAGTCACGGCGGGCGGCAAAGCGGGCAAGAACGGTTTCTATTTCGAGCCGACGGTGATCGCGGGCGCGACGCAGGATGACGAGATCGTGCGCAAGGAAGTGTTCGGGCCGGTGGTATCCGTCACGCGGTTCAAGGATGTCGATACCGCCGTGAACTGGGCGAACGATTCCGACTACGGCCTCGCCTCCTCCGTGTGGACGCGCGATGTCGCCCGCGGCATGCAGACGGCGGCGCGGCTGCGCTATGGCTGCACCTGGGTGAACTGCCACTTCATGCTCGTGAGCGAGATGCCGCATGGCGGCATGAAGCAATCGGGCTACGGCAAGGATCTCTCCATGTATGCGCTGGAGGACTACACCGTGCCACGGCATGTGATGGTGAATTTGGCGTAAGCGGTGCTCCCCTGTTTCAAAATCTCAACTGTCATGGCCCACCGGAGTGTGGGCCACCCAGTTGAAGTCTTATCGGTCTTGAAAGTGGAGCGCAGACGTCACCTGGGTGGCCCGCATTTGCGGGCCATGACATGGTTTGTTTTGGAGGGGGGTGAGCCATGAGCGACGACAGCAGGAAGTGCCCGTTCTCGGGCGGGATCGACCGGCGCGATTTTCTGAATGGCGTGGCGGTGAGCGCGGCGACATTGGCGATGGCGTCGAAAGCCTCCGCGCAGGCGACGCCGGGGATGCAGGACGATCCCGGTTATTATCCGCCGCTGCAGCACAATCTGCGCGGCTCCCATCCCGGTTCCTTCGAGAACGCGCATGCGCTGCGCGACGGCACGTTCTGGGAGCATGCGAAGAAACCCGAAGACACGCATGCGATCTACGATCTGGTGATCGCCGGCGCGGGCATCAGCGGATTGTCGGCGGCCTATTTCTTCCGCAAGGCCAAGCCCAACGCGAAAATCCTGATCCTCGACAATCACGACGATTTCGGCGGCCANNACGGCCGCATGGAATTGCTGAACGGCGGCACCGAATTGATCGACAGCCCCCGCCCTTATTCCAAGGTGGCGGCGGGACTGCTCACCGAACTGGGCATCGATCCGGTGAAGCTGACAAAGGAATGCGACCGGCCCGAGGCCTATAAAGGGCTCGCGCCATCGACATGGTTCGACAAGGAAACCTTCGGGCAGGACGCTCTGGTGGTGGGCCAGCAGCGTGAAGCGGAAGGCGGCACGCTTTCGTGGAAGGACTATCTGGCGAAATGCCCGCTCGATGCCGCCACGCAGGCCGACATTCTGCGCGTGCAGGAAGGCGACGCGGATGTCATGCCCGGCCTCACCTCCGACCAGAAGAAAGACAAGCTTTCGCGCATGCCCTATCTCGTTTATCTGCGCGACTATATGAAGTGCGGGCCGAAGGCGCTCGCCTTCTATCAGACGATCACGCATGACGAATACGGCACTGGCATCGACGCGGAACCGGCGCTGGATTGCTGGGGCTTCGGCTATCCCGGTTTCAAGGGATTGAAGCTGGCGCCGGGCTCGACCAGCCGCATGGGCAACACGGCGGCGGGCTATCAGGACAATCCCGATCTGCCGACCTTCCACTTCCCCGATGGCAACGCGACCATCGCGCGGGCGCTGGTGCGCAAGCTCATTCCCGGCGTGCTTTCGGGAAGCACGGCGG
This sequence comes from Pseudomonadota bacterium, assembly GCA_018242105.1. Classification (GTDB taxonomy): domain Bacteria; phylum Pseudomonadota; class Alphaproteobacteria; order Micropepsales; family Micropepsaceae; genus Rhizomicrobium. The sequence continues at coordinate 24,374 of JAFECP010000035.1, forward strand.
AAGACATCGTGACGGCGCACGCGAACTATGCGGCGCTGAACAAGGCTGGTGCACCGGTAGCGATCCGTCTTTCGAGCACCGTCGTCGGTGCGAAGAACATCGGCACGCCCGAAAATTCCAAAGGCGTCGAGATCGCCTATGTGCGCGCCGGCAATGTCTATCGTGTGCACGCCGCGAACTGCATTCTCGCCGGCTATAACATGATGATCCCCTATCTCTGCCCGGAATTGCCGGAGGCGCAGAAAGAAGCGCTGCACAGCCTGGTGAAAGTGCCACTGGTCTATACGGGCGTCGCGATCCGCAACTGGCAAAGCTGGCACAAGCTCGGCATCCGCTCGATCAGCGCGCCGCAAGGCTACTTCACCTCGATCCAGCTCAACTGGGCGGTGGATGTGGGCAGCTACAAATCGCCAAAATCGCCAGACGATCCGATGCTGTTGTTCATGGTGAAGACTCCGGTGTCACCCGGCCTGCCCGAACGCGATCAGCACCGCATGGGGCGGCAGGAGCTTCTCGACACGCCGTTCGAAACCTTCGAGGCGAAAATCCGCGACCAGCTTCAGCGCATGCTGGGCGGGGGCGGCTTCGACCATCGGCGCGACATCATGGCGATCACCGTGAACCGCTGGCCCCACGGTTACGCCTATGAGTTCAATCCGCTGTTCGACGATTTCTCCATCCCGCCGGACAAGCGCGCCAATGTCGTCGGCCGCCAGCGCTTCGGGCGCATCGCCATCGCCAATTCCGACTCAGGCGCCGCCGCATACACCGACTCGGCCATCGATCAGGCGCACCGGGCGGTGAGCGAATTATTGGGCGGGTGATGCGGAATTAGCACTGATTTTCCAGCCGGTTGTGCATCTTCGCCGCACGGCCATTCTTGACGCTGTTGTCATGAAACCCCAACATGGGCGCGCCTTGGGGGAATTTCCATGCAAAAGATTCTTGCTCCGCTTTATCTTTCTGTTGCGGCCGTTTCGCTTACATTGTCCGTGAGCGCGCTGCCGGCGCATGCGCAGACCGCCGCCGCATCCAGCGGCGGCATCGAGGAAATCGTCGTCACGTCCGAGCGGCGCGAGGAAGCGCTGAGCAAGGTGCCGCTAAGCGTCAGCGCCTTCACCAACGCGAAGCTGGATCAGCTCGACATCAAGAATTTCTCCGACCTTGTGAAATACACGCCGGGTGTGACCTTCGACGAAGAGACGAACAGCATTTCCATCCGCGGCATCAATTCCAGCGCAGGCGACGCGACCACCGGCATCTATATCGACGACACCCCGATCCAGATCCGCACCCTGGGCTTCGGCTCGGACAATGCGCTTCCGGCGGTGTTCGATCTGCAGCGCGTGGAAATCCTGCGCGGACCGCAGGGCACGCTGTTCGGCGCTGGCAGCGAAGGCGGCACGGTGCGTTACATCACGCCGCAACCCAGCCTCACCGAATACAGCACCTATGGAAAAGCCGAACTCTCCACGACAAAAGATGGCGCCCCCTCCTATGAAGCCGGCGCGGCCTTCGGCGGACCGCTCATCGACAACGTGCTCGGTTTCCGCGTCAGCGCCTGGTACCGGCGCGACGGCGGCTATATCGACCGCGTCAACTATCTGACGGGCGATACGATCGACAAAAACACCAACCATGGGGGAACCTTCTCCGCCCGCGCCTCCTTCGCGTGGCAGGCGACCCCCACGCTGTCGATCACGCCCAGCGTGTTCTACGAGCAGAAGAACATTCACAATAACGATCAATACTGGGTGGGCCTCTCCAACCCGGGCAAGGGCCGCTATGTCACCGCCACGCCCGAACTGATGGGCGACAAGGACCGCTTCACCCTGCCGGCCCTGAAGATCGACTGGGCGCCGGGCGATGTCGAAATCATATCCAACACCTCCTACTTCGACCGCCACCAGACGGTGCAGGATTATTCGGGCACGCTCTACAACCTCTCCTATTTCCAGAGCGCGCTTGCGGGCGGAACGCTTCCCGACTACGCGACGGACTGCACCGGCAATGCCGGCAGCCTCTGCGCCACGCCGGGGTCGGGCTATCCGCTTCTGGGCGCCGCGAGCATCAACCTGCCGGGCTTCGGGCACTACAGCTCGCGCAATTACATCATCAACACGCAGCAGAACTTCACGCAGGAAGCCCGCATCCAGTCCTCCGATCCCGACGCGCGGCTGACCTGGGTGGCCGGCATCTTCTATTCGCGCCAGAGCCAGCTCAGCGTGGAGCGCATCAACGATCCGCAACTGCCCGCTTTGACGCAATATCTGTGGGGCGAGTCGATGATGGACGTCTGGGGTGAGGATCTTCTGCCCAATGGCGACGATTACATCAACCACACCAACGGCCATGAGCGGCAGGCGGCCATCTTCGCCAACGTCACCTATGCGATCACCCCGGCGGTGAAGCTGCAGGCGGGGGCGCGCTATGCCCATACGCATTTCGACTTCACCAACTTCTCCGACGGCGCGCAGAATTTCGGCCCGATCACCGGCAATACCGGCAAGGAAAACGAAAAACCGTTCACGCCGATGGGCGGTGTGACATGGCAGATGAATGACGACGACATGGTCTATTTCACCGCCGCCAAGGGCTATCGCATCGGCGGCGCCAACCCGCCGGTGCCGTTTGTGGCCTGCGGACCGGACCTGACCGCCCTGGGCATCACCAGCCTGCCCAACGACTACGGCTCCGACACGGTCACGAGCTATGAAGCGGGCACCAAGGACAAGTTCTTCGGCGGCCGCCTGCAGGCTTCGGGCAGCGTCTATTATCTGAAGTGGAAGAACATCCAGCAGGACAACTACCTGCCCGGTTGCGGCTTCAAATACACCAGCAATCTCGGCGACGCCGAAAGCAAGGGCTTCGACCTGCAGGGCGAATGGCTCGTCACCGACGCGCTCGATGTGGATTTCAGCCTCGGCTACACCGATGCGCACTTCACGACGAACGCAGCGACCGGCCCGGCGCCGGGTGCGCCGACGCTCGCGGTGAAGGGCGACAAGCTGCCCGGCTCGCCATGGACCTTCTCGGTCGGCGCGCAATACAACGCCAATGTCTGGAATCACGATTCCTTCCTGCGGCTCGACTACGAATTCGCCAGCCGCGAAATCGGCATGACCCCTGCGCGCGATCCGGCGAATTCGCTCTATGACGGCGGTCTGGTGGGCGAGCCGGAGACCAACGTCGTGGCCCTGCGCCTGGGCACGACCATCGGCCAGACGAGCATTTCGCTGTTTGCCGACAATCTGCTCGACGCGCATCCGCGCCTCAACCTCAGCCATCAGGATAGCTCCACAATCCTCTACGAGGCGCAGACCTTGCGGCCGCGCACCATCGGCATCACGGCGACCTATCGCAATTAGGATCGCCGAAAATAGAGAGCTGAAGATATGTCACCGCCCGCGAAAAGCAGGCGGTGACATTTTCTTTTCAGGCCAGCATGATCGCTTGGACATCGGGGCGCTGACATGAACACAGATTTGAAAGCCGGATCGCTCTCGTTCATCGAGTCGATGGTGATGGGCGTGGCGGGCAGCGCTCCCGGCTACACCATCGCCGTCACCACCGCCGTGCTCCTGGGCATCGCGGGCACGCTGTCGCCTGGCGCGCTCATCATCTTCGCGGTGCCGATGCTGGGCATCGCCATCGCCTACAAGGCGCTGAACCGGCAGGCGGTGTCCGCCGGCGCGGCCTATCAGTGGACAACGGTGGAATTCGGAAAGTTCTGGGGCTTCTTCTCCGGCTGGGCGCTGATGGTGGCTTCCATGTTGTTCATGGTGACGGGCAGCCTTCCGCTGGCGACTTCCACGCTCGACTTCATCGACCCGGCGCTGACGACGAATGTGGTGTTGAGCGCCGCGGTGGCGAGCGCGTGGTTCCTCGTCATCGCCACCGTCCTCATCGTCGGCATCGAGGTGACGAGCCGCGTGCAGATGGCGATGACGACCATAGAACTCGTCATCCTGACCGCCGTGGCCGTGGGCGCGTTCGTGCATGCCGCACATGTGGGCCTCGCCAACCCGTTCTCGTGGAGCTGGTTCGGCTTCGGCTACAGCGCGGGCAGCTTCTCCGCCACGGCGCTGGTGGTGGTGTTCTTCTATTGGGGGTGGGACGTGACCGCCAACCTCGCGGAAGAAACCCATAACGGCCATGAGACGGCCGGCAATGGCGGCTTCGTCAGCATCATCGTCACCATTGCCTATTACATCGCTTTCGTGCTGGCGGCGCTGTTCCTGTTCTCGCTGAAAGACGCGAAGGGCATGGACGCGAACATCATCTACAACATCGCGGTCGGCGCGGGCTTTGGGCGCACCGGCGGCTTGCTGGCGAGCGGCGCGGTGATCCTCTCCAGCATCGCAACGCTGGAAACCACCATGCTGCAATTCTCCCGCACGCTTTTCGCCATGGGCCGCGACGGCGCGATGCCGTTTGCGTTCGGCGTGGTGGACCGGCGCACCAAGACTCCGGTGCGCGCCATGCTGGTGCTGATCGGCATGGGGCTGCTGCTGCTGTGGGGCTCCAGCCTGATGCCGACCGTGGGCACGATCATCGCCGACAGCGTGCGCGCCGTTGGCGTGCTGGTGGCCTATTACTATGGGCTTGCAGGGCTGGTGGCGGCACGGGTGTTCAACCCGCTGCGCCGTGAGCATTTCGGGCGCTGGCTGATGCTGTGCGTGTATCCGGCGCTGAGCGGGATCGGGCTGATCGCGCTGGGCATCTATGCGCTGACGACATTCGACACCATCACCAACATCGTCGGCATTGGCGGGCTTGCCGTGGGCGTCGCCTTCTTCCGCCCATGGCGGTTCAAAAGCCCGCACCTGATCGAGCCGGCGGCCGGCTGATCAGCCCAGCAGCTCGCCCACCGCGCGATGCGCCTGATCCATGGCGACATCGGTGTAGGCGGCCATGCCGGAATCGGCATTGGCGATGGCGATGTTGCCGAACCTCCTGCGCGCGGCGAGATTGGGCGTGTGATCCGCATCGAAGCCCTTGTCGCACAGCGCGTTGTATTCGGGCGCGTAGCCATGCGGCCAGCGGTTCACCGCAATGCCGAGAATATCGTGCGCGGGATCGAAGCCGCCGCCCGATAATGTGCGGCCCAACTGCGCGCGGATTTCGCGCTCGAAGGTTTCAAACGGCGTAGAGAGAAGCTCGTAGCGCCCCGCCTTGTGCTGTTCGCGCTCCGGCAGGCCCGGCTGCGCCGGCGTGCGCGTCATGTGGACGAGGATGGGTTTCGCCGGATCGCGCTCGCTCTTGTAGCTGCCGATATTGACCGGCGCGTTCAGGCGGAAATCGGAATGATAGCCGCCCGGCGCATAAACGCTCTTGATGCCGAGCTTCTTGAACGATGCCCAGTTCCGGATGGCGACGCTGGTATAGACCAGCGGTGTCTTGATGAGCGCGTGCATCGCCGCCTTCTGCTCCGCCGGAAGCTCGGTGACGATGTAGGGGATCATCATGTTCCAGCTTGCGAAGATGCAGTGGCGCGCGGTAACGCGATGCACCTCCCCGCCGCCCTTGCTGGCGGTGTAGGCGATCTCCACGCCCTCCTTCGCATTGCGTGCGCGCACGACGATATTGCTGAGGCGGATGCGCACAGCGTTCGACGCGCGGTCGAGCGTGCTGTAGTCGCATTTGGCGGTGACAATGTCCTCGGCCGTGTGGCCCGGCATCGAACCGGGCACCAGCATGCGCACCAGCGAACGCGCGATGGAGGCGTTGCCGTCCGGAAAATGGAACGTCTCCGAACCGAAGGGCGGCGTGCAATAGCCGCGCGGGGTGTAGCCCATGCGGTTGGTGCCGCCGGGCTTCAGCTTCAGGCCCTCGAAGCCGGGGAAACCGACGCCCCAGCAATCCAGCGCCGAAACCGCGTCGATGCCGCAACCCCACAGCCCGTCGGTGCGGTGCTGATAATACGCAATGACGCCGGGATCGGCCTTCACGACGTTGAGCAGGTAGTCCTTGTAGGAGAAGCGCCAGAGCTTGTCCTTTTTCTGATCGGAGGTGAGGCCGTGATAATAGTCTTCCGCGCCGGTCTCGATCTTCAGGATGGATTTGCGCACGCCATCCTTCAGCGGCGCGGCGGCAACGAACGCGGCTAGGTCCTTCGGATCGGCCCTGCCTTCGCGGCCCGCCGTTGTGGTGACGAGCTTGTCGCTGCCAAAAGTTTCACGATCGAAGAACACGCCCTGCTTCAGCCCGGCGTAGATCGTGTCGTCGTCGCAGGCTTTGGAAAGTTCCGCGGGATGGATGCCCAGCGTCTTCAGAACGCCGCTGGCGACGGGGCTGTAAGGCTTGGGGCTGTCGATCTCCAGGGTGCCGCCATTGAGCAGGTGCATGCGCCCGCCGACATGGAATTCGTTGCGCTTGGCGTGGCCGCCGAAATCGTCGTGATTCTCGACGATGAGAACCTTCGCGCGTGGATTTCTCTGGCGATAGAAATACGCCGCGGACAATCCGCTAATGCCGCCGCCAGCAACGACCAGGTCGTAATGCTCATTGGCCGCATCCACCTTCGGCGTCTTGTTCCAGAAATCGCCATCACGCAGTTCGTGCGCGCCTTCGAACGACCCTGGATGGGAGCCGCGCATGCCAAGGCGCGTGGGCGGATAATAGCCGGGCGCGTTCTGCGCTTCTGTTTCAGCCGCTGCCGCAAGCTCAGGCGCCAGCCCGGTCATCGCCACGCCAATGGCGGCGCCCTGCAGGAAATCGCGCCGCGCGATCTTGCGGCCAACACCCAATTCCTTGTCCGACTTCTTCGACATGATAAGACCTCAATAAAGCGATTGGGCGACGAGCGCGTTCTCGGCGTCGCATCCAGTTGGCGGGATTGCTTTGGCACGCGCGGCGGCAAGCTCGCTGCGCGCAGCATCCACATCGGCGCGGAATTCGGCGGAGGAATGCAGCGCCGCGATGACGATGGAGGCTTCGGTGCGTCCGGCGTCCACAGCAGAAGCGTTGTGCACGCCGCAGACGACCCGGCTTTCGCCATAGGCGCGCGCCCGCGCTAGAATTGGCGTCGCGCGATCCGGCGCGATCTCCGCAAGAATCAAACCCAACGACCAACTGAAGGTCGCGTGGCCGGAGGGATAGTCGTAGCTCTTCGTGAAATCCGGCGTGACGGGAATGCAGGTGGCGCCCTTGTCGATCAGGAACGGGCGCTTGCGCTTGTTGAAATCTTTGGCATCGCGCATCGCTTTCAGAAGATCGGGCGTCATGCGGCTGACGAGTTGCGAGAGATGCGGCTCGTCCTGCGGGTTGATCGCCACACCCAGAGCGCAAGTGAAATCCTTCGATAGCGCCGCATCGGAATAATCATTGTCGTTCTGCGCCATTGCCCAGCGCGCGCTGCCCTTCAGCTTGCGGGTGCGCAGGAAGATCTTGCGGTCCGCCTCATAGCGCGCGGTCCCCTTCACCGGCGCGTGCGGAAGAATAAGCGTGGTGTCCGGCATGGCCGCGGGATCGAGGTAAGGAGGCTGCTTCTGCGCGTCTGCCAGCGCGGCGCCGCCAATGAAAAGAAAGCCAACCCCCAGCAACAGAGCTTTGCGCATGATTCCCTCCGGCAACGCCCAGTATCGCCTCCCCCTTGTGGGGAGGTCGATAAAATTCTGAAGGCTGGGGGTATTGAAGATCAGCGCTTGCCGAGTTCGAGGCGCAGGATTGCCGCAGCGCCACGCAGGCCAGCCTGACCGTCCACGATCAGCGCGGTGGGGATGGCCTTCATGTAATCGGCAAAGCGGCCCTTGTCCTCGAAACGCTTGCGGAAATCGGAGGCGAGGAAGAAATCCACTGCGTCGGGCAATATGCCGCCCGCGATCAGCACGCCGCCGCGCGCGCCCATACCCAGCGCGTAATTGCCGGCCACCGAGCCGAGAATGGCGCAGAAGCGGCCGAACACCCTGGCTTCAAATGAGTCCGATCTTTCGCGCGCCGCCCTGGTGATGTCTTCCGATGCAATGTCCTGCGGCTTGCGGCCTTCGATCTGGCTCATCGCGGCATGGAGATTCTGCAAACCGGGGCCGGAGACGATGCGCTCATTCGACACGCGGCCGAACGTCTTCATCAGGATGCGCAGGACCTCGATCTCCAGATCGTCGGCCGGCGCAAAATTCGCGTGGCCGCCTTCGGTGACCAGCGGCAACATTGCATCGTTGCTGCGCACGAGCCCGCCGACGCCGAGCCCCGTGCCGGGGCCGATGATCGCCATCGTGCCGGTGCGCCGATTGAGGAAGGGCAGCGGGCCGATCTGCACCAGATCCTGCTCCTGGAATTCCGGCACCGCTTCGGCAAGCGTCTCGAAATCGTTGAGCACGCGGGCGAAGGGGATGCCAAGCTTCTGGCGCAGATTGTCTTCGGAGATCGTCCAGCCGGCATTGGTGAGATGGATGGCGCCATGCTGCACCGGCCCCGCCACACCGAACACAAGCCCCGCGATATCGCCCTTGAAGTTCAGATCGCTGAGATAGGCCTGCGCCGCGGCGGCGATATCCGGATGGGCTTTGGTCGGATATTTCTTCTCGTTTTCGAAGGATGGCCGCGCAGCGTCCACATCGGTCAGCGAAAAGCGCACATGGGTTCCACCGATATCGGCGACAAGACCGAGACTCATGTTTTATGCTCCTTGCACCAGAAGCTTCCGGCGCGATCCGGGCCGTCCGAGCCCGCCCAGTAAGGCTCCGGCTTCTGCCGTGTTTGCTTCCAGCCCGCAACGATGCCGTCGATCCAGCGCCATGCCGCTTCGGTTTCGTCGCCACGCACGAAGAGCGTTTGATTGCCGTGCAGCGCATCCAGCAACAACTGTTCATAAGCGATGCGGCGGCGGTGCGTCTTGAACGCATCGGTGAGGCTGAGATTCAGCGACAGCGGATTCATCCGCCAGCCCTGTTCCGTCAGGCCCGGCGTCTTGTTCATCAGCGCCAACGATATGCGCTCTTCCGGCTGGAGCGTGATGGTGAGGCGATTGGGAATGAGATCGTTGTCGCCATCGCCACCGAACACCGAATGCGGCACGGCGCGGAACTGCACCACGATCTCCGTCAGCCGCTGGCCCATGCGCTTGCCGGTGCGCAGGTAAAACGGCACGCCGGACCAGCGCCAGTTGTCGATCTCCGCGCACAGCGCGACGAAGCTTTCGGTGTCGGACGGTTTGCCGCCCGCTTCGCGCGCGTAGCCGGGCACATTCGCGCCGCCGATGCTGCCATCCGCATATTGGCCGCGCACGGTCTTGATCAGCACGTCGCGCCCGGCGATGGGCTTGAGCGAACGCAGCACCTTCACTTTCTCGTCGCGCACCGCATCGGGATCCAGCTTGGCCGGCGGCTCCAGCGCGACGAGGCAGAGAAGCTGCAACACATGGTTCTGCACCATGTCACGCAGCGCGCCATATTGATCGTAGTAGCCCCAGCGGTTTTCCACGCCGACCGTCTCGAACACGGTGATCTCGACATGGTCGATATGCGCCTTGTTCCACAACGGCTCGAACAGGATATTGGCGAAGCGCAGCGCCAGAAGGTTCTGCACCGTTTCCTTGCCGAGATAATGATCGATGCGGAAAATCCGGTCTTCGCTGAACGCCGACAGCAATGCTGCATTGATCGCGCGGCAGCTATCCAGATCGTGCCCGATGGGTTTTTCGATGATGATGCGGCTGCCCGCCGTGGCCAGACCCGATTGCCGCAAGCGGCCGCATATATCGGCATAGAAATCCGGCGAAAGCGACAGATAGAACATGTGATCGCCGCCGGGATTCACTTCTTCCAGCAGCGCCCCAAGCGCTTCGAAGCCCGAGGCCGCGCCCGCATCGACCGGAGAATAGTGCAGCCGCGCGGAGAAATGCTGCCACGCCGTTTCGTCGATCGCATCGCCGCGCTCTTCCAGCGCCTTGCGCGCCTGAGCTATGAAACCCTCATGGCCGAGCGCCGAGCGCGCCGCACCGACGATGCAGAGCTTCTCCGGCAGGAGGCCGTCTCGATCCAAATAGTAGAGCGAGGGCATCAGCATCCGCCTGGACAGATCGCCGGTTGCGCCGAAAAGAACGAAGCTGGAAATCATTGCCGCATGATAGCCCGCAAGGACACGGGATAACAAAGGCCGATTGCAGCGCCGGTTCCCTCACACAGAAAGATTGCGGCTATGCGTCGTAGCTCAGCGCGACGTCGCCGCTGGTGGGGACGGACTGGCAGGTGAGGACGTAGCCCTCGGCCACTTCCTCATCGGTGAGGCCGTAATTCTTTTTCATCGTGACCGTGCCCGACAATACCTTGGCGCGGCAGGTGGAACAGACTCCGCCCTTGCAGGCATAGGGCGCGGGCAGACCCGCGGCCTGCACGCTTTCGAGGATGTTGCCCTTCTCGGCGTTGAACGAGATCTTCGAGCGGCGTCCGTCCAGCGTGACGGTGATCTGCGTGCCTTGCGCTTTTTGCTGCAGCGCTTCGTCGCGCGCGAGCTGCTCGGCGGAGATGGCGCCGGTGGTGAAACGCTCGATGAAGATGCGCTCCGGCGCGATGCCGCACTTGAGCAGCGCGCCTTCCGCCGCATCCATCATCGGGCCGGGACCGCAGATGAAAAAGGCATCGGCTTTCGGCGTGTCGACCAGGGTGGAAAACACTTCTTCGCATTTTGCGGCGTCGAGGCGGCCGTTGAAGAGTTCGATTTCTTCAGCTTCGTTTTCGAGAAAGTGATAGATTTCAAGACGGTCGAGATAGCGGTTCTTCAAACCCGCCAGCTCTTCCAGGAACATGATCGAAGCGCTATCGCGATTGCCATAGAGAAGCGTGAAATGCGCGCGGGGATTTTCCGCCAGCACGGTCTTAAGAATGGATAGAACCGGCGTGATGCCGCTGCCGCCAGCGAGCGCGACATAATAAGGCTCGGCGCTATCGGTATGCGGCACGACGAAGCGACCCATCGGTGGCAGAACTTCGATGGTATGGCCGGCCCGCAACGCGCTGTTCGCCCAGCCGGAAAAGCGGCCACCCGGCGTCTGCTTCACCGCGATGCGGATTTCGTTTTCGTGCGGCGCGGCGCAGACCGAATAATTGCGGCGCAAGTCTTCGCCGTTAATTTCGGTGCGCAGAGTCAAATGCTGTCCCGCTTTGAAGCCGAACGCCTCTTTCAGCTCCGCCGGGATCTCAAACCGGATGGACACGGCGTCCGGCGTTTCGCGGCGGACTTCGGCGATCTTCAATCTGTGAAAGCGTTCGTTGACGGACATGATTCTCTCAATCAACCCAACCTGTCATCCCGGCCGAGCGCAGCGAGAGCCGGGACCCATCGAGCCGCTTGGCTGGCATGGGTCCCGGCTCGGCGCGCTGCTGACGCAGCGCTTGGCCGGGATGACAACTTTGGTTTTTCAATGACATTTGAATCTGTCGAAAGGCTCGCGGCAATCCAGGCAGCGGTGCAGCGACTTGCAGGGCGTGGAACCGAAGCGGCTGAGTTCTTCGGTGTGCGCCGAACCGCAGCGCGGGCATTGCGGCGCGGTTCTCAGCGGTGGCGCGATGCCATAGGCGCGCAGCTTTTCACGGCCTTCGGCGCTGATCCAGTCGGTGGACCAGGGCGGCGTCAGCGCGGTTTCGATTTTCAACGCCGACAACCCGGCCTTATCCAGCGCCGTCCGGATATCGGCTTCGATCGCGAGCGTGGCCGGGCAGCCGGTGTAGGTCGGCGTGATGACGACAGCGTCATCACGAACATCGCGCACGATGCCCAGATCGATCACCGACACGCAGGGAATCTCCGGATCGGGAACGTGGGAGAGAATCTCCAGCACGCGATCCTTGAACGAAGACGTTGTGTGCGCCGCGGCTACCATTTCGCATCCGGATAGGCGCGTTGCAGGAACTGCATCTCGGTCAGCAGATGGCCCAGATGTTCGGAGTGATGCCCTTTGCGCCCACCCACCGTGGCGCGGCGTGCTTTGGGCCTTTCCAGCGTGGCGTCTTTCAGAACCCTGGCAATGCGCACATCCCATTCGGGGCGCAGCTTGCGCGCATCGCAGGCAACACCGGAGGCGATCAGCGGTTCGATGGCGGCGTCGGCTTCGAACAACTCATCCGAGAAGCGCCACATCCAGTCGAGACCATTGACGAGGCGATCACGGCTTTCCGCCGTGCCGTCGCCCAGACGCACCATCCATTCATTGGCGAGGCGGGCATGATAGGCGACTTCTTTCACCGCTTTCTGCGCGACGGCGGCAACGGTAGCATTGGTGGATTTGCACAATTCGCGCAACAGCAATTCCTGCCAGTTGGAGAACAGGAATTGCCGCGCGATGGTTTGCGCGAAATCGCCGTTCGGCTGTTCGACCAGCAGGCAGTTCTTGAAATCCAGCACGTCGCGATGGAAGGCCAGCTTGTCCTCGTCGCGGCCTTTGCCTTCGGCTTCGCCCGCAAGCTTCAGGAAATGCGTCGCCTGCCCGATGAGATCGAGCCCCACATTGGCCAGCGACAGATCCACTTCCAGCATCGGCGCGTGGCCGCACCATTCGGACAGGCGCTGGCCGAGGATCAGGCTGTCATCGCCCAACCGGCACGCATAATCGAAGAGCGCGGTGTCAGCCATCAGATGTTCTTTATGTTTTCCGGGATCACGTAGAACGTCGGATGGCGATAGACCTTGTCGGCGGCCGGCTCGAACAGCTCCGCCGCATCGCCCGGATCGGAGGCGACGATCGCCGCGCTCGGCACCACCCACAGGCTCACGCCTTCCATGCGCCGGGTATAGGTGTCGCGCGCGGCTTCCAGCGCCATCTTGGCATCCGCCGCGTGCACGCTGCCCGCGTGACGATGCGACAGGCCATTCTTGGCGCGGATGAAGACTTCCCAGAGGGGCCATATCTTTTGGCCTACCGCTTCGCTACTTGAGGCCGTGTTGTTCTTACTCATAGCTATTCCGCCGCCTCACGCGCTTGATGCTTCTCCGCGTGCGCCGCCGCCGCTTCACGCACCCACGCGCCGTCTTCCCACGCCTTCACACGCGCCTGCATACGCTCTTTCGCAACCGGGCCTTCGCCGCGCACCACGGCATAGAATTCGTCCCAATCGATGGCGCCGTAATCGTAAGACTCGCGCGCTTCGTTCCATTTCAGATCGGCATCCGGCACAGTGAGGCCGATGGCATCGGCCTGCGGCACCGTCACGTCGATGAATTTCTGGCGTAGCTCGTCATTCGTTTCGCGCTTGATGCGCCAGCGGATGGATTGCGCGGTGTTCGGCGAATTCTCGTCCGGCGGGCCGAACATCATGATCGACGGCCACCACCAGCGGTTCAGCGCATCCTGCGCCATGCGCTTCTGCGC
>JAFECP010000036.1 GCA_018242105.1 Pseudomonadota bacterium
TCTGCAGCGGGCTCTGCGCGCTGATTGGCGCGTTGGTCTGGAACAGCCGGTCGATGGCGTTGCCGCTGTCGTTGCTCTGCTGATGCTCCAGCGTGGTGGAGGTGCCGCCGAGCATGTTGTTGTAGGCAACGAGATAGCCCAGACCGCCGATCATCACCAAAGCGAGGATAAAGGCGGCGACCACCATGGTGTTGCGGCCATAAACGCCGGTGATCTTCAGCATGAAGTGGATGATGAGCACCGCAAAAACCACCTGAAGGCTTTTGAACACGACGGTGGATTGCAGCGCGGCGGGTACGACCATGAACTCGTTGGAAAGCGCGCGCGTCCACACGTCTCCGCGGATGATCTGGTAATCCACGAACATCGCGGCGCAGGCGATCAGAAGTGTGAACCCGATAGCGGCGACATAGAGCCATTTGTAATGCGCGATCTGGCGGCTCTTCTCCATGTTGCGCGCGATGCGGTAATCCTCGTCGGTCGCGGCTTCGGGAGTGTCCCCGGCCTCCTCTTCGCCGTCGCGGTTGAACATGCGCGCGAAGACGCCGGACTTTTCGCTGCCGCGCTTGGGCGCGTCTTTCTCGCCGCGATGAATCCAGTCCGGTCCCCAGCTTGGCGCGTCAGGCGGTGTGAGAAGCCGCTCGGTGAGATGCGCTTCCATGCGGCGGCGCACGGCCGGCGTCATCGCGCGCACGTCCGCGACGCTGCGCGCTTCATTATCGAATTCTTCCGGCGTCAATCCGTGAAAAAGTTCATGGCTGAGCGCGTGCTTGCGGCCCGGCGGCACATTCACTTCGTCGATGCGGCGATAGGCAACCATGATTTCCCCCAGACTCCGGCCGGCGGCCTTCCTGGATTCTGCCCCGGCACCAACACAGTAAACAAAGTGTTACCGGCGGAATCTTGGACGGATTGCGGCAAACTCGCCACAATTGGAGGTGGAAACCGGAGGGCCACCGATATGGCGAAAATTGCACCGATGACCTGCGCATTTGCTGTGATTGCAGGCACAGCATGGGCGGCGCCGAAGGACGATGTGATGGCGGCTGACAGAGCCTTCTCGCAACTGTCGGTGGAGAAGGGCAGCAACGCCGCCTTTCTTGCCTATATGGCGGATGACGCACGCATCTTTGGGACGGGCGGCGAGCCGCCGATCTACGGCAAGGCGGAAGCGGCCAGGCGCTTTCAGACCTCCGGCAACGGCGATCCAAAAACCAATGTGCTGAGCTGGGAGCCGGACTTTGCGAAGGTCTCCAATGACGGGACTTTGGCCTGGACCGACGGCCACTGGATTTTCGAAAGCGGCCCGGATAGCGCCGGACGCCGCCATCACATCACCGGGCACTATCTGACGGTATGGGCGAAAGATGCGAAAGGCGCGTGGAAATTCACCGCCGACATGGGCACGACCGATCCGCAACCGAAGAAGTGATCAGCCTTCACCCGCCAGCGCCACGATCTCATGCATGATGGCGTTGAGGTCGTAATCCTTCGGGCTGAACACCGCCGCGATCCCCGCCGCCTTCAAAGCCGCTTCGTCTTCCGGCGGGATTATGCCGCCGGCGACGACCTTCACGTCTTTCAGCCCCGCCTCCTTCAGCCTCGCCATCACGTCGCGCGCCAACGGAATGTGCGAACCGGAGAGGATCGACAAGCCGATCATGTGTGGCTGTTTTTCCTTCGCGGTGGAGACGATTTCCTCCGGCGAAAAACGGATGCCGTCGTAGACGACATCCATCCCCGCATCGCGGGCGCGGATGGCGATCTGCTCCGCGCCGTTGGAATGGCCGTCGAGCCCCGGCTTTGCGACAAGAAAGGATAGGCGGCGGCCGAGCTTTTTCGACACCGCGTCCACTTCCTCGCGCAATTCGCCGATGCGCGGATCGTTGCGGCCCGGACCGGACGCGGCCACGCCGGTCGGCGCGCGGTACTCGCCGAAGACCTGGCGCAAGGTGCGCGCCCATTCGCCTGTTGTCACGCCCGCTTTGGCGCAAGCGATGGAAGCCGGCATGATGTTGGTGTTCTCTTTCGTCGCACGTTCCAGGCCGGCCAGCGCGGCTTGCGCCTTCTTCGCATCGCGCGTATTGCGCCACGCCTTCAGCCTTTCGATCTGTTCGCGTTCGGCGGCTTCATCGACAACGACGAAGTTGGCGTTGCCCGCGGTCAGCGGCGACGGTTCGGTCTCGGTGTAGGAGTTCACGCCGACGCGAATTTCATCGGAGGTTTCGATGGCTTCCATGCGTGCGGCGTTGGAGGCGACGAGCCGCTCTTTCATATATTCCAGCGCTTCCTGCGTCGCAGCTCCGCCCATCTCGCCGATGCGCGCGATCTCTTCGCGGATCTGCGCGGCGAGCGTCGCGACTTTCTCTTCGATCACCTTCGAGCCATCGAAGACGTCGCCATATTCCAGCATGTCGGTTTCGTAAGCGCCGATCTGCTGCAGGCGCAGCGACCATTGCTGGTCCCACGGGCGCGGCAGGCCGAGCGCTTCGTTCCACGCCGGCAACTGAACCGCACGGGCGCGGGCATTCTTGGAAAGCGTCACGCCGAGCATGCCGAACAGGATGCGATAGACATTGTTTTCCGGCTGTTGCTCGGTGAGGCCCAGCGAATTGACCTGCACGCCATAACGGAAGAGCCGCAGCTTGGGATCGGTGACGCCATAACGATCCTTCGCGATCTCGTCCCACACCTTGCCCATCGCGCGCAGCTTGCAGATCTCGGTGATGAACTTCACGCCGGAGTTCACGAAGAACGAGATGCGGCCGACGGCTTTGGGAAACTCGCTCTGCAGAATCGCGCCGCGCGCCCTGCAGGCATCGAGCACGGAAATCGCGGCGGCGAGCGCGAACGCTGCTTCTTCCACTGCATCTGCTCCCGCTTCCTGCAGATGATAGGAGCAGAGATTGATTGGATTCCATTTTGGCAATTCCGCCGTGGTGAAGGCGATCGTGTCGGTGGTGAGGCGCAGCGCAGGCTTGGGCGGGAAGATGTATGTCCCGCGCGCCAGATATTCCTTGATGATGTCGTTCTGCGTGGTGCCAGTGAGCGCGGCGCGCGGCGCGCCCTGCTCGTCTGCGACAGCGACATAGAGCGCGAGCAGCCACGCCGCCGGCGCGTTGATCGTCATGCTCGTGTTCATCTTATCGAGAGGGATACCCTCGAACAGCGCGCGCATGTCGCCCAGATGGGAGATCGGCACGCCAACCTTGCCGACTTCGCCTTTCGCCAGCGCATCGTCGCTGTCGTAGCCGGTCTGTGTCGGCAGATCGAAGGCGACGGACAGGCCCGTCTGCCCCTTGGCGAGATTGGTGCGATAAAGTGTGTTCGACGCCGCCGCGCTCGAATGGCCGGCATAGGTGCGGAAGATCCAGGGCCGGTCTTTATGGGTGTCGCGTTCGCTCATTGCGGCCATTAAGCGGCCAGTTGTGTTGCATTGCAACAAGAACGATGTTTGCCCGCAAGGCCGCACCGATTAGTGTCCGCGAGTCACACCTTCCGGGATCGCCCATGCGCACGCGCCTTATCCTTGCCGCCGGTTTCGCTTCTCTTGCACTGGGCGCCGCTGCGCCACCTCAAACCCCGGAGCAGGTGTGGAAAGCAGGCATTGCGGACGCGAATGAAGCCTGGGCGGCGCGCCCACATGCCATTCTGAAGATTCAGGATTCGGCTTATCTGCATGACGGCGACACCGCCGTGCTGACCGGCAAGACCGGCGAGCCGGGCTCTTATCGCTGGAGCCACGATCCGAACGCCAGGGGCGCGCTCACCGTGGCGCTGCATGGCGGCAAGATCGCAGTGACGAAGAACGGCAAGCCGGTCGCCGAAAGCGTGCTCACCAAATCCATTCCCATCGACAAGGATGTCGATGTCGAGGGCCAGCCGACGCAGGTGGATGCAGGCGTGATGGGCTGGCGCATCTTCGTGTTCAACCAGAAAAATCCCGATGCGCTGAACTTCAAGGGCGTTTCGTATTTTCCCTACGATCCCGCCTATCGCGTGACGGCGAATTTCAAACCCGATCCGAAACGCCCACCGCATGTGTTCCGCACCTCGCGCGGCACGGACAAGCAGTTCTATCGCGTTGGCGAAGCGGCGTTTAAGCTGCAGGGCAAGACGATCACGCTACCCTTCTATTCGGGCGACAACGACCCGAAGAAGATCAGCGATATGTCCGCATTCTTCACCGACGATCTGACCGGCAAAGGCGCGTATGGCGCGGGACGCTATGTCGATATCGACAGCTTCGGCGCCTATCCGCCCAAGACGATCACCATCGATTTCAACAATGCGTACAATCCCAACTGTGCGCGCTCCAAACACTTCACTTGCCCGGTCGCCATCGACAACATTCCATTGGCGATGAAGGTTGGCGAGAAAGATCCACACGCCACGCACTGATCCATGCCATTCGGAAAAGCGCCGAAACGAAAGACGCCGAAAGAGATGCGCGAGGCGGAGCGCGAGCACGCCAAGCGCGTGGCGCTGAAAGTATTGCGCAAGGCGAAGAAACTGGCCGGCGCTTCCGGCGTGAAACTGTCAGACTGGGAAGGCGAATTCCTGGGCTCGGTGGAGGAGCGCCTGGAGACTTATGGCCGCGCCTTTGGCGATCCGGAAAAAGGTTCGCCCAGTTCGTCGCTTTCTATCCGCCAGACGGTGAAAGTGAAGGAAATCGTGGCCAAGGCGAGTGGGAAGCCGCGCAAATCCCGGTTCCGGCGGTGCGCCGGTTGACGCGCAACATTATTGCCCAAAACCGTGTTTCCACAGGCACATACCACCTTTTCTGTTGCAATGCAGCAAAAGCATGGGCCTACTGCGCCACCATGCACAGGCAAGCACGTTTCTGACAGGGAATGAGGAGCGAAGGTTTATGGCCGCCGTCGAAACCAAGCCGCAGTTGGACGTCTACAAGGACCTCTACGAGATCGGCGAGATCCCGCCGATGGGGCACGTTCCCAAGAACATGTATGCGTGGGCGATCCGCAAGGAACGCCATGGCGAGCCGGAAAAATCCTTCCAGATGGAAGTCGTGCCGACGTGGAGCCTCGATTCCCACGACGTGCTTATTCTCGTGATGGCGGCGGGTGTGAACTACAACGGTGTGTGGGCCGGTCTTGGCACGCCGATTTCGCCCATCGATGCGCACAAAAATCCGTATCACATCGCCGGCTCCGACGCGTCCGGTATCGTGTGGGCCGTGGGCTCGAAGGTCACGCGCTGGAAAGTCGGCGATGAAGTCGTCGTGCATTGCAATCAGGACGACGGCGACGACGAGGAATGCAATGGCGGCGATCCGATGTTCTCGCCGAGCCAGCGCATCTGGGGTTACGAGACACCCGATGGTTCGTTCGCGCAATTTGCGCGCGTGCAGGACCGCCAGCTCATGGAACGTCCGAAGCATCTGTCGTGGGAAGAGTCAGCCTGTTACACGCTCACACTCGCCACGACCTACCGCATGTTCTTCGGCCATCGACCGCACATCCTGCGTCCGGGGCACAACGTGCTCATCTGGGGTGCGTCGGGTGGATTGGGATCGTTCGCAGTTCAGCTTTGCGCGGTCAGCGGCGCCAACGCCATCGGCGTCATCAGCGATGAGTCAAAGCGCGATTTTGTACTTTCGCTCGGCGCCAAGGGCGTGCTCAACCGCAAGGATTTCAACTGCTGGGGGCAGATGCCGCAGGTCGGCACACCCGAATACGATGCGTGGACGAAAGAGGCGCGCAAATTCGGCAAGGCGATCTGGGATATCACCGGCAAGGGCACCGATGTCGATATGGTGTTCGAGCATCCGGGCGAAAGCACCTTCCCGGTGTCGTGCCTCGTCGTGAAGCGCGGCGGCATGGTGGTGTTCTGCGCCGGCACCACCGGCTACAACATCACCTTCGACGCGCGCTATGTGTGGATGCGCCAGAAGCGCATTCAGGGCTCGCATTTCGCGAACCTGATGCAGGCTTCCCAGGCCAACCGCCTGATGGTGGAGCGCCGCCTCGATCCGTGCATGTCCGAAGTCTTCCCCTGGGCCGACATCCCGCGCGCGCACACCAAGATGTGGAAGAACGAACACCTGCCCGGCAACATGGCCGTACTGGTGAACGCACAACGCCCCGGCCTCAAGACCTATGAGGATGTGCTGGAAGCGCAGAAGGGCTGAAGCCGGCCCGTTTCGGCTTAATTTCTTTTCCTGAGACATGGCGGGGCCCATGAACGACGCGGACTTGTTTGCGAAATGCGATAGCGCGGTTGCGGCCGCGGAGAAGTTTCTGGCCACCGCCAAATCTGCCGTCGCCGCGAAAGTCGTTTCGAACGGCAAGGTGGACGCCAGGGCGCTCGATCGCGAACAACGCGCGGTTCATGCCTTCGCCTGGTACGCGACCTATGTGGAAGCGCTGCGCCAGATGGCGCATTGGGGCCGCAAGCTCCAGAGCGAAAAACGCTTCGGTGAAATCGAAAAGCTCATCCTGCTGGCGGCTTTCGGCGAGTATCTGGCGCAAATTGCCGGCGGCGTCGCTATGAGCCAGGGCGAAATCGCGCGTCCCTACAATATGGACGTTGGGAACGAGCATGTCGGCGCGTTTTGGACCGGCAGCGTCGACGAACTGACACGCATCGGCACGAGCCGCGAGGTTCGTGACGGCATTGCGAACTATCTGCGCGCCCACGCGGGCGCGGTGTTTTATGGCGATCCCGGACTCGACGAGACGATGGGTATGGTGCGCGAGCAGTTCTATCGCTTCGCGCAGGACAAGGTGACGCCCTTCGCGCATCAATGGCATCTGAAGGACGAATTGATCCCGATGCCGGTGATCGACGAGCTGTCGGAGCTTGGCGTGTTCGGGCTGAGCTTGCCGGAAGCGTTCGGCGGTTCCGGCTTGTCCAAGACGGCGATGTGCGTCGTCTCCGAAGAGCTGTCGCGCGGCTATATCGGCGTCGGCTCGCTCGCCACGCGTTCGGAGATCGCCTGCGAACTCATACTCACCGGCGGCACGGACGAACAAAAGAACCACTGGCTGCCGAAGATCGCCAGCGGCGAAATCCTGCCGACCGCGGTGTTCACGGAGCCGGCCGGTGGATCGGACGTGGCCGAACTCAAGACACGCGGCGTGCGCGACGGCGACGTCTTCAAGATTTACGGAAACAAAACCTGGATCACCCATGCCGCGCGCGCCGATGTGATGACGCTGTTGGTACGCACGCTGCCGGACCAGAAAGGCTATCGCGGGCTTTCCATGCTGCTGGCCGAGAAACCGCGCTTCACCGAGAAGGAAATCTTCCCCGCCAAAGGCATGACCGGCGGCGAGATCGAGGTCCTCGGCTATCGCGGCATGAAGGAATATGAGATCGGTTTCGACGGCTTCGAAGTGCCGGCGAAGAACTTGCTCGGCACCGAGGAAGGCCAGGGCTTCAAGCAATTGATGCAGACCTTCGAATCCGCGCGCATCCAGACAGCGGCGCGCGCCATCGGCGTGGCGCAACGTGCGCTCGATCTGGGATTGCAGTACGCGCTCGAACGCACGCAGTTCGGCAAGCCGATCTTCGAGTTCCCGCGCGTGAGCGACAAGCTGGCGATGATGGCGGTGGAGATCGCGATATCCCGGCAGATCGCCTATCACGCCGCGAAGGAAAAGGACGAAGGCCGCCGCTGCGATCTGGAAGCGGGCATGGCCAAACTTCTGGGCGCGCGCGTGGCATGGGCTGCCGCCGACAACGCCCTGCAGATTCATGGCGGCAACGGCTTCGCACTGGAGTTCGAGATCAGCCGCGTTCTTTGCGACGCGCGCATCCTGAACATCTTCGAGGGCGCAGCGGAAATTCAGGCGCAGGTCATCGCACGCCGCCTGCTGGAACCGGGCGTCAACTGATCCGCCTCAAGGATCGAAACGATAGGTGATGTTCAACATCGCCGTCAGCGTGCTGTTGCTGATGCCGGATGCGTCGCCGGAGAATATGGAGACGATTCCGGTTGTCTGATCGAGCATCCGCGTCGGGCCCTTGCCCAATGTGTAGGTCTGGTATTCGACGGTTGCGCCGATCTGCGCGCGCGCGTTGATGTTATAAGCCGCGCCTGCCGACACGGCGATCATGCGCGATTTGTCCGACCTGTCATGGAATATGAGATCGCGCAACACATGATGATCGATGTCCGATGCGGCTACCACCCAAGGACTGCCGCGCAGGGCGGCGGAGAATTGCCAGTCGTCATTCAGGTCGTATGTGCCCGATATGCCGACATAGGGCGCCTTGAAGGTCTGCGAATAGGCGATGCCAAGCTGGCCCGGCGTGAAGTCTCCCACGGCGTCGCGGAAGCCGAAGATCGAATAGACATAATGGCCGCCATAGGCCGACCATTTGAACCCCGTCCACTGATAACCGGCCGTAGCGCTGAGCGACCAGCCATCCTCATGGTAAAGGCGCGCCGCCAGACTGAGATCGCCCTGATTTGCCTTATTGAGCTGCGTGTCCGGATGATGGGAATGATCGCTCCACTGCGTGTAAGGCGGAACGAGCCAGTCGTAGTCATCCATCAGATTGTTGGAGTCGATCTTCGTCCAGCCGCCAAGTGAGGCGCTAAGCCAATCCGTCAGATGGAGTGTCGCCGTTCCGCGCAACACAAGCGCGTCCTGAATCTGCCAGTTGAGCTGGCTGACGCGATCGCCGCTGGGCGTGTCATAGACCATCTCACGGGCGTTATCGGTCATATAACCAATGCCGGCGGTCACGCTGATGCGCGGCGCGAATGTCCAGTCGATGCTGCTGGCCTGCGGCGCAGAAACGGTTTTGGCAGGCGTGTCCGCAAATGCATCCCCGCACAGGCCAACGCACATACACGCCGCCGGAATAATAAGGCCAAATCGCATGACGCCCCCAACTGATGACCCCGGCGGATGATACCATATCCGGCGCAGGTGTGCTTGACAGAAGCGGCAGGGCGTCGCGTCCTGTCGCAACATGCAAGTGGCCGGAGCACAGGATGAGCGACACACATACCATCGACCGCCTTTTCGAGGTGATCCGATCGCGCAAGGACGCCGATCCGGCATCGTCTTACACGGCCAAGCTCCTTCACGAGGGCAAGCTCAAGATCGCCAAGAAGCTGGGGGAGGAAAGCGTCGAAACCGCGCTCGCCGCCGTGGGGCAGGACAAGGACGCGCTAATCGCGGAGTCCGCAGACCTGCTCTATCATCTGCTGGTGTTGTGGGCAGCGTGCGACATCGTGCCGGATGAGGTCTATATGGCGCTCGGCGCGCGCACCAGCCGTTCGGGAATCGAAGAAAAGAAATCGCGCGGCTGATTATCCGGCAGGCTCTTCACCGTCGGATAGGCTCTTCACCAGATCCAGCACGCGTTTTCGCACCTTTGGATCCTTGATCTTCATGAAGGCGAGACTGAGCTGAAGCCCCTCGCCGCTGGAGAGGAATTCCATCACCGGGGGCGACCCGCTGCCCGGCTCGGCAAAGCCCGGCGCGCCCTCGGACACGCCGTTCACGCCTTCGTAGAAATAATCGATTGGCACGCCAAGAATGTGCGCCACCTGAAAGAGGCGGCCGGCGCCGATACGGTTCACGCCCTTTTCGTATTTCTGAACCTGCTGGAAGGTAAGGCCGAGCATTTCCCCCAGCTTTTCCTGACTCATGCCGATCAGCATCCGCCGCAACCGGACACGGGTTCCGACCTGAACGTCAATGGGACTCGCCTGCTTTTTCGGCACGACCACTCTTACGCAAATTTCCGTTTACCAGCGGGACCTTAGCCCCGTTCACAGGCCCAAGAAAAGAACCCATTGAGTCTAACGGGCTTGGCGTCCTGAGGTTGCGGTGGGCCAGAACAATCCTGCGGCGCCGGCGAAAATCAGCATCAGGAGGAACCCTGTTTCGCCGAATTTCGCGAAGAAAGTTTCAGGAAGCGCCGCAGGAAGCGCAGAATCCACCACGCCCACTTTACCGCTGCCCAGTTGCGCGACGATCCGGCCCATTGGATCGATCACGGCAGAAATTCCCGTATTCGCCGCGCGCGCAATGGGTAGCCCTTCTTCGATCCCGCGAACGCGCGCGATCAAGAGATGTTGATAGGGGCCCGACGATGAGGGCGGACCGAACCAGGAATCGTCGGTGACGTTCACGAACCATTGCGGGCGATCCCTCGCCGTCACTTCCCCGGGAAACAAAATCTCATAGCAGATGAGCGGGCCGACAGGCGGCGCGCCGGGAACATCGAATGTCTTCGGGCCGGTGCCGAAGCCAAAGCTGCCGGGAATGTTCACGACATTGGAAAGGCCGAGCGTTTGCAGAAAGGACGGAACATACTCGCCGAACGGCACCAGATGGAATTTGTCGTAGGTGGCGATGAGTTGGCCGCCATGCGCGAAGATGTAGAAGCTATTGAAGAATGTCGGCTCTTTTCCCGGTGTGACCTCCACGCGCGCCGCGCCTGTCATCAGCACGCGATGGGTGCCGGTCAGGATCGCCACGTCATCCAGCGCCTGGGCCTCGCGCGCCAGAAGGAAAGGCGGCGCGGATTCCGGCCAGATGATGTGCGTCGGCTCAGGCCCGTTCTTGGCGAGGCTCAGATCCATAAGTTCACGCCAGTGCTGCGCGCGCAAAGACGGAATGAATTTGTCCTGCTGCGGAACATTGGGCTGGACCAGCCGCAAACGCACGCCGGGCACATTGGGCGGCACGGTATTCAGGCGCAAAGCGCCGCCGGTCCAGATCAGGCAAAACAACAGCGTGAGCATCGCCGGAACCGGCCAGATCTTTGCGCGCGCTGGCGCGAACAGAAGCGCCAGCGATGCGCCGAACAGGATCGTCAAAAAGGACAGACCGTAAACGCCGACAACAGAAACGCTCTGCAAAATCGCGAGCGATGCGTCCCAGCCGTAACCGGGAAGATTCCAGGGGAAGCCGGTAAAGATATTTCCCCGAACCCATTCCGCCGCCGCATAGGCCGCGGTGAACAGGAAAATGCGTTGCCATCCCGGACGCCAGGCATAAGCCGACACGGCAGACGCAAGTGCGATGAACAGCGCCAGCCCGCCGGGCAGGATCAGCGCGATGAAGGGCAACTGCCACAGATGATCGGCCCTATCGACGAGAAACGCATAACCGACCCAATAGAGTCCCGCGAGGAACTGCCCAAAGCCGAAGGCCCAGCCCGCGAATGCGGCGCTGCGAACGGGCTTCGCATGCGTGACGGCGCCGTCGATCAGGAGCGCCAGCGCGCCAAAGCCGAGAAGGAGCAGAGGCCACAGCCCGAACGGCGCGAAGGACAGCGCCGAAAGAAGGCCGGCGACAAAAGCGAACAGAAACCGGCGCCAGCCCGTGAGCGCGCGAACGAAGGCGCCCGCCCTATCGAGAATGTCCGCCATCAGCTTTTTGTCTCTGCCGCTTTGGATGGAGGCTTCAGTTTCAGGCGGCGCACGCGGCGCGGATCGGCTTCGAGGACTTCGATCCGGACACCGGACGGATCGCTGACGACTTCTCCGCGCTGCGGCAACCGGCCCATAAGCGCCACCACCAATCCGGCCAGCGTATCGACTTGCGCATCCGGATCGGGCGTCTTCAGATCGATACCGGTCTGCTCGCGGAAATCTTCCAGCGACATGCGCGCATCGGCTTCGAAACCGCCGCCGGGCATGGGACGCGCGCGCGGCGCATCGTCCGTGTCGTGCTCGTCGTCTATGTCGCCGACGATCTGCTCCACCAGGTCTTCGATGGAAACAATACCGTCGGTGCCGCCATATTCATCGATCACCAGCGCGATATGATTGTGCGACCGTTGCATCCTGAGCAGCAGATCGCGCGCGGGCATTGAGGGCGGAACGACGTCGATGTCGCGCTTGAAGGATGCGATGGGAACTTCCGGCCAGCGCAGCGAACCGTCCGAATCGCGCTGGATCAGCCCCAGCACATCCTTGACATGGATGACGCCGATAGGATCGTCCAGCGTCTCGCGATAAACCGGGATGCGCGAATGCTGCGCCTCGCGGAAGCGCGCGAGCAGATCGCGGAAGGACGTCGATTCTTCCACGGCCACGATGTCGGTGCGCGGCACCATGACATCGCCGACCCTGATCTCGCCAAAGCGCAGCAAGTTGGAGAGCATGGTGCGCTCCTGCGGCGAAAGCTGCGCGCTTTCGCGTTCGCTCTCCTCGATTACTTCTTCGAGGCTTTCGCGCATGGCCTGCGCGTCCTGATCGCCGCCCAGAAGCTGGGCGAGGCGGCGGAAAAGAGAATGCGGTCTGTCGGGCGATGAAGCGGAATCAGCCATGCCGGTTCGCTGGTGTCCTGCGGGCGGGAGTTCGGACCACAGCATAGGGATCGGCGATGCCGAATTCAGCAAGAATCTCGCGCTCGATCCCCTCCATTCGCGCCGCTTCCTTGGGCTTTTCGTGATCGTGACCCAGCAGATGCAGCACGCCGTGGACGGCCATATGCGCCAGATGACCGGCAAAATGTTTGCCCGATTCGCGCGCCTCGCGCGTCACCACGCCAAAAGCGATGGCGACATCGCCCAGATAGCGATCCGGATTCTCCTCAGCCGGAAAGGACAACACGTTCGTCGGCTTGTTCTTGCCGCGAAAGAGCGCATTGAGTTCCTTAAGCCTGGCGTCGCTGCTGAGAAGGACCGTGAGCGAACCTTTCGCCTTCTCCCGTTCCAGCGCGCGCAACGCGATCTGCTTCACGCGGGCGCGTGCGGAAGCGGAAAGCTTTTTCCACTTCGGGTCTTCGACACGAATCTCAACGCCGCGGACAGGCCGGCGCGTCATTCGCTGTCCTTGCGATAGCGCGCCGGCAAAACCTCGCCGCGGCTCCGATTGTCGTAAGCGCGCACGATGCGCCCCACAAGCGGGTGGCGTACGACGTCCCTGTCAGAGAATTGTGCAGCCGCCACACCCTCGATGCCGGACAATATGGCCAGCGCCTCGTTCAGGCCTTCGGCCTGGCCACCCGGCAGGTCGCTCTGCGAGACATCGCCCGTCACCACCATGCGCGAATCTTCGCCGAGCCGCGTCAGAAACATCTTCATCTGTGCGGAAGTGCAGTTCTGCGCTTCGTCCAGAATGACAAAAGCGTTGGCCAAAGTGCGGCCGCGCATGAAAGCCAGGGGCGCCACTTCAATCACGCCGGTCTCCATCATGCGCGTGGCCTTGTCGCCGATGGTGTCGAACAGCGCGTCGTAAAGCGGACGCAGATAAGGATCGATCTTCTCTTTCAGATCGCCGGGCAGAAAGCCGAGCCGCTCGCCCGCCTCCATCGCCGGACGCGACAGAACGAGACGCTCGACCTTGCGCTCATAGAGAAGGTGCGCGCCGTAAGCCGCGGCGAGATAGGTCTTGCCGGTTCCGGCCGGCCCGATGCCGAAGACAAGTGGATGCGTGCGCATCAGATCCAGATAGGCCGCCTGCGCAGGCGAGCGCGCGCGGATGACGCGCGAAGCCGCCGTTTTGATGGACGGCTGGCCGAAATCGCGCGCAATCCGCATCTCCGCCGCGTGCGAGGCAAAGCGGATTTCCGCATCGATCTCGGCTGTGCCGACGCTCTCGCCCGATTCGGCCCGTGCATAGAGCGAGCGCAACACGGTGGCGGCGCGTTCGCGCGCTTCCGGCTCACCTTCGATCGAGACCAGATTGCCGCGCATATCGACCCGAACGTTCAGGCTTTTTTCGATATGCACGAAATTGCGATGCTGCGATCCGCCCAGCGCGGCCAACAAGGCATTGTCCGCGAATTCCAGCGTCAACTGCTCGCGCTTTTTTCCCTTGGAACTCAAGAACCTGCCTCGGCCGTGCACGGCACGTTCAGAAGCCGCGCCGAAAGGCTGTTGGGGAAGACGCTTTCGATTTTCACCGGAACGATCTGCCCCAGAAGATGACCGGCATGATCGGCATGCACCGGCTGAAGGAAGGGGCTGCGCCCGATGGCCTGCCCTGCCTGACGGCCTTTCTTCTCGAAAAGCACATCCATTGTTTTCCCCTCGCAGGAGGTGTTGAAGGCCCGCTGTTGCGCGAAGAGAAGCGTCTGCAATTCCTCCAGCCGCGCGGCTTTCACCTCTTCGGGGATCTGCTTTTGCGTGGCGGCCGGCGTTCCGGGGCGCGGGCTGTATTTGAAAGAGAAGTGCGACGCGTAGCCAACCTCGCGCACCAGCGCCATCGTGTCGGCGAAATCCTCGTCGGTTTCGCCGGGAAAGCCGACTATGAAATCGGATGACAGCGCGATATCGGGCCGCGCCGCGCGGATGCGCTCGACCAGCCGCAGATAGTCGTCACGCGTATGCTGGCGGTTCATCGCGTCGAGAATCCGGTTGGAACCCGACTGAACGGGCAGATGCAGATAGGGCATCAACGCCTCGACGTCGCGATGCGCGGCGATCAGATCGTCGCCCATGTCGCGCGGATGGCTGGTCGTGTAGCGGATACGGTCGATGCCTTCGATCGCGGCGAGCTTGCGAATGAGCTTAGCCAGACTCCATGCTTCGCCATCAGCGCCGTCGCCAGAATAGGCATTCACATTCTGCCCAAGCAGCGTGATCTCGCGCACACCTTTATCGGCAAGCTTGCGGGCTTCGCGTTCGATCTGCGCCACCGGCCGCGAATATTCCGCGCCGCGCGTGTAGGGCACCACGCAGAAGGTGCAGAACTTGTCGCAACCTTCCTGCACGGTGAGGAACGCCGTGGGTCCGCCCACCGCGATCTCTTCCGGCAACGTGTCGAATTTTTCTTCCACCGGAAAATCGGTGTCGAGCGCATGGCCCTTCTCGCGGCTGATACGCGCGATGAGTTCGGGCAGGCGATGATAGCTTTGCGGGCCGACGACGATATCCACCGCGCTCTGGCGTTTGACGATCTCCGCGCCTTCGGCCTGCGCCACGCAGCCTGCGACCGCGATCAGCATCTTATCGCCGGTTCGCGCTTTTTCTTCTTTCATCTCGCGCAACTTGCCGAGTTCGGAATAGACCTTGTCGGCGGCTTTCTCGCGGATGTGGCAAGTGTTGAGGATCACCATGTCCGCCGCCTCCGGCCCGTCGGCCAGCGCGTAGCCCAGCGGCGTCAGCAGATCCGCCATGCGGGCGGAATCATAGACGTTCATCTGGCAGCCATAGGTCTTTATGAAGAGCTTTTTCATAAGGCTTTTGGGCGGGCTTTTGCGGCATTTGCCGGGGCGTTATGGGCCGAAGAACAGGCGCAAGACAAGGCTCACTCGGCTGCCTGCGCTTTGAGCGCAGCAGTGGGCGCCGGAATCACCGGCTTTCGGCCGGCCAGACCCGCCAATCCCATCGCCTGTCCGTGCCGGATCTTCTCTTCGACGATCCGCGCCAGGTTCTTGCGGCCACCGGCCACGTCCACCGTCATCGGCTCGTGGAACTCGATGAGCACATCGACCGGGCCGGTCTTCAGGCCTTCCCAAAGATGATCGACCAGCTCC
This sequence comes from Pseudomonadota bacterium, assembly GCA_018242105.1. Taxonomy (GTDB): domain Bacteria; phylum Pseudomonadota; class Alphaproteobacteria; order Micropepsales; family Micropepsaceae; genus Rhizomicrobium. The sequence continues at coordinate 15,420 of JAFECP010000036.1, forward strand.
ATATCGCCATACCACGCATAAAGCGGCCGGTTTTCGCGGCCCATCGGCATGCCGTGCACGCCGACATAGGAAATGGAGACGGGCTGTACCGGTACATAGACCGGCTTGCCTTGTGCGTCTGTGCCGATCTGCGATTCCGCGGCGCCCATCAAGGCGCTTTTGAACGGCAACACGCGATTGCCGTCGTTCGATGTGCCTTCGGGAAACAGAACCAGCGCGTCGCCTTCCAGCAAGCGTTCTCGAATCTGGTCGCGTGAAACCCCCGTCTGGGAGCGGCGTTGGCGCTCGACGAAGACCGTTCGTTGCAACCGCGCGAAAGTGCCGAACAACGGCCATTTCGCCACTTCACTTTTGGCGACGAACGACACGCGCGCAATGCCGCCCAGGGCCAGAATATCGAGATAGGAGGTATGGTTGGACACCATCAGCACGCCCCGATCCTGCACCGGCTTTCCGATGACCGTGACGCGGATGCCGAAAAGGCGCGACAGGAAGCGCTGATAGCGTTCGGGGATATTCTTGTAGCCCAGCGTTTTGAAGTGCAGCGCAAAGGTCTGGTATGGAATGACAACCAGAGACGACAGTGCGAACGTCAACAAAATATAGGCAGCGCGCAACGAACCCATCCGGCTTAATGTCCCGCCGGTTTCTTGCCGCCTCTGGGCACGCCATAAAGTTCAAGCCGGTGATCGACCAGTTCGAAGCCGAGCTCTTCGGCGATCAGCCGCTGCAAGCGCTCGATATCCTCGTTGCGGAATTCGATCACGCGGCCGGTCTGCAGATCGATGAGATGATCGTGATGCGCGTCCGGCACTTCCTCATAGCGCGATCGGCCGTCGCGAAAATCATGGCGCTCCAGGATACCCGCATCCTCGAACAGCTTCACCGTGCGATAGACCGTCGCGATGGAGATATGCGGATCGATGGCGGAGGCCCGGCGATAGAGTTCTTCGGCGTCCGGATGATCCTCCGCTTCCGACAGGACACGCGCGATCACCCGGCGCTGTTCCGTCATGCGAAGGCCTTTGTCCGCGCAAAGTTGCTCAATCCGCGTCACGCCGTGTTTCCCATCTGCTCCGAGGCGGACTTTAGAGGGTTTCTTTGGAATTTCCCATCGCAAGCGGAAGCGCGGAAGCGAGCACCAGAGCGTCGCCGCCATCCTCATAATAGGCCTTGCGCGCCCCCACTTGGCGGAAGCCATGCTTTTCATAGAGGTTCCGTGCGGGCAGGTTCTTGGCCGCCACTTCCAGAAACATGCGGACTGCGCCCAATCCCGCAGCTCGTTGCGCCGCATGCGTCAGAAGCCGCGAGCCAAGGCCGCGGCGGCGAGCATCGGGGCTGACCGCAATAGAAAGGATTTCGGTTTCGTCCGCCGCTACGCGGACCATGATGAAACCGTCCACCTCGCCTTCCCCCGCGATAAATGCGAAGACGCCATGCCCTTTCAGGAGGCTTTGCATAGCCGCGCGATCCCAGGCGTGTGCAAAAGCGCGGGCGTGGAGATCGGCCAGACCGGAAATATCCTGCGCTGTCGCCTCGCGGATCGTCATGCGGGGAGCTTCGCGTCCGGCGCGCGCAGATAAAGTGGATGAGGCGCTTCGGCCGGTTCAGGCGCTACCGCTGCCAATCTTGCGACCCATAACGCGTCGGGCTGGCCGATCGAGGTCACGATGGCGCGCGCGCCAAGCCCGTCCGCGATGAGCTGTGCCGCTGTGCCCGCCAAGGCAACAGAAGCCTGCGGCACGGAGCCCGAGATTTTCGACGCGGCGGCGTCCAGCGTCACAAGGGTCGGCGGCAACAGCACTTCGGTTTCTGACGTGATGGCGAGATAAGCCTCGCCACGGCGGGCGTCATGGATCGCGGCGGCGTAGTCTGTCTTGGCTTCGTTCAGCGCCGCTGCACACATCGCTTCCAGCGTCGTCACGCCAACGAGCGGCTTCTTCAGCGCCACGCGAAGCCCGCGCATGAAGGCCAGCCCGACGCGCTGTCCCGTGAAGGAGCCCGGCCCGGTCGTGACCGCGAGGCGCTCAATATCGGCGAACGCGATGCCGGATTGGCGCATCGCATCTTCCACCATTGGCGCAAGCGCTTCCGCGTGGCCGCGTTCCATGGTTTCAAAGCGGTGCGCGCGCATATGCGCACCATCCAGCACCGCGACAGAACAGGCGCCAAGCGCGGTGTCGGCAGCCAGGATTTTCATTTTAGACGGCTTCGACGGCGGTCACTTCCGGAATGTAGTGACGCAGCATGTTTTCGATGCCGTTCTTGAGCGTCATCGTGGAGGACGGGCAGCCCGCGCAGGAGCCGCGCATATGCAGCGAGACGACGCCAGAGCTTCCATCGAAAGCCCGGAAGATGATGTCGCCGCCATCATTGGCGACCGCAGGACGGACGCGCGTGTCGAGCAGTTCCTTGATCTGGGACACGATCTCCGCGTCTTCATCGGAGAAATTCTCGCTATCGGAATCGGATTCTTCCGCGCTCGCGCTTTCCAGTAGCGGCGCACCGCGCGTGAAATGCTCCATGATCGCGCCGAGGATCGATGGCTTCAGATGCCGCCAGTCGCTGGTTTCCGATTTCGTCACCGAAATGAAATCCGAACCGAAGAACACACGCGACACGTCGCTGTTGGCGAACAGGGCGCGCGCGAGCGGCGAACGCTCGGCGGATTTCGCATCCGGAAAATCGGCAACCGACGCTTCGCCCATGACTTCGCGGCCAGGCAGGAATTTCAGCGTGGCTGGATTCGGCGTGGATTCGGTCTGAATGAACATCGGCTTGTCTCCAATCGGGCTTTACATGGACCCGGTGGGAAACCCGATCAAGACCATCTCAGAAATCCGAGACGATGCCTTTCTTTTCCCAGTCGCCATAGCGCGTGGGTTCCGGGCCTTTGGGGCCATTCACCTCTTTGGCGAGGGGTCTTTCGGCGGGCGCGGCGGCGCGGCGCTGATCGGCTTCGGCGCGGGCACGTTCGCCGGCTTCGCGGATGCGTTCTGCGATCTGCGCCTTGCTGGACTTCGCCGGTTTTTTTGCTGTCGGCATGACGATGAGCTACGACCGGGCCATGCGAAAGGCAAGAGCATGAGCGCGGCCGGGGTTCCCGCGCGCGCCGCGGCGGTGAAAATCCTCGGTGAGGTGCTGCGCAAGCGCCGCCCGCTGGATGCCGTCGAAACGGAGATCGTCGCGCAAAGCAGGCTGGAGCCTCGCGATGCCGGCTTCGCCCGCGCCATCGCGAGCGAAACGCTCCGCCGCTTCGGCCAGATCGATGCACTTATCCGCGCCTTCGTGCCGAAAGCGCCGCCGCTGCATCGCTCCGGCCCAACGCTGGAAATCCTGATGGCGGGCGTTTGCGAACTTCTTTTTCTGGATGTCGCGCCGCACGCTGCGGTCGATGCAGCAAACCGGCTCGCGGCGGCCGACAACAAGGCAGTGCATTTCAAAGCCCTCATCAACGCTGTGCTGCGGCGCGTGTCGAAGGAAGGCAAAGAGGTTCTGGCGTCGAAGGATGCCGATCGCCTCAACACGCCCGACTGGTTGTGGCAAAGCTGGCGCGCGGCGTATGGCGACCAGGCCGCGCGCACGATCGCATCCGCGCATGCGCATGAACCGCCGACAGATTTTGTGTTGAAGGACGATGCGCATGCACCGGCCGGCGCGACACAACTCCTCGGCAATGTCTGGCGCATGACGCAAACCGGCCGCGTCGACCTGCTGGAAGGTTTCAGCGAAGGCGCGTGGTGGGTGCAGGATTTTGCAGCTTCGTTGCCGGCGCGATTGCTGGGAGATATCCGAGGCCAGCGCGTGATCGATCTGTGCGCGGCGCCAGGCGGCAAGACGATGCAGCTCGCGGCGATGGGCGCGGATGTCACCGCAGTGGAGCGCGAGCCGTCGCGCATGATGCGGCTGCGCGAAAATCTGGAGCGCGCGAAACTTCGGGCCCAACTCATCGAAGCCGATATGCGCGACTACGAAACCGAACCCGCGCCGTTCGTGCTGCTCGATGCGCCTTGCAGCGCGACGGGCACGATCCGCCGCCATCCCGAGCTGCCATGGATCAAGAGCGCGTCCGATATTCAACTGACGGCGCAGGCGGCGGGAGAATTTCTCGACGTGGCCGCCGACATGGTGGCGCCGGGCGGTACGCTGGTCTTCGCCGTCTGTTCGCTGGAGCCGGAAGAAGGATCGGAACAGGTCGCGGATTTTCTCGCGCGCGACGAGAGCTTCAGCCGAAAATCCATAACGCCGGAAGAAATCTTCGGGTTGAACGAACTGATCGACGCGAACGGCGATCTGCGCACCCTGCCCTGCCACCTTGCGGACAAGGGCGGCATGGACGGATTCTATGCCGCACGGCTGATCCGCTCGTAAGCCTTACGACAAACGCCCCAATGCGTAAGCCAGCGCGAGATAGATCTTGCCGGTATCCGCGCTGAGCAGGCTCGACGCGAGCAGCCCGCCGCCATCGCCTTCGCGCGCGCGCGACAGCATGCCTTCGAAATCGGTGATGTAGCTGTTCGCCGCCTCACGAAAATGCGCGTTCTCGCGGTTGAGCGTGGCGATGCGATTAACCGTAGTATCGTCGATCGCGTCGGCCAGACGGCGGGCAAAGACACTGCGGTCGCCCGCCAGATAGCGCCGCCAATCGTCGTCGCCGGGGCCGATCTCGCTGATCGCCTCCAGATCGACGGCCATATCGGCCAGCGCGGCCTGCAACGCGCCCAAAGCGGCAGCCGCCACCGGACGCAACTCTTTGGAACGCTGCTCATTGGTTTCGACATTGGCGATGAGCGTGGACATGTCCCACGATTTTCCTTCGCCGCCATCCTTGCGCCTGGAGCGCTGCGTGAGCTTGCGCGCCATGCCGAGGAGGCCATCGCTGCCATTGTCTTGTACGGGCGCTTGCTCGTTCGGCGCATGGCGCTGGCCGGTATGCGCCGCGCGGCGCGTGTGGATGGTGGACAGCGTGCGCGCGGAAAGATCGAGAATTTCTTCGGTCTCGCTGCGCACCATCTCGCGCACGCGCATGGCTTCCTGCTGCGCCACGCCCGGAAGGATAAGCAGATGCTTCTCGACTTCGGCAACGGCCTGCGCCAGCGAATCTTTGATCTGGCTTGTTTCCGACGCGAGTTGCCCCGCGGCGCGCAACAGGCGTTCGCATTCCGCCATTGCCTCGCCCACCAGCGCCTTCGCATTCGCCTTGGTTTCGGACGCGGTTTCACCGATCAGCGTCTGCGCACCGGCGCCGGCATCGTGCAACGAATGAACGAGCCGCGAAAGCGTGGCGTTCGCTGCATCGCTGGTTTCCTTCATGCGCTCGGCTTCGCGGCTGTAGCTCTGTGTCAGTTGCGTGGCGCGCGCGACACCATTGGCCATGATGGTTTCGATCTGGCGTTCGGTGTCGCCGGCGAGATTGCCGAATTTGTCGGCCTGCGTGTAGAGCGCCTGGATAGCCTGCTCCAACGCGCCGCGCTGCGTGGATAGCGCCGCTTCGAAATTCGTGCTTTCGTCCTTGAGGCGTCCGAGAAGTTCGTTCATCGCGAGGCGGTGTTTTTCGTGACGCCCAAGCACGAATTCCGAGCGCGCCATCGCGGCATCCGAAACCGATTCGATCTGCTTGGCTTGACGGTCGATCTCCACCGCGGCGGCATGCGGCGCCTGCGCCGCGGCTTCGGCGGCGATGCGGAAATTCGACGCCTGCGAATCCAGCGACTGGCCGGCGCTGCGCAGCGTGCCTTCGGCGGTTTCGATCGTCGCCTTCAATTGCGCCACACGGCCCGCAACCACTTCGCTGGCGCGCGAGGCCGTGTCCGTCAACGTGCCGGCAACGGAATCGATGCGTTCGCGCTCCGCGCTGAGGCGCGCGGCCACCGCTTCGGCGCGGACATCGGCGCGCGCACCGGCTTCATCCAGCGCGGCGATCTGATTTTCCAGAACCGTTTCCAGCGCACGCAGGCGTGCGAACGCGCCATCGAGTCCGGCATTCAACGCATCGAGTTCGCGGCGCACCGCGCGGCCCAGGCGCGCGGCGGTGCGCGATGCGGTTTCGTCGGCGGAAAAAAGACGATCCGTTGCTTCGGCAAGTACCTGCGCCGCGGCGCTCATCGCGTGACCGCGCATGAAGGACCATGCGATCGAGATGAACAGAAAAGGCGGCGCGAAAGTTGCGAAGAAAATAACGGCAAGCTCCTGCGGGCTCATCGCGGCGAGCCCGGCAGGTTTGTAGAAGCCGAGCAGATAGGCGGCGGCGGCGCCGACCCAGAACGCGGCCGCGACCAGCGCGAAGATCAGCGCGCCAATGCCGGAGGACGGGCGGCTAACGCGCCGCTCCTGTACCGTTGCCTCATCCGTAAAGTTTTCGGCGGATTGCAGCAGCACGGGCTGGCCGCGCTCGGATCCGTAAGACGCCACGACTGATCCCTTCGAAGGATGACGGCCCACTTTAACCATCATCGGCCGCGAATCGCGAGATAAGCGGGCAAATTTCCGGGGGATGAAGGGTGGCGCCCGAATCGTTAACGAGCGAGAATTGCGGCATGGAAGACCATCGCCCAAGCCGCACCGCACGGGGTGCAGCCCTGCACCGCGCAGCACACCAGCTTCTCGACCACCCGCCGGTTTTCACCGATCCGCTGGCACTCAAAATCATCGGCGCGGAAGCCGAAGCGGAATTGCGCGCCGGCACCGATCCGCATACGGAACCTCCAAGGTCCGGGCTCCGGGCCTTTATCGCCGCGCGCAGCCGGTTCAGCGAGGACACGCTGGCCGAGGCCGCCCCGGAAGGTGTCCGCCAATATGTCCTTCTGGGTGCAGGGCTCGACACATTCGCCTATCGCGCGGTGAAGATGTTTCCCGGCCTTCGCGTGTTTGAAGTCGATCATCCCGCAACACAGGGCTGGAAGCGGGAGCGGCTGGCCGAAGCCGGAATTATCGCGCCGGAAGTTCTTACCTATGCGCCGGTGAATTTCGAAACGGAGACTTTGTCCGAAGGCCTGACGCGCGCGGGCTTCGATATGAAAGCGCCGGCGGTTTTTGCCTGGCTTGGTGTCGTTCCCTATCTCACGCATGACGCGATCATGGCGACGTTGCGCTTCATCGCCAGCCTGCCGCGCGGCACGCGCGTGGTGTTCGACTACGCCGAACCCGCATCCGCGCGCGATGGCGCCAGCCGCGCCGCGCATGACGCGATGGCCGAACGCGTGGCGGCGTCGGGCGAGCCGTTCCGCAGCTTCTTCATGGCCGGCGATCTGAGGCGCGAAGTCGCGGCGCTGGGATTTTCCAACGTCGAGGATTTCGACGCCGCCGCGCTCAATCCGCGCTATTTCGCGGATCGCACAGACGATCTGCGGCTGCGCGGTGCGGGCCACCTGATGCGGGCGCGCGTCTAAGCCCATTATTAAGGCTTTTCTAACCATGTCGGCAGGGCATTAACGCAGCCTTGAGGCTGTGCGCGCATGCTTGCGTCCGGTTGCAAAGGTTCCAGGACCATGTCGCAAGCTGCGCAGGCGCGCGCCGTCGATCTCGAACATCTGGCTCGTTACACGGGCGGAGACGTTGCGCTCAATTCCGAAGTGCTGGGCCTGTTCGCGACGCAATCCGTAGAACTTCTCGCCCGGTTGAAGACGGTGATGGAGGCGCGCGACCCCAGGAGCTGGAAAGAGATCACGCACTCGCTGAAAGGCGCAGCGCGTGGAATCGGCGCGTTCGGTTTCGGCGATGCCGCCGCGCGCGCCGAACCGGCATTGCCTGCGGAAGACAACTCGAACGCCATCGAAGCGCTTCGGGCGATGCAGCAGGAAGCCGAGATCGTGCAGCGTTTTATCGCGAGCTATCTAGGCCGCTGACGTCTTTGCGTCGAATTTCTCGAACTCATGCGCAATGCAGCGCGCGATCAGCGTGCGCCATACCGGCTCGGCAATCGCGGCGCTCAAGCCAACACGTTTCGCTTCTGCCAGAACTTTCGCGACCACGTCTTCGATGCGCGCATCGTCATGCACCACGTTGCGATCTTTTTTGATAATCGCGGCGCGCTCGATATAGCCCTGCCGTTCGGCGAGCAGCCCCGCCAGCGCGCGGTCCAGACGGTCGATCTGGGCGCGGAGCGCGGGCATATCTGCACAGGCGGCGGGCGGAACGGTTGGAGTTTCGGCCATGGCAGGCTCACGCGAATTGCACATCGGATGTGGCGGGGTTACAGCCACGCAGCAAGGGAAATGGTCCGCGACATTTTGCAGGAGGCCGCTTGATCCGGTTGCGGCGGGGGCCATTTCTCCGTAAGGATATGTAGTATTTTCATTCATACGAACTGAGAGTGTTGAATAGGGTGATGAGCACCATCGAAACGGATGTCGCGATCATTGGAGCGGGGCCGATCGGGCTCTTTGCCGTGTTCGAGCTTGGGCTGCTGGATCTGAAGGCGCATCTGGTCGACATCCTCGACCGGCCGGGCGGGCAATGCGCCGAGCTTTATCCCGAGAAGCCGATCTACGACATTCCGGGCCTGCCCATCGTCACCGGTCAGGAACTGACCGGCAAGCTGATGGAGCAGATCAAGCCGTTCAATCCAACCTTCCATTTCTCGCAGATGGCGAGCGGACTCGAAAAACTTCCCGACGGGCGCTGGAAGCTTTCGACGGATGCCGAAACCGAAATCGTGGCGCCGGTCGTGGTGATCGCAGCCGGTGGCGGAAGCTTTGTGCCGAAGCGCCCCCCCATCGCGGGCATCGACGCTTTTGAAGGCAAATCCGTGCACTATGCCGTGCGCAAGATGGAAGCGTTTCGCGGCAAGAACATCCTGATCGCCGGCGGCGGCGATTCCGCGCTCGACTGGACGATCAATCTTGCGCCCATCGCCAACAAGCTGACCCTCGTGCATCACCGCGACGGTTTCCGCGCGGCGCAGCATAGTGTGAACCAGATGCGTGAACTGGCGGCGCATGGAAAGATCAATTTCGAGGTCGCCTCCGTGAAAGCGCTGCATGGCGATAATGGACAGCTTCACGCCGTCACGCTTTCCAATGCCGAGAAGAAAGAATGGGAGCATGCCTGCGACACATTCATTCCATTCTTCGGATTGACGATGAAGCTCGGTCCCATCGCGGATTTCGGCTTGAACCTTACCGAGAATCTCATCGCCGTAGATACAGCGAAATTCCAGAGCACCACACCGGGCATCTTCGCCATCGGCGACATCAACACCTATCC
>JAFECP010000037.1:0-158 GCA_018242105.1 Pseudomonadota bacterium
GTGGAAGATGTCGCCGCCATCGCCAAATACGATCCGTGGTTCCTGAACGAGATCGCGCAGATCCTCGCGGTGGAGAAGGAGGTTCGCGCCCACGGCTTGCCGAAGGATCGCGACGGTTTTCGCCGGTTGAAGACGATGGGCTTTTCCGATGCGCGCCT
>JAFECP010000037.1:187-2901 GCA_018242105.1 Pseudomonadota bacterium
GCGCACCGCGCTGAACGTCCATCCAGTGTTCAAGCGCATCGATAGCTGCGCCGCCGAATTCGCCGCTATCACGCCTTATATGTATTCAACCTATGAAACGCCCGTGAACGGCGAGGCCGAATGTGAAGCCAAGCCGAGCGACAAGAAGAAGATCATCATCCTTGGCGGCGGTCCCAACCGCATCGGACAAGGCATCGAGTTCGACTATTGCTGTTGCCACGCCGCGTTCTCGCTGTCGGCGCAGGGTTTCGAGACCATCATGATCAACTGCAACCCCGAAACCGTCTCCACCGATTACGACACCTCCGACCGCCTCTATTTCGAGCCGCTCACCGCCGAAGACGTGCTGGAGGTCGTGCGCGTCGAACAGAGCAAAGGCACGCTGGCCGGCGTGATCGTGCAGTTCGGCGGCCAGACACCGCTTAAGCTTGCCAACACGCTCGTCGCCGAAGGCGTGCCGCTGCTCGGCACCTCTGCCGATGCCATCGACCTTGCGGAAGACCGCAAGCGTTTCCAGGTTCTGCTGAACGACCTGAAGCTCAAGCAGCCGAAAAACGCCACCGCCATGACGCCGGACGAGACGATGGCGGCGGCGAAAGAGATCGGCTTCCCGATTATCCTGCGCCCGTCTTATGTGCTGGGCGGCCGCGGCATGGTGGTGGTGCCGAACGAAGCTGCGCTGAAAACGACCGTCGCGCAGGGCGATGTGTTCCGCATCTCCGGCGACAATCCGGTGCTGATCGACGGTTTCCTGCATCACGCCATCGAGGTGGATGTGGACGCCATCGGCGATAGCGACGGCGAAGTCTGGATCGCGGGCATCATGGAGCACATCGAGGAAGCAGGCGTGCATTCCGGCGACAGCGCCTGCGCGATCCCGCCCCACTCGCTGCCGAAAGCCATCATCGCCGAGATCGAACGCCAGACCGTCGCCATGGCGAAGGCGCTCAACGTGCGCGGGCTGATGAACGTGCAATATGCTGTGCAGGACGGCGAGATCTATGTGCTGGAGGTGAACCCGCGCGCCAGCCGCACGGTGCCCTTCGTGGCGAAGGCCATCGGCCTGCCCGTCGCCGCCATCGCCGCGCGTGTCATGTCCGGCGAGAAACTGAAAACGTTCAATCTGAAGCGCCCAAATCCGAATCACATCGCGGTGAAGGAAGCGGTGATGCCGTTCAACCGTTTCCCCGGCGTGGACGTGGTGCTCGGCCCGGAGATGAAGTCCACCGGCGAAGTCATGGGCCTCGACGAGAACTTCGGCCGCGCCTTCGCCAAGGCGCAGGTGGGCGCGGGATTGCGCCTGCCCCATTCCGGCGTTGTGTTCGTATCAGTGAAGGATGCGGATAAGGACTACGCGCTCCAGCCAGTGCGCGATCTGATCGAGATGGGCTTCGAGATCATCGCCACGCGCGGCACCGCGCAGTTCCTCGGCGAGAACGGTCTCGAAGTGAAACAGGTGAACAAGGTTCTGGAAGGCCGCCCGCACATCGTGGACGCCATCAAGAACGGCGAAGTGCAGCTTGTCTTCAACACCACCGAAGGCACGCAGAGCCTCGCGGACTCTTTCTCCATCCGCCGCACCACGCTGCACCAGAAGGTTCCCTATTACACGACCATCGCCGGCGCCGCCGCCGCCACCCAGGCCATCCGGGCGCTGCGGGAAGGCTCTCTTGAAGTGGCCCCGCTTCAATCCTACACTTCTTGATGTGATCGCTGATTGGGCGATAGAGAAAGCCCAGGCGTAACAAGTACTTAACAAAATATAGGGCGTTCTGTCCGGCCTGTACCGGCCCGGAAGGAGCGCCTTTGACCCTAGGACGTTAGTAGAGCCATGGAACGGATTCCGATGACGGCGACGGGGCTGAAGAGCCTCGAAGATGAGCTGAACCAGCTCAAGAATGTGGACCGCCACGAGATCATCAAACACATCGCCGAAGCGCGCGCGCATGGCGATCTGTCCGAGAACGCGGAATATCACGCCGCGAAGGAAAAACAGTCCTTCATCGAAGGCCGCGTGATCGAGCTTGAGGACATGATCGGCCGCGCCGACGTGATCGACGTGACCAAGATGTCCGGCACCACGGTTAAATTCGGCGCCACTGTCACACTGGCGGACGAAGACACCGACGAAAAGAAGAAGTACCAGATCGTCGGCGACCATGAGGCCGACATCAAAAAGGGCCGCATCTCCATCTCCTCGCCCATCGCCCGCGCCCTCATTGGCAAGAGCAAGGGCGACAGCGTGGAAGTCGCCGCCCCCGGCGGCGCGCGCTCGTATGAGATCTTGAAGGTCGAGTTCGTCTAACTTTCTTCCCCCGTTTGCGGGGGAAGTGGATGCCGAATACGAAGCATGAGGCAGACGAAGGGGGCGATCTTGCGCCGGTTTGCCCCCTCCACCTCGCTATGCTCGGCGCGCCGACGCTGCCGCCCCCGTAAACGGGGGAGGAAAGCACCCCAATTTGGCTTTGTGCTTAGGGTCTTTATATTAGCCGCGGAGCGACCGGACGGGAATCAATGGCGACAATCGCGCTGGTGGACGACGACAAGAATATCCTGACCTCCGTCAGCATGCTGCTGGAGCAGGAAGGCTATCAGGTGAAGACCTTTTCGGACGGCGCCGCCGCGCTGACGGGGCTTTCCGCGGCCCCGCCCGATCTTGCCATCCTCGACATCAAGATGCCGCGCATGGATGGGCTGGAGCTGCTCCGCCGTCT
>JAFECP010000037.1:2939-5549 GCA_018242105.1 Pseudomonadota bacterium
GGCGCGGACGATTACATCCGCAAACCCTTCTCCCAGCGCCTGTTGCTGGAGCGCGTGAAGGCGGTGCTTCGCCGCAATGAAGGCAACAAGCAGGTTACGGGAAATGGCGGTCCGGCAGAGCCGAAGAAGGAAGCACTGACACGCGGCAAGCTCGCGCTCGATCCGCAGCGCCATGAGTGCACCTGGGACGGAAAACCGGTGCGCCTCACCGTCACCGAATTTCTCATTCTCCAGTGTCTCGCGCAGCGCCCCGGCTTTGTGAAGAGCCGCGACAACCTGATGGACGCCGCTTACGACGACCAGGTCTATGTCGATGACCGCACCATCGACAGCCACATCAAGCGCCTGCGCAAGAAGTTCAAGGCGATCGACGACGATTTCGACGCCATCGAGACGCTATATGGCGTCGGCTATCGCTACAAGGAATAGTGACGAAGCGTGGTGCTTGAGAACGACGGCCGCTTCACACACTTCTCCGCCCTCACACGGCGCATCATCTTCTTCAATGCGGTCGCACTAATCATCCTGATCGGCGGCGTCCTCATCGTGCAGACGAGCGGGCGCAGCCTGATCGACGAGCGCATCAGCGGCATCCGCCAGCAGGCGCTGATCGTGGCCGGCACGCTGGCCGAATACACGACCAACGAAGAAACCCATAAGCTCAAGCAGGAAGAAGCGGAATCGCTGCTGCGCCAGCTCATCGCTCCCACCAAGCTGCGCGCGCGGCTCTATGGCACCGACGGAAAACTCGAAACCGACACGCGCGAATTGCTGCCGCGCAATGTTGTGCAGATTTCCAGCCTTCCGCCGCTCGATTTCTGGAGCAAGGTCGATGAAGAATGGAAACGCATCTTCGACGGCGTGATGGGCATTCGCCCTTTCGCACGGCTGCAACCCTATTTCGAAGCCGGCAATGACGGGCGCGTTTATTCCGAAGTGAACAGCGCGCTCAGCGGCGAAGTCGCCACGGCCGAACGCGTGGACGAGCGCAACCGCATGGTGCTTTCCGTGGCCGCGCCGATTCAGCGCTTCAAGGCGATCTACGGCGTGTTGATGGTCTCGACCGAAGGTGGCGACATCGACGACATCATTCGCGAAGAGCGCGTGACGCTGATCGAGGTGTTCGCCGTGGCATTGATCGTGATGCTGCTTTCGTCCCTGTATCTTGCCGGCTTCATCGCCGAGCCGATCCGCCGCCTCGCCGCCGCCGCCGACACCGTGCGCAGCGGCCGCGCCGGCCGCGACACGATCCCGCTCTTTCGCGAACGCCACGACGAGATCGGCGATCTTGCCGAAAGCCTCTCGGCCATGACGCGCGCGCTTTACGACCGCATCGACGCTATCGAGAGTTTCGCGGCTGACGTGGCGCATGAACTGAAGAACCCGCTGACCTCCCTGAAAAGCGCCATCGAAATGTTCGGCCGTGCCAAAGACGACGCCTCGCGCGAAAAGCTGATGGATGTCGTGCGCAACGACGTGCGCCGGATAGACCGGCTCATCAGCGATATTTCGGATGCCTCCCGTCTCGACGCCGAACTGAGCCGCGAGGCGCACAATCCGGTCGATATCAACCATCTGCTCGAAACCATCGTCGAGATCTACAAATTCATGGAACTCCCGCGTGGCGTGACGATCACGCTCTCATCCGATCTGCCGCCTGGCGCCACCGTTCTCGGCCTCGATGAACGGCTCGGGCAAATCTTCCGCAACCTTATCGACAATGCGATCTCGTTCAGCCCTGACAACGCCGTGATTTCCATCGTTGCGCGCGTCGAAGGCGGCCGTGCGCTGATCGGCGTCGCCGATGAAGGCCCCGGCATTCCGCCCGACAATCTGGAATCCGTCTTCAGCCGCTTCTATACCGAGCGCCCCGCGGAACACGGTTTCGGCAAGAATTCCGGCCTCGGCCTTTCCATCGCACGCCAGATCGCGGAAGGCGCGAACGGCCGCATCTGGGCGGAAAATCGTGAACCCAACGGCGCGCGGTTCGTGGTTGAATTGCCGCTCGCAAGGGCCACATAAGTGAAGGTGGTCAACATTCATGCCTCGTGTGTTGTTCTGGCCGAAGCCGGCAAAGCCTTTGGTGCGCCGGAAGATGCTGGTGTCCTGCTGCTCGGCGAAAGCGGCAAGGGAAAATCCGATCTGGCGTTGCGCCTGATCGAGCGCGGCGCGAAACTTGTCGCTGACGACCGCACCGAACTCTTTACGCGCGACGGCAGGCTCCATGCCCGCGCACCGAAATCGCTCGCAGGGCTGATCGAAGTGCGCGGCGCGGGCATTGTCGCTCTGCCTTTCGCGCCGGAAGCGCGCATCGCGCTTGCCGTCGAAACGACGGAAGAAGGCTACGTTCCGCGCATGCCGCAGCCGGAGCGATACATGATGCCGCCGGACCTGACATTGTCGGAAGATGAACGCCCGCCAATAATCCGGCTGGTGCCTCTGGAAGCCTCGGCCCCGGCGAAAGTGGCGATTGCCGCGGCGGCATTTTCCAAGGCACTTTTCCGTGAGCATCGCAACCCCGAATGAGGTCTTTCATCGCCGCGTTGAATTGGTATCGTTCGCCGCGAATTGGGGTTTGGTTCGTCACATGATTGGAATTGTTCTCGTCAC
>JAFECP010000037.1:5586-9115 GCA_018242105.1 Pseudomonadota bacterium
CATCTGCGCGCCGTGTGCATCGGCCCCGAAGACGACATCGAACGCCGCCAGCGCGAAATCGCCGCAGCGGCGAAAGCGGTGGACATGGGCAGCGGCGTCGTGATCGCGACGGATATGTATGGCGGCACGCCCTGCAATCTCGCGCTCACGCTTCTGGAGCGCGGCAAGATCGAAGTGCTCGCGGGCGCGAACCTGCCCAGCCTCATCAAGCTTGTCGATATCCGCGGGCGCGTGCCGCTGGAACAGGCGGTGAAAGAGGCGATCGAGGCGGGACGCAAATATATGCGCGCGGGCTCCGCGGATCTGGCGGGCGGAGCCTGACGGATGAGTGAGCCGACGCGGCGGCGCGCCGTCGCCACGATCATCAACAAGAAGGGCCTGCATGCGCGCGCTTCTGCCAAACTGGTGGAAGCATCCGCGCGGTTTCAATCGCGCATCACCGTCACCAAAGACGGGCAATCCGTCGACGGCCGCTCCATCATGGGATTGATGATGCTGGGCGCGCCGCTCGGAACGCAGATCGAAATCACCGCCGAAGGCGCGGACGCCGCCGAAGCGATGACCGCGATTCTCGCGCTCGTGGAAGCCAAGTTCGGCGAAGACGATTGATATGGCGGTGAAGCTACGCGGTTTTCTGAAGATCGCCTTTGCCCTTCTGTTTGCATTGCTGGCGCCGCGCGCCTTCGCAGAGGCGCCCCAGCCGGTTCTGGGGAAGATCGCGGCGAACCCGGCGCTGTGGACGGTGCATGGGCCCAAAGGCACCGCCTATCTGTTCGGCTCCATCCACATCCTGCCGCCCAACATGGAATGGCGCACGCCGAGAGTGGCCGCCGCACTCAAAGCCGCCGACACGTTCGTGTTTGAAATCCCGATGGATGATTCCACCAAGGCGGAAATCGCCAATTTCGTCCGCGAAAACGCGTTCCTGCCGAAAAATCTTTCGCTGCCCACGCTGCTGAATGATGAAGCGCGCAAGGATTATCGCGATGCGCTCGCCATTTCCGGCGTTTCGCCCGCCGCGCTGGCGGACAAGCGGCCATGGTTCGCGGCGCTGGTCATCGAAGTCGGATACATGGGCAAGCGCAATCTATCCCCGAATGCGGGCGTGGACCGGCAGGTTTATGCCGATGCGGTAGCGCGCGGCGTGAAGAATTTCCGCGCATTGGAAACGCCGGAAGAGCAATTCCGCCTGCTGATGCCCGGCGACCGCGATCTGGAAATCAAGGAATTCGACGAAAGCCTGAAGGACGTGCTCAAGGACAAGGGCGAACTGGGCAATCTCATCGACGCCTGGGCGGAGGGCGACGAAACCCGGCTGGGCAAGCTGATGAACGAAGGCCTCAAAGCCGATCCGCGCATAGAGAAAGCGCTGTTCGCGGATCGCAATGCGCGATGGGTGCGCCAGATCGCGGCGATGCTGAACGAGAACCATACCTATTTCATCACCGTCGGCGCAGGCCATCTCGCCGGCCCGAACGGCGTTCCGGCGATGCTGCGCAAACGCGGCTTCAAGGTGGATGGGCCTTAGTCCATCAATCGCCTCGCCCTTGTGGGAAGGCCGATAAAATTCGTAGCGCAGCGGAGGATTTTTCGGATGGGCGGCGATGTCGGCGCTAAATCCTCGACAGCGGCGGCGCGACATTTTCCAGCGATTGCCGTTCCGCTTTGACGCCGATCCACATCTCCACCGCGCCCGCGAGCACCATCAGAACGCCGCCGATCACATAGCCGACGAACACATCGCCGCGCTGGCCGCTCTCGATCAGCGTGCCGAAGATCAGCGGGCCGGTGATGCCACCCAATGCCGTGCCGAACGCGTAGAAAATGCCGATGGCCCGCGCACGCACCTCCAGCGGGAAACTCTCGCCCACGGTGAGATAGGCCGCGCTCGCGCCACAAGACGCAAAAAAGAAGTTCACCGTCCACAGCGCCGTCTGTGCGCTCGCGCCGACAATACCCTGCGCGAACAGCCAGCCTGTCCCCAGCATGATGACGCCCGACAGCGCATAGGTCACCGCGATCATCACCTTGCGCCCGGCCGTGTCGAACAGATGGCCCAGCAGATAAGGCCCCAGCACATTGCCAAGCGCGAAAGGCAGCAGATAAAGGCCGACTGACTGCGGCGCGATGCCATAGAACTTCGTCAGGATCAGCGCATAGGTGAAGAAGATCGCATTGTAGCAGAACGCCTGCGTCGTCATCAGCACAATGCCGAGCAAGGTGCGGCGTGGATAATGCGAAAACAATGAACGAACGATCTCACCGAAGCTGCGCCGCGTAACCGAAAGCTCTATCGCCTGCGCCGGCATCGCGTCATGCGCTTGCCCTTCCACGCGGCGTTCAATATCCGCCACGGTTTCCTCCGCAGCATCTATATCGCCATGGATCATCAGCCAGCGCGGGCTTTCCGGCACGAAGCGGCGCAGGAACACCACGACAATCGCCAGCACGCCGCCGATCACAAAGGCCAACCGCCAGCCCAACCATTCGGGTATCAGCGCGGTGTCCAGCACAACCAACGATCCCAATGCGCCGATGGCCGCGCCGATCCAGAAACTGCCATTGACCGCCAGATCGACGCGGCCGCGAAAGCGCGCGGGCGTGAATTCCTGTATCGCCGAATTGATCGCGGAATATTCGCCGCCGATGCCCGCGCCCGTCAGCATGCGGAAGATCGCGAAGCTGGCGAAATTCCACGAGAAGCCTGTCGCGATGGTCGCGAGCAGATAAACCCCGACCGTCACGGTGAAAAGCTTCTTGCGCCCGAAGCGGTCAGCAAGATCGCCAAACACCAACGCACCGATCACCGCACCGGCGACATAGAGACTTCCGGCCAATCCGATCTGGCTCGGCGGCAGCGCCAGCGTGGATTTCTCGGACAACACGCCGGAGAGCGATCCCACCAGCGTCACTTCCAACCCATCCAGAATCCAGGTGATGCCCAGAGCCATCACGATCAGGGTGTGAAAGCGGCTCCACGCAAGGCGGTCCAGCCGCGCGGGAATGTCGGTTCGGAAGACGGTTCTGGTAGCGTCGGACATGGCATTCCCCTGGCTAAAACCAATGCTCTGGCTGCCTTCTGGCTCCACGAAATAAGGATATGCAGATTTCTTTATATGTTTCTTGCCCGGCCCTATTCCGGCTGCTATACCCCGCGCGCCATACAACCTCCTCACCCTAAGCTTGGTGAGACTCATGCTTCGACACGCTCGGCATGAGGATTCCTGGAGTCCCGCATGTCCGGTCACGAATATGTTGTTGCAGACATCAAGCTCGCCGATTTCGGCCGCAAGGAAATCTCCATCGCCGAAACCGAAATGCCCGGCCTGATGGCCACGCGCGAGGAATTCGGCAAGTCCAAGCCGCTAAAGGGCGCGCGCATCGCCGGTTCGCTGCACATGACGATCCAGACCGCGGTGCTCATCGAGACGCTGAAAGAACTCGGCGCCGATGTGCGCTGGGTGTCGTGCAACATCTACTCCACGCAGGACCACGCCGCCGCGGCCATCGCCGCCACCGGCACGCCGGT
>JAFECP010000038.1:0-34717 GCA_018242105.1 Pseudomonadota bacterium
CGCCGATTGCTCGGCTTCCGGCGCTACGGCTGCGAGGCCCGGTATTTCACGCGCGATGGCATCGGCATCGGCCACGGTGAAAGGCGTCGATCCCATAGGTGGGCCGCGGCGCGAGCCGGGAATGATCACCAGCAGATTGCGGCCCATATTCGCGATCTCTGACGTTACGCCCTTGGTCGCAGCGGTGCCCAGCGACACCATCGCGATCACCGCGCCGACGCCGATGATGATGCCCAGAGTCGTAAGCGCGGCGCGCATGAGATTGTTGCGAATCTCGCGCACGGCCAGGAGGAAAGCGTTCGCGATCATGCAACCTCCTTCGCAGTGTCCGAGACGATCCTGCCATCGTGGAAGCGCACCTGCCGCTTGGCGTAGGCCGCGACATCTTCTTCATGCGTCACCAGAACGATGGTGATGCCGCTCTCGTCGTTCAGTTTGCGCAGCAGCGCCATGATTTCATGGCTTTTCTGGCTGTCGAGATTGCCGGTCGGCTCATCCGCGAACACCACCGAAGGATGGGTGACCAGCGCCCGCGCGATGGCGACGCGCTGCTGCTGGCCGCCGGAAAGCTCCGCCGATGTATGATGGGCACGATCGGAAAGCCCGACCTGGGCCAGAACCTTCAGTGCTTCTTCGTGTCGCTCTGCCTTGGGAACGCCGCGATAGACCAGCGGCAGTTCGAGATTCTCGGCGGCGGTGGTCCGTTTCAGGAGGTTGAAACCCTGGAACACGAAGCCGATGTAATAGCGGCGCAGCAAAGCCAGTTGGTCGCGCGACAGCCCGCCTACTTCGGTGCCGCGGAAAAAATAATGGCCGCCGGTGGGCGTATCGAGGCAGCCCAGGATGTTCATAGTCGTGGATTTGCCCGATCCGGACGGACCCATGACCGCAACGAATTCGCCGTCATGGATGGTCAGGTCGATACCGGCAAGAGCGGTCACCTGCGCTTCGCCGGCGCCGTAGATTTTCGTCACCCCGCGAAGCTGGATGAGCGGTGTGCTCATTTTTTTGTGTCCGGCTGTTTGATGTCGGTGACGACCTTGTCACCGGCCTTCAGATCGCCGGAAAGAACTTGCGTGAAGCGGCCGTCCGTCGGGCCGAGTTTCAGATCGTGCGGTTTCAAGGTGCGGCCATCTTCGGTCCACACGCGGCCTTCGCTGGCTTCGCTGGGAGGCGGTGTGGCTTTCCGGGAAATCTCTTCCGGCGCGATGAAGCGCAGCGCGGCGTTGGGAACCATAAGCGTATCGGCGATCTTGGCAGCCTGGATGGTGGCTGTGGCGGTCATGCCGGGCTTCAGCAGCAGGCCCCTGTTGTGGACGAGCAGGACGCCCTTGTAGGTCACGACATTGTTCGTCGTCTGCGGTGCGTTGTGAACGGAGATCAGTGTCGCTTCGAAATTGCGGTTGGGATAGGCATCGACCGTGAAGGTTGCATGTTGGCCGGCCTTTACCGCGCCGACATCGGCTTCGTCGATATCGACATCCAGTTCCATCTGTGAAAGATCGCTCGCCAGCGTGTAAAGCACGGGTGTGCTCATCGCGGCGATCAGGGTCTGGCCGACGCTTACTTTCTTATCGAGCACCACGCCATTGATCGGCGAGAAGATCGTGGCCTTCCTGAGTTGCGTCTCGTAGGATTTCACCTGCGCTTGCGCCAACGCAACGCCTGCCTTCGCACGCCCATAATCGCCTATGGCGACGTCATATTCCTGCGGTGACACCGCGTTGCTTTTGCGCAGCTTGGCATAGCGCGAGATCGTCTGCTGATCCTGCTGCAAGGTCGCGTGCGACTGCGCCAATGTGGCACGCGCCTGATCGAGTTGCGCCTGGATCTGGTCGGTATTGATCTTGGCGAGTTTCTGCCCTTTGGTCACATGGTCGTTATAGTCGGCATAGAGCGCATCGATGCGGCCGGAGACTTCCGACCCAACGTCCACCTGATCGCGGGGCGCCAGCGTGCCGGTGGCGCTGACGGTGATCGACAGCGGCCCCTGCATCAGTTCGGCAGTGACATATTGCTCCGGCTTCGGTCCGCCAAAGATTAAGAACAGCAGGATAAGGCAGGCGAGCGCGCCGCCGGCTGCCAGAGCGATCTGCCTGCGCGAGAAACGGGCAAGATGGGTGTTGAGTCCCAGCCGGCTGATCATGTCGGCGTCAGGGGTTGGGGGCAGTGTCTGATCGTTCAAGGATGCGGCTTTCGAAAACCCCGGCCCTTATCTCTGTATCCTCGCGGGACAGGTCAAGTCCCGGAGCAGCGGCCCTTCTGGATTAAAATGTAATTCATGGTGTTGCGATGCGTTTTGCTGGTCAGCAGCGCCGCATTCACGTCGCCCTGCGTCACCGCATCTTTGATCGTTACCCCATAATTGGCCGTGAGATAGTCGGTGAGGCCTTTTGACGGCGGCCGGTCGCCTTCCCAAACCAGCAGGCAAGGCCCGGGAACCGGAGGGCCAAACACCTGCACCGGATAGCCGGGCGTCACCACGCGCGATTGCGGAAAGACACCGCGCAAGTTTCCGCCCAGATCATAAGTCTCCGCGAGGATCGTGCCCTGGCTGAAACCCACGCGCTGGAAAGCACGGGCATAGGTCTTCATCGGCCAGTATTCCCGGCACTGCTTGCAGCTCTTCGCATGGGTTTCGTAGATGCCAAACTGCGTGCCAATAACACCCAGCGCGAACAGCAACGCAATGGCGGCGAATATCTTGTTGTTGCGGTCGTTTGCACCAGCGATGCGCGCGCGCAGGAACAGATAGATCGGCAGCGGCATCGCTACCTGATGCATCCAGCGCGCCTTGAAAGCTTCGGTACCGACGAAGAAGACGGCGGCCAACATCATCAACGCGCCTGCGATCAAGGTAATCTCATAAAGCTGCAGCCAATCTCGATCTTCTTCCTGCGTGACGGCGAGCTTTTTGCAGGCCGGCCAGTAGAGAAACGGAAAAATCACAACGAAAGGCAGGCCAAAGCTGATCAGCGCCCAGACCAGATCGCCTGCGCCGATGAGCCAGTTGACGGGCGAGAATTCCGGCCCCGATCCCTTGGTGATCGTCTTGGCGAGAGTGAAAAGGGAATATTCGTGAGTGTAAGACCACCACGCATAAGGCGCGACGATCGCCAGCGCGAGAATGAGCGCCAGCATCAGCGGCCCGATCTTGATGCGCGCGCGAAAGCGCGGCGTCAGTGCAACGCCGATGGCAAACGCCACAGGCAAAACCAGAAACACATATTTGGAGAGAATGCCCAGCCCGGTGATCGCCGCCAACAACAGATAGTCGCGCGGGCTTCCCTTCGTGATGACACGTCCGCCAATCCACAGGAACGCAGCCAGCATCGTCGCCAGCAGCACTGTGTGCATCAGATCGACAAGAGGCAGAAAGCCCATCACGAAGGTGGTGAGCAGGCCGAAGGTGGCCAACGCCGCCATGCGCACGTCGCGGATGACAAGGCGCGCGGCGGCGAAGTAGGCGGCAAGGCCGCCCGCCATGATGACGTATTTGAGCAGGAAGAACGCCGCGCGGCTGTTGTTGGTCGCGCTCAATGTCCCCCAGCTTAGCCATGTGATGAGCGGCGGATGGCGGAAGCGGTAGCCCCATTGCAGGCTCTGGCCGAATAGCATCTGCTCGGACTCATCCAGCGTGAAATTCGGCGAGAGCAGATAGCGCACCAGAAAGTGCACGGCGCAGTAGAGAACAAGAAACGCGATGACGCTGGATGGCTCGGCCAGATCGGCCCAGATGTCCCGGCGCTTGCGTTCGGCTCTGGCGATCATGCGCGCGGCAGTTCCTCAGCTTCGGCGGGAGTTCCGCGCCGCATCAGCCAGAAAACGCCGAGCAGATCGAAGATGCCGGCGGCAAGGCGATCGAAAAAGCCGTATTTGGAAACACCCGCAACGCGCGCACGATCCTCGATGTCGATTTGCAGAATCGTGTAACCGCCCCGCCGCGTCAGCGCCGGCAGAAAGCGATGCATGCCGTCGAAGAAGGGAAATCGCTGCGCAACATGGGTGCGGATCAGCTTGAAGCCGCAGCCAGTGTCCTTCGTGTCGTCGCGCAGCATGTTGCGGCGAATGAAATTGGCGGTGCGCGACGACAGCCATTTGATGACGCCATCGTTCCGCCGCTTGCGCACGCCCGCCACGATGCCAAGTTTCGGATCGGGCATGGGCGTGTGGATGATCTTCCACACCCGCGCCACGTCCTGCGGATCGTTCTGCCGGTCGCCGTCCAGTGTCTGCACCCACGGCGCGCGCGCGGCAAAGAAGCCTGTTACCAATCCGGCGCTCTTTCCCGAACGTTTCAGGTGATGAAAGAGGCGGATGTTGGGATCGGCGGCGGCCGCCTGTCTCATTTCCGCAGGCGAAGAATCCGAAGAGCCATCGTCGATGAAGATGAGTTCGTAGCGGCACACGCCGGTCAGTGCAGCGCGGACCTCCCCGGCCAGAGGCAGGATATTGCCCGCCTCGTTGAAGACCGGCACCACAACAGACAATTCTGGAGAAAGTCCGGGCGCGGGATTGGCCACCACTAAATCTGCCCTTTGCTCAAGATGGGGCGTCCATATCGTGGATGAACGCGGGCTGGCAAGTGGAACATGTTTAACGCCTGTTAACCCTTCAAGCCTAGAAAAATCGCTGTTTTTTGAAGGTTCGCGGCTCGGGGCCGATGGCGAAGAAGAAAAAATCCAGGCGCAAGGTTGAGCCGCAGTTCGAGCGGCGCCTCAAGACGATCGCCGAGCGCGAGCCGCCGGAGCCCGACTACGACTTTGATGACGGCGAAGACGATTACGAGCCGCCGCCGCGTGCGCGCCGTGCCGCGAAAGGTGGTGACGATGCCGGCAAGCCGCAAAGAAGCTGGCCCTATGTTCTGGCGCTTCTGTTCGCCTGGGGCATCATTGGCGGCGGCGTCTTCTTCTCACGCTGGATTTCGGAACTGCCCGATACGCGCGGGCTTCTCGCGCAGGGGCCGTCGCATGACATCACCATTCTGGATGTGCATGGACATCAGATCGCGCGCCGCGGACTGACGCATGGCACGATGGTCGATGTTTCCAGCCTGCCGTCCTATGTGCCCAACGCTTTCATCGCCATCGAAGACCGGCGCTTCCGCGACCATTTCGGCCTCGATCCCATCGGCCTTGGCCGCGCCGCGTTCGAGAACATGATCGCTGGCCATGTGATGCAAGGCGGCTCGACGCTCACGCAGCAGCTTGCAAAAAACCTCTTCCTCGATCCGAAGCGCACCTTCGAACGCAAGCTACAGGAAGCGTTCCTCGCGCTCTATCTGGAGTCGCGATATTCCAAGGACCAGATCCTCACGCTGTATTTGAACCGCGTTTATTTCGGCGATGGCATGACCGGCATTGAAGCGGCGGCCGAAGGTTTTTTCGGAAAGCCCGCGGCGCAGCTCACGCTTCCTGAGGCCGCGATGCTTGCCGGTTCGGTGAAAGCGCCCACGCGGTACAATCCCGTTTTCCATCCGGACGCATCCGTGGCGCGCGGCGCCGTGGTTCTGCGCGCCATGGAAGATGCGGGCTATATCACCGACGGTCAACGCGAGGCTGCGCAAGCCACGCGCCCGCGTGTTGTGCGCAACACGGCGACGGACGGTTCCGGCTATTTCGCGGATTGGGTCGTCGATCAGATCGGCGATTATGTCGGCAGCATTTCCGAACCCGTGGTGGTGCGGACCACATTCGATCTTGCGACGCAGGAAAAAGCTGAACGTGCCGTTGCGCAGAATTTCGCGTTCTATGGAACCAAGCTTCACGCGAGGCAGGCGGCCCTTGTCGCGATGACGCCAGATGGTGCGATCCGCGCCATGGTCGGCGGTCGAGCATATGGAAAAAGTCCATATAACCGCGCGGTGTCGGCGATGCGCCAGCCGGGGTCGGCGTTCAAGCCGTTTCTCTATCTCACCGCATTCGAGCACGGGCACAAGCCGTCCGACATCATGAACGATGGACCCGTCAATATCCGCGGCTGGAAGCCGCAAAATTACGAAGGTCATTTCGAAGGCGAGATGACGCTCACACACGCCTTCGCCAAATCCTCGAATGTGGTGGCGGCGCAGTTGATCATGGAAGTCGGACCGAAGGCGGTTGCGCGAACTGCGCATCGCCTCGGTATCAAATCCAGCCTGTTGGCCGTGCCGTCATTAGCGCTGGGTTCATCCGCGGTGACGCCGCTGGAACTCACATCCGCCTATGCGCCGTTCGCCAATGGCGGCGATGCCGTCATCCCGTATGGCATCGAATCGATCGCGACCAGGAAAGGCAAGCTCATCTGGGAGCGCAAAGGCTCCGGCAGGGGCCGTGTGATGTCGGCGCTGAACGCGGCGGAAGTTGTTGGCATGATGACGGAGGTCGTCAGCACCGGCACGGGCAAGGCTGCGCGGCTCGACGAGCGTCCCAGCGCCGGCAAAACCGGTACCACGCAGGATTTCCACGATGCCTGGTTTGTCGGCTTCACCGCCGATCTCGTAACCGGCGTATGGGTCGGCAACGACGACAATTCCTCCATGGTGCATTCGACTGGCGGCGTTTTACCGGCGCATGTGTTCCATACCTTCATGGAAGACGCGGAAAAGGGCCTGCCTGTGAAGCCGCTTCCCGCGTTGGCGGCGATGCCGGTGGCGGAAGAGCCGCCGGATACAGCACCAACCCCTGTATCCGGCGAAAAGCCGCCAGCTACGATCGAGGATATTCTCAACCGGCTGGCCGGCACAGGCACGCAATCATCGGTTACCCCGCCATAAGTTGCGGTCTCCTGCAGCGCTCAATAGGTTGCGCGTATGCGCTCGCCCGCCGAGATTCTTTACAATTTCCACTGGATCGTTCCGGGCGAGGCCGCTCGTTCGGCGCAAGCCTATCTTGGTTTCATGGGGCCTTTTTTATCCGCGCATGGCATTCGTAGCGTCATCAATCTGCGCGGCGCGAACGAGGATTTTCGCTGGTGGCGTACAGAGAAACGCGTGACGGCGGAACGTGGGATCGCGCATTTCGATACCATGCTGAATTCGCGCCGTCTGCCAACGGGGCAGATGCTGCTCAACCTCCTGGCGGCCTTCGACACCGCACCGAAGCCGCTTCTGCTGAAATGCTCCGGTGGACAGGATCGCTCCAGTTTTGCGGGCGCGCTCTATATCGTTCATCGCAAAGGTTGGGGCGCCTTCGCAGAAGCAGAAAAGCAATTCGCGCGTTGGCCGTATCTGCATCGTCCCAAAGCACAGCAACGCTGGTTGAAACATTTTTTCGCCTTCGCGCGTGACGATGCGAAGGAAAGGCCGATCGCGGAATGGATCGCGCAGTGCTACACGGACAAGCGCCTGAAGGCTTGGTTGGAAGCGAACAGCATGGCAGGTTCGTTTCGCGGGCTTTATCTGCCGGGAACGGCGCCTGGAGCCTGAGCGATGCTGCGCGCATCGAAACTTACCATTCTTGATGGCATCTATTTGTGGCCCGGCGCACTGGACACGAGAGCGCAGCAGAATCTCGTCGGCGAAATCTTCGGGAAGATCGAACAGGCGCCGTTCTACAAACCGGCGATGCCGGGATCGGGAAGGGAATTCTCTGTCGAAGAAACCAATTTCGGTTCGCTTGGCTGGGTTTCAGATCGCCATGGCTATCGCTACGAACCGGTGCATCCGGTGACGAAGGAACCGTGGCCCGCAATTCCCCGAATGCTGCTCGATCTGTGGTACAAGACCGCCAGATATGCCGCGCCACCGGAATGCTGTCTCGTCAATCTGTATCGCGGTCCCGCGAAGATGGGCCTGCATCAGGACAAGGACGAAGCCGCGCTGGGCGCGCCGGTGCTTTCGGTCTCGTTGGGCGACGATGCCGTCTTCCGCATCGGTGGGGCCCGCCGCACGGATGCCACCAGAAGCCTGAGACTGGACTCCGGCGACATCCTGACCTTCGGCGGCCCTGCCCGGCTGGCCTATCACGGTATTGATCGGGTGGTAGCAGGCACATCCTGCCTGATCCCGAATGGCGGACGCGTCAGCCTGACGCTCCGACGGGTAAACCTTTGACTCTGCAAATAAAAAGGCACCCGATCGGGGGGCCGACCGGGTGCCATGCGCCGTTACGCGCGGGTACCGGGAGGGGATGACCGGCACCTTCGAAAGGGCGACGCCCAGCGTGCGAGCGGGGGGGCAGTGCCTGCTGGACGATGATCGCCCTTCCGAAGCCAAATCTATGCACGAAAGCCACACTTTGCAAGAATTCTTTTAGGAAATGGATTTAATGAAACTTTCCTGGTGACAGTCACATATTTATTACTTGCATTTCGAATCAACCTGGACGTGCAGCAAGCCGCCGATCCACAGCGGAAGCCCAGTTCTCCGCCAGGCCCGGTGCGGCCCGGACCTGCTGCAGGCTTTCTGCCGATGCTTTTCCCAGAACGGCAAAAAAAGCTTCGCGGACGCTCGTGGCGCCGCTTGCATAACTGCGTTCGAAACAGGCGTTTTCGACCGGCGCAAAACCTTCTTTCGTCACACGCAGATAAAATCCACAGCGTCCTGCCAGAGTCATGAGTTGCGCGGCATCCTCGCGCAGCGTGTGGATCAGCAATTTGAAACAAGGCGCACGCGGCTGTGCGACCTCCATTTCCACGTCGCCCCAGTGGAAGCGGTCGCCAATACATATTTCCGTTTCGTCGCCGGATTCGAGTGTCAGATTCTCGCCAAACGTTCCGGGAGAGCAGGGCAAATGATGTTCTGTTTCCCACCACGGCCAATGTGATGCCGCATAGGCATAAACAGCTTTGTCCGGCCCGCCATGCACGGCGAGGTCTGCCTGACCGTCACCTTCGATGTTAAGCCTGTCTACGAAAACCCGATCGCGTCCTATGGGCCGTTTGCCGATCCCCGACAGGACCGGCTCGCCGTCCATCACGGCGATAATCTTGGGCTGGCTGACATTGACGGACAGGATACGAAGCCTCATCACCATAGGATAAGCGCGCCCGCGCCGTACTCAATAACCGGATCCTGCATGCCTGCTCCCCGCCGCCAGTTCGACTCCCGGCTTACCGAAGGCTCCATCGTTCGCTCGCTGGTGCTGCTCGCCGTGCCGATCATGGGCGCCAACGTCCTGCAGGTCGCCTACCAGCTCGTGGACGCCTTCTGGGTGGGCCGGCTGGGCGCGGCCGCCGTCGCCGCAGTGTCCATCACGCTGCCGCTGATGTTCGTTCTGGTGGCCGCCGGCATGGGTTTCGCTATTGCCGGCACGACGCTCATCGCGCAATACACCGGCGCGCGCGATCACCAGATGGTGGATCATGTCGCGGCGCAAACGCTGCTTACCATTCTCGCCGTGTCCGTGGTTCTGGGATCGCTAGGCTTTGCGCTTGCGCCGTGGCTTTTGCACCTTATGGGCGTTGCGCCAGAGGTCTATCGCGACGCGCTGGCCTTCATCCGCGTGATCTTCATCGCGCTGCCATTCACCTTTCTCTATGCGATGGCGCAGGCACTGATGCGCGGCGTGGGCGAAGTGCGGGTGCCCCTCTACATTGTGGCCGGCACGGTGGTGATCAATTTCTTTCTCGATCCGATTCTCATTTTCGGCAAATTCGGCGCCCCTTCACTCGGCGTTGCGGGCGCCGCCGTCGCCACGCTGATCGCGCAGCTCATCGCCGCCGCAGTCGCTCTACGCCTGCTGTTTGGCGGCCGTTTCGGCATCCACGTGCGGTGGCCGGATTTCAAGCCGGATTTTGCTTTCGTAAAACGCGCCTTCCTCCTCGGCTATCCTGCGTCCATAGAACAGTCCGCGCGCGGCGTCGGCATGACGCTGATGACCTTTCTCATCACCAGTTTCGGCACGGTGGTGACCGCGAGCTTTGGGATCGCCAGCAATGTGCTCAATTTTGTCGTGATCCCGGCGATGGGATTCTCGATGGCGACGTCCACCTTGGTGGGTCAGAACATCGGTGCCGGAAATATCAAGAGGGCGGAGAGTGTTGCACGGCTTTCCGCTGCCGTCACCTTTGCGACGCTGAGCCTTCTTGGGGTGGTTAGCTATTTCCTGGCGTCGCCGATCGTGCGGTTCTTCGTTCCGCAATCGGAAAATGTGATCGCCGAAGGCGCACACCTCATCCGCATCGTGTCCTGGAGTTTCGGCTTCGTCGGGTTGCAATTTGCGCTGCTCGGCGTGTTGCGCGCCGCCGGCGAAATGCTGGCAGCGATGGCGACCAGCCTGATCTCACAATGGGTTTTGCAGCTTCCGCTGGCTTATCTTCTGTCCAAACACACGGCATTGGGTGCGGATGGATTGTGGTGGGCGTTGCCGGCTTCCAACGTCGCCACCGCTTTCGTCGCGGGCGGCCTGTTCCTCTGGGGACCGTGGAAAACACGCCGGCTCACCAAGCCATCGCCCGTGAAAATCGGGCAGGAGGCTGTCGAAGAGCAGGCCCAGATGTGAACCTCACATCTTTTTGTAATCTCGCGCCGTGTTATCGATCGCCGCTTTCAGCTTGGCGATGATCTCGTCCACTTCGCTTTCCGAGATGATGAAGGGCGGCGCCAGCACCATGGTGTCGCGAATGGCGCGGCTAACGAGGCCGGAATTGAAGCAATAGTTGCGGCAGTGTGTGCCCACATCGCCGATGTTCGGGAAGAATTCACGCTTGCTCTTGTCGGCGACCAGTTCGATGGCAGCGATCAGGCCGATGCCGCGCACTTCACCCACGATGGGGTGGCCTTCGAAGGTTTCGCGCAACCGGCGCTGCATATAGGGGCCGATGTCGCTCTTCACGCGTGGCACCATCCCGTCGCGGTCCATGACTTCGAGGTTCTTGAGTGCAACCGCGCTCGCCACCGGATGGCCGGAGTAGGTGTAGCCGTGCACCAGTTCCTCATTGGCGTGTACGATGGCGCTGCCCATGCGCTCGCCCAGCGAGATGGCGCTGATCGGCTGATAACCCGACGATAGGCCCTTCGCCATCGTCATGATGTCGGGTTCGATGCCGTAGGTGATGGAGCCGAACCATTCGCCGGTGCGCCCGAAGCCGGTGATGACTTCGTCGGTGTGCAACAATACGTCGTGCTTTTTGCAGATGCGATTGATCTCTTCCCAGTAGCCTTTGGGTGGGAAAATCACGCCGCCCGCGCCGTGCACCGGCTCTGCGGAGAAGGATGCGACATTGTCGGCGCCGAGTTCGAGAATCTTCTTTTCAAGCTGCTCGGCGATCTTGCGGCCAAGCTCTTCCGGCGTGATATCGCCATAGGTGGCTTTGGACCCATACCAGTATGGCGTAGGCACTTTCTCAAAGCCGGGCAGCGGCAGATCGAATTGCGGATGCATCGGCGTCAGGCCCGAAAGCGACGCCGCCGCCATGGTCACGCCATGATAGGCGAGTTCGCGCGACAGATGGATTTTCTTGTGCGGCTTCTTCTTCAGGTTCCAGTAATAGCGGATCAGCTTCAGCGCCGAGTCGTTCGCTTCCGAGCCGGAGCTGGCGAACAGCACGTGCTCATGGCCTTCCGGCAGAAGCTTGGCGAGCTTCTCCGCAAGTTCGGCGGTGTAGGGGTTCGTCGTCTTGAAGAAGTGGTTGTAGTAGGGAAGCGTTTTCAGCGCTTCGTAACCTGCCTCGGCCAATTCCCTGTTGCCGTAGCCGACCTGCACGCACCAGAGGCCGGACATGCCGTCGATGATCTTGTGGCCTTCGGAATCCCACAGATAGACGCCGTCGGCACGCGTGATGACACGCGCGCCTTCCTTATTGAGGGCCGCGGTGTCGGAGAACGGATGGATGTGATGGGCGGCGTCGATCGCCTGCCAATGCTTGGTGAGATTGTGTTCGCGCGTGTTCATGGGTTTTTGCTCTCTGCGATCGGAAATGGGAAAGGGCGGCGAACCGCCGGTCGCGCAAAAGCGCGCTATCCCGCACGCGGCGGATTATAGCCGATGCGGGCGCAGAGAATCAGAAGAGCGTTCTTGGACGTCATGCGCGCATCCTAGCAGCGCGCATCGCAAACGTCACGCTGCGTTGGCTTGGGGGCCTACGCCCTGTTTCGCCAATGCACGCTGATAGGCTGGGCGCGCGTGGCAACGTTCGCGATAATCGCGGATCGCCGCGTGCTTTTCGAAAATGCCCGGCTCATGGCCGGCAAAATCCAACACCGTCGCCATCAGGATATCGGCAGGCCCGAACGCGTTTCCGACCAGATAGTGTTTCTCGCCCATCGCGCGCGCCAAATCCGTCAGCCGCTCATCTGCGAACCCGAGAAGTTCCGGATAGCGCCATTCGCGGCCCGGTTTGTCTTTCCAGAAAAGGCCCCAGCGAAAGATGTCGAGGAATACCGGCTCGACCGTGTTCAGCGCTGCGAAACACCATTGATTCACTTCGGCGCGGGCATGTGCGTCCTGCGGCGCCTTGCCGGCATTCTCATAAAGATAAAGAACGATGGCGCCTGTCTCGAACATCCGCTGCGCGCCATCGACCATCGAGGGGATTTTCCCGAACGGGTTGATCAGCCGGTTCGGATTTTCGCGATGCTCGCCCTTGGATGAATCCATCCAGTGAATGTCATAAGGGAGGTTGAGTTCTTCCAACGCCCAATAGACGCGCAGATCGCGCACGATGCCTTTGAGGAAAGGCGGGAAATTGTAAGATCCATAAACCGTGATCATCGTGGCATCCTCGTTTTCGCAATCCTAGCAGGCGGCTGCCTGTCCGTCACTTTGCAGGCGGGGAGGCCGGCATTGGTTTGCCGTTCTCCGTATAGTATTTCAGATGTGCGACAAGATCTGTCAGCATCCCGTCAGCAGCTTCGGGCCAGTTGCCCATTCCGCCTTTGACGAAGCCGCCGATATTGTTGTTCAGAACAAGATCGGTGCCGTCACCGGCGGGATTCAGCGTGAAGATGAGCGCACCTTCGACACCTTGGCTTTGGAATGGCCCCATCGCTCCGCGCAGAAGAAGCATCCTGCCTGGCATCGCGGTTGCGACTGTCAGATGCTGCACCGATCCGCCACCGGGTAGCGTCTCGCACAGGCAGCCACCAGCTTTCGGATCCAGCGAAAGGTTTTTGGCGTTCTGCGAGAAGGTGTGTTGGGGATTCCACCAATGCTCAGGATGGATCAGCGTGGCATAAACCTTCGCCGGCGGCGCATCGATATGAGCTTTCTCTTCGACGGCAAATCCTTGCGCGTTTGATTCCACAACGGCCGCCTTCGCGCCGCCTGCGATCAGAAGCAGCGCCACCGCGCCGCCGATGGCAAATTGCTTGGTCATGTTCATCCCTCCGCAGCCTTCTTGAAGAGTTCCATAAGACCGGGCCAGCCGCCGTTGACCTCATCGCGCATCTTCTGGCCGCCTTCCTGGCCCAGGCTTTCGAAATCGCGATGTTCGACTTCGACGCGCGTGGTGCCGGCATCGACAGCGATGAAGCGCACCTCGACTTCCGAGCCGACCGTCGCGTCCGGCTTCCACTGCGCGTTGATTTCCCAGCCGAAGACGATGCGCGCCGGCGGCTCCCACACCCGCATGTGGCCGATCACAGCTTCGGAGCCGTCTTCATGCGTGGAATACCAGCGCCCGCCTTTGTAAGGCTCGATGATGTTGGCAACGATCGGTGCGTTGCCGATGCCATGTGTTTTCGGCCACCAGCGATCGATACCGTTGGTGAAGACATCGAAGGCTTTCGCCTGCGGTGCTTTCACCGTGATGACTTTGTTCACCGGCGCGATCTGGATTGTCTTCGTGTTCATTTGCTGTCCTTCTCCACCTCGGCGCGGAACGCATCCAGCGCCGTGTCCCAGAACTGATCGAGCCAGCGGCGCAGTTGCCCAAGACCCTTCGGATCGATTTCGTAGATGCGGCGCGTGCCGTCGCGTGTTTCGCGCACCAGACCGGCCTCCTTGAGAACCTTCAGGTGTTGCGACACCGCGGGGCGGCTGACGGGCAGCCCCTTGGCGATCTCGCCGACAGCGCGCCCGCCCGGCTTGAGTCTTTCAAACACTCGCCTGCGGGTGGGATCGGAAAGTGCCGCCAATGCTGAACCGTAAGCCATAACTTACCGTAAGTCACAACTTACAGAATGTCAAGACGCTCTATTTTCAAGATTTCTGCGGATTCAGCGCAGCGTGAACTTGTCCATGCGCCGTGAACAGCGCAAGGAAGCCCTTGTCCGTCCAGCCTAGGGTCGGCTGCCCGAATCCCTGCACCTCGCCATAGATGACAACGTCCTTGCCCTGCGGCTTGGCGAGCGCGCGGGTGACGCTGGCATCCAGCTTGTCCATGTCATGCGCGACGTTGAAGACAAGGTGCTGCTCAAGCTGCTGGGCCAGTTTATCGCCTGCGAGCCAATGCATCGCCTTCAGCAGCAAGTCTTCGGTGCCGGTGTCGTAGTGGACATTGACGATGCGCACATTGTTGGCCGCAGCATCGAACACGGGGCGTCCGCGCAGATAACCATCGCCACAGGAATCGAACCAGCCGAACAGGTCCCATTTCTGCGCCACGCAGAACCGCAGCGCGACGACAACATCGTCATGCGAGGGAAGAATCTCCAATCTCTGGATCTTGATTTGTGTGCTGCCGACATGTGGCGGCCGCTTGCTGAGCCTGTCCAGTGCCAGCTTCGCTGCCCGATCGTAAGGCAGTGTCACGGGAATGGTGAAGGTGAAGGCGTTGGACGGCGTACCCAGCGGCGCAGGCCGCGGCAACGGTAAAGGCTTCACAGGCGGCGGCGTATCGGAAATCACGACGCGGCCGCGCACATCGGCGGCAAGGGAAACCTGCAACGCATTGCCGACGGTCTCGACACGCCCGATGCGCAATGCCTGCGGCGACAGCACAAGCCACGACAACGGCTTTTTGCCGACACGGATCGGCTGCTGCACCCGCGCCCACAATTTCTCGGCCTGTGGCTTCAGCTTGATCGCCGGACCAAGCTTCTTGTCCAATTGCTTGAAGATCTCGTCCGACAGATGTTCGTCATTGTGATTCCACAGATCTGTCACGCTCATGTTGATCGGGCCAAGTCGCAAATGGGAATCCGAAAGCTGAACGTCGCCATGTGTGTGCGTCTGCACGCGCCAGTCGGGGGTCAGTGCGAGCGTGGAGAAAGCCCGCGCCTCGCCGATGGCATTCGCATCGCCGCCGGTTTTGAAGAAGCCGCCTTTCAGCGTCACATGCGCCATCACAGCGAACGGCAGGTCGACGGCGATCCCGCCATCGCGCGCCTGTGCCGTAATCGGACCGGTGCGCGTGGCTATCAGGTCCATTTTGCATTTGGCGATGAAGCAACTGACCTTCTTGCCGCTCATCTGTGCGAGCTGCCGCTCCGTTTTCGCATTCAACATCGCCGCCAGATCGTTCACCGGCACGGTAAGCGAGACCGAGATGGTGGAGATTGGCGGCAGCGGCGTTTGCGGGGGCGGCGTGCGCTTGGGCGCGGGTGCTTCGAAGCCGCAGCCGGCAAGCGAGATCAGGAGCGCCGTGCTGAGCGGCAGAACGAGCTTTCGCATGGCGCGAGTGTGGCCCATGCGGCATGGCAAAAAAATGGTCGGAGAATTAGGCCGCCGTAATGTGATGAGCCTTTTCGCGGATCGCTTTGCCGAAGGCAGCGAAGATGGCGCGGCTTTGCGGGTTTTCGCGCCAGCGCCACTCCGGGTGCCATTGCACCGCGAAGAGGAACGCCTTGGCGCCTGGCATGGACACCGCTTCGATCTGCCCGTCCGGCGCGACCGCATCGGCATGCAGGCCCGGGGCGATTTTGTCGATGCCCTGGCTGTGCAACGAATTCACCTTGAAGGTCTTCTCGCGCACCATCTTTGACAAAAGCCCGCCATCCCGTACGGTCACCTCATGCGCCGGGCCATATTGCGTATCGAGATCGGCGTCCTTGTTCTCGCGGTGATCCGTGCGCCCGGGCACTTCCTGCACATGCTGATGGAGCGTACCGCCGAGCGCGACGTTCAATTCCTGAAAGCCGCGGCAAACGCATAGTGTCGGTGTGCCGTGTTTGATGGCAGCCTCAAGCAGCGGCAGTGTGGTCGCGTCGCGATGCTCGTCCTGCAACACACCTTCGCGCGGCGCCGTGCCGTTATAGCGCTTGGGCGAAACATTTGACGGCGAACCGGTGAAGAATAGCCCATCGACGCTGGCAAGAATCTCCGATGATGGGATCGAATCCGGCAACACTGGAATGAGCAATGGCAACGCACCCGAACCGTCGCGCACGGCGGCGATATATTTCTCGCCGACCATGTGGAACGGGTGGTGGCCCACCATGCGGTGGTCACAGGGAATGCCGACGATGAAAGGCCGCTTGTTCATGGCCGGAAATTCGCATGGTCCGGCGGAAAACGGCAAGGCGCGCGGAGCGCTTGGGCGTATTGCCTGCGCGGCAGGGGTTACTTGCGGTTGATCTTAAAGGCGGATTCAGGAAGCGGCCCGTTCTGCTGAACATCGTTGATGCTGACCGTGGTGGGCAGGCCCTGCGCGTCCACGATCGTCCATTGCCGCAACTCCAACCCCGGATCGGTGAAGACGATGGTGATATTGCCGGTCGCGTTGCGGTCGCTGGCGTGTCCGGTGACGATCAACTGGCCCGGGCTGTGCTGCACACCCGTGATCAACCCGCTCTTCTTCAGATCGAGGTGATCCGACAGCAGCAGGTTGAGCGGCGTGCCGGTGAGCGGATAGCGGTTCGCGGTGTTCAGCTTGGTGTTGTAAACGGCGATGGAAAGACCGTCGCTGATCACCAGCGTCGGATTGGGCGGATCGTAGTCGAAGCGGATCTTGCCGGGCTTCAGGATATAGAACTTGCCTTGATCGGCGCGGCCCTGCGGGCCGATCTGCGTGAAGCCGCCGCGCATGGTGTGAATGGAATTGAGATATGCGCTGACGCGGTCCAGATCGGCGCTTTGCTGCGCAGTCCATTTCGCGGCGTGTGCGGGCAGGGCTGCGGCAAGCGCGAACAACAGGGCGAGGATCAATCGACGCATAATGCGTGGATAGAAGGATTTTGTGGCGGAATGAAGAGGCGATCAGGCCGCCGCGTGGGTGGTCTTCTGTTCTTTTTCCCGCTCGGCTGCGCTGCATGGGCACAGGCCCTGGAACATCAGGTTCAGCACGCCGTCCAGCTCGCGCTCCAGCTTGGCGAGGCTGAGCTTGGACCAAAGCTGCGGATAGCGGAATTTCATGGTCGCCGACTGGATCATCTCGGCGATCTCGTCCTTGTCGCCCGGCGGCAGCATCTCGCCGCGCTTCTCCGCTTCTTCCATCAGCTCGACGAGAATCTTGCGCTCGTTGGCGAGCATCCAGTTCACATATTGCGGACGCTCATGGCCGATCTGCGTGGCCATCTCCAGCACGCGGGGATCCTTCTCCAGTTTCTGATAGGTGCGGCGCAATTCGGCGAACAGAAGGTCGCGCAGACGCTCGCGTGCGCTCTTGCCTGGCGCCAATGCGATCTTGCGAGCCTGCGCCAGATGGGTTTCATAGTCTTCGCTCGCGATCGCTTCGGCGATATCGAGCTTGCCGGGAAAGAAACGATAGAGGTTTCCGGGCGACATGCCGCAATCGGTGGCGATTTCCGCCATCGTGGTCTTGCCGTACCCGAAATGCGAAAAGCGCTTTTTGGCTGCTTCGACAATCTTGTCGCGCACGGTGTCCTTGGTCATGGCGTCGCCTTCTTCCCCGGATTGTTATTCTTTGTTCTGGCAAGGAATGTAGGCGGTTTCTGTAAATAATCAACAAAGCGTTCAGTCTTTTGCACAATGTTTTAGGCCAGAAATACGAGAAAATGTCAGCAGAAACAACATCTTATAATAATATTGCTGTTATGGGGTCCGGCGCCTGGGGAACGGCGCTGGGGGCGGTTGCCGCGCTGGCGGGACGCAAAGTCACTCTTTGGGCGCGTGAAGCCGATGTCGTCGAATCGATCAATTCGAAACATGAGAATGTCCGGTTTCTTTCCGGTTTTACGCTCCCGGCCGCCGTCGCAGCCACCGCAGACATGGCGCAGGCGGCTCAATCGGATGCGCTTCTGATCGGCGCACCGGCACAGCATCTGCGCGCCACGCTCGCTTTGCTGAAGCCGCATCTTTCACCCGGCAAGCCGCTGGTGCTTTGCGCCAAAGGCATCGAACACGGCACGCACAAGCTGATGACGGAGGTGCTCGCCGAATGCATACCCGATTGCGAGCCGGCCATTCTGTCCGGCCCGTCTTTCGCCAAAGACGTCGCGCGCAATCTTCCAACAGCCGTCACCATCGCCGCGAAGCCGGATGTCGCGCGCGCCTTGCAGGAAGCCTTCGGCCATCTCACCTTCCGTCCCTATGCAAGCGACGACCTCACAGGCGTCGCGCTCGGCGGCGCGGCAAAGAATGTCTATGCGATCGCCTGCGGCATCGTTGCCGGCATGGGCCTGGGCGAAAGCGCGCGCGCGGCTTTGCTGTCGCGCAGCTTCGCCGAATTGTGCCGCCTTGGCGAAGCGATGGGCGCACGCAACGAAACATTGATGGGATTGTCGGGCCTTGGCGATCTTGTGCTCACTGCGACCAGCGCATCCTCGCGCAATTACGCGTTCGGCCTCGATGTGGGAAAAGGCATGCCGCGCGACGAACTTTACAAGCCGGGCCGTCCGCTCGCCGAAGGTATCGCCACCGCGCCCGCGTTGGCCGCGCGCGCGCGCACGCATAACGTGGAGCTTCCCATCGCGGAAGCGACCGCCGAAATTCTGCAAGGCAAGATCACCCTTGCCGATGTCATCCCGCGCCTCATGTCGCGCCCTCTCAAGACGGAGTAGAAAATGCTGTTCGTGCTCACCGCCATCGACAAGGATAATGGCCTCGATCTGCGCAAGAGCGTGCGCGACGCCCATCTTGCGTTCGTGAAGGAGACGGGTGTGGTTCGGCTCGGCGGGCCTTTTCTCGACGCGCAGGGCAATATGGCGGGCAGTCTCATCATCTTCGAAGCCGCGGATATGGATGCGGCGAAAGCATGGAACGCCAGCGATCCCTATATGAAAGCGGGATTGTTCAAATCCACCGATATCCGCCCGTGGAAAGCGACGGTGAATGCTTGCGAGGCCAAGCTATGAATTACTGGCTGTTCAAGACCGAGCCGGACACCTTCTCCTGGCAGATGCAGAAGAAGCGCGGCGCCAAGGGCGAACCGTGGAGCGGCGTGCGCAACTTCGCCGCCGCCAAACACATGAAGGCGATGAAGAACGGCGATCTGGGCTTCTTCTATCACACGGGCGGCGAGAAACAGATCGTCGGCATCGTGGAAGTCATTGCCGAATACAAACCCGATCCCAACGACGAGACGGGAAAATTCGGTCTCGTCGATGTGAAAGCGGTGAAAGACGTGCCCAAGCCGGT
Organism: Pseudomonadota bacterium; assembly: GCA_018242105.1. Taxonomy (GTDB): domain Bacteria; phylum Pseudomonadota; class Alphaproteobacteria; order Micropepsales; family Micropepsaceae; genus Rhizomicrobium. Next base: position 19,338 of record JAFECP010000038.1, read on the forward strand.
GACGCTCGCCGATGTGAAGGCAGATCCCAAGCTGAAGGCCATGGTGCTCACGCGCGAGCCCCGCCTGTCGGTTCAGCCGGTCACCGAGGCGGAGTGGAAACACATCTGCAAACTGGGCGGCGTGAAGTAGTCAGTTCTTCGCCTGATAGAGAACTGTGCCGTCATCGGTCTTGATGCTGTGCAGGTGCACGCATTTCGGATCATTGACCTGGCGGCACACCAGGTCGGCCTCGATCACATATTCGGAAGCCTGAGTCGCGGCGATGCAGGCATAGCGGCCTTGCGTGTCCGTTTTTCTCGGCAGCGGGCTGGCGAGTTGACCGAAGGACGGCACGATTCCCATGTTCTTCGCGTTCACCAGTTCCATGGCGCAGAACAGCATGGCGCCTTTGGCCTTCTCGTCCTGCGTGGTTTCCCTGAACGCCGGACGTTGCTGCTGCGCCTTTGCGAGCGCCGCTATTTGCTGCGCCTGTTTCTGCTGCGCCGCGACGGCCGCTTCGTGACGCTGCCATGCGAAATAACCGGCGACGACAATGGCGAGGGCAAAGCCGCCGATCACCACGATACGCGCCGCCGCCCATTCGCGCGCGGTGGCGCGTTTCAGATCGTCGTATTCAGTCATTCCAGGTCCCCGATAAGTCTCTTAAGTCTCAGCGCATTGTCGGAATATTGAAGTCCGGGTTCTCGCGCACGCCGCCCTTGGGCCAGCGTTGCGTCACTGTCTTGATCTTCGTCCAGAAGCGAAGGCCTTCGGTGCCATGCTGGTTGGTATCGCCGAAGGCTGAGCGCTTCCAGCCGCCGAAGGTATGATAGGCGAGCGGCACCGGGATCGGGATGTTGATGCCGACCATGCCGACATTCACCTTGGCCGCGAATTCGCGGGCCGCGTCGCCGTCGCGCGTGAAGATGGCCACGCCGTTTCCGTAAGAATGGTTCGACGGCAGCGAAATCGCTTCGTCGAAGTCATGCGCGCGCGCGATCTGCAGCACCGGGCCGAATATCTCTTCCTGATAGGTCTTCATGTTGGGTGTCACGCGGTCGAACAGCGAGCCGCCGAGATAGAATCCCTTGTCGTAGCCCTGCATCTTGAAGCCGCGGCCATCGACGACGAGTTCGGCGCCTTCNNTTCACGCCCATGTCGATATAGTCCATCACCTTCTGGCGCTGGGCTGCCGTCACCATCGGGCCGTAAGAGGCTTCGGGATCGGTCGGGATGCCGACGCGCAGCGATTCCACACGCGGCTTCAGTTTTTTCACCAGTGCATCGGCCGTCTTCTCGCCGACGGGCACGGCCACGGAGATCGCCATGCAGCGTTCTCCGGCGGAGCCATAGCCTGCGCCGATCAGCTCATTGGTCACCTGATCCAGATCGGCGTCCGGCATGATGATGGCGTGGTTCTTCGCGCCACCCATCGCCTGCACGCGCTTCCCGTGCGCGGTGCCGCGGCTATAGACATATTCGGCGATCGCGGTGGAGCCCACGAAACTCACCGCCTTGATGTCGGGGTCTTCCAGGATCGCATCGACAGCTTCCTTGTCGCCGTTGACGACCTGCAGCACGCCCGCCGGCGCGCCGGCCTCCATCATCAGTTCGGCGAGGCGCAGCGGAACCGACGGGTCCTTCTCGCTCGGCTTGTTGATGAAGCAGTTGCCGCAGGCGATGGCGACGCCGAACATCCACATCGGGATCATCGCCGGGAAGTTGAACGGCGTGATGCCGGCGACGACCCCCAGAGGCTGGCGCATCGAATAGATGTCGATGCCAGGACCGGCGCCTTCGGAATATTCGCCTTTCTGCAGATGCGGAATGCCACAGGAGAATTCGATGACTTCAAGGCCGCGCTGCACGTCGCCGCGCGCATCCGCCAGAACCTTGCCATGTTCGTCGGAGAGCATGCGCGCAAGCTGGTCCATGTTTTTCTCGACCAGCGATTTGAAGTTGAACATCACGCGCGCACGGCGCTGCGGATTGACGGCTGCCCATTCCGGGAAAACCTTGAGTGCCGCTTCCACGGCTTTTCGCATTTCGGCGCGGCTGGCGAGCGCGACCTTGGCCTGAACTTCGCCGGTCGCCGGATTGAACACATCGCCGAAACGGCCGGATGTGCCTTTTACTGTCTGCCCCGCGATGAAATGTGAAAGCTCTTTCATGATGATCCCACCTTGTTTTCTGAAACCAAACTGCAGCTCGCTTAGCGGTGAGTGGTTTATCGAAGCGGCGGCCCGGCAGCAACGCACAAACAAAAAGGGCCGCACCCGAAGGTGCAGCCCTCTTTGCCCGAAGAGCCGGGTTTCTATTAGCGGGCGAGTTCGACCGTGCGGCCGTCCGCCACGCGCTTGCCTGCGTAGGTGTCGCCCTTGGGTTGCAGATAGGCGACCAGCTCATCGTTTTTGGAGAGGAGCTGCAGCCTGGTGCCGACCGTCTTCCAGTGGCCGACCGACGAACCGCCATTGGCGCAGTCGCCGGTATTGGTGACGTCGCCGCCATCGGCAAGCGTGACTGTGCAAGGCGTATCGGCAGTGCCGACCGTGAGCTTCCAGGCGCCGGTGACCGTGGCGTCGGCGGCATGGGCCAGACCGATCAAGCTGAAAGCCAGAGCGCCGCCCAGGACGATTGAGTGAAACTTGTTCATGATTGAATGCCTCCGTAAGTATTCAGTGTTCAGGACAATAGGTACTACCCCCCGTCCGGAGAAGTGCCGTTTGTGCATAGGTTGTCGATTTTTTTGCATACCCGCCAGCTACAATCAAAATACATTATATATTACAGTATGTTATTGATAATCCCTTGGCTGAAAAATATTTCTTGCGGCGCAGCAAATCTCGTCATGCGGGAGCGCTGACCTTTCCGAGAACGTCAAGATATCGGTCATTTGTGCAGATGATGCCTGTTTCCGATTCTTGACGGGGCCAGCCCTGAAGCTCCTGATAGACAGAGCCCATGAGGATCGACCATGCCCCGCCCGACCGTCACGCCGCTTACCCCGTCCATTGGGGCCGTCATCGGCAATATCGACCTGTCACAAGCTTTGGATGACGAGTTGATCGCCGGCATCCGTGCCGCGCTGCTCAAGCACAAGGTTGTCTTCTTCGAAGATCAGCACATCAGCGCCGTGCAGCATCGCGATTTCGCCGCGCGCTTCGGCGGTCTGCATACCCATCCGCTTTATCCGGGCGTGCCGGAAGCGCCGGAGATGTTCGTTCTCGACAACCACGCCAGCAATCCGACCGACAACGATGCCTGGCATACCGATGTGACCTTCATCGAAACGCCGCCGCTGGGTGCGGTGCTTTATGCCAAGCTGCTGCCGGAGAATGGCGGCGACACCTGCTGGGCGAATATGCAGGCCGCATATGAAGCGTTGTCGAAGCCGCTGCAGAAATTCTTGTCCGAACTCGATGCCGTGCACGATTTCAATCGCGGCTTTCCGCAAGCTGGCCAGGTCGCCAAACAGGCCGGCAAGGACAAGGCCGAGAAGGCGCGCGAGGAGCATCCGCCCGTCATTCACCCGGTCGTGCGCACCCATCCGGAAACCGGCGCGGATGGGTTGTTCGTGAATTACGGTTTCACCGATCGCATCAAGGGCTTGCGCCGCAACGAAAGCGACGCGCTGCTGAACATGCTATTCGTGCATGTGCAGAAGCCGGAATTCCAGGTGCGCTGGAAATGGAAGCCGAACGCCATCGCCTTCTGGGACAATCGCATCACGCAGCATTACGCGGTGAACGATTATCTGCCGGCGCGCCGCGTCATGCATCGCGCCACGATCATCGGCGACAGGCCGTTCAACCGCGCACGCAGGCCCGCGGATGTGAAGATCGCGGCCGAATAGGCGCTATCGGCCTTTGAATTCCGGCGTGCGCTTCTGCACGAAGGCCAGCATGCCTTCCTTCGCATCCTCGCTGCGGATCAGCGGCAGAAGCTGCAGATAGACGTGATGCACGTGCTCGCCAAAGGGCTCGCTCAACCCCATGCGCATCATGCGTTTTGCGGCCTGCACGGCGAGCGGCGCGTTGGCCGCGATTTCTATCGCGAGCGCACGGGCTTCCTGCATCAGATCCGCATCGGGAACGACTTTCGCGACCAGCCCCAATTCCAGCGATTGCTCGGGCGAAAGCGTGCGTCCGGTGAAGATCAGTTCCGCGGCCTTCTGCCAGCCGAGCAGGCGTGGCAAAAGCCAGGTGCCGCCTGACTCCGGCAGGATGCCACGCTTGCAAAACGAGAGCGCGAGCTTCGCCGACTGCGCCATGATGCGGATATCGCAGCCGATCGCGGTGTCGGCGCCATAACCCGCCGCGCCGCCGTTGATGGCGCAGACGATCGGCGTGTTGATGTCGTGCAGCACGGTCGGAGGCGCGGAACGCAGGTCGATGTCGGCTGCGCTCACGCCGCTTTCGCCGACGGTCTGTTGCCCCGAGGTCTGCAGCTTCAAATCGAGGCCCGCGCAGAACGCACGCCCCTTGCCTGTCAGGACGATGCAACGCACGCCGGGATCGCGGTCGGCTTCGAGCAGATAGCTGGACAGCGCGCGGAGCATCGGGCCGGAGATGGTGTTCATCCGGTCCGGCGCGTTCAGGGTGATGGTCGCGATATGCTCCGAAACTTCGTAGAGCACTTCATCGCTGTCGATGCGCTTGTCCATGGCGTCTCTCCCGTGCCGTCCGGAAAAGACTAGGCCTGAAAATTCCCGCTGACGAGATTTACGCTACGTCTGCCGTCACATTGGCGGCGGGGAATGCATGTAGGATTGCACCAGCGATCCGGCGATCAACCGCCATCCGTCCACCAGCACAAAGAATATGAGCTTGAAGGGCAGGGATATGATCGTGGGCGGCAGCATCATCATGCCCATCGACATCAGGATCGAAGCGACGGCCATGTCGATGATGAGGAACGGCACGAAAATCAGAAATCCGATCTCAAAGGCGCGTTTCAGTTCCGACAGCATGAATGCGGGAGCCAGCGTTGTCACATCGACTTGCAGCGGATCTTTCGGGATCGGCGCTTTGCGCATGTCGAGGAAAAGCTTGAGGTCGGCATCGCGCACATGGGCGAGCATGAACTTCTTCACCGGAACGATGGCTTTCGTCATCGCATCCTCGGTCGTCATGGTGCCCGCCATCATCGGCTGAATGCCGGCCTGATAGGCTTCGTGCAAAGTCGGGCCCATTACGAACAGGGTCAGGAACAGCGATAGCGAAACGATCACGGCGTTGGGCGGGGAGGTCTGCACGCCGATAGCGGTGCGCAGCAGCGACAGCACCACCACGATGCGCACGAAGCTCGTCATCATGATGAGGATGGACGGCGCCAGGCTCAGGATGGTGATGAGCGCGATGATCTGGACCATGCGATCCGTGAACATGCCGCCGGACAGGTCGATGGAAAGCGCGGACGATCCGGCGCCGGCAGCGGCGGCCGGCGCCGCGGCGAAGGCTACGCTGGGGACGAGCAGAAGCAGCGCCGCGATGGCGAAGCCCAGAAGGCGCTTGTTCATACGGCGCTCTCCGGCGTCATCGTCATTGCTTGAATGTGTTCGGGCTGCGCGCACAGGGCTTCCGCGGCCGGGATTCCGTTCTCGACGACGTTCGCGCCTTGCGGCCCCACAAGAAGAAGATGTTCGACGCCATCGCGGCGCAGAAGAAACAGCTTGTGACGCGGCCCGATCATCAACGTTTCGACAACGCTCAGTCTTTTCTGCGCCGCGCCCCGCACGACGCCGGGCACGCCGAAGCGCCGCGCCGCGAGCCACGCGATGCCGAGAAGCCCGCCGACGAGAAGCAGGGAAGCGAAATATCGTCCGAGATCGAGAACGTCCATGCGCGGCATTCAAGACAGGTAACCTTAAGCCGCGGTTAAGAGCGGGAAAAAACTGCCGGGCAGAAACATCCACGCTGTTAAGCGGCGCTTAATCGTTCGGGCGCAATCTCGTGGCGGTTAACGCTAACAGTTCGTAAAGGAGGGGCTCATGCAGATTGCCGATATCCCGCTTCTGGGATTGTTGCGCGAGCGCATGTCGTGGCTCAACGCCCGGCAGGACACGCTTTCCCAGAATGTCGCGAATGCGGACTCGCCGGGCTATCTCGCCCGCGATCTGAAGCCGCTGAATTTCGAAGACATGATGAAACGCGTGAATGGCGGCGACACAACGTCCGCGCTGACGACCACCGATCCGCACCACATCGGCATCGCCGCGTCGCAATCGAACGGTTACGACGGGCAGGACTCGCCGGACACCGAAGCCAGCATCACCGGCAACACCGTCTCGCTGGAAGCCGAAATGATCAAGGTGTCGGAAACACAGGCGCAGTTCGCTGCGGCGACCAATCTTTATTCCAAAGCCATCTCGATGATGCGCACCGCAATCGGAAACCCGTAGGAGTGATTTATGGATCTGAATGCTTCCATGGTGATCGCCGCGTCTGGCATGCGCGCCCAGTCGAGCCGCATGCGCACGATCGCGGAAAACATTGCCAACGCCAATTCGACGGCATCGACGCCCGATGGCAATCCCTATCGCCGCAAGGTGGCGACGGTCACGTCCGACTTCGATCGCGAACTCGGCGCGACCGTCGTGCAGTCGGGCAAGCCGATCGAAGACATGAGCGCATTCCGCACCCAATACGATCCGGGCAATCCGGCCGCGGACAAGCAGGGCTATGTGAAGCTGCCCAACGTCAATCCGCTGGTCGAAGTGATGGACATGCGCGAAGCGCAGCGGTCCTACGAGGCAGACCTCAATGTGATGGAAGCGACGAAGTCCATGCTCGCGCGCACCGTCGATCTTCTCAAGCGCTAGGAGACTAAGCGATGGCCATTGCAGCAGTAGCATCCGCCGCCTATCAGGCCGCCGCCAAGATGAGCAGCGGCGCGGCATCGTCCGGCGCTTCATCCGGCGCGGGTTTCGGCGACTTCCTCACCAGCGCCATGAAGGACGCCATCGGCACCATGAAAGGCGGCGAGCAGGCCGCCGCGCAGCAGGCTGCGGGCAAGGGCGACATGGTCAGCGTCGTCAATGCCGTCAACCAGGCCGAATTGACGCTCGATACCGTGGTCGCCGTCCGCGACAAGGTCATCACGGCCTATCAATCCATCATGCAGATGCCGATCTGAGGAAAGACACATTATGAATTCCGCCGATGCCATCGATTTCGCGCGCCAAAGCATCTGGGTTCTTCTGGAGATATCGGCTCCGGCCATGCTGGCCGCCCTTGTCGTGGGCCTTGCCGTCGGTCTTCTGCAGGCGTTGACGCAGATCCAGGAACAGACGCTGGTCTTCGTGCCGAAGATCATCGCGATCTTCCTGGTGCTGCTGATCACGTTGCCGTTCGCGGGGTCGGCGATGAATGCCTTCATGACCGATGTCGCCGCGCGCATCGCCGCCTACTAGCGGGCCGCCGTGACCATCCATATCAGCGATCTTTCGGGCCAGGTCCTCCTCTATTTTCTCGTCTTCGCGCGGGTGGGCAGCATGGTCATGCTGTTGCCCGCAATCGGCGATGCGGGCGTCCCCTCCCGTGTGCGCCTCGCGCTGGCCCTGGCGATCTCGTTTGCGATGGCGCCCGCGCTGACCGGCGCCTATCCGCATGTCGCGGCCAATTCGCCTATCGCGCTGGGCGTGTCGCTGATACAGGAAGTCGTCGCCGGGCTGCTCGTCGGCGGCATGGCGCGTCTCATCATGGCGACGCTCTCGGTCGCCGGTCAGTTGATCGCCACGCAGACCGGTCTCGCCTACACACAGACCATCGATCCCACCTTCGGCGAGCAGGGCGCCATTGTCGGCACCTTCTTCAACATGCTGGGCGTGGTGCTGATCTTCGCGACCAATCTGCATCACCTCGCCATAGGCGCGATCCACGGCAGCTACACCATGATCCCACCCGGCGCGTCTCTTCCTTATGGCGACATGGCGCGGGAAGCGATCCATCTGGTCAGTGGCAGTTTCGCGCTCGGTCTGGAACTGGCTGCCCCGTTTCTGGTGTTCGGCGCCGCGGTGAATGCAGCCATCGGTCTGCTGGCGCGTCTGGTGCCGCAGATACAGGTCTTCTTCATCGCCCAGCCGGTGAACATCCTTTCGGGCTTCTTCCTGATGATGTTGCTGATGGGCTCGTTGATGACGCTCTTTCTCAACTACTATGCCACCGAGATGGGACGCTTCCTGAGCTGATCCCATGGCTGATAACGAAGACAAGTCGTCACAAACAGAAGAACCTACCCAACGAAGGCTGGACGAAGCCGAGAAGCACGGCGATATCGTCAAGTCCACCGAGGTCACGACCTTCGTCGTGTTGCTGGGCGGCGCGCTCTCCATGGCGATCTTCGGCCATTCCACGGCGCAAACTTTCACCCGCACGTTCCAGATGTTTCTGGAGCAGCCCGATCAGATCCCTGTCGATTCTGCGAGTGTGCTGGCGCTTTTCCGGCACATCGTTCTGGCGGCCGCCTTGCTGCTGGGGCCTATTTTCGCGGTTCTTGCGGGAATGGGGTTGGCCAGCCATGTGCTGCAACACCGTCCGTCGATTTCGCTCGAGCGCATCGCGCCGGATTTCTCAAAGCTCTCGCCGCTCTCCGGCCTCAAGAAGATGTTCGGCATGGAAGGCATCATCAATCTGGGCAAAGGCCTCATCAAGATCGCCATCATCGGCACGGTGTTGTGGACGGTCCTGTGGCCCGAGCGCGGCAATCTCGAAGCGTTGTTGACGCACGGTCCCGAGCAGATCGCGGCCGACATGATCTACCTGATCATGAAGCTTTTGATTGCGACGCTCGCCATTCTCGCTGTCATCGCGGTGCTGGACTATTTCCTGCAACGCTATCGGTTCCTGCAGCGCAATCGCATGAGCAAGCAGGAGATCAAGGAAGAATACCGCCAGACCGAAGGCGATCCCGCCATCAAGGCGAAGGTGAAGCAGATCCGCACCGAGCGCTCGCGACGGCGCATGATGGCCGCGGTGCCGGGTGCGACGGTGGTGATCATGAACCCGACCCACTATGCCGTGGCGCTCAAATACGAGTCCGGCAAGATGGCCGTGCCCATCTGCGTGGCCAAGGGCGTGGATGCGCTCGCTCTGCGAATTCGCGAAGTCGCCGAGGAGCACGAGGTGCCGGTCGTCGAAAACCCGCCGCTGGCCCGCGCGCTCTATGCCACCGTCGAGATCGACGAGCCGGTCCCGGCCGAGCAATACAAAGCCGTGGCGCAGGTCATCGGCTACGTCATGAAGTTGACTGGCAAGATCAGACCCAACTAGCGCATCGGTCTCAGCGCGCGTGTTGCCATGCAGGTTGGGAAGTATCGGGAGCGTCCGCTTTCTGGCGAACCACGATCTCGATCCTCAAACATATGGGTGAGGACAAACCCTGCATCCAGTTGACCGCCGATCTGCTCTTCCAATGTGTGGCTAAATTCCAAGGTGTGGTCGCGCACGATGAGGCGGCGAAGTTCGTCAGGCGAACGATCCACGGCGTCTGCATAGGGCAACGGAAACTTTACCGTGAGTTGATCTGCTGCTTCGGAGTCGAACACATAGACAATGGGATTCATAAAGCCTGCGAGCAGCGCCCCGCCGGGCCGCAGCACCCGATAGCATTCTCGCCATACGGGCAGTATTTCCGGTGCATATGAATTTGAGACGGGATGAAAGATCAGATCGAACAGGCCGTCTTCAAATGCCGACAGATCGTGCATAAACCCCTGCTGGATCGTCAGCGGAAGATCATCGCGGTGCGAAACTGCTTCGTCTTGGGCAAGTTGTTTGGGCGAGGCATCGAATACGGTGACGCGAGCGCCAGCCGCGGCTAGCAGCGGCCCTTGCTGGCCACCTCCTGAGGCCAAGCAGAGTACCGCCTTGTTCCCAAGGTCGCCGAACCAATCCTTGGGAACGGGTTTGTTCGGTGTCAGGACGACCGACCAATCGCCGCCTCGCGCCTGCTGGATATCTTTGGAAGAGACCGGGCGCGTCCAAACGTCTTGCTCCTCGACACGCCTGTCCCAGCCGTCGCGATTGATCTGGCGAATCTCGTCGGCTTTCATGAGACGAACTCCCGCTGATGCGGCCGCAGTTTAATGGGTTTTCCTAACCCAAGAACAATGGCCGTGAACCCAGAAATGCTGGTTGTTCCCCGCTCGGCGTTTCCGCGAAAAACGGTGAGGAAAGAAGGCCCTCGTTCGCGTAATATCGATTCGTGACGGTTCGCGCGCTCACCCTTGGAAATTACGGCCTCCCCGCCGGCGCCTGGCGCTGGGCGGCGATGGGCTTTGTCATTCTCGCGCTGGCGGCAGCCGGGCTCGCGGTCGGTGCGCCGGATGCCGCGCGCTGGGCGGGTGTGGCGTTGCTGGCCGGTATCGGCGCTGTCGCCTCCATCTTTTTATATGCGATCTGGCCGCGCGAAGCGGTAAGTGCCGATGAAGCGCGGCTCATCGCGGAAGCCGCCGCGCGCGCCAATGTCGCGTGGGCCGTGACCGGCGCGGATGGCGCGGTTATCGATTGCAACGACATCTATCGCGGCATGTCCGGCACGCCCAAGGCCGATGCCCCCCCGCCGCCGGAGCTGGCGCTGGGCAACGAAGCCAGCGCCGCTACGCTTTACCGGCTGACCAAGAGCGCCGCCGATCGCGAGCAGCGGGAAGAGACATTCTCCATTGGCGGCGGCATTGAAATCACAGCCGCCGTGCGCCCATTGGCAAACGGCACGTCGGCGTGGTGGTTCGCGCCGCGCCTTGTCATGCACGATGCCGCGCCGCGTGCTTCGGCTGCGCCAGCCGCCTCGCCGCAACTGGCTACCGCCGTGTTCCGCGATGCGCCGGTCGGCGTCGCCATCGCTGATGCGGACGGGCGGATTGTCGAAGCGAACAATGCCTTCGCGGAATTTTTGAATGCGGGCGCAGGCCGCAATCTCGGCGATCTTATCGAAGCCGCCGACAAGCCCACAGTGCTGGACCTTCTCGCCAGGGCGAAAGATAGCGCACATGGCAAAGCCGTGGAGCTTCGGCCCGCCGGCCAGCCCGAGCGCATGGCGGAATTGTATGCCGCGCCGGCCAATGGCGGCCCATCGTCAAATTCCGGCCGCGTCATTCTTTATCTTGTCGATGTTTCCGAGCAGAAGGCGCTGGAGACGAAGTTCGCGCAATCGCAGAAGATGCAGGCGGTCGGCAAGCTCGCGGGCGGCGTGGCGCACGACTTCAACAACATCCTCACCGTCATCATCGGCAATTCCGAATTCCTGTTGATGCGCCACACCGCGGGCGATCCGTCGTTCAACGAGATCAATCTCATCCATCAGGATGCATTGCGCGCCGCCAATCTGGTGAAGCAACTTCTCGCCTTCAGCCGCGAGCAGACGATGCAGCCCAAGGTGTTGGCGCTGAACGGCGCCATAGCCGAGATGCATCAGTTGCTCAGCCGCCTTGTCGGCGAAGGCATCGAGATCAAGTTGGAAAACGCTCCCGATCTTTGGCCGATCAACGCCGATGAATCGCAGCTCACCAATGCGATCATGAATCTTGTCGTGAACGCGCGCGACGCGATGCCCAAGGGCGGCACAATCACCATCCGCACCGCCAATCAAAGCGTGCCGCAGGCGATGCCGCTGGGGGCCGCGATCATGCCCGCGGACGATTATGTTCGCATCGATGTTGCCGATCAGGGCACGGGCATCGCCAAGGAACATATTGGAAAGATCTTCGATCCGTTCTTCACCACCAAGCCGGTCGGCTCCGGCACGGGCCTCGGCCTGGCGACGGTGTACGGCATCGTGAAGCAGACCGGCGGTTACATCACCGTCGATAGCGAAGTCGGCAGAGGCACCACCTTCTCGATCTTCCTGCCGCGGTTCAAAGGCGAAATGCCGGTGGTGCAGGTAGAAGCGGCGCCGGCGCGCGACATCACCGGACAGGACACCGTGCTGCTGGTCGAAGATGAAGAAGCCGTGCGCAGCTTCGCGGCGCGGGCCTTGCGCGTGCGCGGCTACAAGGTGCTGGAAGCGCCTGGCGGCGAGGAAGCGCTGGAGCTGGTGCGCAACCATCCCGGCCCGATCCATCTGCTCATCACCGATGTGGTGATGCCCAATATGGATGGCCCGACTCTGGTGCGGAATCTGAAGCGCGTGCGCCCCGAAATCGCGGTGATCTTCATGTCGGGCTATGCGGAAGAAGCCTTCCGCCGCAACGACCAGAACACCGCGGACATGCATTTCCTGCCCAAGCCCTTCGGGCTCAAACAGTTGGCGGCGAAGGTGAAGGACGTCCTGTCTGCCGCGCCCGTGCCGAAATCCTGATTTTGCGCTGCACCTAACGGAAAAGTGTCCGCCGCCATCCGTCTGCGCGGATAGAGTTCGCCCACTCTTCGGGAGACCCATCCATGAAAAAGATTCTTCTCGGCGCCGCAATGATGCTCGCGCTCAGTGGCGCAGCGATTGCCGCGGCGCCCGGCTATGTGTCCAAGGCCGTAAGCGATTCGACGCGGCCCAAGGCCGATACCGGCCGCGATGCCATACGCCTGCCTGCCGATACGATTGCGTTTGCCGGCGTGAAGCCAGGCATGAAGGTCGCCGAGCTGTTTCCCGGCGGCGGCTATTTCACCCGCATGCTGAGCGATGTGGTGGGACCGAGCGGCCACATCTATGGAATCGAGAACAGGAAATGGGATGACGGATCGGACGCGAAGGTCGCCGCCGAGCCCAACCACAAGAACGTCTCCATCCAGATCGGCGCGTTCGGTGAATTCAATCTGCCGGAGAAGGTGGATCTGTTCTGGATCACGCAGAACTATCACGACCTGCACATCGCCAAATACGGCAAGGTCGATATGGCCGCGTTCAACAAGCACGTATTCGATTCGCTTAAATCGGGCGGCACCTATTTCATCCTCGATCATCAGGCCAATCCCGGCACCGCCGAAGCGGACATCGAGAAGCTGCATCGCATCGAGAAGGCGCAAGTGATCCGCGAAGTCGAAGCCGCCGGGTTCAGGCTGGCGGGCGAGGGTAGCGCGCTGCATCGCGCGGGCGACGATCACACCAAGCCGATCTTCGACAAGTCCATCCAGGGCCACACCGACCAGTACATGCTGAAATTCGTAAAGCCCTGACTGTTCGCCCGCGCGGCGGCGTGACAAGCTTGCCGGAATGAGACATGCGCTTCTCGTTCTCGCATTGCTGGCCGCGCCGCCGGCGGTTGCCGCCCAATGCCCCTCACATGGCGCGGCGATGGCGCGCACCGAACTTCTGTTCGGCGCAGGTCATGTCAGCGATGCGCAATGGAACGCGTTTCTCGCGCATGAGGTGACACCCCGTTTCCCGGACGGTCTCACCGCGTTCGACGGCTACGGCCAATGGAAGCCGCCGCGCGGAGCCATCTCTAAGGAACGCTCGCATGTTCTGCTGCTCTGGCATGCGGTGGGCGCCGATGCCGATGCCAGAATCGATGCCATCCGGAGCGCCTACAAAAAGCGCTTCCGCCAGCGCTCGGTGATGCGGGTGGACAACATCGACTGCGTGTCCTTCTAGCCATCGCCCGCCGGCATATCTGGGCGCAAAAGCCATCGGTTCCGGCGCCTTCTGGCCGGTTGGGAGCCCCGGAATCGGCCCTGCGATTCGGACGCGGCGGGCGTCCCCGCACCTGCGGGATGGGATTGTGAACATCTCCAGAACAACATCCGGTATTTCGGAGCCGAATCAGCACCTTGGCTAGCGTCTTGCCAACGAGAACAAAAACGATACATTCCCCTTCGTTGCGCGCCGGTGGGCGGCATGCAAAGAAGGAGAAACCAGTCATGGCAGCCTCGAAGGAAGCGGTTTTGCGCGTTGTGGGCAAAGACAAGAGCAAGGACGACAACAGCGAACGCAAGCGCGCGCTGGAAGCGGCGCTGAGCCAGATCGACCGCGCCTTCGGCAAGGGCAGCGTGATGAAACTGGGCGCCCGCGAGGCGGCGACCGAGGTGCAGGATGCGGTGTCCACCGGATCGCTCGGCCTCGACATCGCGCTGGGCATCGGCGGCTTGCCTCGCGGCCGCGTGATCGAAGTTTACGGCCCTGAATCCTCCGGCAAGACCACTCTGGCGCTGCATGTCGTGGCGGAGATTCAGAAGAAGGGCGGCATCGCGGCCTATGTGGACGCGGAACATGCGCTCGATCCGATTTATGCCCGCAAGCTCGGCGTCGATATCGACGAGATGCTGATCTCCCAGCCCGACACGGGCGAGCAGGCGCTGGAAATCTGCGACACGCTGGTGCGTTCCGGCGGCGTCGACATCGTGGTGATCGATTCGGTCGCGGCACTGACGCCCAAAGCCGAACTCGAAGGCGAGATGGGCGATTCCCTTCCCGGTCTTCAGGCGCGGTTGATGAGCCAGGCGCTGCGCAAGCTGACGGGCAGCATTTCCAAATCGAACACCATCGTCCTCTTCATCAACCAGATTCGCATGAAGATCGGCATCATGTTCGGCAACCCGGAAACGACGACCGGCGGCAATGCGCTGAAATTCTACGCTTCCGTGCGCCTTGACATCCGCCGCATCGGCGCGATCAAGGATCACGACGAAGTGGTCGGCAACCAGACGCGCGTGAAAGTGGTCAAGAACAAGGTTGCGCCGCCCTTCAAGCAGGTCGAGTTCGACATCATGTACGGCCAGGGCATCTCCAAGACCGGCGAGCTTCTGGATCTCGGTGTGAAAGCGAACATCGTGGAGAAATCCGGTTCGTGGTTCTCCTATGATGGCGAGCGCATCGGCCAGGGCCGCGAAGCCGCCAAGACCTTCCTGAAAGAACATCCGGAAACTGCCGACAAGATCGAAGCCACCATCCGGGGCAGCGTCGGTCTGATCGGCGAAGTTCTGGCCCATGGCGACGACAAGGACGGCGACGCCGAAGAAGAGTGATTTTCCCGCCGGAGCAGGCGGGCTGACATGTGAGGTTTGCCTGTTCCCTACTGGCATGGGGAACGGCTCCCGAAGGGGCGGTTCGCGAGAGCCGCCCCTTCATCCTTTTGAGGTCATTTCTCTCTCAGCATTTTCAAGCCATTACGCTGCTCAAAATGCCGCTTTTCGCCGTGCTTCTATCCGCCGGGACCATGCTCTAGAACACCCTCGTCGAGGGACGCGCCAGAAAGGCTTTTCGCGAGGTTCGTCATGCTCAAACTGAAAGATGAAACGCTCCTAAAATCCGCCGCCTATGTGAACGGCGCCTGGAGCAAAGGCGCCAAGACCTTCGCCGTCACCAATCCATCGACCGGCGAGAAACTCGCCGATGTCGCCGATCTTTCCGCCGCAGATACCCGCGCCGCCATCGACGCCGCGCAGGACGCTTTCCCAGCTTGGAAAAAGAAGACCGCCAAGGAACGCGCCGCGCTGCTGCGCAAATGGTTCGAACTCATCATGGGAGCCCA
>JAFECP010000038.1:34915-41867 GCA_018242105.1 Pseudomonadota bacterium
CCCAACGCCATGATCACGCGCAAATGCGCGCCCGCGCTCGCCGCCGGCTGCACCTTCGTGATCAAGCCCGCCAGCGAGACGCCGCTTTCCGCGCTGGCGCTGGCCGAACTCGCGCATCGCGCGGGCATCCCCAAGGGCGTGTTCAATGTGGTGACGACGAGCAAATCGTCCGAAGTCGGCCTTGAACTCACGCAGAATCCGAAAGTCGCCAAATTCTCTTTCACCGGCTCGACCGAGATCGGCAAGCTGCTGATGAAGCAATGCGCTTCCACGGTGAAGAAGGTGTCGCTGGAACTGGGCGGCAACGCACCCTTCATCGTGTTCGACGATGCCGACCTCGATGCCGCCGCCGACGGCGCGATGGCNNCGCAACATGGGCCAGACCTGCGTCTGCGCGAACCGCATTCTGGTGCAGGACAAGGTCTATGACGCCTTCGCCGAAAAGCTCTCAGCGCGCATCGCCAGGCTGAAAGTTGGCGATGGTTTCGAAGACGGCGTCACGCAAGGCCCGCTCATCACCGAAGACGCCGTGGAGAAGGTCGAGAAGCTTCTGAAAGACGCCACGGCGCGTGGCGCGAAAATCACCATGGGCGGCAAGCGCGTGAGAGGCCAGTTCTTCGAGCCCACGCTGGTGAAGGATGTCACGCCTGCGATGGACATCGCCAAGACCGAAATCTTCGGTCCCGTCGCCACGCTCTTCCGTTTCAAGACCGACGATGAGGCGATCCGCATTTCCAACGACACCGAATTCGGCCTCGCCGCCTATTTCTACGCCCGCGATGTCGGCCGCATCTTCCGAGTCGCCGAAGCGCTGGAATACGGCATCCTCGGCATCAATGAAGGCATCATCTCCACGGAAGTGGCGCCGTTCGGCGGCGTGAAGGAATCCGGCATCGGGCGCGAAGGCTCCAAATACGGCATCGAAGATTATGTTGAGATCAAATATCTGGCCCTCGGCGGCCTTGGAGATATCTGAATGATTCCGCGTTACTCGCGCCCGGAGATGGTTTCGATCTGGTCGGACGACACCAAATACCGCATTCATTTCGAGATCGAAGCGCACGCCGCCGACGCGATGGCGGAACTTGGCGTCATCCCGAAGGAAGCAGCCACGGAGATCCGGAAGAAGGGCAATGCGGCAAAGATCAGCCCGGATCGCATTGTCGAGATCGAACAGGTCACGCGCCACGAGACGCTGGCGTTCACGCAGCATCTGGCGGAACTGATCGGCCCCTCCGCGCGCTTCGTGCATCAGGGCATGACGTCGTCGGACGTGCTGGACACGACGACCGCCGTGCAACTCACGCGCGCGACGGACATTCTGATCGCCGATGTCGATCTGCTGCTTGCCGCGCTGAAGAAGCGCGCGCTGGAGCACAAATACACGCCTACCATCGGCCGCAGCCACGGTATCCATGGCGAGCCCACGACATTCGGTCTGAAGCTCGCGGGCTTCTATGCCGAATTCCTGCGCAACAAGGAGCGGCTGAAAACGGCGCGCGCGGAAGTGGCGACCACTATGATCTCCGGCGCGATGGGGACGTTCGCCAATGTCGATCCGCGCGTCGAAGCGCATGTCGCGGCGAAGCTGGGCTTACGGTTTGAACCGATCTCGACACAAGTGATCCCGCGCGATCGTCATGCCGCATATTTTGCGGCGCTGGCGGTGGTGGCGAGTTCGCTGGAGCGGCTGGCGACGGAAGTGCGCCATCTGCAGCGCACCGAAGTGGTGGAGGCGCAGGAATTCTTCGCGGAAGGGCAGAAGGGTTCCTCCGCCATGCCGCACAAGCGCAACCCGATCCTGAGCGAAAACGTGGTTGGCCTGGCGCGCATGGTGCGTTCTTATGCAATGCCGGCGTTTGAGAACGTCGCGCTGTGGCATGAGCGGGACATGTCGCATTCCTCGGTCGAGCGGTTCATCGCGCCGGACGCGACCATCACGCTGGATTTTGCGCTGGTGCGCATGGCGGGTGTGATCGACAAGCTGCTCATCCGCGCCGACAAGATGCAGAAGAACCTGGATCTGACGCAAGGCATCGTGCATTCGCAGCGCGCGCTGCTGGCGCTGACGCAAGCGGGCATCGAGCGCGAGGCGGCCTACAAGCTGGTGCAATCGAATGCGATGCGCGCATGGGCCGGTGAGGGCACGCTGCTGGAATTGTTGAAGGCCGATCCCACGGTTTCGAAAGCGGTGCCGGCAAAATCGCTCGAGGCGATGTTCGATAACGACTATCACTTCAAGCACGTCGACACGATTTTCAGCCGCCTGTTCGGCTAGGCCCTCCCTCGGGCGGTTCTCTTGTTTCGGCCAAGCCCCCACCTATGTCATGGGCACGCGCGGGTTCCCGCGCCTTGGGAGTGAGCCATGAATTTCGCGGTTTTCGCGCCGAAGCGGTTGATTTCGCTGGGCGTTGTCGTTGCCTGCACGGTGGGCCTGTCCGGCTGTTTCGACCTTTCGCAGAAGGTCGCCATCGGCAGCAACGGCTCCGGCGGCTATCAGATAGCCGTGGCCGCGGACGGCATTGTGGGCGATGGCCTGCGCAAACACCACGCCGACATCGATATCGATGACGACATGCCGCTTCACACCCGGATTTCCGTTGTGGATGGCAAGACGGTGCAGACCAGTGGCACAGCCTTCCACGATCTCTCTGACCTGAAACTGTCAGACGAGACCATCAGCCTGCATGTCAGGGGCAAGAAGTTGCTCGGTCTTGGCGGGACAGAGGTGAATTTTCACCGCTCATTCCACATCGACAGCGCGCGCCGCCACCATGACGAGGATTCAGACGATCACATCGGCCGCGATGTTCTCACCTCGATGTTCGGCGACCACACCTACACCTTCAGCGTCTGGCTGCCGGGCTCCGTGGATCATATCAATCCGGTCTATGCCGGCGATCGCGAGGTGAAACCGGCCGTCACCCAGAGCGGCAACGGCCATCTTATCACCTGGCAGATGAAGCTCACCGACATGTTCCTCGCCAATGAGCTGGACTTCGATGTCGACTTCACGGCGCATGGGAATTTCCACGACACCCAGACGCGCTGGACGGAACATCATCGCCATCATCACCGCGACCATTGGGATCAAACATAGTCCCTAGTTCGGCAAAGCATACGCGATCACCTGATCGCCGCGCTTTGTATCGAGCTTGGAATGGCCGCCGGCGGCGATCACCACATACTGCCTGCCCTTCCACATGTAAGTCATCGGCGTCGCCTGTCCGCCGGCGGGCAGGCGGCCCTTCCACAATTCCTTGCCGCTCTTCGCATCGAAAGCACGGATATAGTCGTCCATCGCCGCGCCGATGAAGACGAGCCCGCCCGCCGTCACCATCGGACCGCCGAGATTGGGCGTTCCGGTTTTGCCAAGGATGTATTCGCTGAACGGCGCCATGTCCTCCGTCGTGCCCAGCGGCACCGACCACAGGATCTTGCCCGTGTGCATATCCACGGCGTGAAGCTGTCCCCATGGCGGCGGATTGCACGGCATTCCGATGGGCGAAAGGATCGTCTCACGCAGCATGCCGAAGGGCGCGCCTTCATTGGGCGAAACCTCCTTGCCGGCAAACTTCTCGCGCGCTTCGGAGAATTGCTTCTGCGGAATGAGCTTCACCAGATGCATGACGTTCGAGGTGTTCACATAGACAATGTCGTGTTTCTGATCGAAGGCGAGCCCGCCCCAATTCGTCCCGCCGCCGGTGAAGGGATAGACGATCGTGCCCTTCAGGCTCGGCGGCGTGTAAAGCCCGTCATGCCGCGCGGCGGCGATCGCATCGCGGCATTTGCCGCGGTCCCAGAATGTCAGGCCGAAAGCGTCGTCCGGCGCGATGCGGTTGGCCGCCAGCGGCGCGGGCGCAACGGGAATGGGCTGCGTCGGCGATAGTTTCTCGCCCGGCGCGCCGCCTTGCGGCACCTTGCGCTCGACAACCGGAATGAGCGGTTGTCCGTTCTGCCGATTGATCGTGAACAGCAGACCCTGTTTCGTCGGCTGCAACACGGCAGGCTCGGTCTTGCCCTTATACGTCACCATGCCCAGCGTCGGCTGCGCGGGAATGTCGTAGTCCCACACGTCGTGATGCGTCGTCTGGAACGACCACGCCACGCTGCCGTCGTTCACATGCAGCGCGACGATGGAGTTCGCGTATTTGCCGTCGCCCACGCGCAGCCCGCCCCAGAAATCGGTGCTCGCACTGGATACGGGCAGGATCACCAGCCCCTGCTTCTCGTCCACGCTCATCGGCGCCCACACATTCGCCGCGCCGCCGCGAAATCCTTTCGGCTCATGGGCGAGTGGATCGAACGCCCATTTCGCCGCGCCCGTCACCGCGTCGAACGCATGCACGGTGCCGCGCAGCTCATCGACCTTCTGGTTGTCGTCGATGGAGGAACCCACGATTACCACGCCATGCGTCACCACCGGCGCGGAGGTCGTGTGGATGCGGCCGAAATGCTTGCCCTCGATCTGCTGACCCGGCGGTATGACAACGGCGCCGTTCTTGCCGAACGCGGGGCAAAGCTTTCCGCTTTTCGCGTCCAGCGCGATCAGCCGCCGGTCCGCGGTGTTCATGTAGATGCGCGTGGCGCAAAGCCCCCTGATCCCCGGCATCACGGCGTAAGCCACGCCGCGGCAGACGAAGTCGTTCGGATAGCGCATATCGCTGTTCAGCTTCGGATCGAAACGCCAAAGCTGCTTGCCGGTGCCCGGATCGAGCGCGCTCACCTCGTTGAAGGGCGAGCACACATAAAGCTTGCCGTCCGCCAGGATCGGCGTGTTCTCGAAGGAAGCGCGGCGCATGGCGCTGGCTTTGGTCTTCATGTCACCCGTGGAAAAGCTCCAGGCCTGCTCGAGCTGGGTGACATTGGCCGGTGTGATCTGGCTGGCGGAGGAAAACCGCTGCCCGCCTTCATCGCCGCCGTAATAACCCCAGCCGGTCCCGGCCTTTGCGCATGTCCCGGCGAGGATCAGCGCCCCTGCCGCCACAACCGCTTTCACCACATCGCCCTTGCGCATTCGCCTCTCCCGCATCGCGTGCCGGACGTCCTATATTCAAACCATGTCCGGCGTTGATCCCCAATCTGTGTTGGCCGCTGCCCGCCCGAAAGAGGCCGGGGGCGGAGCGCGCCGGATAAGTGATTTCTGGCAATGGCTTGGGATAGGCGGCGACGCGGTGGGGACAAACGGAACGCTGCGGCGGACGTTTCTCTATTCCTTCGCCACGGCCGCCGCGCTGGTCGCGGTCATCAACATGATCAACGTGATCACCGATACGCGAAATCAGGCGGATCTCGCGGGGCCGGTCGTTTGGGAGGGCTCGAGCTGGATCGCGCTTATGGCCTTCTTCTGGATCCCCTGGATCGGCTACCGGCTCGCGCCGCCTTTCGTGCGTCCGCGCTGGAAATTGCTGGTTCACGTCCCGATCGTGTTTCTGTTCTCTCTTCTTCATGTCTGGGGCTTCAATCTGGTGCGCACGCTGATCTATTGGCTTGCGGGCGACCATTACGATTTCGGCAGTTTCTGGCCGAATTTCTTCTATGAGTTCCGCAAGGACGTTCTGGGTTACGCACTTTTCGTCGCCGGCTTTGCGCTGATCGAGCATCTGTTGCGCCAGCAGCAACTCATCGCTGCGCCGGGCCAGACGCTCACCTTCGACATCCGCGATGGCGCAAAACTCAACCGCGTGCGGCTGGACGAAGTGCTCGCAATCGCCTCGGCGGGAAACTATGTGGAGTTCGTGCTGCGCGACGGGCGCAAGCTGATGATGCGCTCGCCGCTTTCGGCGCTGGAAAACGAGCTTGGCCCGCGCGGCTTCCTGCGCACCCACCGCTCCTGGCTGGTGAATGCCAAGGCCATGACGGCGCTGAAGCCCGAAGGCTCCGGCGACTACACCGTGGAATTGGGAGCGCTGGAAGCACCGCTGTCACGAAGGTTTCCAGAGGCCTTGGCGAAGTTGCGCGGCGAGTAGTTTTCCTCCCCCGTTTTACGGGGGAGGGGGACCACGAAGTGGTGGAGGGGGCAGCGGTCGTGGAGCAGAAAATTCTCCGTCGCAGCCACCCCCTCCGTCTCGCTGCGCTCGACACCTCCCCCGTAAAACGGGGGAGGAAAACTCACTTCGTTTCCGCCATCACCTGATCGCCGGCCACGGCGAGCAGTTCTTCCATCTTCTTGCGGATGATGTGGTCGGATGCGGCGACCTTCTTCGCATCGAAATCCCGGCGGATCTTGCGGAACACGTCTTCGTCGCCGGCTTCTTCGAAATCGGCCTGCACCACGGCCTTGGCATAGGCATCCGATTCGGCGCCGGAAATACCCATTTCCCCGGCCGCCCACAGGCCCAGAAGCTTGTTCCGGCGCGCCATCACCTTGAAGCGCAGCGCCTCGTCATGCGCCCATTTGCCTTCGGCTGCCTTCTTGCGATCCTCGAATCCGCTACCCATCCGTAACCTCTTGAAAAACATTCCAAAAACACCACCTGCTAGTGGCGCGATCCACCATGGACCATTAACAGAAATGGCTCTACAGAAGCCGCGCTGCAACCCTGAGCCGCGTTGCCGCGGCTGTCCGCCATCCGCTAAATTGACTTCCTAGCGGGGGCTGGAAAGCCCCTTTTTCGCTTTTGGGCCGCCCGACGGGAAACATCATGTCCATGAAACGCCGCCGCCAGATCTATGAAGGCAAGGCCAAGATTCTTTATGAAGGCCCGGAGCCCGGCACCCTCATCACCTATTTCAAGGACGACACCACCGCGTTCGACGCCACCAAGAAAGCCGTGCTCGACGGCAAGGGCGTGCTCAACAACCGCATCAGCGAATATCTGATGACGCAGCTCGGCCAGATCGGCGTGCCGACGCATTTCATGAAGCGGCTCAACATGCGCGAGCAACTGGTGAAGGAAGTGGAGATCATTCCGCTGGAAGTGATCGTGCGCAATGTCGCCGCCGGTTCGCT
>JAFECP010000038.1:41910-49371 GCA_018242105.1 Pseudomonadota bacterium
GAATATTGCTACAAGAACGACGCGCTGCACGATCCCTTGGTGAGCGAAGAGCACATCACCGCTTTCGGATGGGCCTCGCCGCAGGACCTCGACGATATCGTGAATCTGACGATCCGCATCAACGATTTCCTTTCCGGCCTTTTCCTCGGCGTCGGCATCAAGCTGGTGGACTTCAAGGTGGAATTCGGCCGCCTGTGGGAAAACGATTACATGCGCATCGTCCTGGCCGACGAGATCAGCCCGGATTCGTGCCGCCTGTGGGACGCGCAATCCAACGAGAAGATGGACAAGGACCGTTTCCGCCGCGATCTCGGCGGCGTGGTCGAAGCCTACAGCGAAGTGGCGCGCCGCCTCGGCATCATGCCGGAGAATGTGCAGGGCGAGAACAAAGGCCCGGTGCTGGTGCGCTAGCCGGTGCGCTTAAATGACTCGCGCATAAGTCACCTGCGCGATTGGTTATGGTTTTCCACCTCCCCTTGAGGGAGGTTGAACGGCGAGACTCCCCGCCCTCCCTTGAGGGAGGGCCGACAATTTGCGTAGCAAATTTCGGGGAGGGGTTATCTTCACGACGCTGTGCGTGGACCCCTCCCCGGATCGCTTCGCTCTCCGACCCTCCCTCAAGGGGAGGGTGAAGATGAGGACAGAGTACGAATGAAAGCCCGCGTTTTTGTTACGTTGAAGAACGGTGTTCTCGATCCGCAGGGCAAGGCCATCGGCAATGCGCTGCACGGCCTGGGCTTCGGCGCGGTGGGTGAAGTGCGGCAAGGCAAGGTCATCGATCTGGAATTGAAAGAGAGCGATGAAGCCAAGGCCCGCGCCTCGCTGAAAGACATGTGCGAGAAGCTCCTCGCCAACACCGTGATCGAAAAATACGAGATCGAGCTGAAGGCATGAACCATGGCGTTTGCATCTCTCATCACCTCCCCCTTGTGGGGAGGTCGAAACGCGCAGCGTTTCGGGTGGGGGTTAATCCTGCGTCCGTGTCCCCCCACCCAAAAAGTCCTTCGCTGCGCTTGGATTTTTTGACCTCCCCACAAGGGGGAGGTGATTGCGTGGAGTCTGTGCTGTGAAATCTGCCGTCATCATTTTTCCCGCTTCAAATTGCGACCGCGATGCGCAGACGGCGCTGAAGCAGCTCACCGGCAAAGACCCGCACATGGTCTGGCATCAGGACAGCGCGCTGCCGGATGTCGATCTGGTCGTGCTGCCGGGCGGGTTCTCTTACGGCGATTATCTGCGCTGCGGCGCGATGGCGAGCCAGTCTTCGGTGATGAAGGCGGTGAAGGCGCATGCGGAGAAGGGCGGCGCGGTCGTCGGCATCTGCAATGGATTTCAGGTGCTGACCGAAACCCACATGCTGCCCGGCGCGCTGATGCGCAATGCCGATCTCAAATTCGTCTGCCGCCCGGTGAAGCTGACGGTGGAGGAAACCCAATCCGCCTTCACGCGCAAATATGCCAAGGGGCAGGAGATTTCGATTCCCGTGGCGCATGGCGAGGGCAATTACTTCGCCGATGATGAAACATTGAACCGCCTTGAGGGCGAGAACCGCGTCGCGTTCCGCTATGCGCAGGGCGATAACCCGAACGGCTCTGCGCGCAACATCGCCGGCATCCTGAACGAGAAGCGCAACGTGCTCGGCCTCATGCCGCATCCCGAGCGCGTCGTCGATCCGCTCCTCGGCGGCGAAGACGGCAAGGCGCTGTTCCAGAGTTTGATTGAGACGCTGTCGTGAAGGCGCTCAAGATTGCGGGGGTAGTCGTACTCGGTCTTTGGATGGCTTGGGTTACTTTGCAACTGCACTACATTAAGAGCATTGCGCTGGAGGCTTGCGGAATAGCGGCTGTCGGCGGTGTGAACTCAAATGGCGTCCTGAAAATTCCGGTCGTTTGTCCTGATCTTGCAAACAACGAAGTTAAACGTGAATCGTCGCACTAAATGACCGCCATCACCCCCGAACTCGTCAAAGAACACGGCCTTACCGAAGGCGAATATGCGCATATCAAGCGCCTGCTCAATCGCGAGCCGTCGCTGGTGGAGCTGGGCATCTTCTCGGTGATGTGGAGCGAGCATTGTTCCTACAAATCCACGCGCTTTCATCTGCGCAAGCTGCCGACGAAAGCGCCGTGGGTGATCCAGGGGCCCGGCGAGAACGCGGGCGTGATCGACATCGGCGATGGCGATGCCTGCATCTTCAAGATGGAATCGCACAACCATCCCAGCTTTATCGAGCCCTATCAGGGCGCGGCGACGGGCGTGGGCGGCATCATGCGCGATGTGTTCACCATGGGCGCGCGCCCCATCGCGATGATGAACGCGCTGCGTTTCGGTGAGCCGTCGCATCCCAAGACGCGCCATCTCGTCGAAGGCGTGGTGCATGGCATCGGCGGTTACGGCAACTGCATGGGCGTGCCCACCGTCGGCGGCGAGGTGAATTTCCACCGCTCCTACAACGGCAACATCCTCGTCAACGCGATGTGCGTTGGCCTCGCCAAGGCGAACAACATCTTCCTCTCCGCCGCCAAAGGCGCGGGCAATCCCGTCGTCTATATCGGTTCCAAGACGGGCCGCGACGGCATCCACGGCGCCACGATGGCGAGCGCGGAATTCGACGATGCGTCGGACGAGAAGCGCCCAACCGTGCAGGTCGGCGATCCTTTCACCGAGAAGCTGCTGCTCGAAGCCTGCCTCGAACTGATGGCGACGGACGCGATCATCGCCATTCAGGACATGGGGGCTGCGGGCCTCACCTCGTCGTCTGCCGAAATGGGCGACAAGGGCGGCAGCGGCATCGAGCTTGATCTCGACAAGGTCCCGCAGCGCGAAGCAAACATGACGGCCTATGAGATGATGCTGTCGGAAAGCCAAGAGCGCATGCTCGCGGTCTTGAAGCCGGGCCGCGAAGCGGAAGCGGAAAAGATCTTCAAGAAGTGGGAGTTGGATTTCGCCGTCATCGGCATCACCACCGATACGAAGCGCCTTGTCGTGAAGCATAAAGGCAAGATCGAAGCCGACATGCCGATCACCGCGCTGTCGGACGAAGCGCCGGTGCTGGAGCGTCCCTTCACGCCGCCCGCGCCGAAACATGCGCCGGTGAAGTTCGACAAATCCAAGAAGCTTATGGACTCGCTGGTCACGGTGATCGGCTCGCCCGACATGGCCTCGCGCCGCTGGGTGTGGGAGCAATACGATCACACCGTCATGGCCGACACGGTGCAGAAGCCGGGCGGCGATGCCGCGGTGGTGCGCGTGCACGGCACGAGCAAGGGCCTTGCGATCTCCACCGATGTCACGCCGCGCTATTGCCAGGCCGATCCGTTCGAAGGCGCCAAGCAGGCGGTGGCGGAAAGCTATCGCAACATTTCCGCCGTCGGCGCGTTGCCGCTGGCGGTGACGGACAATCTCAATTTCGGCAATCCGCAGAAGCCGGAAATCATGGGCCAGATCGTCGCCGGCATCGACGGCATCGGCGAAGCCTGCCGCGCGCTGGATTATCCGGTCATCGGCGGCAATTGCTCGCTCTACAATGAGACGAACGGCGAAGGCATCCTGCCCACGCCCGCCATCGGCGGCGTCGGGTTGATGCAGGATGTGCATCGCATGGCGACCGTCGCGCTGAAGCGCGAAGGCGATGCGCTGTTGCTGATCGGCGAAACGAAGGGCCATCTCGGCCAGTCGATTTACTTGCGCGAAGTGGAAACCCGCGAAGAGGGCGGCGCGCCGCCGGTCGATCTCAAAGCCGAGCGCAAGAACGGCGAATTCGTCCGCAAGCTCATCGAATCCGGCCGCGTGGACACGGTGCATGATTGCTCCGATGGCGGCCTGCTCTCCGCACTCGCGGAAATGGCGATGGCGGGAAATATCGGCGTCGATGCCGGCGTCGCGGGCACCACGGTGGACGCCATCCCCTTCTTCTTCGGCGAAGATCAGGCGCGTTACGTGCTGGCCGTTCCCGCGAAAGAAGCCGACAAGATCGAAGGCGAATTGCGCGCGGCGGGCATCATTCACGCCATCATCGGCAAGACGGTTGCCGACAAGGTGGTGCGCGTGGAACGTGAAGGCGAGGTTTCGCTCGCCACCCTGCGCAAGGCGCATGAGGAGTGGTTTCCGAAATATATGTCTGCGCCGCATACGAACTAACCTGTCATCTCGCGCGAGCGCAGCGAGACCCGGGACCCATTGCACCGCTGCACGATGGGTCCCGGCTCGGCGCGATGCTTCCGCATCGCTTGGCCGGGATGACAATGAGTATGATTGGGATAAAATAGCTCCATGGGTATGCCCGCCGCCGATATCGAGAAGCTGATCCGCGAAGCCTTTCCGGATGCGGATGTCACCATCACCGCGCTGGCCGATGACGATGACCATTGGGCCGCCATGGTTTCTTCGTCCGCCTTCAAGGGCAAAACTCGCGTGCAGCAGCACCAGATGGTTTACGCGGCGCTGAAAGGCCGCATGGGCGGCGAACTCCACGCTCTTTCGCTGCAAACCGCGGCGAAAGACTGATTATCCGCCGTGCTTTCCGTGGTTTGGGAACCGGCGCTATTCTTGACGCTCGGGTTGCCCACGCCTAATTCAATGCCAGCGAAACGAGGCCAGCCATGACGACCGTTCACGACCGCATCCAGAGCGAAGTTTCCGGCAACGATGTGTTGCTGTTCATGAAAGGCACGCCCGTGTTTCCGCAATGCGGATTCTCCGCGGCGGCGGTCGGCATCCTCTCCAATCTCGGCGTGAAGTTCAAAGCGATCGATGTGCTGAAAGATCCGGAGATCCGCCAGGGCATCAAGGAATTCTCCAACTGGCCGACGATCCCGCAGCTTTATGTGAAGGGCGAATTCGTCGGCGGCTGCGACATCCTGAAAGAGATGTACGAAGCGGACGAGCTGGCGCCGTTCCTCGCCGAAAAAGGCATCGTGCTGGAGAACGCGTAGCCATCCTTCGAGGGCCGCTTGCGCGGCCACCTCAGGATGACGATACCGCGTCATGCTGAGGTGCTCGCGAAGCGAGCCACGAAGCATCAATCGTTCCAGAAATGCCGTTTCCAGATTTCCTTGAGCGCAGGCCGCTGCGATAGCTCTTTCGACAGCGCGTCCAGCTTCGGGATATGCCCCGCCGCCGCCCATTCCTTGCCCAGCGAACCGCGCCAGCGCGAGAACATTGCGGCGTAGATATCCAGTATCGAAAACCCGCTGGGCAGAAACCACGGCCCCGCCACCTGCCGCTCCACGATCAGCAAACGCTCGCGGATTCGGGCGCGGGCTTTCTGACGCAACGCTTCGGCTTCCGCACCTGCCGGCGCGAAACGCTCCGGATAGTCGGAAATCTCCACCATCGGATAGATTTCCGCCGCCATGAACGCCAGCCAGCGATACGCGCGTGCGCGTTCCACGCTGGCCTGATTGGGCAGCAGATGCGCGTTGGGGAAATGATCGGCGATGGTCAGCACGATCGCTAGCGACTCGGTGACGATCTGGCCTTCCGGCAATTTCAGCGCCGGCATCTTGCCGCTGGGATTGATCGCCAGGAATTCCGGTTTGCGCTGCTCGTTCTTCTCCAGCGAAATCAGGTGAAACTCGTAGGGCGCCCCCACTTCGGCCAGCGCCGCCTCTGCGGAGAACGCGCCCGAACCCTTGTCGCCATAGACCGTAAACATGAGGGGGGAATCCTTGGGGATGCGCAAAATTCTACCCTCCCCTTGAGGGAGGGTCGATCCGTTGCAGCGTAGCGGAAACGGATCGGGGAGGGGGCCGCAAAACTGCATGACCCCTCCCCGAAATTTGCTTCACAAATTTCGACCCTTCCTCAAGGGGAGGGTCGATCTTATTAGCGGGAATAGAATTCAACGATGAGATGCGGCTGCATCTGCGCGGCATAGGGCACGTCCGCCAGCTTTGGCGTGCGCAGGAATTTCGCCGTCATCTTGTCGTGGTTGGCTTCGATGTAATCGGCCACATCGCGCTCGGGGCTCTTCGTGGCCTCAAGCACCAGCGCCATGTCCTTCGCCTTGGCGGAAAGCTCCAGCGTGTCGCCTTCTTTGACCTGATAGGACGCAACCGTCACGCGGCGGCCGTTGACCTTCACATGGCCGTGGCTGACGAGCTGGCGCGCAGCGAAGGGCGAGGGCACGAACTTGGCGCGATAGACAACGGCATCGAGGCGGCGCTCGAGCAGGCCGATCATGTTCTCGCCGGTATCGCCCGGGCGGCGCGAGGCTTCCTGATAATATTTGCGGAACTGGCGCTCGGTGATGTTGCCATACACGCCCTTCAGTTTTTGTTTGGCCTGCAACTGCGTGCCGTAGTCCGACAGCTTCTTGGCGCGGCGCTGGCCGTGCTGGCCCGGGCCGTAAGAGCGCTTGTTCACAGGGCTCTTGTTGCGGCCCCAGATGCTCTCGCCCATGCGGCGGTCGATTTTGAATTTGGCGGATGCGCGCTTGCTCATTTCGTCTCAGGCTTTCCAGATGCGTTTGCGGGAATGTCCCCGGAAGGCCCGGCACTATAGTCAGCGGACCCGCACTGTCAATCGTGCTTAAGCCTTGGAAATATTTGACTTTCTTGAATATACTCAACTATAAGTTGTCTTTCGTTCCTTTATTCGGCAGCCATTTCCGCCAGGCTTCTAGCGGGCGAAGCTCATCGCTATACAGGGCGCGTCCAGGCGGGCGTGGCGGAATGGTAGACGCACCGGACTTAAAATCCGTTGGGCCGCAAGGCCTGTGCCGGTTCAAGTCCGGCCGCCCGCACCAGCCTTCGCTCGCGGAGCGCAGCGAAGGCTGTCGCGCCGTAGCCCGGAGGGCGAAGACGGACTTGTTACCGCGAGCTTCGGCTCGGCAAGCCATCACTTGAAAGACAAATCAAGCCGCCGCCATCGGCTTGCCCGTGGAAGCGGGCTGATCGTGGACGGTCATCGCCGGCGCTTGCGGTTCGCACGTGGGAATGAAGAGCTTGTGCGTCGCGCCGCGGGCAACGAAGTCGAGCGCGCGCAGAACACCCCAAAGAGCCAACAGCGCAATGGCGATGTCTGGGTCCCATCCAAGGCGCAGCGCCACATGATTGGCGCCTTCCACGCCCGCCGCGACGGCGACCAGGCACCAGCAGATGACGAGCGCCGCGATGCCCAGAAACACGAGCCACAGCACGATCTTGTCGGCCCAGATCAGATGCAGACGCTGTTGAACGCTTTGCATGGCGCAACCCTCATGGCTGCAACGCGGGCGCGGCGAATAAGGTTGCGCCGCGTGGCAGCGCCAAGAACAATGCTACTCCAAACATAGATGGGGGTGCAGATGGCGAGCGGCAACAGGCGTGAAATCTTGGCAATGGGCGTTGCTGCGGCGGCGAGTTCCATTTCGGCACAGGCATTCGGAAAGGCCGCCCCAAAAGCGGCAAAAGGAGCGGGCAGCATGATCATCGTCAACGCGCTGGGCGGGTTGGAGAACCCCAATCTCGCGCTCACCCG
>JAFECP010000039.1 GCA_018242105.1 Pseudomonadota bacterium
ATGATCGAGACGATCAACAAGCTGGTGCGCACGTCCCGCCAGATGCTGCACGAAATCGGCCGCGAGCCGACGCCGGAAGAGCTGGCCGAACGCCTCGCTATGCCGCTGGAAAAAGTGCGCAAGGTTTTGAAGATCGCCAAGGAGCCGATCAGCCTCGAAACGCCCATCGGCGACGAAGAAGACTCGCATCTGGGCGATTTCATCGAGGACAAGAACGCGATCCTGCCGATCGACGCCGCCATCCAGGCCAACCTGCGCGAGACGACCACGCGCGTTCTGGCCACGCTAACCCCGCGCGAGGAACGCGTGCTGCGCATGCGCTTCGGCATCGGAATGAACACCGATCACACGCTGGAAGAAGTCGGCCAGCAGTTCTCGGTGACGCGCGAACGTATCCGCCAGATCGAGGCGAAAGCCCTGCGCAAGCTCAAGCACCCTAGCCGCAGCCGCAAATTGCGGTCGTTCCTCGACAACTGATCACACAATTCGCGGCCTGCCCCTTGCGGGATGGGTCGCGAATTTTCTATTCATCCGGTTCAAAAAGAAAGGCGAGACAAGTTTCGCATGCGTGGTTCCAATCCCGACAAATTCGCAGATCGTCAGGGCGACGCCCAGAAGGCGCGCCAGACACAGTTAGAGAAAGTGCGCGCGAAGATGGCGGAAGTCGCCGCCAAGAAGCCGCAGCTCGACGCCGAGCGCGCGCGCATCGCCAAGGAACGCGCCGAGCGCGAAGAGCAGCGCCGCATTGAGAAAGAAGCGCGCGCGAAGAAGGAAGCGGAAGAACGCGAGGCCGCCCGCCTCGCCGCCGAAGCCGCCGCCCGCGAAGAAGCCGAAGCCAAGGAACGAGAGAAGGTCGAGCGCCTGAAAGCCCACGCTCAGCTTCTCGCCGACCAGAAAGCCGCGCGCGACGCGCGTTACGCGGCCCGCAAGGCGCGGCAGAAGTAACTAAGAAGAAGATCCAATGAGCTCTTTTAGCTCAAGGATAGTCTTGTGCGCTTTCGCGTAAAGCTCCTTTGCAGCGTGTTTGGCCGAAATTCCGTTATATGTTGGGCGCTGCGCATTTGCGATTCATCTCACTTTCCTTTGGCTTTCACGAAGGCGACAGCGGCCGTATTTAGCTCTCGTCCTTCTCTGCATGCGCATCCACCAGCGCGCGGATCATGCGTTGATAGGGGGCATGCTGCTTCTTCGCTTCGCGCTTGAAGAAGTCCACGCTGCGCTGGCTGAGCGAGAGCGTCACCTTCACATTGGATTCGCGCAGGCGATCCTGTGCATCTGCTCGCGATTCTCGAAGCATTGGCGCAGGCCAAATCTGGCAAATTCGCGAGTCCATCCGAGGCCGAGTCTGCATGTCGTCGCTTTGATCTCTAAACCTCAATCCTGAATCGTCATGGCCGGGCTTGTCCCGGCCACCCATTTTCCAGAGGCCGGGACGGCGTGTATGGATAGCCGGGACAAGCCCGGCCATGACGGACGCCCTGTATCGGAGCCTCTCCCCATTCTCGACCACATCGTCGCCGCTATCGCCACGCTGATTACCCATGTCATCGCATGGCTGGGTTATCCCGGCATCGTGTTGTTGATGGCGCTGGAATCATCGCTGCTTCCCGTTCCGTCCGAGATCGTGATGCCGTTTTCGGGGTATCTGGCGTCGCAGGGGCGCTTTCACCTGATCTGGGTGGCGGCCGCCGGGGCGCTGGGCTGCAATATCGGCTCGACGATCATCTATTACATCGGCGCCATCGGCGGGCGCGCGCTGATCGACCGGTATGGCGGCTACGTCTTTCTCACCAGGGCGAAGGTGGATCGTGTTGAGCGCTATTTCCAGCGCTGGGGCGGCATCACCATTTTCGTCACGCGGCTGATGCCGCTTCTGCCTGTCGTCGTGTCGCTGCCCGCGGGTTTCGCGCGCATGACCATCTGGAAATTCGAACTCTACACCTTCGCAGGTTGCTTCCTGTGGTGTCTTGCGCTCGCCACGCTCGGCTATGAGTTCGGTCTGGCATGGCAATCGCAGCCCTGGGTGAAAGACGCGATTCACTGGCTCGACATCGCGCTCGTTTCCGCCATCGTACTTGGTTTGGCATGGATCGCATGGCGTTGGCGGCGCGCATCGGCGGAAAAACAATCACTTCCGCAGGAGTGACGCCGCGAGTTCGAGGTCACGCACGAAGGCCTTGTATTCGCGCGCTTTGGAATCCGCGTCGGGAATGCGCAGCAGATAAGACGGATGCACGGTGATGATCCCGCGCCGACCGTCCGCCCATGTCAGTTCGCGGCCGCGATTCTTACCGATGGGTATGACCTTTCCCATCAAAGATTGGGCCGCCGTCGCGCCCATCGCCACCACCACGCCGGGTGCTACGGTGGAAAGCTCGCGCGCGATCCATTGATGGCAGATCCTGATTTCCACAGCATTGGGCCTGGAATGGATGCGCCGCTTGCCGCGCGGTTCGAATTTGAAATGCTTCACCGCATTGGTGATGTAGATCTTCTTCCGCTCGATTTGCGCATCGCTCAGAGCCCGATCGAGGACCTGTCCCGCTGGGCCTACGAACGGTTTGCCGGCCAGATCTTCCTGATCGCCGGGCTGCTCGCCGACAAGCACAATCTGCGCACCCGCCGGCCCATCGCCGAACACGGTCTGTGTCGCGTGCTTGTAGAGCGGGCAGTCGGTACATTTCTCCGCTTCGGCGCGAATCTGGGTGAGCGTGATCATCTCGCTCTAAACGCATGGGATGCCGAAATGCTGCGTGGCTAATGCGGATCGGCAGGAGCTGATGACGGCGGGACAGCGGGGGGCAGATCGGCGATCGTTACCTTCTCGATAACCACCGGCGTCACCGGCGCGGCGCCCGCGAACGGCCCTTTGCCGCCGAGCGGCAGTGCCGCGATCTTGTCCACGACGTCCATGCCGCCAGTAACCTGTCCGAATACCGCGAATCCGGCATTGTTGGCGTCGTGATCCAGCGAAGGCAGCGGCGCGATGTCGATGAAGAATTCGCTCGTCGCACTATTGGCATCGTCGCCATGCGCCATGGCAATGGCGCCGCGCACATTCTTGAGGCCGTTATCGCCCTCAAAGCGGATCGGCGCATGCACGCCTGCGCGCGGCTTGCCGTTGGCATCGTAGCTTCCTGCCTGGATCAGCGCGCCGGGAACGACCCGGTAGAACACCGTGCCGTCGAAATGTTTTTCCTTCGCATAACGGATGAAATTGGCAACCGTGAGCGGTGCGCGGCTCGCATCCAGCGCCACTGTGATGGTGCCCAATGAGGTTTCGATAGTGGCTTGCTTCTGCGCAGGCATGTCTTGTGCCGAAGCAGACATTGCCGTCACGGCTGAGATCGCAAGTGCCAGAACAAACTTCCGCATGTGAGGCCTCAATGCGCCGCGCGCAGCAGGAAATAGAGGAGGCCGCCCGCCACCGCCAGGAACAGCGCGATCCAGAGGCTGCCGCCCGCCAGCTCGCCCAACGATTGCGCGAAGCCTTCGGTTTGTTCGGGCGCGTCGCGCAAGGGGCGCGGCGGCAGGTCGTCTTCGTCCATGGTCGAAATTCCCGATCGATACGGCGCATGCTAGGGAAGCGGCATGCTACCGCAACCCGGCACCTTCTATCGCCTGATCTGGCTGATGCCCGCAAGCTTCGCCGCGCATATCGCGGAGGAATGGCTGGGCGGTTTTGCCCACTGGGTCAGCCATGTCGTGGGCGGCGCGATGAGCGATCAGGCCTTCGTCGAGAACAACGCCTTCTTCATGACGGTGATGCTGGCGCTGACCATGTTCGCCACCGCCTCCCGCACCCGCTGGACCGCGTTCGTGCTGATCCTGTGGGCCAGCGCCAATCTGTTCTGGGACGCGCTGTTCCATCTCTTCGCAACGGCATGGTGGAGCCAATATTCGCCGGGCGTCGTCACCGCCACCCTGTTCTACCTGCCGATTTCCTTTGTGGTCGCCCGTTCGGCGCTGAAGGACGGTGTGCTATCCCGAAGCGAATTCGCCGGCGCGGCGGCTGCCGGCGCGTGCCTGATGGGCTTCGTCATCTGGGCCGGCCTCTACCACTTCGCGGTCTGAGAAAGAGGCAGCGCTCAGCGCAGGGCGTAGTTGAAGCTGACGCTGATGCGTTTTCCACGCGCATCGTTCGCAAGGACCTCGTGCCGCAGGAAGCTTTCCCACAGAAGCAGCGTTCCGGCTTTCGGCGAGACACGCGCAAAAGTCTGGTTCTGCCGGCGTGCCTTTTCCTTGCGCGGCGGCGCGGCCATCATCATGGCAAGGCGCGGGTCCTCGAAGCGGATATCGGCCGCGCCCTCCGGCACATCGACATAATAAGTGCCGCTGACCGCCGCATGCGGGTGGATATGCGCGCTATGGATGCCACCGCGATCCATCACATTGATCCAGAGCGAATCCAAAGCGAGCGCCCGGCTGCCCAGTTCGAAGTCCAATGTCTTGCCGAAGGTCCGCACATGTTTGTCGATATGTTTCACCAGCTCGCCGAACACGCTGGCGCGCTGCGGCAGATCGTCGAGCGACGCATAGGAGGTATAACCCTTGTAGCCGTGCGCTTTCGCCCAGCGCTGCCCGGCCCGGTCTTCCATGGCGATGGCGAGGCAGGTCTGGGCGAGCGCCGCGTTCAGTCCCCGCGCGGCGATTTTCGTCCGGTAAAGCGCGGTTACGAACAATGTCTCGATGTTGCGGGAATCGGCCATGGTGTGGGATTCTATGCGCTTTGCGCCTGCCGGTCATGCGATGCCGCGCATATTCTCGACAAGCGGGGCTCCATCTCCTACACCCGCCGCCAACCGCTATTTTCCGAGTTGCCCAAGTGAACAAGCCCGCCTCCGTCATCGCGCAGCACGGCACCACCTTCTCCGTGCTCTTCGCCATCAGCTTCTGCCACATGCTCAACGACATGATGCAGTCGCTCATTCCATCCATCTATCCTTCACTTAAGACGATGTTTCATCTGTCGTTCGCGCAGGTAGGTCTGATTACCTTGGTCTTCCAATGCACCGCCTCGCTGCTGCAGCCTGTCGTGGGCTTCGTGTCGGACAAGCGGCCGATGCCGTTCTCGTTGCCGGTGGGCGCGGCGTTCACGCTGGTGGGCATCGCAGGCCTTGGCATGGCGCAGAGCTACGGGATGGTTCTTCTCGCCGCCGCTATCGTCGGCGTCGGTTCGTCCGTTTTCCACCCGGAGTCCGCGCGGGTTGCGCGCATGGCTTCGGGCGGGCGGCACGGTCTGGCGCAATCGCTGTTCCAGGTCGGCGGCAACACCGGCTCGGCGCTGGGGCCGATCCTCGCCGCCGCGGTGGTGATGACCTACGGCCACAAATCGATCACCTGGAGCGCGCTCTTCGCGCTGATCTCCATCGTGGTGCTGTTCTATGTGGGGCGCTGGTACAAGGATCACGGCATCGCGCGCATGAAAGCGGCGCAGAAGACATGGGCGGAGCCGGGCCTGTCGCAGCGCCGCATCGTGTTCTCGATCTTCATTCTCTTGATGCTGATCTTCTCGAAATATTTCTATCTCGCCAGCATCACCAGCTACTACACTTTCTATCTGATCCATCATTTTCATGTTTCGGTGCAGGCCGCGCAGATTCATCTGTTCGTGTTTCTGGGCGCGGTCGCTGTCGGCACCTTTGCGGGCGGCCCTATCGGCGATCGCATCGGCCGCAAGCTGGTGATCTGGGTATCTATCCTCGGTATCCTGCCCTTCACGCTGATGCTGCCTTTCGCCAATCTGTTCTGGACTTCGGCGTTGTCGGTGATCATCGGCTTGCTGCTCGCGTCGGCGTTTCCGGCCATCGTGGTGTTCGCGCAGGAACTCATGCCCGGCCGCATCGGCATGGTGTCGGGCATGTTCTACGGGTTCTCGTTCGGCATGGGCGGCATCGGCGCGGCCATGATCGGATTGTTCGCCGATCGTTGGGGCATCGAATATACCTACAGCGTATGCTCGTTCCTGCCCGCCATCGGCTTGCTCACCGCGCTGCTCCCGAATATCGAGAAGGGCGGCAAGGCGATCGCCGCTTCACCGCCCGTCGACGAGAATTCGCTGACCTGATCAGCCCGCGAAAGCGGCTGACAGCACCAGCAGGATTCCCAGCGTGGACAAAAGCCAGATGAGCGTGCGCAGCATCGGCACGCCCGCCCAATAGAGCGGCAGGTAAATCACCCGCATCCAGAAATAGAGCTGTGCGCCCCATTCGGTGCGCGCGTTATGCCGGTCCAGCACGGTGATGATGAGAACCGCCACCGCGAAGATCGGAAATGTCTCGCGGAAATTGTGGAAGGCCCGTTCAAGACGCCCGGCGACTTTGCCTTTGAACGGCGGTGTGTTGTCGCGCGCGCCGGTGTTCCAGGCCGCGCCATGTTCCTGGGTCGCGAAATGCGCGCCCAGAAACAGATGCACGAAGCCCAGCACGCAGGCGAGGGCGAGCATCGTCAGCTCCACGCTCATGCCGCCCAGCCTCAGATTGGCCAGCGGCAAAGCCGCCAGCGCGTTTGCAATTCCATCCATATTCGCCCCCGGCAGAATCAGTGCGCGTCTTCCCCGAAACGATAGCGCAGTTCGACGCCGAACATGCGCGGCTCGCCATAGATCGAGGCGGTGGTGCCGGTCAGGTGCTCCAGCGCGTTCGCGGCGACCTTGTATTTGCGGTCCGTGACGTTGGTCACGAATACGCCTGCGTCGAAGGAAGAGCCGAGGACGCCGTTCCAGTCGAAGCGCAGATTGAGGAGGTCGTAACCGTTCTGAAACGCATCCGGCTCTTCGTCCGACAGGTCGGTGAACCACTCTTTGCTTTGCGTGTACCATTGTGCGCTCACATACATCGCGCCCCATGCGGGCTCGAACGGCAGGTGGAATCGCGCGTTGACGCCGAACTTGTTCTTGGGCGTGTAAGCGAAGGGATTGCCGGCATGGTCCGCCGTGCCGACGAACGCGCCGTTGAAGATCGCTGTCGGCAGCACGAAGCGGCCGTAGCTGGCGCCGGTATAGGAATAGAACGGGCTGATCTCGATATTCTGGTTGGGGATGAACGTCGCCGACAATTCGATGCCTTTCACCGTCGCCTTTGCGGCGTTGAGCGTCGTCGCGCCGACGCGCGTCACCGGCGGCCCAGGCGGAACGAAATCGGTGATCGAAACGATGTCGTTCTTCTGGATGTCCTTGTACCAGCCGTAATAGGCGTCCGCGTTGGTGCGGCCCGGCACGCCCAGGATCGTCCAGTTGTTCTTGATGCCCACTTCCACGTCGGTCAGATATTCGGGCCTGAATTCCTCAAGGCCCGTGCCCACTGCGCCGCTGTTGAAGCCGCCGCTTTTGTAACCGCGCCGGTAAGTCGCGTAGAGCATGGTATCGTCCGTCGCCTGGTAATTGGCCGCCAGCGTCCATGTCGGCGCATGGAAGCTGCCCTTCAGGGTGGGTTGTCCGTAAGGCGCGGTTTCGGGCACCGGATAGGGGCAGGAAAGGCCCATCGCCGGAATGATGCAGACGGCGGATGATGCGACCTTGTGATCCCAGGTGTAGCGCCCGCCCGCGTCGAAGCTCAGGCCCCTGATCCAGGACGACACGTCGAAATGCATCTGCGCATAGATGGCGTTCGATGTGCCGCCATTGGCGAGGCGGTCGATCTCGGTGCTGGAGAGCGGCGGGAATGCGGTGCCGCCGCCGAACACGTCGCGTTCCACTTCGGCATAACCGGCCGGATGATCGAGTTCATGATAGAAGCCCGCGATCCAGTTGAAGGTGTTGTCCGCGTTCTCTCCGCTCACCTGGAATTCTTCCGTCACCTGGAAAGAATTGGATTCCCAGGTGCGTGGATTCGGAATGTCGAGAATCGGCAGGAACGAGCCGTCATAATCGAAAGACGGCTGCTCCTTGTCGCGCCGGTAGCCAAAGATGTTCTTCAGATGCAGATGCGCGGCCACATCCCATGTCGCGATGTCGGTGGCGCCCCACGAGTCGCGCCTGTAGAAAAGCGGAATGCTCGATGTCGTCTTGCGGATGCCCAGCGCCTGTTGGTTGGCGAGCGCGAATTGCAGCGTGGGGTAGAAGGCGTTGATCGCGGCGGTCCCGTCCACCACCGCGTTGGGATCGCCCGCAAGCTGGAATTGGCCCACGGCGAAAGCGGTGAGCTGAGCTTGCGGCGCCAGCGCCGTCAGCTCCGCGCCGGTGCCGTGATTGTGGTCGCGCAGCCAATCGAACACGGCGTAATTCTCGAAGCCGCTGAACGGCCGCCATGTCACGCCGGCGCGGAATGCCTGATA
The DNA here is from genome assembly GCA_018242105.1 of Pseudomonadota bacterium. Taxonomy (GTDB): domain Bacteria; phylum Pseudomonadota; class Alphaproteobacteria; order Micropepsales; family Micropepsaceae; genus Rhizomicrobium. The sequence continues at coordinate 8,275 of JAFECP010000039.1, forward strand.
GTTCACATTGTCGAGGTTTTGCCCGGTGGTGACGTCCTTGGTGAAGCCGCCGCGATGGGCCACATCTCCAGCCAGGCGGATCGCCAGTGTGTCGCCGGCCGGAATGTTGATCGCGCCCTGCAATTCGCGGTCGCCATGATCGCCGGCAGTCGCATCGATATAGCCGCCGAACTGATCGTCGGGGCGCTTGGGCTCGAACAGAATCGCGCCGCCAGTCGTGTTGCGGCCGAACAGCGTTCCCTGCGGGCCGTTCAGCACCTGCACATTGTCGAGGTCGTAAAGGCTTCCGCGTCCGCTCGCATTGAACGGCACATCGGCGAAATATGTCTGCACGCCCGGATCGGCGCCGCCGAAAGGCTGGGTCTGGCCGCGGATGGTGAAGATGTCGGTATCGCGCGATCCGAGATCGCCCGACACGGTCAGCGATGGCGCGAGGGTCTGCAAATCGATCGCCGATTTCGTGCCGGTATCGCGCAACTGCGCGCCGGATATCGGCGTGATCGCGACCGGAACCCGTTCCTGATCTTCCGCGCGCCGCCGCGCCGTGACCGTCACGGTCTCGATGCCAATGGAATCCACGTCCGGGGTCTGGTCTTGCGCGCGGGCAGACCCCAGCAACGGCCACGCGCCACCAAGCATGAGGGCCGCCAGCAGAATTTCCTTACGCATATCTCGTCCCCTCTCGGTTCGAGCGATGCCTTGCCGGTTGAGGTCCGGCGGTTCCCGCTCGCCTCGCGGGGGAGTATAGCCGATTTGTGCGGCAGCCGAAGCTGTCCGCGGAACCCGCATGAATTGTAAGAAATCGTGTGGCCTTGCGCTCTTGTGCTATGCGCATATTGGCCGCAAGGGAACTTCGCATGACGCCGATGGGAAAAGCAGACCGGATCTACAGCCGCCACGAGGACATCGTGGATGGGGTTATCCACGTTGCCGGCATGCTATTTGCCGTCAACGCAGCGGCATGGCTGCTATTGCATGTCGGTGTTTCGGCGGAGGCCAGCGTCACGGTCTATTGCCTGGGCCTGCTGGCGATGATCTTTGCCTCCGGCATCTACAACATGGTGCCGGAAACGGCGCGGCCCAAACAGCTTCTGCGCCGCATCGATCATGCCGCGATCTTCATCATGATCGCCGCGACCTACACGCCGTTCGCCGTCAATCGCGTGGGCGCGCCTTATGGGACCGCCGTGCTTTGGGCGATCTGGATATGCGCGAGCCTCGGCGTTGCGTTGAAGGTGTTGTTTCCGCGACGCTTTGAAACCGCCGCTCTCGCGCTCTATCTGGGCATGGGCTGGATGGTCGTTCTTGTATTGAAGCCGCTCGCGGCGTCGGTCGCCGCCGTCGATTTCTGGCTTCTTATCGGCGGCGGTCTTGTCTATTCCGCGGGTGTCGCTTTCTACGTGATCGAGCGCATTCCGTTTCACAAAGCGATCTGGCATGGCTTCGTGCTGGCCGCGGCCGTTTTGCACTTCAGCGCGGTCGCCCTGGAATTCGCCACTTGATCGACGCAATCATTTTCGATTGCGATGGCGTGTTGGTGGACAGCGAAGTGCTGGCGCTAGAAGTCGAGATCGTGGCGGCGGCAGAAGTGGGTCTGACCTACGATCTGGGTGAATACAAAGCCCGCTTCATGGGCCGCACGACACAGGCCTTCTTCGATCTGCTGGCGCAGGATTGCCTGGAGCGCACCGGCCGTCCTTTGCCGGAAGGGTTTCAGGAACGCTGTTACGGCGCCTATCGCGCCTCGCTCAGCCGATTGAAAGAAGTGAAAGGCGCGCTGCGCATGATCGCGGCGGTGACGCATCGCAAAGCCGTGGCGAGTTCCAGCACCGCCGATGCGCTCGAAGAAAAACTCCGCCGGACGGGATTGTGGGATCACTTCGCACCGCATGTTTATTCCACCGATCTGGTCGCCCACGGCAAACCGGCGCCCGATGTATTTCTCTACGCCGCGAAGAAGCTCCATGTCGAACCATCAGGCTGCCTTGTCTTTGAAGACAGCGTGCACGGTGTGCATGCCGCCCGTGCGGCGGGCATGCGGGTGTGGGGCTTCGCGGGAGGCGGCCATATGGACGAAGCCTCGCCTGCCAGATTGTTGGCCGCCGGCGCGGAGCGGATCGTGGAACATTGGGGCGCCGCCGCAGCCCTCATTGCGCCCGCGGGAAGCTCTGCGTAACCTTTTGCTGTCAGCGTGTGCGGGTCGAGGGAGTTCACGATGCAGAAGATTCCGGGTCTTGCCGCGCTGGCGTTTGCAGGGTTTGCGCTGTCCGGCTGCGTGGTCGCCAGCGTCGGCGGTGCGGTTGTGGGCGGCGCGGTCACGGTTGCGTCCACGGCGGTCCATGTCACCGGCGATGTCGTGAGCGGCGCCGCGGATGTGGCGACCGGTCAGCCGGACAAGAAGAAAGACGACAAAAAGCCGGACGGCGGCAACTAGAACGAATCCTTGCGCTTTCGCGTCTCCGCGAACACCGCAACATTGCCGGCGTTCTCCATTCCCAGCGTCGCGCGGATTTCCTTCGAATCCGGACGCAGGAACGGATTGGTCTTTTTTTCAAGCCCCATCGTCGAGGGGATCGTCGGCGCGCCTTTCGCGCGCGCGGCTTCCACATCCTTCATTCTTGCCTGAAGGTCGGCGTTCTTCGGCTCCAGGGTGAGCGCGAATTTGCCATTGCTGAGCGTGTATTCGTGCCCGCAATAAATCTTGGTCGCGTCCGGCAACTTCATCAGCTTTGAAAGACTGTCCCACATCATTTGCGGCGTGCCTTCGAACAAGCGCCCGCAGCCCATGGCGAACAGCGTGTCGCCCGTGAACGCCATGTCCTCGAACACAAAAGCGATGTGCGAAGAGGTGTGCGCCGGAATCTCCAGCACTTTCACGCTGTGCGATCCGAAGCGCCAGGGTTCCGCCTCGCTCACGCCAATATCGATGCCGGGAATGCGGCCGCGATCCTTGCCCGGCCCTATCACCTTCGCGCCGAACTCTTCCTTGAGCGCAAGATTGCCGCCGCAATGATCCAGATGGTGGTGGGTGTTGAGGATGTGTGTGAGCTTCAGCCCGTGCTCGCGAAGCGCTCTGCGCACCGGCTCCGGCTCGGACGGATCGACCACCGCACAAAGCCCGGCGCCGCCGGTGACGAGATAGGCGTAGTTATCCTGCAGGCAGGGGATGAGCGTGACGCTGATTTCGGCCATTTACGGGTTCCTTTTCCAGGGCCAGCCTAGCAATCCGCGGTGCTCCATTGAACCCGTGACGGCTGAGGTCTAGGCACATTCCGCGATGAATCACGATTCCGCCGGCCTCTCGGAGTTTTATGCCTCCCCTGTCGGGCAGGTCGCTCGCCGCGTCATCCAGCGGCGCCTGCGCGA
>JAFECP010000003.1:0-2038 GCA_018242105.1 Pseudomonadota bacterium
AGAGCCGTGTTTTACCAGATAGCGGCGGGCCAGCGCGATGTTGCGCCGGTTGGATTTGAAACTGACATCGAACGCATCACCCAGGATCGGTATTGCGCCGACGACGGTATCGAGCGCCACGTTCCAGACCATGCGGGTTTTCACCCAAGGCGATAGACCCAGCTCAGATGCACGCGAGATCAGATAGAAGCTGATCAGCGCAGAGATGATGTCGCCAACCACGGGTACCAGCCCGATCACGCCGTCCAGCCCGAAGCGGATGTCCGTGCCGGGAAGAATGAACCGCGAATCCAGCAGATCGGCGAGCCATTCCAACTGCGCGAGTTGTTCATCTGCAGAAAGCTGTCCCCGCGGGATGACTTCGATTCGTGGCGCGACGTTCGTGGTCATGAAGCGATTCTAAGGGCCAATGGCGGCGAAATCGCGGCGATCAGATATCGGCATAGCAGCGGACTTCATCCGCCGCACCCGGTGTGGTGATCGCGCCATCGCGAGCTGGTCCTACATTCTTCGCGTACCGCGCTAGCGCGCCGGACTTGAACGACGGGGCTTTCGGTCTCCACGCCTTGCGACGCTCGGCGAGTTCCGCATCCGAGACGTCGACATCCATCGTGCCTTTGTCAGCGTCGATGGTGATGATGTCGCCGTTTTTCAGCAGGCCGATGGGGCCGCCATCCATTGCTTCGGGACCGACATGGCCGACGCAGAGGCCGCGCGTGCCGCCGGAGAAGCGGCCGTCTGTGATCAGCGCGATGTTCTCAACGCCCTGCCCGTATAGTGCTGCCGTCGTGGACAGCATCTCGCGCATGCCGGGGCCACCCTTGGGGCCTTCGTAGCGGATGACGATGACGTCGCCTTCCTTGTATTGGCGCGCCTGAACGGCGGCGAAAGCATCTTCCTCGCAATCGAACACCAGAGCCGGGCCGCGATGCTTGATGTGCCTGAGGCCCGCGATCTTCACGATGGCGCCTTCGGGGGCAAGATTGCCGCGAAGTCCAACAACACCGCCGGTCGGCGCAAGTGCATGGGCGGCGTCCTTCATCACCTTCTGGTCCGGATTGAACTTCACGTCCTTCAGGTTCTCTGCAACCGTCTTGCCCGTCACCGTGATGCAGTCGCCGTGAAGCAATCCCGCGTCGAGCAACGCCCGCATCAGCATGGGCACGCCGCCCGCTTCCCACATGTCCTTGGCGACATACTGACCACCCGGTTTCAATGACGCGAGATAAGGCGTCTTGCGGAAAATCTCGGCAACGTCGAAGAGGTCGAACTTGATGCCGACTTCGTTCGCCATCGCGGGCAGATGGAGCGCTGCATTGGTGGAGCCGCCGGTGGCCGCGACGACCATGGCCGCGTTCTCGAAAGCCTTCCGTGTACAGATTGTCCGGGGGCGGAGGTTTTGCGCGACCAGATTCATCACCTGCCCGCCTGCCTTCAATGCGAAGTCATCGCGCGCCAGAACTTCGGCGGGAGGACCGGAGGAATATGGCAGCGCCAGGCCGATCGCTTCGGCCACGCAAGCCATGGTGTTGGCGGTGAACTGTCCGCCGCAGGCGCCCGCGCCTGGGCATGCGTGGCGCTCCAGCTCGGTGAGATCGCAGGCCGGCATCTTTCCGGCGGCGAACTGGCCGACGCCTTCAAAGATATCGACCACCGTGACATCCTTGCCTTTCACCCGGCCTGGCATGATCGAGCCGCCGTAGAGAAACACGCTCGGCACGTTCAGGCGCAGCATCGCCATCATCATGCCCGGCAAGCTCTTGTCGCATCCGGCGATGCCGACCAAAGCATCGTAACAATGACCGCGCATCGTCAGTTCGACGGAATCCGCGATCACTTCGCGGCTGACGAGGGAGGACTTCATGCCCTCATGGCCCATCGCGATACCGTCGGTCACGGTGATGGTACAAAATTCGCGCGGCGTGCCGCCGTTCTCCTTCACGCCCTTCTTGGCGGATTGCGCCTGGCGCATCAGGGCGATGTTGCAGGGCGCGGCCTCGTTCCAGCATGACGCGACGCCGACGAAGGGGCGATGGAT
>JAFECP010000003.1:2065-4660 GCA_018242105.1 Pseudomonadota bacterium
TGGCGCGAGGGCAGCTTGGACTTGTCGAACTTCGGCATGGCGAAACCTGAAAATTTCTGCTGAAACTTTCATGCCGCGCCGCAGCATTTCTCGCAATGGAATTGTTTGTCGCTTTTCACTCTGCCGGATTGCGCAATTTCCAACATCTAGTGGCTAGACAAATTATTCCTACATCTATTTGTGTTTTAAGATTGGACGGATGCCCCATGCTCCCCTGTTTCAGCATTGCACTCTGCAAAGGCCGGGAAGCAGACTTAGGGCCGCGCGCGAATCATACATGCCCTGATATGATAATAGTCTTAAACCGGCATTCAAGCTCACAATGCCGAAAGGCCCGGATGTTGCCATCCGGGCCTTCGTTCATCAGGCGGGCTGCAAGGCGAGCGGCGGATAGTCGGTGTAGCCGTGCGGGCCGGCTGAATAGAACGTCTTGGCGTCCCATTTGTTGAGTGGAGCGTTCTTCCTGAAGCGCGCCTCCAAATCCGGATTGGCGATGTAGTCCTTGCCCCAGGCGACAGCGTCTGCGGCTCCGGATGCAAGAACGGCTTCGGCGCTTTCCTTCGTGAAGCCCTCGTTGGCGGCATAGACGCCGCCAAACGCTTCTTTTAGCGCGAGACCGATGCTGTCCGCCGCCTGATGTTCGCGTGCGCAGAGGAAAGCGAGCTTGCGTTTGCCCAACTCCTTCGCAACGTAAGTGAAAGTGCCTTTGAGATCGCTGTCGCCCATCGTATGCGAGTCACCGCGCGGCGCCAGATGCATGCCAACGCGATCAGCGCCCCACACTTCGCACACGGCGTCCGCGACTTCGAGCATCAGGCGCGCGCGCTTTTCGCGGCTGCCGCCATAGGCATCGGTGCGCTGGTTGACGCTGTCCTGCAGGAATTGATCGAGCAGATAGCCGTTTGCGCCGTGGATCTCCACGCCATCGAAGCCAGCTTTCTTCGCGTTCTCCGCACCTTTCTTATAAGCAGCGATAATGCCGGGAATTTCGCTCGTCTCCAGGGCGCGCGGCACGCCGTAATCGCGCTGCGGACGCAGTAAACTCACATGGCCTTTGGGCGCGATGGCGCTGGCCGACACCGGTTGCTTGCCATCGAGGAAATATGGATCGGAGATCCGGCCAACATGCCAGAGCTGCAGGAAGATGTGTCCGCCCTTCTTGTGAACGGCATCGACGATCGGCTTCCAGCCATCCGTCTGTTCATCGGACCAGATGCCGGGCGTGTTGGGATAACCGACGCCCATCGCATCGACGGACGTGGCTTCCGTCATGATAAGCCCTGCCCCGGCGCGCTGCGCGTAGTATTCAATGGCCAGCGGGGCCGGCACGCGGCTGCCTTCCACCGCGCGGGTGCGCGTGAGCGGCGCCATCCAGATGCGATTGGGCAAAGTGAGAGCGCCCACTTTGATAGGATCGAACAGTGTCGGCATTGTGAAATCTCCGGGATGTGAATAGCGATCCGCGAGAGTTAAGCAGCCATGCGACTGTTCGCAACCGGAAGGCGCCGGATAGCAAAAACCCGGCGGGGTTGCCGCCGGGTTTGCAAGGTCTTTAGACCCTAATCGCCGTAGTAATGCCAGTGATGATGGCGGTCGTAATAGCCGCGGTGATGGTGGCGGTAATAGTGGCTGTGGCAGCCGCTGGCGCCGATCGAGTGGCCGGCCAAGCCGCCGACGACCGCACCGCCGACGATGCCAACTGGGCTACCATGTGTGATGGCAGCACCCAGGATACCGCCCGTGCCGGCGCCGACAACCGTGCCGGTCGTCTTTCGGCCGCTGCAGCTTGCATCGGCAGCCGTTGCGGCGGTGCCAAGAGCCAGAACAGAAATTGCCGCGATCTTTGCGATACGTGTGAACATGATCTCTCCTCATCTGCGGGGCTTGGGACCCGCGCATTCCCCGTCCGAGGGCATAACGGGCAGGCAATGCAAAAGTTCCCTAAGCTAACCGGCCGACAGCGTCTTTCAACCGTGCCGCGGTTGCTGCGTATTCGGCGCGCTTTTCTCGCTGCTCTGCAAGGACATCTTCAGGCGCGCGGGAGACGAACTGCTCATTGGCGAGCTTGGCATCGATTCGGCCGATTTCTTCCTCGGCTTTCTTCAGTTCTTTTTCGAGCCGCGCGCGCTCTTTCGCGAAGTCGATAACATCACCCAGCGGCAGGCCGACGGTCGCTTCGCCCAGAACGAATTGCGCGGAGCCTTTCGGCAATGCGTCTGCGGCCTCGGCGGAAGACAGACGCGCGAGCGTGAGGATCACATCGTGATTGGCGGCGAGCGTGGCTTTGCTTTTCGCATCCGGGTCTTTCAGCACCAGCGCGACCTTCGCGGCCGGCGGCACGTTCATTTCCGAGCGCACGGAGCGGACGCCCTTCACCAGATCGATGACCCAGTTCATCGCATGGCTGGCGTCTTCGAATTTCGGCAGCGCGCACAAATCCGGCCAGGGACCTTCGATCAGCATGGAGGCGCGTGGGGCCGTAGCCGTGCGAGCCCAGAGTTCTTCGGTGACGAAGGGCATGAAAGGATGCAGAAGCTGGAAGATGGTGTCTCGCACCCAGGCGGCGGTGGCGCGGGTTTCGGCTTTCGCCTTCTC
>JAFECP010000003.1:4675-33595 GCA_018242105.1 Pseudomonadota bacterium
ACATCATAGATAAAGTGATAGGCCGCGCCTGCCGCTTCATTGAAGCGCAAGGCTTCCAGTTTCGCGGTCAGTTCCTGTGCTGTCGCAGCGGTTTCGGCCACGATCCATTGGTTCGGCGTGAGCGTGACCTTTGCGGGATCAAAATCGGCGGCGGTCTCGCAGCCATTCATCTCGCAGAAGCGCGAAGCGTTCCACAGCTTGGTGACGAAATTCCGGTTCACTTCGACGCGCGATGGGCCGATGCGCATGTCGCGCCCCTGCCCGGCCGCCAGCGCCAAGGTGAAGCGCAGCGCATCCGCGCCATATTCATCGATGAGATCGAGCGGATCGACGACGTTGCCCTTCGTCTTCGACATCTTCACACCCTTCTCGTCCAGGACGCGGGTGTGAATGAAGACGGTGTGGAACGGCACATCCGGCAGGAACCACAGGCTCATCATCATCATGCGGGCGACCCAGAAGAAGATGATATCGAAGCCTGTGACGAGAACCGAGGTCGGATAGAAACGCTTCAGCTCAGGCGTCTTGTCCGGCCAGCCGAGCGTGGAGAACGCCCACAGCGCGGAGGAGAACCATGTGTCGAGAACATCGGGATCGCGAAAAAGTATAGCGTGATCTGGGTTGTCGCCCACACCTGAAATGTGTTTGAAGGCTTCCTCGCGAGAACCGACAACTTCAATTCTAACATTCGGGCCGTAGTATTCACGCGCGGCTTCAAGAAATTCTTCGTCGGACTGGCAAGCGAAAACCTTCGTTGCGAATGAGGCTTGCACTCTTCCGTTGGCAGCATTCGGCCCATACCAAACCGGAATCTGGTGACCCCACCAAAGCTGGCGCGAGATGCACCAAGGCTGGATGTTACGCATCCAGTGGAAATAGACGTTCGTCCAGTTGTCCGGCACGAATTTGGTGTGCCCATCTTCCACCGCCTTGATCGCTTTATCCGCGAGCGGCTGGACGTTGAGATACCACTGTTCGGTCATCATCGGTTCGAGCGCGACGGTCTTCGTCTTCTCATCGTGCGGCACCGCGTGGGTGATGGGTTCGATCCTGTCGAGCAGCTCCACGGCTTCCAGATCGGCGACGATGGCTTTCCGCGCCGCGAACCGGTCGAGGCCGCGATAAGCCTCCGGCACTTCGCTGTTCAGCGTGCCGTCCTTGTTGAGGATGTTGATGAGAGGAAGATTGTGGCGCTTGCCGACTTCAAAGTCGTTGAAGTCGTGACCCGGCGTGATCTTCACCGCACCAGTGCCCTTCTCCGGATCGGAATGTTCGTCAGCCACGATCGGAATGCGGCGATTGGCGAGCGGCAGCACGACAAACTTGCCGATCAGGTCCTTGTAACGCTCATCGTCGGGATGCACGGCAACCGCTGTATCGCCCAGCATCGTTTCCGGGCGTGTGGTGGCGACCGTGATGAAGCGGCCCGCCTGCCCTTCGATGGGATATTTCAAATACCAGAGGTGCCCCTTCATCTCGATGTTCTCAACTTCGAGATCGGACACCGCGGTTTGCAGACGCGGATCCCAGTTCACAAGGCGCTTGTCCTTGTAGATCAGATTCTGCTTGTAGAGTTCGACGAAGACTTTCAGCACCGCGCGCGAAAGACCTTCGTCCATCGTGAAGCGCTCGCGCGACCAGTCGGCGGAGGCGCCGAGGCGGCGAAGCTGCTGGGTGATCGCGCCGCCGGATTCATTCTTCCAGCGCCACACTTCTTCCAGGAATTTCTCGCGGCCCATGCCGGCGCGACTTTGCTGCTTCTCGGCAAGCTGGCGCTCGACGACGAGCTGCGTGGCGATGCCTGCGTGGTCCATGCCGGGCTGCCACAGCACGTCCTTGCCGCGCATGCGTTCGAAACGCGCCAGCGCGTCCTGCAGCGTGTTGTTCAGCGCGTGGCCGATGTGCAGGCGGCCGGTGACGTTGGGCGGCGGGATGACGATGGAAAAGGGTTCGGCGTTGGGGCGGCGGCCCGCGCGGAAGGCGCCGGAGTGTTCCCACTCCGCGTAAATCCGGGTTTCGACTTCGCCGGGATTGAAGGTCTTATCGAGCATGAAGCAGGTGTTCCTCTAAGCGCCGGTTCTGGGCAAACAGCCCGGAAGCGTCAAGAGGAGGCTTTCCGGGAGGTTTTCGCCGCCCCGGCCCGATGAATTCAGGTTGCGAAGCTAGCGCTTGCCGCGCGCTTTTACGGCGCGGGCGACTTCATCGCGTACGGCGCCTTCCAGGATCGATGGGAAGTGCTCGTCCATCCATTCGCGGATAAGCGGGCGCATGGCGGCGAGCAGATCGTCCTTCTGGTGGGACATCCACTGGTCGATATGCGGGCCGACGGCGTCGCGCACGGCGCGTTCGAACACCGCTTCCACGGAATCGCCGTCAACATTGGTGCTGTGGAATGTCGAAGCCATGGGTGCAGGCGCGGATTTCGCCGCGTCTTCCTCTTCGTTGTCGAGCGTGTTGAACGCCTCATCGAGGGCACGGCGAGTCTTTTCGGAGAAGATGTCCGATCCCGATGACGGCGGCGCAGGTGCTTCGACGGTCTGGAAGACGACTTCGTCGGCAGCCGCGACAGCGGCGGCGGGCGCCGGTTCCGGCGCTTCCTCGGTGAGTTCCAGGACGTCCTCTTCTTCCACGGGTGCCTGCATGGCCGGCGCGGTGGCCGGTGCCGGTGCGGGCGCAGGAGCGGTGGCGGCCGGTGCCGCAGCAACAGGCGCGGGCTCGGCCGGGGCAGCTTCCGTGGAATCCTCCGAAATGATCTTCCGGATGGACGCCAGTATCTCTTCCATCGTCGGTTCGTGCTGGGGGCTGCTAGCCATGGGTTTTGCTCCGGCCGCTCGGGCGCGCAGGTGACCTTAAGAAGGTAAGACAGTTACCCAAATAAGGAAAGACGGGGTTAACAGGCGGCGCGTCCTTCGTTCGCAAACATGCGCGTTCTTAACGATTGGATGACGCTTCAATCGCCGAAACCGATCCAGCGCGCATGATCGCTGTCGTAGTGCTCATGCGGATTGTAATACTTCACGTTCAACTTGAGATATCGCGCCGTAAGCTGCCCCATCGATTGCAGAACCTGATAGGCCGCGACATAAGCGTCGCGCGTTGAAGACACGACGGAGACTTGCGCGTTAAGAAGCTCCTGCTGCGCGTTTAGCACATCGAGAATGGTGCGCCCGCCGACTTCCTGTTCCTTCTTCACGCCCTCATAGGCGATCTGATCGGCATCGACCTGCGCCTGATTGGACGCGATCGCAGCTTTTGCTGCGACATAGGTGTTCCAGGCGCTCTCAACATTCGCCTGCACCTGCCGGTCGGCGGCTATCACCTGCATCTGCGATTGGCTGTGCAGTTCTTTGGCCTGGCGGATGTCGGCATATTCCGATCCACCCTGATAGATCGGGACGGTGACCTGCGCATACACGGTCGTGACATGGGCGTTGCCGGGCTGGCCAAACTGCGCGCCTGCCGAACTCTGCTGGTACTGATACTGGCCCTGGATGCCGATCTGGGGGGAGAGAGAGCCCAAGGCATCGTCGACGGCCAGATCGGCCGCGCGCTCGGCATCGCGCGCACCGACCACGATCGGATTGTTCTTGAAGCCCGCCGCCGCCGCCTCTTCCTCCGTCGCCGGCAGTTTGGGCAGCGCAGGCTGATCTTCCAGTGCTTCCGCCGGGCGGCCGATCACCTGTTCGAACACGGCACGATCCGATGCCAGCTGTCCGCGCGCCAGCGTGAGCTGTGCCTGCGCACCGGCGAGACGCGCCTGCGATTGCGAAACGTCGGTCTTGGTGAGTTCACCGACCTGGAACTGTTTCGATGTCGCATCGAGCTGCTTCTGCAGCACCGCGACATTGTTCTCGCGCAGTTTCACGGTGGCGGTGTCCCGCACGACATTCATGTAGGCGCTGACACCGTTCAAAAGCGTTTGCTGCTCGCTGTCGATCAGTTGGGCGCGCCCCTGGCGGACAAGCGCTTTCGCGCGGCCGACTTCGGCGATTGTCTTGCCGCCGCGAAAAAGCGGCTGGGTGACGGTGAGTTGCCCCTGAAGCGGGCGATTGGTGATTGCGCCGCCGGGAACTACGCCGCTGCCGGTGGATAGGTCGCCGAATTGCTCGCGCTCATAACCGTATTGGCCGTTGATATTGGCCGTCGGCCGCCAGCCGGCATTGGCCTTGGCAACGTTTTCGTCGGTGGCGCGCAGCCCGGCGCGCGACGCGTCGAGGTTGGGATTGGTCTCATAAGCCAGCCCCAAGGCGTCGTTCAGCGTGATGGTCTCGGCCTGCGCGGCCATGCCCATTGTTGCGAACGCGGCGAAGGCCGCTCCGAAAATCACCCTCGACATGCCGAAAACGCCCCAAAACTCTAAATCCAGAATCCCATGTGGGGATTCTAGAAAACAAATCCAACCTTCTCCCGGAAACCCGGAAGAATTGGTGCATCGGCGTCGAATCCGGTTCGGGTACCGATCTGCCCCTGCTCCTTTACGAAGACCGTGGCGTGGCCCGAGGCGCCTGCTTTGACCACCGCCACCAGACGCCCGCCTTCGGCCAACTGCCCCAATAGAACGCCGGGGCGGGTTTCGATCGCGCCGTTCACGAAGATCACGTCATAGGGTGCGCCAGCCTTATGGCCTTCCGGCAGGGCGCCCTGCACCACGTTGGCGTTCGACGCGCCCACGGTGGGCAGCGTCTCGACGCCAACCCGGACGAGATCCGCATCCTGCTCCACCCCCGTTACCTTCGCTCCGATCCGCGCAAGGACGGCGGTCGAGTAGCCGGTGGCGCTGCCGACATCGAGGATGTTGTCGGTCGGCTTGATTTCCGCGAGCTGAAGCATTTTCGCGAAGGCGCGCGGCTCCATGAGGAAGCGGCCCTGAACGACCTCCAGCGGCGCGTCGGCATAGGCGGTCGCTTTGCGCGATGTGGGCACGAAACGCTCGCGCGGGATGTCGCGCATCGCGTTCTGTACGCGAACATCGGTCACGTCGTTCACGCGGACCTGCGATTCGACCATGTTGATGCGCTGGGCGAGATAGTCGGGCATTGGGCGACTCGCAAAAAGGGCGGCTGGCGGCGGGCTTATACGTCGCGCTTTCCCGCCTTACAACGCGGCGGGGCATGCCCTGAAGCTGTTGTTATTGGCGGACGATCTGATATAGCCCCTGCCCGGTTCAGACACCGAGTGGCCTCGTGGCGGAGTGGTGACGCAGCGGATTGCAAATCCGTGAACCCCGGTTCAATTCCGGGCGAGGCCTCCAGCCTTCGCTCGCGGTAGCGAGAGAAAGCTGTCGCGTCGAAGCCCGACGGGTAAAGACGAGCTGGTTGCCGCGCATTACGGCTCGGCGAGCCAGCCTTGCAGCTTCAGATTTTCCCCAGTTATTTGCGCGTGGGACTAGATTTTCCTGTGGATCAGGCGTCCCACACCAGACTTGGTAGTGTCGTTAAGGTTTCATTAACCTTACTGTGGCAACCTCTGATCGTCTTCCCTTGAAGACACCCCACCATTACCCAACGCCTTGGGGCCAAGCTAACCGCTTGGCCCTTTTTTTCTGCCCCAGGCCTTTGCCCAGATTTGTGACAGGCTGCCGGCAGCGTCGCGCAGGCGCGAACGGCCATACCAGCTCATCATTCTGCGGCGGAAACGGCGAATGGGCGGAAAATCGACCGACAGGATCAAAATGCCGACCGGGATCATCCAGAGGCCGAACACGGGCAGGATCGCAAATATCCCGCCGATCAGGAACGCGATGCCGAGCAGGACGCGCAAGGGGCGCCATGCGGGCAGAGGGACTTCATGTTTGCCGAAGCGAAGCGTGTGACGGGCGATGGGATATCCTTTCGCGTCACGGGTTGCCTCGCTCGCGAAACTTGATATAGGGACGCCCCGAGCGCAGCGCCACTTAGGGCGCACCAATGTTCCGCGGTAGCTCAGTGGTAGAGCAGCCGGCTGTTAACCGGCTGGTCGTAGGTTCGAATCCTACCCGCGGAGCCATTTCTCTTCTCACGCCCGATATTTCACACAATCGAACGCGCCTTGAAGCGTTTTGACCGGCCCTCTAGTTTCCGAGGGGACATCATTTTCCTCGGCCGATGGACATCAAGCACGATTCCCTCGCGGCAATCGGCAACACGCCGCTTATCCGCCTCAAACACGCTTCCGAAATCACCGGCTGCGAAATCCTCGGCAAAGCCGAATTCATGAATCCGGGCCAGTCGGTGAAAGACCGCGCGGCGCTCTTCATCGTGAAAGACGCGATGATGAAAGGCACGCTCAAACCGGGCGGCGTCATTGTCGAAGGTACGGCGGGCAACACCGGCATCGGGCTCGCCGTTGTCGGCAACGCGCTTGGCTTTCGCACCGTCATCGTTATTCCGGAAACGCAGAGTCAGGAGAAGAAGGACGCGCTGCGTTTGCTCGGCGCGGAACTGATCGAATGTCCGGCGGTGCCATATAAAAACCCGAACAACTATGTGAAGCTTTCGGGCCGCCTGGCGGAGCAACTCGCAAAGACCGAAAAGAACGGCGCGATCTGGGCTAATCAATTCGACAATACCGCCAACCGCGATGCGCATATTCAAACGACCGCGAAAGAGATTTGGGACCAGACCAACGGCCGCATCGACGGATTCACCTGTGCCGTCGGCAGCGGCGGCACGCTGGGTGGCGTTGCCATCGGGCTGAAGACCTACAATCCCAAAATCCAGATTGCCGCCGCCGATCCAATGGGCGCGGCGATCTATTCCTGGATCAAGACGGGCACGCTTCATGCCGAAGGCTCTTCCATCACCGAAGGTATCGGTCAGGGGCGCGTGACGGCCAATCTGGAAGGCACACCGATCGACGACGCTTTTCAGATTTCAGATGAAGAAGCGCTGCCTATCATCTTCGATTTGCTCGAACATGAGGGCCTGTGCATGGGGGGCTCGACGGGCGTCAATATCGCCGGCGCGATCCGTATGGCCAGGCAGATGGGGCCTGGCCATACGATCGTCACGGTTCTTTGCGATTACGGGACCCGCTACCAGAGCAAACTGTTCAATCCCGAATTCCTGCGCTCCAAAAACCTGCCCATCCCGCGTTGGCTGGTCGATAAGCGCCAAGCGATAAAGGTTCCTTACGAGTCATGAAGCCCGACTCCCCGCTCGTTTCCACCGAATGGCTGGCCGAACACCTGAACGCGCCCGACGTTCGTATCGCGGATGCATCCTGGTATTTGCCGCAAACGGGACGCAACGCGAAACAGGAATATGAATCCGCGCATATTCCGCGGGCGGTATTCTTCGATATCGACGATCTATCGGACGAAAAATCGCCCTATCCGCACATGCTGGCGCCTGCGCCGAAATTCGCCAGCCGTATGCGCAAGCTCGGACTGGGTGATGGCAACCTGATCGTTGTCTATGATGGCGCCGGAATCTATTCGTCGGCGCGCGCGTGGTGGATGCTGCGCGCGATGGGCCATGAAGATGTCGTCGTGCTCGATGGCGGTTTTCCGAAATGGAAGGCCGAGCATCGGATTATCGAGGATATGACGCCCGCGCCCTACCCGCGCCACTTCACGCCGCGCCCGAACAACGCGTTGCTGCGCACCTTCGATCAGGTGAAAGCCAACATCGCCAGCAAAGCCGAACAGGTTGTCGATGCGCGCGGTGCCGGACGGTTCAGCGCGAAAGAGCCAGAGCCGCGGCCCGGCACCAAAGGCGGCCACATCCCCGGGAGCGCCAACACGCCCTATACCGAGTTCACGAACCAGAACGGGACACTCAAATCCGCCGGCGAACTGGCGCAGATATTCGCCAAGCGCGGCATCGATCCGGCAAAATCCATCGTCACCACTTGCGGCTCTGGTGTTACCGCCTCCATCGCGCTTCTGGCCCTCGCCGTTCTAGGCGCGAAGAAAACGGCGCTCTATGATGGCTCCTGGAGCGAATGGGGTACGCGCGCGGACGCGCCAATCGAGACATGACCATTCAGTTGAAGCCGGGACAGAAACGTATCCCGACGGTTGTGACATTCCTCGACATGGACGCGAAACCGGCTGCGCTGCCGCCGCCCATGCCCAAGGGCAAGATCGCGATCATCAAGGCGGAAAATCCGCCGGTGCATTTCTATCGCTATCTCTACGACACCTGCGGGCGCGACTATTATTGGGTGGACCGCAAGAAGCTCAGCGATGCGGCGCTCGGCTCCATCGTGCAGCATCCGAAAGTCGAGCTGTTCGTTTTGTATGCGGAAGGAAACCCTGCCGGCATGGCCGAGCTTGATTTCCGCGAAGAAGACGCCGGCCAGCTTGCCTATTTCGGGTTGCTGCCCGAATTCGTCGGCCGTCATTTCGGATATTACTTTCTCTATCATTCGGTGATGAATGCCTGGGCGCACAACATCCCCAAGCTGAAAGTGAACACCTGCACGCTGGATCATCCGCGCGCGCTGCCGCTTTATCAGCGCCTGGGCTTCGTTCCTTACTCGCGCGAAGACCGCTACATCGAGTTGCCGTGAAACATCCGGCAAGCGATGTGCTGTATGTGCGATAGATTCCGCGTCTGTTCCTAACCCATTGCTTTAGTGTGGAGAACCGGCACACTCGCGCCGTCATACAAAGAAAAATGGGGGCTTGGGGAATGGCAACGTCGGATACGGCGGATAAAACGCCACAGCTTTTCGGTCATCCACGCGGGCTGACTTATCTCTTCAGCACGGAAATGGCGGAGCGCTTTTCCTATTACGGAATGGCGGCGATCCTGCTGTTCTACATGACCGAGGAGTTGCTCAAGCCCGGCGTTGTCGAGCATGTCCTCTGCTATGGCGCGATCAAAGGCGCATTCGAATCTATTGCCGGCCCGCTCAACACGGACCGGTTCGCCGCCGATCTCTATGGCATTTACACGGGCCTGGTTTATCTCACGCCGGTGTTCGGCGGTTACATCGCCGACCGCTTCTGGGGGCAACGCTATACGGTCATTCTCGGCGGCATCCTGATGGCGGCCGGCGAGTTCGTGCTGACGCAGAACTCCCTGTTCTTTCTAGGTTTGCTGCTGCTGATCGTGGGAAACGGCTTCTTCAAGCCGAACATCGCCACGCAAGTCGGCAATCTCTACAAGCCCGGCGACAGCCGCATCGACCGCGCCTATTCGGTCTTCTATGTCGGCATCAATATCGGCGCGACCTTGGCGCCGCTGATCTGCGGCACACTGGGCGAGGAAGTCGGCTGGCACTGGGGCTTCTTCGCCGCCGGTGTCGGTCTTTCGCTGGGCGTACTGGTCTATCTCTTCGCGCTGCGCACATTGCCGCCGGACCGGTTGACCAGAGCGCGTAGAGAAAACAAGGCGGCGGTCCGCGAGAAGCTTACAAAGCAGGATTGGAAAGCCATTATCGCGCTCATCGTGCTGATCGTTCCGATCTCGCTCTTCTGGATGGCCTATCAGCAGCAGCCGATCACAATCGCGCTATGGGCCCGCGATTTCACCAACCGCACCTTCATTCCCGGCGTCATCGACACCACGCTTCCGGCCACCTGGGCGCAATCGATCAATCCGATCATGATCTTCGCATTCACGCCGCTCATCATCTGGTGGTGGGGCCGTCAGGCCAGCCGGAAGCGCGAGCCTTCGACCGTGCTCAAGATGGCGATGGGATGTGCGCTGCAGGCGGTTTCTTTCGTGCTCATGGCCGGCGTGGCGGCGCTAACGGGTCCCAATGGCCGCGCCTTCTGGCTGTGGCTCATTCCATTTTTCACGATCTACACCTTCGGTGAGCTTTATCTCTCGCCCATCGGCCTGGCGCTGGTGGCGCGGGTAGCGCCGAAGCAGGTGCTCTCGCTGATGATGGGCCTCTGGTACATCGCCACATTCGTGGGCAACAGTTTCGCAGGCTTTGTCGGAAGCTATTGGGACATCATGGCAAAGCCGCAGTTCTTCCTCATGGTGGCCGTTATTCCCGCCGTTGCCGCCGTGATCATCTGGCTGTTCGACCGTCCGCTCCGCTCAATCATCGAGAGCCGGATGACCATTCCCGTGCCCGGCCCGGACCTCGCCACCGAGAAGCAGACCGCGCCGTAACGCCGCTTGTCATTGCCGTGCTGGCGGCGATAGATGTTCGCCGCCACGCGGGAATGCTGTGTTGTGAGTGACGACAACAAACTGAAGCCCGAAACGATCGCGACCCATGCCGGGCGGATGAGCGATACCCATTTCGGCGCGGTGAACACGCCGGTCTATCGCGCCTCGACGATCCTTTACCGCGATCTAGCGTCTCTCGAAGCGGGTAGCACGACATACCGGTACGGACGCCTGGGCACCCCAAGCTCTTCCAGCTTCGAAGAGGCCGTGAACGGGCTGGAAGGTGGCGCACGCACTATCGTTGCACCGTCCGGTCTTGGCGCCATCGCATTGGCTATCCAGGCGGTATGCGGCGCGGGCGACCATCTGCTGATGGTGGATAGCTGCTATCACCCTACCCGCCTGCTCTGTGACCGCACCTTGAAGCGGTTCGGTGTCGAGGCGACCTATTACGATCCACTGATCGGTGCGGGCATCGAAAAGCTGATGAAGCCGAACACTCGTGCGGTGTTTTGCGAAAGCCCCGGCTCATTGACGTTTGAGATACAGGACGTCCCGGCAATCGCCGCCGCCGCGCACAAACATGGAGCGTCCGTCCTGCTCGATAACACCTGGGCTACGCCGGTTTATTTCGATGCCTTCGCGCATGGCGTCGATCTGTCCATACAGGCTGCCACGAAATATATCGGCGGCCATGCCGATGTGATGATCGGATATGTGGCGGCCAACGAAAGCCATCGTACCCGGCTGGAAAACGCCCATCACGATCTTGGACTCTACGCCAGCGGCGACGATTGCTATCTTGCCCTGCGCGGTTTGCGCACCATGCCGGTGCGCCTCGCGCGGCATCAGGAAACAGCGCTGACGCTTGCGCGCTGGCTTGCGAAACAGCCCGCGGTCGAGCGTGTTCTGCACCCTGCCCTCGAAACAGATCCCGGCCACGCATTGTGGAAGCGCGACTTCAAAGGCGCGACGGGATTATTCGGCGTCGTGTTGAAAGATGCGCCGCATAGCCGTTTCGCTGCGTTCATGGACAGCCTGAAACTGTTCGGCATGGGCTATTCCTGGGGCGGCTATGAGAGCCTGATTGTTCCTGCGAAAATCCATCGCTCCGCCGTGCCGTTCGACACCAAAAATCGGGTTGTCCGCATTCATGCAGGCCTCGAAGATGCGAACGACCTCATCGCCGATCTCGATCGGGCTTTGGCGAAGCTCGCATGAGCGAAACGATCTCGCGTGCCGACTTTCTGAAAGCGGTCGCTTTCAATGCCGACGGTCTGGTTCCCGTCATCGCGCAGGATGCGAAGTCCGGCGCAGTGCTGATGCTGGCGTGGATGAGCCACGAGGCGCTGGAGAAAACACTGGCGACCGGCGCTGTCACCTATTGGTCGCGCTCGCGCAAATCGCTCTGGACGAAGGGCGAAACTTCCGGGCACACACAGAAGCTCATGGAAGCCTATATCGATTGCGACGGGGACGCGCTGCTGCTCAAGGTGGATCAGGCGGGACCGGCCTGTCATACGGGCGAAGCGGTCTGTTTCTACCGCAAACTCGTTTAGTGCGGCTTCAGGCCCGCTTTGCGGCGAAGCGTATTCTCATGACGGCGGTCCGCTGGCGGCGCGAGATCGCGCGGATAGGCGTGCACGAAGACCCAAAGCGAAGCGACCACTGCCGCGCCAAAAATCGCGGCCATCGGCCAGTTCTCGTCAGCCACCGCTATCGCGAGCACCGCACCGAGCACGACCGTGATCCAGAAGGCCTTGGCTTTGCGCGACATGGCTTTTCCTCTGTCACTCAAATATGGCGCGCAAATGGGCGTTCAAGAACTTGCCCTGCGGGTCCAACCGTTTGCGTAGCTCCTGAAACCGGCCGAATTCCGGATAAACCGTGGCCAGATCGCGGCTGGTGCGCGAATGGCGCTTGCCCCAATGCGGGCGGCCTTCATAGCGCTTGAAGATCGCCTCGCAGGTATTGAAATACGGTGTGGTATCGACGGTGCGGTATTGATGCACAGCGATGGTCGCGCTCTCACGGCCCTGGAACGGGCTGATCCACACGTCGTCTGCCGCCACGCTACGGTATTCGATGGGAAAGCCGGTGTTGATCCGGTCCTTGCGGATTGCCGCCACCACTTCGCGGATCGCATCCGGCCCCTTCGCATAAGGCACTGCATATTCCATTTCGTTGAAGCGAACCGTGCGCGGGCTTGGCAGGATTTCACTGCTCCAGCGCACCTTCGGCGCACCGGGCATCAGTTGCGAGAAGAGCTGATGCATGCGTTTCAGCAGGAACGGCGTGTAAGGAAGAACCGCATTGATGGCGGCAAAGGTCTTCTCCTGCGAACTGCCTTTCTCTCCACGCTCGTACATCTCTTCCGCATTGCGCGGTTCGGGAGCGACTTCAGTCGTCTCGTTAAGCGATTTGCAGATCGCCACATCGGCATAAGGAAACCAGAAGAACTCGAAATGCCGGTTCTCCCTTACCAGCCCATCGAGTTTCGCGAACAGTTCATCGGGTGGCATGAGAAAGTTTTTTTCCACCAGCCTGTAAGCGGGGCGGACATGCATCGTGATTTCCGTCATCACGCCCAATGTGCCGATTGAACAGCGCCCGGCCGCGAAGACGTCCGAATTTTCTTCGGGCGTGCAATTTAGCAGATCGCCATTGGCGGTGACAATTTTGAAGCCCGCAACGGCGGCGGAGAAGCTGCCCAGCGTGCGACCTGTGCCATGCGTGCCGGTGCCGACAACTCCGCCCAAGGTCTGGCGATCGATGTCGCCCATATTCTGGAGAGCAAGACCTTCCTTCAGAAGCGCTGGCCCAATGGCCCAAAGGGGTGTCGCAGCGCCGAAGGTGGCGGTGAGCTTTTCCTTGTTCACGCTCTTGAGACCGGTGAAGGCCGCGAGATCGACGATCATCCCGTCGCTAGCGCAGACTGGGGTGAAGGAATGCCCGCTGCCGGGGGCGCGAATGGTATCGGCAGTCGAACGGATCGCCGCCGCGAGCGCGACATCATCTTTGGGTGCAACAACCTGCTTGGGTTTGCTGGTTACGCCGCCGGACCAATTCGACCATTTGCCACCAACAATTTTCATGATGCGCACGCCCTGAGCCTGTCCCCGCGCGCGGTTTTAGCCCCTGCCAAGCTTACGTCAATCTTGCAATCTGTACAGAAACGAGGCTGGCGATCAGTGCGGTTTGCGGTGGAAATCGACATGCACCGAATGGGCGCTTTCCCATGCTGCCTGATCGTTGCCCACAAGCACGCTCAACTTGGCCGGACCGTGCGTGGCGATGAACGGGGATGCATCGGAGTGGATCGAGCCTTCCATCTTTTCACCCGCCGAATAGATAGCGCTCCGGACCGCTGCCACTTTGGCGGACGCTGGGGCAGAGGTACCCGCCGTCAATCCTGCGGCAATGGCCGGCGTCGCGACTGCGAAGTTCGCTGAAATCGCCAAGTGAAAAAGAAGCTTCAGCCCCTTGCTCATGACTTTGTCTAAACGGACATCCCGGCCCCACGTTCTCCTTTAACGCGCAGCAGCCTGTTGGTTTCCGTGCCCGTTGAAAAATTCGTGGCTCAAACATGGCAAGATGTTAACCGGCACGTTCAGCGGGCGTTCAGACAGCGAATTTCATGCTTCCCGCAATGCCACGATTGCGCCTTGAGGGCGCGTTTAGATGATGCGTTGTTCATACAGGGAAGCAAAAGTTCCATGGTTAAGACACCAGCTATTGCCGCGCTTGGGTTGCTCCTGCTCGCCGGTTGCGCGAGCACGCCTGAAGGCCCGTCTTTTTCCGCCATGCCCGGAAGAGGCAAAAGCATGCAGGCCTTCGACCGCGACGACTACGACTGCCAGAACTACGCCAGCAATCGCGTGGCCGGGCGCGTTGATCGAGCGAACGATAAGACGGCCACAAACACCATTTTGGGTGCCGCAATTGGTGCCGGACTGGGCGCTGCGGTTGGCAATACCCAAGGCGCGATCATCGGCGGAACGGCAGGCGGCCTTATCGGCAATGCCTCGTCCGACCCCGGTCACAAGCAGTACGGCGTGCAACGCGAATATGATGCCGCCTATGCTCAGTGCATGACCTCACGCGGCAACGAGGTGCCGGTGCCGGGCCGTTATCGCCCCGGCTATCGGGACTATCCGCCTCCGCCGCCGGGCTACGGGCCTCCACCACCGCCCCCTCCGGGCTACGGACCGCCTCCCCCTCCGCCTCCGGGATATTGAGGCAATTCATCTGATTAGCAGCCTCAACTTAGAAACGAGTTGAGGCTGTTTCTTTTTAGCAAAGGCTGCCTGCCACCCGAAGCTGCGAGGCTGAGATAGTTTCCGTACGCGCGATGCGCTTCGGGAGACACCCTTCATTGCTCCGCAGGGAAGGGTGGCGGCCCCGGCAGGAATCGAACCTGCATATCGCAGCTTAGAAGGCTGGTGCTCTATCCATTGAGCTACGGGGCCGGGACGCACTAGCGAATCCGGAAAGGTATCGCCCTTCCGGTTTCTTTTTGAGGGTCCGCGAGGGCCTTAGTGGCTCCAGGGAACCTTGCGATCGAATCTGAAATTGTCGGCGTAGGATTTCGGGCGCGGCTTGGGCGTGTGCGGTTCGAAGAGTTGATAGGGGATCGCATTCTTGTCGGCATAGGCAATCGCCTCTTCCGGCGTGTCGAACTCGATCAGCACCTGCTGGCGCATATCGTTCGAGCTGGTCCAGCCCATGAGTGGATCGGGATGTTTGGCGGTTTCCGGCTCGAACTCCAGCAGCCACGCCTTCGTACGCGCCTTGCCCGACTGCATGGCATTCTTCGTTGGGCGATAAATGCGCGCGCGCACGGCCTTCTTCCTTTCTATCCTTCGGCTGGCCCGCCAACCGAAGCTGTGTGCCATTGTACCCAGTCCTCTTTCGCCCAGGCTACGGAGGACGACCGCCCTCCGCCGCTTCGCGAGCGAAGGCTGGTCGGGGCGGTGTGATTCGAACACACGACCNNGCGCTACCAGGCTGCGCCACGCCCCGGGTCCGGCAAGGGGTGCTTACACGGTCAAATGCGCCGCTTCAACTAATGGGTTTCAATGGCGTTGCCGAAAATGGCGTTGTGGACCTTTTGGCCCGGATAGATGCCCAACCTGGCTGCCTCGCCGCCACCGATCTCCAGCACCGCCCGCACCGGTTCAGTGGACGGGATGGAGTCGAGGGACATGGGAACCGCATCAGGTGCTACCGAGGAGATTGTCCCGTCCTGGCGGATGAAGATCATATCGAGCGGAATCAGCGTGTTCTTCATCCAGAAGCTGGTCATGGACGGGCTGCCGAAATCGAAGATCATGCCCGTATGTCGCGGCAGGGATTTGCGGTTCATCAATCCGTATTCCTGCGAGCGCCAGTCGGCGGCGACTTCAACATTGAAGGTCGCCTCGCCGGCGGTC
Organism: Pseudomonadota bacterium; assembly: GCA_018242105.1. Taxonomy (GTDB): domain Bacteria; phylum Pseudomonadota; class Alphaproteobacteria; order Micropepsales; family Micropepsaceae; genus Rhizomicrobium. Next base: position 20,160 of record JAFECP010000003.1, read on the forward strand.
GTGTCGATGACCAGGATGGTGTGTGGAAGCGGCTTTGCGGGAGGCTGTGGATCGGCAGCGCACGCACAGACCGGCAAGGTGAGGAAAACCGCCGTCAGAAGAGGCAAAACACGCATGGCATCCCGTCGCCCAAAAGCGTGCGCATCATACATGGCTGCGAAATTTCAATCAGTGTTCGAGGACAGTTATTTCCGCGGCCAATTCGCCTTTCGGTCCGTCTCCTACCCGCACCCGGACAAGCTGCCCTTGCTGAAGCTCGCGCAAGCCGTTGCGGCGAAGCGTTTCCATGTGGACGAAGATGTCCGGAGTGTTCGGCCCCCGCGACACAAATCCGTACCCCTTGCCGCGGTTGAACCACTTCACTGTCGCTTCGAAGGCGGGGCCACGCGGCTCCAATGTGAATCGGCTGGATTTCGCGGGTTGAACGGTCTGTGGCGCTGCGGTGGAGTTGTCGAGAACGATGACGCGCTTGGCCTGAAGGCCTCTGGGACCTTGCACTGCTTCGCAGACGACTTTGGCGCCCTCATAGGCGTTCTTGAAGCCCGACTGACGCACACACGTCTGGTGCAGGAGAACGTCACCTTGCGAACCGCTTGACGGTTTGATGAAACCATAGCCTTTGGCCAGATCGAACCATTTGATAAGGCCAGTCACTTCAAACGGCATTTCGCCCGTTTCTGGCGAAGCCAACATACGCGTTTCCATCCCCATGCCCCGATTCCCGGAACTTCTGATAGTAAATATAAGGTTAACACAACCGTTGCAGACATGAAAGCTTTACGACACGAAGGGTTCGCTCAATCGTTAACGCTCGCCGCCCAAGACTAAGGCGTTGAAGCTATTTTCTATTCTCGAATCTGCCTCTCAGGAGCGTTTTTCCTTATGGACTTTTCCGGCCGCTATCTCATCCCCGCTTCACCCAAGATCGTATGGGCGGCGCTGACCGATGCCGAAATTCTCAAAAGCTGCATCCCCGGCTGCGAGAGGGTGACCAAAACAGACGACACGCATTTCGAAGCGACGGCCTCGCTCAAGATCGGTCCGGTGAAAGCAACCTTCAAAGGAAACGTGGCGCTCGAAAATCTCGACCCGCCGCACCGCGCGACCTTGAAAGGCGAAGGCCAAGGCGGGGTCGCGGGTTTCGCGAAAGGCGAAGCGGAAATCGCGTTGACGCCCGAAGATGACGAGACTGTGCTCACCTATACTGCAAAGGCCAATGTCGGGGGCAAGCTGGCGCAGATCGGGCAGCGTTTGATCGATGGCGCGGCGAAACAGATCGCTGATGATTTCTTCGCCCGTTTCGCCGGCGCGATCTCGGCGGCTTCGGCGGTTGGAAGCGCCGGGCCGGCGGGCGAAGTGGTGCTGGATTCTTCCATGCCGTCAGTCGAGCCACCTTTGCCGATTAAGGACGCAGTTCTGCCTGAGAAGCGCGAAGGCGTAGCACCGGAGATCTGGGTCGTCGGTCTGGTTGCGGTTATCATCATTTTGCTAGTGCTGTTCAGCGTCAGCCTGTGACGCTTGACGCCCTGCCCCCATGGGCCGAAACTTTCGGATAATCGCTATTCCATACGGAGAACCGACATGACCACCGTTTCCATGACGGTGAACGGCAAGCCCGTTTCGGCAGACATCGAAGACCGCACGCTGCTCGTTTATTTCCTGCGCGAGAACCTGCGCCTCACCGGCACGCATATCGGCTGCGATACGAGCCAGTGCGGCGCTTGCGTGGTGCATGTGAACGGGCGCGCGGTGAAAGCCTGTTCGATGTTTGCGGTGCAAGCCGAAGGCGCCCAAGTCACCACCATTGAAGGCCTCGCCAGAGACGGCAAGCTGCATCCGGTGCAGGAGGCCTTTCGCGAGAACCACGGTCTTCAATGCGGTTTCTGCACGCCTGGAATGATCATGACCGCCGTGGACGCTATCCGCCGCCGTGGCGCGATGGACCGCGAAACCATCCGCTACGAATTGGAGGGCAACATCTGCCGCTGCACCGGCTACCACAACATCGTCTCGTCCATCGAGGATGCGTCGAAGAAAATGAGCGCGGCATGATCCCGTACAATTTCGAATATACTCGCGCCAAATCGCTCAGCGAGGCGCAGACCATGTTGGCGAAGAATCCCGACGCAAAGCTTTTGGCCGGTGGACAAACGCTGATTCCGACCATGAAGATGCGGTTGGCCAATCCGTCCGCGTTGATCGACATCTCCAATTTGGAGGAGTTGTCTTTCATCCGTGCGAGCGGCGATACGCTGACCATCGGCGCAACAACCAAGCATGGCATGATTGCCGCCTCGGCTGACGTAAAACGCATGATCCCGGCGCTGGCGCATATGGCGAGCCATATCGGCGATCCGGCCGTGCGCGCCATGGGCACCATCGGCGGCTCGCTCGCGAACAACGATCCCGCGGCCGACTATCCGGCCGCCGCACTGGCGCTGAACGCGACGATCAAAACCACCAACCGCGAAATCAAGGCGGACGATTTTTTCACCGGCATGTTCTCGACGGCGCTGGAAGACGGCGAGATCATTACCGAGATAGCGTTTCCGAAGCCGGATCGCGGCGGCTACACCAAGTTCTGCAATCCCGCCTCGCGCTATCCTATGGCCGGCGTTTTCGTAGCGCAGACGAAGAACGGCGTGCGCGTCGGCGTCACCGGCGCCGGTCCCGGTGTATTTCGCGTCGAAGCGATGGAGGCTGCGCTGGCGAAGAATTTCACGCCAGATGCTGTCGCAAACGTCGCAGTGGCATCCGGCGATCTCAATTCGGACATTCACGCTACCGCGGAGTATCGCGCGCATCTGGTGACGGTGATGGCGAAGCGGGCCGTCGAGCAAGCGCTGGCGGCATGAGCGCGGCTGAACAGGACGTTCTGACGACCGCTGCCGGCTGGCTTGGCGCGGGCCGCAAGGTTGCGCTCGGCACGGTGGTGAAGACCTGGGGCTCCTCGCCCCGCCCCGCCGGAAGCCAGATCGCCATCCGGGATGACGGCGCGTTCATAGGGTCGGTGTCGGGTGGCTGCGTTGAAGGCGCGGTGATCGAGGGTGCGCTGGACACGATGAAAGACAGGAAAATCCGCAAGCTCGAATTCGGCGTCAGCGACGAACAGGCCTGGGCGGTCGGCCTTGCCTGCGGCGGGCGCATCGAAGTGTTCGTTGAGCCGCTTTCCTAGATGAAGCGCGAAACGCTCACGGCGCTGAACGAAGCGCGAGGCAAAGGCCGCGCCATTGTACGCGCTGTCGATCTTGCTACCGGTGAGGAAGTGCTGATCGACCCGGCTTCGGAAAAATCGACACTGGGCGTTGCCGCGGCCGCCGCTGCGCGCGCTGACCAAAGCGCCAGCGTCGAAATCGAAGGCCGGAGCTGGTTTCTGGAAGTCTATAACCCGCCGCTGGATCTGGTGATCATCGGCGCGGTGCACATCGCACAACCGTTGAGCCAGATGGCTTCGTTGACGGGATACAGGGTGCGCATCATCGATCCGCGCACCGCGTTCGCTACCGTGGAGCGATTTCCCGGAATCACACTTTCGCACGACTGGGCGGACGAGGCGCTTTCTAAAGCGCCGCTCGGCCCTCGCAGCGCCGTCGTCCTGTTGACCCACGATCCGAAGCTGGACGACCCTGCGTTGATCATGGCGCTCAAGTCAGACTGTTTCTACATCGGCGCACTGGGATCGAGGAAGACGCAAGCCACCCGGCAGGCACGCATGAAGGTGCAGGGGTTTGGCGAGAACGAGTTGACGCGTATCCGTGGGCCTGTTGGTCTTAACATCGGTGCGCGTTCGCCAGCGGAGATTGCCGTTTCAATCCTGGCCGAGATGACGCAGATCTTGCGCGGTCCCGAGCGATAACCGGCACGCGGACGGCAGGGGAACGAAATGCCGTCCGCGCGACGTTCTCCGGGCCGGATCAATTTTCTCCCGGATTCCGATGGCTGTTCGATGCGGTGCGCCGGCGGGCGCCAAGCTCATCGCGCGTCACTATGCCGTCACTGTTTCGATCGAGCCGCATGAAATAGCGCAATTCGGATGCGGAGAATTCGGCCAGATCGAGTTTTCCATCCTGATTGACGTCGAGACGCGCAAACGTGCGCGTGGCACTGTCGTGCACATGCGAGGCCAGAATTGCGTAGAACTGGTCGGCATTGAGCGCGCCGCCCTTCGCAGCGGATGCAAACTCCTGCTGCATCGCTTGATCGAACTCCGCCCGCGTTACAACTCCATCGCGATTGAGATCGTCATAACGGCAGATTGCGGCGCGGCTTCCGCTGCTACGGCCGCCGAATTCCGCGCTCTGGCCTTTGCCATAGGAACTATCGTCGGAAGTGCTGCTCCGGCTGGTGCACCGAATTGAGCCCGTGCCGTCGCGATCTGCGGACTCGAAGCGCGCGCGTTCCGGCGCCATATACTCGTCCAGAGACAGCTTGCCATCGCCATTCCAGTCGTCGCGGCGGAAAGACTGGTCCGATCGCGGGCGCAATCCCGTCATCCGGTAAGCGATATATTGAGCCTGGGTCATTGTCTGCGCGCCGCCGGTGCTTTGCGCAAACTGGGCGGAAAGCGCCTTGTTAAATTCGTCGCGCGTAATCCTGCCGTCGTGATCGAGATCGTATTGCGCAAAGAACCTGCCACCGCTTCCGCGCGCGGTGCGAGCATTCACCGCCGTGTAAGTATCGGCAGTCCGGATGCTGGCGGTTGCGGGTATCCGGTCTGTCTTTCCAAATATGGACCAGACGATCCCGCCGGCGGCGATTACAACAGCGCTTAAAAGCAGCGCATATCGAACAATGGGCTTCATCCCCAAGTCTCCTTTAAGTACGTTCCCCTGTGTGCCTACGATGCGGATGTTCGGTATCGAAACTTTGTCTTCGCGGAGAAAACTGGTCACGGGGCGTGTGCTCTGTCTGTTCCTGCGATACTTTGAGACAATAAGGATTTGTGCATGATCGATTGCCCCATCATCCTGGAGTCATGTTGATGGCCCGGGAAGAAACCAAGCCGCATGTGCTGATCGTCGAGGACGCACGCGACATCCGTGAGCCCCTGGGACGGTATCTGCGCGAACACGGCTATCGGGCCACCACCGCCGCCGACGCCCTCGCCGCGCGCAAGCTCATGAAGGGGGCGGCGATCGATCTCGTCGTGCTCGACATCATGATGCCCGGCGAGGATGGCCTGAGTCTCTGCCGTTCGATCCGCGAGACCTCGCAGATCCCCGTTATCCTGCTCACCGCGCGCGGCGAAGAAGTGGACCGCATCATCGGTTTGGAGATGGGCGCGGATGACTACATCTCGAAACCCTTCAGTCCGCGCGAACTGATCGCGCGCATCAGCGCCGTGCTGCGGCGCACGCAGGCGTTACCCCCACGCCAAAAGCCGCCGGAAGCCGAGCGCATCAAATTCGGCGACTGGCTGCTGGACACCGGCCAGCGTGAATTGATCGGCATGGACGGCGTTGCCTTGGCGCTCTCCAGCGGTGAATTCAGCCTGCTGCAGGCATTGCTGGAACGGCCCAAGATCGCGCTGACCCGTAACCAGCTTCTCGACATCACCAAGGGCCGTGACGCCGAACTGTTCGATCGTTCGATCGACAACCATGTCAGCCGATTGCGTAAAAAGATTGAGCCGGACCCGAAGAATCCGCGCTATATCAAGACCGTCTGGGGTGGCGGTTATATGATGGCGGTGGAACCCGATACCGAATGAGGCTTTGGCCCGCGAACTGGTGGCCGCGCACGCTCGGTGCGCAGCTCGTCGTGATGACGGCGGCCGCGGTGCTGCTTTCGAACGTTGCCGTCGCATCGTGGTTTCAGCTCGTTCAGAGCCGGGCCACCGAAAGCGCCATCAACGATCGCATCATCGATCGTGCGGTTTCTGCGGCGACCTTGCTGTCAGCAATTCCCGCCAGGCAACGCGAAGCGGCGGCCCGTGCGCTGAGTTCCAACGTCTGGCATTTCTCCATTCACCACGGGAAGCCTGATGGCCTGCCTATGGCTGACGATGAGCGCGCCATGGCGGCGCGCGTCGAGGCGTTGCTCCCAAAACATAAAATCAAAGAGCCGGTCATCGTTGACTTTCGCGCACCCCGGAGCGGAGAGGCATTCCAAAGCGGCACACGCCCTGTATCGGTGATCACGATCATGGTCCCCGTCGTCCGGGGTACAGAACTGTTGACCACTTTCTATCGCCCGCCGCCTGCGCCTTGGCCGCTGCAAATCGTGATTGCAGCCGTCGTCGCCATTCTGACAACATCCATTGCCGCGGCGTTCATTGCCAGCCGCGTGGCGCGGCCATTATCGCAACTGGCGGCCTCGGCTTCTCAAGCGGCGCGTGGCGGGCAGGCAGAGCATGTGCCGGAGGAAGGGCCCGACGATGTGCGCCGCGCGGCGCATGCGTTCAATGTGATGACAGATCAGGTGGCCCGCACGCTCGCGCGGCAGCGGCAGTTGCTGTCCGCCGTCGGCCATGATCTGCGCACGCCGATCACGGCGATGCGCATCAGCGCAGAGTTCGTCGGCGACGAGGAAATCCGCGAGCGGTTGCAGAGAAACCTGGAAGAACTGCAGGACCTCACCGATGCTGTTCTTTCCGCGGCCCGCGGCGCCGGGTGGGAGGCGATGCGCAAAGTCGACCTCGCGGCACTTATCGAAAGTGTGTGCACCGATCTGGAGGACATGGACAAGCCGGTGAAATGGGGCGCGCACGGTGCCGCCCCCCTGATGTGTCGGCCCAGCGAGATACGGCGCGCCACCCGAAACCTGATTGAGAATGCCATCGCTTATGGCGGCAAAGCGGATGTGAGGCTGACCGAGACACCGGAGATCTACGAAATCGTCGTTGAGGACAGTGGCCCCGGCATCGCTGAGGAAGATCGTATTCGCGTGTTCGATCCTTTCGTGCGGCTGGAAAGCTCACGCAGTTCAGAGACCGGCGGATCGGGATTAGGCCTTACACTGGTAAAGGCTATCGCCGAGGGGCATGGCGGATCGGTGACGTTGGAAAATCGTCCGGAAGGCGGCCTGCGCGTGTGTCTGTGTTTGCCGCGCAAGGCGCTCGGCGCTTAAAATCGCGGGATGCTATTCGACACCGTACCGGTTCAATCCGCGCGAGGCGCCATCCTCGCGCATGGCGTACATGCCGGCGCCAAACTGCTGCGAAAAGGCCGCGTGCTATCGGAAGAGGATGTCACGCTCATGGTGCAAAGCGGGATCGCACAGGTGACGGTAGCCCGCCTCGGCGATGACGACATGCCGGAAGACGAAGCGGCAGCACGCATCGCAGCGCGCCTGGGCGGCGACAATATTCGGATCGCCGCCGCATTCACCGGGCGCGCCAACCTTTATGCAAGAGTGGATGGCGTTTTCGTTGTGGATGCGGCGCGGGTGAACGCTGTCAACGCAATAGACGAGTCCGTCACTCTTGCCACGCTCGCGCCCTACACGCCGGTGAAGGCCGGGCAGATGCTGGCGACCGTGAAGATCATTCCCTTTGCCGCGCCCTCCTCGGCCATCGCCAGGGCGGAAGGGGCGTTGGCGGTAAGCCCTCTGCAGGTCGCCGCCTATCGCCCGCGCGAGGCGGCGCTGATTTCCACCTCTCTTCCCGGCATGAAGCCGTCTTTGCTGGACAAGAACCGGACGGCGATAGAAACGCGCCTGAAATCTGTGGGATCGTCGTTGACGTTCGAGCGGCGTGTCGCGCATGAAATTGCGCCGCTGGCGAACGCGCTATCCAGGGCAAAGGATGCCGGATGCGATCCGGTCCTTGTTTTCGGCGCCAGCGCAATCACGGACAGGCGCGATGTCATACCGGCGGCGATCGAAGCCGCGGGCGGTACGATCGAACATTTCGGCATGCCAGTCGATCCGGGCAATTTATTCTTGATCGGAAAGCTTGGAGGAACGACGGTCATCGGCCTGCCCGGCTGCGCGCGGTCTCCCAAGCTCAACGGATTCGATTTCGCGCTGTGGCGGCTGGCGGCAGGGTTGCCGGTCGGCCGTGCCGAGATCGCCGCGATGGGTGTGGGTGGTTTGCTCATCGAAATCCCCACGCGGCCGCAACCTCGTGACGAACCATTGAACGAAGCCCCGCGCGCGCCGAGGATCGCCGCCGTGGTGCTGGCGGCAGGCATGTCTTCCCGCATGGGATCGAACAAGCTGATGGCGGAACTGAACGGCAAACCGCTTGTTCGCCACGCGGTGGAAGCGGCGCTCGGCAGTGCTGCACAGCCGGTGATCGCCGTGACCGGGAATGAGGAAGCGAAAATTAAAGCGGCATTATCGGGTTTGGATGTCTCGTTCATCAGCAATCCGGATTTCGCGAAGGGGTTGAGCACATCGCTCAAGGCCGGGATCGCCGCCGTGCCGGCGATTTGCGATGGTGCGGTTGTTCTTTTGGGCGACATGCCCGGCGTTTCCGCCGTGCTGATCGACAAGCTGATCGCCTCGTTCGATCCTGGCGAAGGCCGCGCCATCTGCGTGGCGACGCGAAACGGCAAACACGGCAATCCGGTGCTATGGGCACGGCGGTTCTTCGAAGAGATTGCATCCATCGAAGGCGATGTCGGCGCCAAAGCGCTCATCGGTACTTATGGCGAGTTGGTTCGCGAGGTCGAAGCAGGCAACGATGCGCCGCTGATCGATATCGACACGCCGGAGGCGCTGGCCGCGTATCGCGCGCGATGAGCGATCCTCTCTACAAGAAAGAGATATTGCGCCTCGCCGCTGACGCGCATGGCGCGGGGCGTCTGAGCGAAGCGCATGTCACCGGCGTCGCGCACAATCCCACTTGCGGCGACAGAGTGAGCGTCGATTTGGTGTTGGATGAAGGCGGTCGCGTCACATCTATGGCGCACGACACCAAGGCCTGCGTGCTGGCGCAGGCGTCCGCGTCGATCCTCGGGCAGGCGCTGAAAGGCGCATCGCGAGACGATGTGGAAGACCTGATCAATAGGATTGACATGATGCTGGGTGCGCAATCGCCGCCCCCTGCTATGCCTTTCGACGCTTATTCCGCATTCGAAGGCGTAGTCGAGCACCGCAACCGGCGGCGCTGCGTGCTGTTGCCGGTGGAAGCGGTGCTCAACGCGTTCGAGAATTCAGAAAACGCCGAACCAGGCAGCGTAGGGTCCAAGACGTAGCGTCGTGCCGTCCAGCCGCGCATCACCGCAGGCCAGATCGACAGCCTGGCCCTTCACGTTGTCGAACCGCGCCTCTTCTCCGCTCATGTTGAAGACGCACATTGCGCGCTCATCAATATAGGTGCGGGTGAAGGCCAGTATCGGCGCGGGCGCATCAAGGAACGCGATTTCACCAAGGCGCAGCACCGGGTTTGCCTTGCGCGCTTCGATGAACTTCTTCGCGGTTGCCAGCGTGGAATGTTCGTCCGCTTCCTGCAGATTGACCGCAAGGGGCCGATGCAGCGGCGATACGGGGAGCCACGGCACACCGCCGCCAAAGCCCAGATTGGGAAGGTTGGAATTCCACGGCATCGGCGTGCGGCATCCGTCGCGGCCGAAGGTGTAGGGGTAATAGAGATCGCCGACCGGATCCTTGATCTGGTCGCGGCGGATACCGGCCTGCGGCAGGCCCAGCTCCTCGCCCTGATAGATCAGCGCCGTGCCCTTCAGCGTGAACAGCAGCGCCAGCATCATCTTGGCGAGGCCGCGCGGCGCATTCTTGCCGCCGAAACGGGTGAGCGTGCGCATGATGTCGTGGTTGCAGAAGGCGATCGACGGCCAGTGGCCTTCATGCTTCGCCAGCATCGCATAATGCCGGAGGATGAAATCCGGCCCCAGCTTGCGGGCCTCCAGCAGGGGAAAACTGTAGCCGGAGTGGAGTCCCTTGTCGGACGCCGCGAAGCAGCCGCAACGCTCCGGCTCCTCCGAGAATTCGCCCATCACGAAACGGTCGGGATAGGCATCCACCGTGCGGCGGATCTCATCCAAAACAGTAATTTCCTCCGATAAATTACTGTCATGATAGTGAAATTGCAGATTCGGGGCGTGCGCCCAGTCGTGGGCATCACGCTGATCCATCGGGACCGGCGGGTTGTCGGCCAGGCTGGCGTCATGGAGATAGGCATTGGCCACGTCGAGCCGAAAGCCATCCACCCCGCGTTTCAGCCAGCTATCCAGCACGGCCAGCGCCGCGGCCTTTGCCTCCGGATTGCGCCAGTTCAGCTTGGGCTGCTGGCGCAGGAATTTGTGGTGGTAATACTGCCGCCGCGCCGGCTGGTAAGCCCACGCCGCACCCGCAAAGGCCGAAAGCCAGTTGTTTGGCACCGTACCGTCGATCTCCGGATCGGCCCAGACATACCAATCCGACTTCTCGCCCTTCTTCAGGCTGTCGAGGAACCACGCATGCTCGTCGGAGGTATGCGCGAGCACCTCATCGGTGAGAACCTTCAGCCCGCGCCGGTGCGCTTCGGCGAGCAGCTTGTCGAAATCGGCTCGCGTCCCGTAGTCCGGCTGTACGCCGTCGTAATCGGAAACATCATAGCCCCAATCGCGATTGGGCGAGGGATGGATCGGTGAAAGCCAGATCGCATCCACACCCAGCGCCGCCAGGTAGTCGAGCTTGGAGATGACGCCGGCGAAATCGCCCTGCCCGTCTCCGTTGGAGTCGCAAAAACTGCGGATGTAGATCTGATAGATAACGGCGCCGCGCCACCACGGCACGGTTTCGTTATCTATCGCTGACGCTTTAGCCAATCAGACTTGATCCGCCGTCTGGATGATGCGGCCGACCAGGCCGTATTCCTTGGCCTGTTCCGCACTCAGCCAGTAATTGCGTTCGGTGTCCTGGACGACCTTCTCGTAACTCTGGCCGGTCTCCGACGCGATCTCGCGGTTGAGGCGCTCGCGCATCTTGATGATTTCCTCGGCCTCGATCTGGATGTCCGACGCCTGGCCCTGCACGCCACCGAGCGGCTGATGAAGAAGGAAGCGTGTGAACGGCAGGCTGAGACGGTTCTCGCGCTTCGCGCCGAGGAAGATGTGCGCGCCGGCGCTCGCCACCCAGCCGGTGCCGATGATCTTCACGCGCCCGCCAACGAAGCGGATCATGTCATGGATCGTGTCGCCCGACTCCACATGGCCACCCGGCGAATTGAGAATCACGCGGATGTCGCCTTCGCTTTCGGCATAGGCGAGAAGCTGGGCGCAAACGCGTTCCGCCATCTTCATGTCGACTTCGCCGAAGATCAAAACCGTGCGGGATTTGAACAGCGCCTGCGCGACCGGCGAGGATTGCTCCTGTGCCTTGTCGTCCTGTTTGTCCTTGCCTTTTTCCTCGTCGTTGAACGTGTACAAGCGGTGCTCCTGAAAGCCGTCGAATCCGATTCGCATACTAGCGATAAGCCGCCCATCGCTTAAAGCGCGTTAACAGCCTCACGCATTGTAGGGCCAATTTGCCGGTTCAGGACAAGATCGGCGTAATCGTCCTGATCCGTGGGGTCGCGGTTCACAATCACGAGCCGCGCGCCGTTCTTCTTGGCCAATATAGGGAATTCGGCGGCCGGATACACCACCAGCGACGAGCCCAGGACGATGAAAAGATCGCTGGCCAGCGTGGCCTCTTCCGCCTGCGCCATCGCGTCTTCGGGCATGGCCTGGCCGAAGGAAATGGTCGCCGTTTTCACGATGCCGCCGCAGAACTGGCAATCCGGCGGATCGCCATGTTTCTCGAAATGCGCGCGGATGGGTTCAAGTTCGGCGCGCGCGCCGCAGCGCAGGCATTTTGCGTAGCGCGTATTGCCGTGAAGTTCGATCACGCGATCGTCCGGCGCGCCCGATTGCTGATGCAGATTGTCGATGTTCTGGGTGATGATGTGGCTCGCCTTGCCGCCGTTCACCAGCGCGGCCACGGCGCGATGGCCGTCATTGGGCTGAACCATGGAGAACATTTCCTCCATCGCAAAGCGGCGGCGCCACGCTTCCTTGCGCAGTTCGGCGGACGAAACGAAGTCGCGAAAATCGATTGGCGCCATCTGCGTCCAGATACCACCCGGCGAACGGAAGTCGGGGATTCCAGATTCCGTGGAGATGCCCGCGCCGGTGAAAATCACCGCCTGCCGCGAGGCGCGCAGCATGTCGATGAGCGATGCAACGTCCGCAGTGTCTGGTGATGCGCTCATGTTCTGAACATAACTTGGTTTGACGGCGATGTGGTCTGCCACCCGAAGCTCGCGGCAACAATCTGCCTGCGCTCCTTTGGGGCCTGGGTGATCGCTTTTCTATCGCTTCGCGAGCGAAGGATGGCGCGCCCTAGGGGAGTCGAACCCCTCTTGCAGGAATGAAAATCCTGAGTCCTAACCGATAGACGAAGGGCGCAGCCTGGCCGCAGTTTTCGCCGCGGAGGGCGGGCTATACCGGCCTCTCCCGGCCTTGGCAAGCGCCCGGTTAAGCCTCTGCGGCGGCTGCATCTTCGACCTGAAGCTGGACCCGGGGCTGGCCGTTCCAGTTATCCTCTTTCAGCCGCCCGGCGAGGTGGATCCGCTTGCCGCGCGCGGCCAGCATGCCCTGGCCCAGAGGCGTCTCAGCCGTGCGGAACGAGATCGCATCAAGCCGGGCGCCATCACCGCCCACCACACGCAGTTTCACATGATCCTTGCCGACCACGTCTGCAAAGGCGACGCGCGCATCCATCACAACCAGCAACGGTTCCGGGTTGCCGGCGCCATAGGGGCCGGCCTTGGCGAGTTCCGATACCAGCATGGTGTTAGCGCCTGATGGCGCGATGCTGGCATCCAGCAGCAGCTCATTCGCAGCATCGAATGCCGCAGCGGTGTTCGTGAATTGACCGGTCAGAAATTCGCGGAAATCTTCGAGACGATCCGGTGTAAGCGAGAAGCCCGCCGCCATGGCGTGACCGCCGCCGGACTCGATCACGCCTCCTTCATGTGCGGCACGCACCATGCTGCCGATGTCGACGCCAGGAATGGATCGTGCAGAACCGCGGCCGTAACCGCCTTCGAAGCCGGCCACGAAAGCAGGCTTGTTGAATCGCTCGCGCAGACGGCTGGCGACGATGCCGACAACGCCGGGATGCCAGCCCTCATCGGCGACGAGCAGGAACGGGGTGTTGCCTTGGGTGGATGCCTGCGCCGCGGCTGTATCGAGGATCATCGACTCCAGCGCTTGCCGTTCGCGGTTATGGGTGTCAAGGCGCTGCGCCAGTTCCTGCGCCAGCGTACCGTCGGTGGTGCTCAGCAATTCCATGCCGAGCGTGCATTTGCCAACACGTCCGCCGGCATTGATGCGCGGCCCGAAGGTGAAACCCAGATGATGCGGCGTGAACGGCGCGGTGGTTTTGGCGATGGCCGCCAGCGCCGAAAGCCCCGGACGCGACATCATGGAAAGCTTCGCCAGCCCGGCGCGCACGAAGGCGCGGTTGACGCCCGTCAGCGGCACCACATCGCAGATCGTGGCGAGGCC
>JAFECP010000040.1:0-23729 GCA_018242105.1 Pseudomonadota bacterium
CAGGAAGGAAATGCCTTCATGCTTTTTGCTGTTGTCGGTGCGGACGAGGCAGAAGCACCAATCGGCGAATTGCGCGCCGCTGGTCCAGATCTTCTGGCCGTTGACGACATAATGATCGCCTTTGTCCACCGCCTGCGTGCGCAGCGCCGCGAGATCGGAGCCCGCGTTCGGTTCGGAGTAACCCTGGCACCAGCGCACCGTGCCGGTGACGATGCCCGGAACGTGGCGCGCCTTCTGCTCCTCGTTGCCGTATTCGAGCAAGGTCGGCCCGAACATCATGACGCCCATGCCGCCGATGGGGTTCTTCGCGCCGATGCGCGCCATCTCCTGTTGCAGCACGCGCGCCTGCGCGTTGGTAAGGCCGCCACCGCCATATTTCTTCGGATAGGTCGGCGTGCCCCAGCCCTTCGCGCCCATGCGCTCCTGCCAGAGCTTGGCGTCGCCCGACAGCGTGATGCCCGCCATCGCGGTCATGGAGACATCGCGATCCTTCAGCGACGGCGGAAAATTCTCCGCGAGCCACGCGCGCGCCTCCGCGCGGAAGGACTCAAGCTCCGGGTCCAGCTTTTCGGCTGCTGACATGACTTTCCTCCCTTGTCATCCCGGCCAAGCGATGCGGAAGCATCGCGCAGAGCCGGGACCCATTATGCGGCGGCTCAATGGGTCCCGGGTCTCGCTTCGCTCGCCCGGGATGACAGTTGTTTTTATTGATGATCCAGCAAACCCAACACCCGCTTCGAGATCACATTCAAATTCACTTCCGACGTTCCGCCTTCGATGGAATTGCCCTTCGAACGCAGCATGCCGCGCATCGCGGCAATCTCTTCCGGCTTGTAGCTTGCGCCTTCCCAGCCGAGGCTCTGGCTTCCCATGGCTTCAACCATCAATTCGCAGCGATCCTGATTCAGTTTCGCAGCAGCATATTTGATGATCGATACGGCGGGCGACGGGCCTTTGGCGGCCTTGGATTCTTCTTCGATGCGGCGCACCGTCAACGTAAAGGCGCGCGCTTCCATGCGGTGCGCCGTGATGCGCGCGCGCAGATCGGCGTCGGCGATCGCGCCGTCTTCGGTGCCGACATAGTACTTGGCGACGTCTTCCAGTTCGACGCCGCTGCCGCCGCCGAACCCGCCTGACGAGATGTTCTGGCGTTCGTATTGCAGCAGCCGCTTGGCGATTTCCCAGCCGCCGTTCAGCTTCCCGACCATCTGGGCCTTCGGCACCTTCACATCGGTGAAGAAGGTTTCGCAGAAGGGCGACTGGCCGCTGATCAGCTTGATCGGGCGTGCTTCCACGCCCGGCGTCGTCATGTCGAACAGCACGAACGAGATGCCTTCATGCTTCTTCGTTGTATCGGTGCGCACCAGGCAGAAAATCCAATCCGCCTGATCGGCATAGGATGTCCAGATCTTCTGGCCGTTGATGAGGAAGTGATCGCCTTTGTCTTCGCACTTCGTGCGCAGCGAGGCGAGGTCGGACCCGGCTCCGGGCTCCGAATAGCCCTGGCACCAGCGGATTTCGCCTCTAACAATCTGCGGCAGAAATTTCTTCTTCTGCTCCTCGTTCGCGTATTCCAGAAGCACCGGCCCCAGCATCCATAAGCCGAACGACAGAAGCGCGGGCCGCGCCTTGATGCGCGCCAATTCCTGGCTCAGCACCTTGGCTTCATCTTTAGACAATCCGCCGCCGCCATATTCCCTGGGCCAGGTGGGCGCGGTCCAGCCCTTCGCGCCCATGCGATCGAGCCAGAGCTTGGCATCCGGATTCTTGTATTTCGCCTTGCGGCCACCCCAGACGGCGTCATCTTCAAAGGCGCCGCCGCCCTGCCCGCGCATCGAAGGCGGGCAGTTCTCTTCCAGCCATTTGCGCGTTTCCGCGCGGAAATTCTCCAGATCGCTCATGTCCAATCCCATACCGCTCCTTCGATTGCAGCATCAAATGGCGCGCATGGCTAGTCTGATCGCGAGGTTCTGATTACGGTCCCGGTCCGCTTTCGAGAACGCCCTATGAATTTCATCAGCGACAATGCTTACGGCGCGGCACCGCAAATCCTGGCGAGCCTCAGCGCGGCCAACAGCGGCACCGAAACCTCCTATGGCGAGGATGCCGCGAGCGCGCGCCTGGCCGAAAAGCTGGCGGCGATCTTCGAACATGAGATCGCGGTGTTTCCGGTGGTGACGGGAACTGCGGCCAATGCGCTGGCGCTGGCGGCGCTCTGCCCGCCCTATGGCGCGGTGCTTTGCCACAAGGACAGCCACATCGCGGTGGACGAATGCGCCGCGCCGGAATTCTTCACCGGCGGCGCCAAGCTGGCGCAACTGGAGGGCGATGGCGCCAAGCTCGCGCCGCGAGCCATCGAACAGGCCCTCGCGCGCTTCGGCGGCGGCGTGCACAGCCCCAGGCCATCGGCGGTCAGCATCACGCAGGCGACAGAACTGGGCACGGTTTACAAGCTGGATGAAATCCGTGCGATCGCGGATACCGCGCACAAGCACGGCATGACGCTGCACATGGACGGCGCGCGTTTCGCCAACGCGCTGGTATCGTTGGGCTGCACGCCGGCGCAGATGACCTGGAAAGCAGGCGTCGATGCGCTGTCCTTCGGCGCCACCAAGAACGGGGCGTTGTGCGCGGAAGCTGTGATCTTTTTCGACAAAGCGCGCGCGGAAGATTTCGCCTATCGCCGCAAGAAGGCGGGGCATCTGGTGTCCAAGATGCGCTTCATCTCGGCGCAACTGGAGGCCTATCTCGAAAACGATTTGTGGCTCGCCAACGCGCGGCGCGCGAATGCGCTGGCGAAGGCGCTGGGCGGCGGATTGTCCGCGATCGCGGGCGTGACGCTGGCGGCGCCCGTCGAAGCCAATGGCGTGTTCGCATGGATGCCCAAGGCGTTGGCCGCGCGCCTGCACAAACAGGGCGCGAAATTCTACGACTGGATGGTCGAGCCGGAACGGGTGATGGCGCGGCTGATCGTGAGTTTCGCGACACCCGAAGCGGACGTCGCGAAATTCATCGAAATGGCGAAAAGCTAAGGCCGATTCGGTCTGAACGGAGTCGCCCCTCACTTGTCATGGCCCGCCGGAGTGCGGGCTACCCAAGTGACGTCTTCTCGATGCTCAAAAGAAAGAACGCGGTTCTGCGTTTTAGCGCTCGACAGTGTGCCGCTTACAACTGGGTGGCCCGCACTCCGGCGGGCCATGACACTGTTGGGTTGGTGACAAATATTGCGTCACCCAAAACCAGGCCCACTCTAGATGCGGCCGATCAAGGTCAGCATGGCATCCTGGTTCGTGCCCTTGGTGCCGCCAATGCCCCGCGCGTAATCGTAGGTCACACCGACGGACCAGGCATCCGTCGTGACTGCGAGGCCGCCACCCACGATGACATTGCCCTTGGCCGGATCGGGACCGGTGATTGTGAACTGCGAGCCCGGCGCGACGACGGGGCTGACCGTCTGGTCGCCGGCGAAGTTCACCTTCAGCTTCTCCTGGCCGTTGATGAAGTCGTAGCGATAACCCGCGCGCAGTTCCGGCTGCAAGAAGAAGTCGCCCATCTTCAGATCCTGGCGCAGATCGGCGCCGAGGAAGGCCCGCACGGAATTGGCGTAGTAAGGCTGGACATGCAGGTCCATGCCCGCGCCGCCGCCGGATTCGGTGTAGCCCTCTTCGCGCAAGGTCAGCGCATCCACACTGAGCTGCGGCATGAGCACGGTGCCGCCGGAATTGAAGATGAAGCCGGTGCTGAACCCGCCGGACGCCATCTCGGTGGCGCGTTTGCCCACCGCGGTGCGCGTGATGAGCGTGTTGCCGTTCAGATCGTCGATCGACAGCACGCGGCGGCCCTTGAGAGTGCCGTACCCGACATTGATCTGCGAATCGAAGAACAGGCCTTTGCCGCGCCAATCGGAATAGCCGGTCAGCATGTACCATTCCGATGTCGTCTTGCTGTCGCGCGGCACCTTCTCATGCGTATCGCCTGTATAGAAGGTCAGCGCGGCGCCGTAGCGCCCGCTCGATATGCTGCCGCCATCGCCGCCAACGACGATGCCGAAGCCGCTATTGCTGTAGCCCCCGGCTGTTACCGTGTTGGGAACGTTCAGGCGCTGGCCGTATTCCTGCGCCCATAGCGTGATGTCGCCGTCCTGGCTGGCATACATGCGCAGCTTGCGCTGGCGGTCGGCGACGATGCCGGTGGACTGGTCGGTCAGCGAGATCGCCACCGCACGCGCCGAACCGGTCACGTCCGGCGCGAAACCGGAATAGATCTTCTGATAGAGCGCCTGTCCCTGTGCGGGGGTCAGCGACTGGTTATTGACCGGCGCGCCCGCGTTGATCACCGCCGCGCCGAGCGCCGCATCGTTCGCAAGCGCCACATTGGCGGAGTCGAACATCGTTTTGGCATAGCCGGTCAGGCCGATGTCGGTCGCGGATTTCGGCGACAGCGTCAGGATGATGTCGGAATGGGTCGTGCCTTGCGGATTGGTGCCTGTGCAGGCGAGCGCCCCCGTAAACCCGCCGACGTTGTAACCGCAAGCGCTTCCGTTGAAGAGAAACGGGATGCCGTTCGTCAGCGCTGTCTGGATCTGCGACGGGTTGGCAATGTTGATGTTGCCGCTCGTTGCATCGAACACCACGAACTGCGCGGTACCGCTGGATGCCGCTGACGCGGAAACGAAGCCGCCGAAATTGATCTTCAGGATCGAGCCGGCGTCCATGTTGATCGTACCGGCCGGCGTGGCCTGGACGATCGGTCCCGCATTGCCGACGCGGTTGATGTTGAAGCCATCGGCCAGGGTCAGTCCCAACGTGCCGCCGTCCTGAACTTCCAGGCTGCTGACAGAAAGATTGGCGGTGGTCCCGGCCGGGATCGGCTGACCGTCGGTCGTTGCGCCGTTGTTGGTGGCATTGAGCGCACCACCGGACTGAACGAGCACCGCGACGTGCCCGCCCGAACCTTCCAGAATATCGCCGGTCACGGTCGCATGGCTGCCGACCGTGAGCGTGTCGTTGCCGCCGCCAAGATTGAGGTTGCCTCTGAGAACCGCTGCCTGCTGCGCGCTTCCCGTCACGTTGACGGTGTCGTTAAATTCGCCCAGCAGAACATCGCCCGTGATGGCGCCGGTGTTGGTCAGCGTAACCGCCCCTTGCGCAGCGCGCAGATCGAGCGCGGTGGCGAGGTTGTTGCGGTTGTCCAGCGGCGTCGAAACGCTGTTCACGCTCGCGGTCGACGTCGTGGTGATGGTGCCGGAGTTGTTGAAATTCAGCAGCGTTCCCGACTGATCCAGGACACCGATGGCCGAAAGCGATGTGACTTTCGTGTCCGTCGTCACAGCGGACGCCGAGATAAGCCCTCCATTGGTGAAGCTGGGAACATTCGCATTCTGCGCGATGGTGACAGCCGCCGCGATGCCCGCCGTCTGCCCGCTGAACGTGGCGCTGATCGTTCCCACGCCGGTGACGGCGCCGAGCGCCGCGCCATTGTTCGAATTGACGATGCCCGTCGTGAGATTGGTGTAGTTTCCGATCTGAAGCCCCGTAGCGACGACCGGCGAGGTCAGCGCTGCGGTGGAATCGGTGAGGGCCGTCGCGCGGATCGCCCCGGTGTTGAACAGACCGTTCGTCAGGGTGACGGAATTGGTCGCGGTCAAGCCGATGATGTTGACGGCGGTGGAAGACGTGTTGATGTTCTGCGGGCTGTTGATGATATTGCCGCGGTTGATGAAGCTGTAGGTTCCCAACCCGCCCGGATCGGCGAAACCGCCGATGGTGACAGGCA
The DNA here is from genome assembly GCA_018242105.1 of Pseudomonadota bacterium. Lineage (GTDB taxonomy): Bacteria > Pseudomonadota > Alphaproteobacteria > Micropepsales > Micropepsaceae > Rhizomicrobium. Next base: position 5,776 of record JAFECP010000040.1, read on the forward strand.
GCGCCGCCGACGAATTCAGGACGCCCGGTGTGATGAGGACCGTGGCCGAAGAACTGGTGCTGTTGAGCACCGCCGTTTGCGTGGTATCGGAAGCCGAAAGCGGGCCAGCGTTATAAATGCCGCCTGTCACATTGTTGGAAACGATGAACGCCGAACCGGGAACCGGGTTGCCCTTGGTCTGGGTGGCGGTTTGGACACCGGCTGCCTGAATCGAGCCGAAATTCTCGATCGCGCCGTTGAACTGGCCCAACACCAAAACGCCCTGCCCCCCGGCGCCGATGCTGCTCACGGCGCCGGTGGCGCCGACAATCAAAGAACCGTTGGTCGTCCCATCCAGCTCGATGCCGGTGACGGCGCTTGTGCTTGTGGTGGCGTTCACATTGGTCGGCGTCATGCCGATGGTGCCGCCGATGATGATGTCGCCGGCCAGCGTGGAGCCCGTCGCCAGGCGAATGCCGTCCGAGCCGTCGCCCTGCACCTTGATGGCCGCGCCGCTCTGCAGAACGACCGCGGTGGGATCGCTCGTGAAACTGTTGTTGGTGGCGTCGGTCACGCCGGTGAACGTGCCGCTGCCGATGGACAGACTACCGATCAGGATGCCGGTCTTGCTGGCACCTTTGCCGCCGAGGTCGATGCTGTTGGCAACGATGGATTCGCCGGTGAAGCCTTCCTGCTCGAAAATTCCCGTGGCCGAGGCCGTGTCGGTGTACACGATCGAGCCATTGGCGGCGACGGTCACCTTGTTGTTGGAATCTATGGTGATCGCAGGCGTGGTGCTGGCGTTGGACGACGAGGGGATGGTGAGGATCGAGGTGAGATCGATATCGCCCGAGGTCGAGGTCTTGAGCGGCGTATCGTTGCTGGCAGCATAGGCCGGCCCCGAAAGCAGGGCCATCGTGGCCGCAGTCAGCATCAGCGCGCGCTTGTACACGTCAAACCTCATAGCTTTAGAGCCGGTTTTTGGCCGGGCCGGCGGCCCCCAGGACCCATGCCGAAATCAGCGCCGCCGCCCCGAAAAGCGCGTCGCTGCGGCGGACCTTAGCCAGATTTTTACCGCCAAGGCTAGCCCGTAAGTCCCCCATCCGGTTCAAATTTTGCTTTTTTAATCAGGCATTAGCGGCTTCGGCCCACAATCGGGGACGAGCCGAATTTCACCCCTTGAACCATGGGTCTTGGTTACCGGATGAGCGCTGTCCGCCGCATCAGCTTCTCGAAGCTTTCCCAAAAGGACGCTTCGGCCGCCATCGCCCGCCACGAAATGCTGTTCGCGGGGCGGATCGGCGGCGCGCGTGCGGTGTTCGCCTTTTGCGACCTGTCGGGACTGGATCTTTCAGGCCGCAATCTGTCGGACGCCGATTTCACCGGCGCGCTGATGGAAGAGACCAACCTTCAGGGCGCCCGCCTGGACTCCGCCAGCTTCTTCGGCGCGGATCTGCGCCGGGCCAATCTTGCGGGCGCGACCATGCGGCGCTCCGACATGCGCGGCGCTTCGCTGCGCGGTGCGAACCTGATCGGCGCCGATCTTTACGAAGCCGATCTGCGCGAAGGCACCATTGCGGAGAAGGACCGTTTCGGAAATCTGCGCGTGATGCAGCACGATGTCGGCCCCAGCGAGCTTCCCAATGCACTGATGAGCAGCGCCAACCTTGAACGCGCGAAGCTTTCCGGTGCGCTCGCGGTGCGCGCCGATTTCACCGATGCGATCATGCGTAGTTGCAAGCTGACGCGCGCAAATCTGCGTCAGGCCAAGCTGACGGGCGCCAATCTGGAAAATGCCGATCTCTCCGGCTGTGTCCTGGCGGGCGCGGATCTTTCCGGCGCCATCCTCGTTGGCGCGCAGATGGCCAACACAATCCTTGACGGCGCGAACATGACGGGCGCGCTGTTGAAGAACCCCGAAGCCCTGACGAACATATCGCTTCCCGATATTCTCAACGCCCATTCGCGCTGGGCCGAAACCGACGGCCGCGAAGGCATGCCTGCCGATCTGAGCCATGCGGATTTGCGCGAACTGAAATCGCTGGCCCATCGCCAGCTCACAGCGCTGATCGCGCCGGGTGCGATGCTCTATGGCCTGGATCTTTCGGGCGCATCGCTGCAGGGAAGCAATCTTTCAGGCGCGGATCTTCGAAGCGCCCGTCTTGCCGGCGCGGATCTGCGCGGCGCCAATCTTTCCGGCGCCAAGCTCGGCAACGCCAACCTGCACGATGCGAAACTGGGGCCGCTGCTGATCTCCGATCAGCGTCTGTTGCCCGCGCGTCTCGACAAAGCGAACGCGCGTTACGCCGATTTCCGCGGCGCGGACATGTGCCGCGCGCGCCTCAACGACAGCGATCTGGCTTACGCCAACCTTCTGGGCGCCGATCTGCGCGATTGCGAACTGAGCGGCGCGATCCTCAGCGGCGCGAAGCTGCCGCCAATGATCGCCGAAACGATGGCTTCGCTGGCAATGGCCGATCCGCACTAACCGGCAGCAGCTTTCGCCACGCCATCCGGCACGCGCTGCTTGATGAATTGCCCCAGCCGCTGCAGCGAGACACGCGCCTCCGGCACATAGGCGCTCGCCTGAAACAGATGCTGCATACCGTCATAAATCTCGACGCTCACCGGGATGCCGGCTTCGGCGGCGCGGTCGCCGATGCGGCTGGCGTCGTCGCGCAAAATCTCGTTGCTGCCGGCATGCACCATGATCGGCGGGAAATCGCGAAACGGCGCATAGACCGGCGAAGCGTAGGGATCGGCCGGGCTCTGCTTCTTCAAATAGTTGCGCGCGCTCATGAAGAGCAGTTCCCAGCTCAGCGCGGCGTCTTTCTTGGCGTTCTGCAGCATCGACCAGCCCGAGAGCGACAGGTCCGCCCAGGGGCTCATCGCGACAACGGCCGCCGGCATGTCGAGGCCCGCATTGCGGATGGCGAGCAGGCAGGCGAACACAAGGCCGCCGCCTGAACCGTCACCGGCCAGAACAACCTGCGAGGCCGAAACGCCATGCTGCAAAAGGTGACGATAGGCGTCGATGCCGTCGCGCAATCCGGCGGGAAACGCGAAATCGGGCGCGAGGCGATAATTGACCGAGAATCCATTGGCGCTGGCGGCGCTGCACAGCCGGGCGACCAGCGCGCGATGGGTTTCCGGCGAGCCGGAAACATAGCCCCCCCCGTGGAAGTAAAGGATCACGCGGTGCGGTGCGGAGCCATCGACCCGCACCCATTCACCCTTCACTGGGCCGAGCTGGCCAGCCTCGAACACCGCATCCTTGGGAACGGCGGCGAAGCGGCTGGTCAGATAATTGAACTGGCGGCGCAGCTCTTCCACGTCCGTGATGTCGCCGCCAGCCGCGGGGCGCGGCCGGGACATGCGGTTCATGCGGGAGAACAAGGCGCTCTGCCAACTGGGCATCGGAAAACCGGTGATTGAAACCCCGGCAGAATAGAGAAAGCGCCCGGGCCGCCCAAATGAAAAAGCCGGGCAGCGTTAAGGCTGCCCGGCTCTCTCACGACGTCAGGAACCTGAAGGTTTAGGCGGCTTTCGCCTGGCCCTCGATGCTCTTCAGTCCAAGGTTGGATTCTGGCGCGTTGATCTGGATGCGGCGGGGCTTCTTTTCCTCCGGCACGATCTGCTCCAGATCGACATGCAGCAAGCCATTCTCAAGCTTGGCGCCGCGCACTTCGACGTGGTCGGCGAGCTGGAAGCGGCGCTCGAAGGCGCGGCCCGCGATGCCCCGGTAGAGCACGCTCGTGCCTTCGCCGTTCTGGCCATCTTCCTGCTTGCCCGCGATGGTGAGGACACCGTCCTTCACTTCGACGTTCAGATCCTTCTCACCGAAACCGGCGACGGCGACCGTCACGCGATAGCGGTTCTCGGATGTGCGCTCGATGTTGTAGGGCGGATAGGACTGGCTGGCGTCGTATTGCGCGACCTGGCCGAGCGTATCGAACAGACGGTCAAAGCCGACGGTCGAACGCGAAAGCGGGGAAAAATCGAATCTCATGGTGTCAAACCTCCTAAAAGCGTTTGGGTTCTGGCCTTTCCCGAAGCGGGCAAAGGCCGGTTTCATCGTGCAGGCGCCTGACGGCCACCCGTACAGTCCCTAGATAAGAAGGGGTTTGGGCGCTTCAAGAGGGGGAGTGCCAGAAGCGGCGTGGAAAAGGAGCTCGCGAAGGCGCAACGATAGTTGCGCGCTCGAGAGACGCACGTTCCTTCTGCGTGTATTTGGAATGGCGCTTCACGCCGCTCACCATGTGAATCCTCAGAGACGGCCGCCCATTTGCGCGGCTATCGTTGCGTCTTTGCGTGAGGCAACCGTTTGCGACAAACCGCACAAATTTGCGATACAAATTCCCGTCAATATCGCGAAATGACCGAGATCGAAGACGCACAGAATGGAATCGCCAGGGAAATTCTCAACGCAGCATTCGACATCCATCGCGCACTTGGACCAGGACTTCTCGAATCCGTCTACGAAACGGTTCTCGCACGCGATCTTGAACGTCACGGCTTTAATGTGATCCGGCAAATGCCGGTATCGTTTGACTATGACGGACTGCGCTTTTCCGATGCCGCGCGTGTCGATCTTCTGGTGGAAAATCAGGTTGTGGTGGAATTGAAGTCCGTCGAGCGGTTTGCGGCGGTGCATCCCAAGCAGGTGTTGACATATTTGCGGCTGCTAAAACTGCCATTGGGATTGCTGATAAACTTCGGAATGCCAATGCTAAAGGACGGTATTTGCCGCATCGCCAATAGCTCTGCCTCAGCAAGTGGAATGATCACCCCCAGAACAGCCATCCTCTCAGGTGGCTGAGGCCCAGCAGTAGGAACGTGCCCATCAGGCAGTAGATGAACACATCCATCGCGAAATGCGGGATGTCCCAGCCGGTGAGTTTGCGCGCGAGAGTCCACAGCCAGCCGCCCTCTTCGCTGTTGGCGCCGGCGGCGCTGCGCCAGCGCCCCGTGCGGATCATGGTCTCGATGTTGTTGAGGATGCAGGTGTTCCTGTTCATCCGCCATTGCAGCACGACCGACGGAATGAAGAACACGTAGAACCACAGCGCCGGTTTGAACGGGATCGCCCAGCCGCCAACGATGTAAAGCATCATGACGAAGTGATGATAGAAGAACGCGTTGCCCATCGCATCGCGTTTTTGCGGATGCTCGGGCAGCGCCGAATCCAGAATGTCTTCGTCCTCCAGGCTCATGCGATGTGCGCCTTCAGATAGGAGCCGATGCGCGCGATGGCGTCGCGGCCTTCCGACAGGATGGGATGGAAGGCGTGCCAGACATGGATCATGCCCGCCCAGCTTTCGAACGAGACCTCCACGCCCGCCGCTTCCGCGCGCGCTTTCACAGCTTCGGCGTCGCTGTGCAGCGCTTCTTCCGTGCCGACCTGGATCAGCAAAGGCGGAAGGCCTTTGAAATCGGCGAAGGCCGGCGAGGCGAGCGGTGTTTTCGCGCCAGCCTTGCCGAGATAGGCTGCGGCCATGCCGTCCAGCCCGGCTTTGGTGATCATGGGATCGCGTTTGGCGCGCGTGCGGTAGGCTTCGCCGCCCTGGCTGAGATCGGCCCAGGGCGAAATCGCGACGGCGCACGCCGGCGGCGGCAAGCTCTTGTCGCGCAGCGCCAGCAATGCTGCGAGCGTCAATCCACCGCCGGCGCTGTCGCCCCCGATCGCGATCTTGTCCGCAGCGATGCCGGAATCCAGAAGGCCCTTATAGGCGGCCACGGCATCGTCCACCGCAGCCGGAAAAGGATGCTCCGGCGCGAGCCGGTAATCGGCGGAGAACGCCGAAAGCCCGCCTGCTCCGCTCATCGCCGCTACGATGTGACGATGCGATTTCGATGAGCCCAGCACATAGCCGCCACCATGCAGATAGAGAAGAACGGCATCGCGGCGCGCTTGCTTCGCGCGCACCCATTCGCCCTCGATGCCGCCAATTTCGCCGGGCTCGATTTCCGTGCCGTCAGGGACGGGAAAATAGTTTGCGAGCGCATCCATGCGCGCACGGCGGCCGGCAATGTCTATCGTCTCGTCCGCAGCGTTCGCTTGCAGGAATTGGAGAACGCCCGCGCGTTCCGACCGCCCCATCGATCTCTCCGATGCTTCTCCCCTGCCGCAAGCTTAGGGCCATCCGGTCAAAAATCCACCACTTCCGGGAGTTGTGCCGGTTAATGACAAATGCTCATATCTGCCCAAGCGCCTCGGCTGGATACCCGCAATCCGGGACCACAGGCGGTGGGAACTGGATTCAAAAGGTAAGGGAAGGACGACTTTCATGGCTTCGGAACAGGTCAAGCAGATCATCTCGCAGATGAGCACGGCGATCGGCGCCAATTCGGGTCTCGGCGGCACGCTGAAATTCGATTTCGGCGAACCGGGCAGCGTTCTGGTCGATGGCAAGTCCACGCCGAACACGGTGACGGACGGCGATGGCAAGACCGCGGATTGCACGATCAGCGTCGCGCTCTCGGACTTCGAGAAGATGGTCAAGGGCGAGCTCGACGGCACCTCTGCGTTCATGCAGGGCAAGCTGCGCGTGGCGGGCGATATGGGCCTCGCCATGAAGCTCGGCCCGATCCTCGCCAAGGCGCGCGGATAATCCTTCGAGGCGCTGGCGTCATGCTGAGGTGCGAACGCAAGTGAGCCCCGAAGCACGCCAGCGCACCTCAGGATGACGGCACCCCGCTTCATCACCACCCGCGACGGCAAACGCCTTCGCTGCCAAGTCTTCGACGCCGCGCCCGGAACACCCGGGCGCGGCGTTTGCGTGTTGCTGCACGGCCAGACCGAGTTCATTGAGAAATATGTCGAGGCGATCGGCGAGCTGCAGACCCGCGGCTTCACCGTCGCCACCTTCGACTGGCCGGGACAAGGCGGCAGCTATCGCTTCCTCGCAGATCCGTTGAAAGCGCATGTCGGCAATTTCGCCCAATATGATTCCGCGCTGTGGCTGTTCATGGACGAGGTGGTGAAGCCGCTGACGGACAAACCGCCGATGGCGCTCGCGCATTCGATGGGCGGGCATATCGCGCTGCGCGCGATGCACGACCGGCCCAAAGCGTTCACATGCGCCGTACTGTCCGCGCCGATGCTGCGCGCGCTGACACGAGGCTATCCGCGTGTGCTGGCGCGCATCGCATGCTGGATTGAATATCAGATCGGTGCGGGCAACGACTGGGTGTGGGGCATGGACCAGCGCGATCCGCACAAGGTGACCTTCGACACGCAACTGGTGACCTCCGACCGCGCGCGCTTCCAGCGCACGCAGGATTTTCTGCGCGCGCATCCGGATCTGCGTCTGGCGGGGCCGACATGGGGCTGGCTGGAGCAAGCCTATCGCAGCATGGCGGCGGTGATGGCGCCCGGTTACGCCGAAGCGATCGCGACGCCGGTGCTGATCTGCGCGGCGGGGAAGGACCGTATCGTCGATGTCACCGCCGAACACGAATTCATCAAGCGCCTGCCCCACGGCACGTTGTTCGACATGCCGGAATCCGAGCACGAGATCCTGATGGAAAGCGATCCCATCCGCGCGCGCTTCTGGGGTGCGTTCGATGTGTTCGTGGGGAAGTTCGTTTAGTTGGAGCCTACATCCTCAACTGTCATGGCCCGCAAAAGCGGGCCACCCAGTTGAAGTCTGCGCGGTTTATGCAAATTGAAACGCTGCCCCGTGCTCTCACCGTCGAGAACAGAGTGGATGTCACCTGGGTGGCCCGCTTTTGCGGGCCATGACAAGTATTGATCTTTATTGCGATTTTCGCGCGAACCACTGGTTCACGAACGCGATCGGCGGGCCGTAGGTCAGCATGTTGGCGATCAGATTGGCCCACCAGCCATAGGCGCCCACTGTTTGCATGTGCAGCCCGGCCAGCGGGCCGACAACGTGCATCAGGAACAGATCGCACGCGCCGCCGAACAGGATGCCCATGATGAGCCATTGGCGGATGAGGATCGGCAGCCGCATCGAGGCGAAGGCATAGATGCCCGCGGCAACGACCGAGATGAATTCCTGCAGCAAAGCGCCGAGCAGAACGATCTCCATGCCGCCCGCATGCGCCGCTTCGCGGCCCACGATCCCTGCCGCCACGGATTTGAGCACCGGCGCCGGCGGCGCGTGAAAGATCGCACAGGCAGCGCCAATGTCGATTACACCCGCGAGCAAGCCGCCCACAAGCGCCGCCTGAATTGCTGTTCTGGTGTTGAGCATCGCCATCCCCGTTTGCCGATGCCATCAGCCTGCCACAGAGGAAAGGCAGCCGCGTTCACGGTCGCTTGAGCGTCAAGCCGCGAATCAACCCTGGCCATTGAGCATGGCGATGGCTTCGGTGTGGGTGCGCCGGTCGCCGGCCGCAATCACGCTGCCGCCATTGGAAAAGGGATTGCCCTCCCAGTCCGTCACGATGCCGCCCGCGCCCTCGATCACCGGAATCAGCGCGGCGACATCCCAGGGCGCAAGACGGCCTTCGATGATGACGTCGATGAAGCCCATGGCAAGCAACGCATAGGCATAGCAATCGCCGCCGAAATAACTCATGCGCGACGCCTCGCACACGCTCTCGAACGCCACACGCTGCTTACGGTCGAAATAACCCCATGGATGCGTCGTCGAAACCACCGCCTGCGACAGCGACGAGCAGGCGCGCACGCGCAAAGGTTCGCGCCCGTTGGCGGTGATCATCTCGCTTTTGCCGCTGTGGCCGATGAAGCGTTCGCGCAGAATCGGCTGGTCGATGATGCCGAGCGTGGGCCGCGTGCCGTCATGCAAGGCAATGAGCGTGCCCCAGGTGTGGCGGCCGGTGATGAAGGCGCGCGTGCCGTCGATGGGATCGAGAATCCAGGTGAGGCCGCTGGTGCCAGTTTCGTGGCCATGCTCCTCGCCCAATATTCCGTCGCGCGGGCGTTCGGCATGGATGAGATTGCGCATGGCGGTTTCCGCGCCGCGGTCGGCGTCGGTGACCGGATCGAAGATCGGCTTGGGGCCGGTGGCGCCCTTGTCCGTCACGCGGATGCGCTGGCGGAAATAGGGACGGACCACATCCGCCGCCGCATCGGCGAGGCTGTGGGCGAAAGCGATGGTTTTGGTATCAAGGCTCATATGGCGGCTCCGCGTCCACAAAGCGAATAGGGAGTGGCGAATAGCGAATAGTTGCCCGATCCGCTACGCTATTCGCTATTCGCTATTCGCTATTTCGCCAAGTCAAAAATGGGGCGCAGAATGGAAAGTGCCGTCATTACCGGGTCCTCCACCGGCATCGGCTGGGGTTGCGTGAAGGTTCTCACCGGCAAGGGCTTGCGCGTCTTCGGCAGCGTGCGCAAGCAGGCGGATGCGGACAGGTTAAGCAAAGAATTCGGCAAGAACTTCACGCCGCTGCTCTTCGATGTGACCGATGCTTCGGCGGTAAAACGCGGTGCGGATCAAGTCGCCGCCGCGCTGGGCAATGACACACTGTCAGGCCTCGTCAACAACGCCGGCATCGCGGTGGCGGGACCGTTGCTCTATCTGGACGTGGATGAATTCCGCAATCAGCTCGAAGTGAACCTCACCGGGCAGTTGATCGTCACGCAAGCTTTCGCGCCGCTGCTCGGCGCCGATCCGTCGCGGCATGGCGATAAGGGCCGCGTCGTCAACATCACATCGGTCGGCGGGCGCAACGCCAATCCGTTCATGGGGCCGTACAACGCATCGAAATTCGGCTTCGAAGGCTTTTCGGAATCGCTGCGCCGCGAATTGATGCTGTTCGGCATCGACGTGATCGTCGTCGCGCCGGGCGCGGTGGCGACGCCGATCTGGGACAAGGCCGATCGGATCGACACCGCGCGCTACGACAACACGCCCTATAGGGCGTCGATGGCGGCAATCAAGAAATACATGCTCGATCTTGGCCGCAAGGGTCTGCCGCCGGAGAAGATCGGCGAGACGGTATGGAAGGCGCTGACGCTGAAGCATCCGAAGGTGCATTATACGGTGTCGCCGAACGGCATGCAGGATTTCATCACCGGCAATCTTCCCAAACGCACCGTGGACAATATCATCGCGGGGCGGTTGGGGTTGAAGCGCCGCTGAAGGCGCCGGGGGCCTAGGCAACGTCCTGAAAATTTGAGAGTTTGCGGCATCGCTTGGGGACGTTCATGAAATTTCGACTATCCGACAATTCCGATGCGTCCTGGGAGACGTTCGGCAAGACGAATCCCTATTACGGTGTGTTAAGTGCGGACAAGTTTCGCCGCGGCAACATCAACGACGAAACGCTGAAGGAGTTCTTCCAGTCGGGCGAAATTCATGTCGACCAGACATTGGAGCTGGTCAGGTCGCATTTTCCCAATGCCCTTGGACGCGCGGCGGCGCTGGATTTCGGTTGCGGCGTCGGCCGCCTCGTTCTTCCGCTCGCCACGCGGTTCCAGCACGTCGTGGGCATCGATATCAGCGACGCTTATATCGCCGAGGCCGTAAGCAATTGCGCAAGGGCGGGAACAACGAATGTCGAATTTTTCAAGACGTTGGACGCGCTGCAGCCGCGCCGTGGGACCTTCGACTTCGCGCACAGCTACATAACCTTCATCCACATCGATTTCGAGCGCGGCAGGAAGATCATCGAGGATATCGTCCGGCTGCTGCGGCCAGGCGGCGTGGCGGCGCTGCACATCATGTTCCGGCGCGACATCGGCTCCGCGCGGCGCGTTCTGAACCGGTTGCGGACAACGTTTCTTCCGCTGAACTGGATCGCGAACGTCCTTGGCGGGCGTCCGGCTTTTGAGCCGTTGATGCAGGCGAATGTCTACTCGCTCGACGCGCTGCTAAGCGCGCTGCACCCGCTCGGCGTGCGCAGCAGCCATGTCGAGGTGAGCCACAACGCCGGAAATTGGCACGCTTATCTGTTCGTGCAGAAAGACTAGGCTTCCGCCTTCGCGCGTTTGCGCAGATGCGGCAGCAGCGCGCGTTTGCGCAGGCGGATGGATTGCGGCGTCACTTCCACCAGCTCGTCGTCTTCGATGTAGGCTATCGCCTGTTCCAAGGTCATCGGCACGATGGGCGTAAGCCGCACGGCTTCGTCTTTCGACGTGGTGCGGATGTTGGTGAGCTGCTTGGCTTTCAGCGGGTTCACGTCCAGATCGTTGTCGCGTGAATGCTCGCCCACGATCATGCCCTGATAGATCTTGGTGCCGGGCACGACGAAGAGCTTGCCGCGCTCTTCCAGATACCACAGCGCATAGGCCACCGCCTCGCCGTCGCCGGTTGCGACCAGCACCCCTTCGCGGCGGCCTTCCAGCGTACCCTTGTACGGCGCATAACCATGGAACATGCGGTTGATGACGCCGGTGCCGCGCGTGTCGGTGAGGAATTCGCCGTGATAGCCGATAAGGCCGCGCGACGGCGCGAAGAACACAAGGCGCGTCTTGCCCGCGCCGGTCGGGCGCATGTCCTGTAATTCGCCTTTGCGCAGCGAAATCTTCTCGATGACGGTGCCGGCATAGGGATCGTCAACGTCGATGGTGACTTCCTCGATCGGCTCCAGCTTTTCGCCGTTCTCGCCGGTCTGGAAAATCACGCGCGGACGCGAGATCGAAAGCTCGAAGCCTTCACGGCGCATCGTCTCGATAAGAACGCCAAGCTGCAACTCGCCGCGGCCGGAGACTTCATATGCGCCTTCGCCGGTTTCGTGCACCTTGATGGCGACATTGCCTTCGGCTTCGCGCAGCAGGCGGTCGCGGATCACGCGGCTTTGCACCTTGTCGCCTTCGCGGCCCGCGAGCGGGGAATCGTTCACCGCCAGCGTGATCGCCAAAGTCGGCGGATCGATCGGGATCGCCGCGATGGGTTGCTCGACATTCACATCGCACAGCGTATCGGCGACGGTCGCCTGCGGCAGGCCCGCGATGGCGACGAGATCGCCAGCCTCCACGCGGCTTACCGGTACGCGCGCAAGCCCGCGGAATGCCAGCAATTTGGTGACGCGCGTGCGCTCGATTTCTTTTCCATCGGCACTCAGCGCCTTGATCACGCGGTTCACATTGATCGCGCCGGTTTCGATGCGGCCTGTCAGGATGCGGCCGAGATAAGGATCCGCTTCCAGCGTCGTCACCAGCATGGTGAACGGATATTCGTCGCCTGCCTTCTCCGCGGCTTTCGGCGTGGGAATGTCTGCGACGATCCGGGCAAAGAGCGGCGACAGATCCTTGCGTTCGTCTTTCAGATCGGCGACCGCCCAGCCATTGCGGCCGGACGCATACAAAACATGGAAATCCAGTTGGTAGTCGTTCGCTTCCAGCGCGAGAAAGAGATCGTAGATGCTTTCCAGCGTCTCATCCGGCTGCGCGTCCTGGCGGTCGATCTTGTTGATGACGACGATGGGCTTCAGACCCAGCTTCAACGCCTTGGAAAGCACGAATTTGGTCTGCGGCATGACCGATTCCGCCGCATCCACCAGCAGCACCACGCCATCGACCATCGACAGGATGCGTTCGACTTCACCGCCAAAGTCCGCGTGGCCCGGCGTATCGACGATGTTGATGCGATGGCCTTCCCATTCGACCGAAGTGCACTTGGCCAGAATGGTGATGCCGCGTTCGCGCTCCAGATCGTTGGAGTCCATCGCGCGCTCGTCCATGTGCTGGTTGTCGCGGACGGAGCCGGACTGCTTCAGCAACTGATCGACCAGCGTGGTCTTGCCGTGGTCGACGTGGGCAATAATGGCGATGTTACGAATATCCATGGGGACCGGCGCGTTCGGGAGCGCGCGCTTATAGACGCCGCACTTCGCAACCGCAAACCAGGTTTTCCAGAAGCACCCAGCCCCTTTGAGGCCCCTGTTACGGGCATTCATATAAGTGGCGGCTAAGGCGAAGATCGGACCGGGAAAACCAAGAGATTCCCTGAGCTTTTTGGCTATCCCCTGCATGCCCCGATCATGTTCGCCGTCAGAAGCCGGCATGGCGCTGATGGCCGGCCACAGAGAGCACAGGCGGCATGGCGGCGCCGGCCAGAAGCCCACCTGTCCTTGGCGGCCGTCCCAGGTTCAGCAGATCAGCAGATGGTCCGGGCCGGGCAACACCAGATCCACCGGCCCGGCTTCCGTCGCCTTTCCGATCCGGCCGTTGAAATCCAGGCTGCCCTGATGCCGCCGCAAATCCGAACAAGTTATTGAAATAACATTATTTTCTTTGTTTTCTGGACCAGGCGGGTTGATTTCAAGTCCGCCTTACCGGCAGCGCCGTCCTGCAGGGCAATGGCCCTAAATTCCGGTTCACCAAAAACAGACACAAAGTGACTATTTTCAGATGGAACGGGCCGCTGGCGATGGGTATTGCCATGGACAGGACGCAGGCCTTCCGGCAGGCCGGGACAGCCTGCAAGGCGTAATCGCCGGCGGCACGGCGTGCCGGGAATGCGGCGTCTTAAAAGCCTGTCGGGATTTGGGGCGGCGCCGCCGCTCAACACAGCAGATTTGGACGACGATGAATATCAGGTTTCCCGATTCCGTTCCTGCTGCCGTTCAGGGAATTCCACATTCGGTGCGCCGCGCCAATCCGGGTGTGCGGATCATCGTCGCAATCGCCGCCATCATCGTTGCGCTCATCGCGGCGCGCGCGGTTTACAACTGGCTCTCGACCGAACAGCACATAATGCCGCCGCCGCCTGTGCGCGTGGGCGCCGTCACGCGAAGCAATGTCATGGCGTATGAGCAAACCATCGGCACCATCGTCGCCAACGCCACCGTGCAGGTGACCGCGCGGGTGGACGGGCAACTCGACTCCGCCGCATTCACCGAAGGCCAGATGGTGCACAAGGGCGATGTTCTCTTCCGGCTCGATCCGCGCCCGTTCCAGGCGGCATTAACGCAAGCGAAGGCGACCATGGCGCGCGATCAGGCGTCGCTGGCAAGCGCCAGCAACGACGCCAAGCGTTATTCGATCCTCGCGAGCATGGGCGCGGCGTCGTCCTCGCAGCGCGATCAATTCGTGGCGCAAGCCAAAGCGCTGACCGCGACGGTGCAGGCCGACAAGGCGGCCGCCGATACGGCAGCGCTCAATCTGCAATTCTCCGTCATCACGTCGCCAGTGGACGGCAAGACCGGACCGATCCTCATTCAGCCCGGCAACCTCATCAAGGCGAACGATACTAATGCGCTGGTGACGATCACGCAGATTCATCCCGTGAAAGTTTCCTTCTTCCTGCCGCAATCGGATCTGCCGCAGATCCAGCAGCGCATGGCGGCCGGAAACCTGACCGCCAGCGTGCAGGCGCACAATGCCGGGCAGACGCGCGAAAGCGCGAAAGTGGATTTCGTGGGCAATGCCGTCAGCGCCACCACGGGCACCATCGAATTGCGCGCAACCTTCCCGAACGCCGACGGCAAGCTGGTGCCGGGACAGGTGGTGGACGTCTCCGTTGCGCTCAATCGGTTCCAGAACAGCATCGTCGTGCCGCACGATGCGGTGAATGTGGGACCCAACGGCCGCTATGTTTATGCGCTTGAAAGCGGCAACGCCGTGCTGGTGCCGGTCAATGTCCTCTACGACAACGGCAAGGTCGCCGCAGTCCAGGGCAAGCTCAAGCCCGGGCAGCAAGTTGTGACCGATGGACAGTTGCGCGTCATTCCCGGCAAGCCGGTGACGATCGCAGGCAAGAAAGGTGTGCACGGCAGGAATGCCGCCGCCGGAAAATGAATATCTCAGCCGCCTTCATCCGCCGCCCGGTGATGACCATCCTGCTGATGGCGGGATTGGTGATTTTCGGCCTGTTTGGATATTCCTCGCTGCCCGTCAGCGAATTGCCGTCGGTGGATTTCCCCACCATCGTCGTTTATGCGTCGCTTCCCGGCGCCGACCCCGAGACCATGGCATCCGCCGTGGCGACCCCGCTGGAGAACCAGTTTTCCACGATCGCCGGCGTAAGCTCGATGTCCTCATCGAGCACGCAGGGCTCGACACAGATCACCATTCAGTTCGATCTCGACCGCAACCTCGATGGCGCCGCGCAGGACGTTCAATCGGCGATTTCGGCCGCGGCGCATCAGCTTCCACAGAACATGCCTGTGCCGCCGCACATGCGCAAAGTGAATCCGTCGGATGCGCCCATCATGTATCTGGCGATGGGTTCGCCCACCCTGCCGCTGCAGGAAGTGGACAAATATGCGGAGACCTTGCTGGCGCGGCAGATCTCCACGCTGAACGGCGTGGCGCAGGTCAATGTCTACGGATCGCAGAAATTCGCCGTGCGCATCCAGGCCGATCCTGTGGCGCTGGCGGCGCGTGGCATCGGCATCGACCAGGTGGCGAACATCGCCAACGCCGCCAATCCGAACATTCCGACCGGCCAGCTCAATGGCGACCGGCAATCCGTCACGGTGCATTCGAGCGGGCAGCTTCAGGACGCCAGCGCTTTCGACAAGCAGATCATCGCCTACAAGAACGGCGCGCCGGTGCGTGTCGAGGACGTCGCCAAAACAGTCGATGGCGTCGAGAACAAGTTCGATGCAAGCTGGTTCAACGGCAAGCGCGCCATTGTGCTCGCCATCCAGCGCCAGCCCGGCTCCAACACCATCCAGGTCGTGGATGAGATCAAGAGCATCCTGCCGCATTTCATGGAGCAGTTGCCGGCGACAGTTTCGCTGAACGTGCTCTACGACCGCAGCCAGTCGATCCGCGATTCCGTGAACGACGTGGAGGAGACTCTGATCATCGCCGCCATTCTGGTGGTCGCGGTCATTTTCGTTTTCCTGCGGACCGTTACCGCGACGATCATCCCGTCGCTGGCCTTGCCCATTGCGATTATCGGCACCTTCGCGGGCATGTCGTTCCTGGGCTACAGCCTCGACAACCTTTCGCTGATGGCGCTGACGCTCTCGGTGGGCTTCGTCGTGGACGACGCCATCGTCATGCTCGAAAACATCGTGCGCCACGTCGAAGAAGGCGAGAAACCGTTCGACGCCGCGCTCAAGGGCTCGAAGGAAATCGGCTTCACCATCCTGTCGATGACGATGTCGCTCGCCGCGGTGTTCATTCCGCTGGTATTCATGGGCGGCATCATGGGGCGGCTGCTGCACGAATTCGCCGTCACCATCGTTCTGGCCATCGTGTTCTCCGGCATCGTCTCGGTGACGCTGACGCCGATGCTATGCGCGCGCCTGCTGCAATCGGAGCATCGCAGAAAGCACAACCGCTTTTATGAGTGGAGCGAAAACACCTTCAACCGGATTCAGGACAATTACGAGCGCTCGCTGCGCTGGAGCCTGGACCATCGCCGCACAATCATGGGTGTGTTCGTCGCCAGCATCCTGGCGACGGTGGGCATGTTCGCGATCATGCAGCAGGATTTTCTGCCCTCCAGCGACACCGGGCAGATCTTCGGCCTCACCGAAGCGGCCAATGGCACATCCTTCCGGCAAATGGTGCGCTATCAGCAGCAGGCGGCCGCCATCGTGGCGAAGGATCCGGATGTGGCGGCATTCATGTCATCCGTCGGATCGGGCGGGGCAAGCTCGGCGGTGAACAGCGGGCGCATTTTCGGAACCCTGAAGCCGGTCGATGAGCGGCAATCGGCGTGCTGGCTTCTTGTCTTCTGCCATCGTCTTTCGGCCGATGAGGTGGTGCGCGAATTGCGCCCCAAGCTGTCGCGCATTCCGGGCATCAACATTTATATGCAAGTTCCGCCCGCGATCCGCATGGGTGGGCGGCTCTCCAAATCGCAATACCAATACACCTTGCAGGATCTCGACATGAACGAGCTGCAGGATTGGTCGAACCGGCTGATGAACGCGCTTTCCGCCGCGCCCGGCTTCGTGGACGTGACGAGCGATCTGCAGCTTTCGACCCCGGCGGTGGACGTGACCATCGACCGCGACCGCGCAGGCGCGCTGGGGGTGACGCCAGCCGCCATCGAAACCGCGCTGGGCGCGGCCTTTGGCGGATCGGAAATTTCGCAGATCTACGCCTCCTCGGACACCTATCAGGTGATCCTGGAAGTGCAGGATCAATATCAGAAGGGGCCGAACGATCTCTCGCGCCTTTATGTTACGGCGCAGAACGGGACGCTGGTGCCGCTGACGTCGGTGACCAAATTCTCGAGCGGCACCATGCCGCTCAGCATCAATCATCAGGGCCAGCTTCCTTCGGTCACGATCTCGTTCGATCTCGCCGCCGGTTATGCGCTCAGCGATGCGGTGAAGACGATCGGCCGCGTGCAGACGCAGATCGGCCTGCCCGATACGGTGCAGACATCGTTCCAGGGCTCCGCGCAGGCGTTTCAGGAATCCACCCGTGGCTCCGGCATCCTGCTGCTGGCGGCGCTGGTCGTGGTCTATATCGTGCTGGGCATTCTCTATGAGAGCTTCATCCACCCGCTGACCATTCTGTCCGGCCTGCCATCCGCTGCGGTGGGCGCGCTCATCACGCTCTACCTCTTCGGCGTGCCGCTCAGCCTTTATGCCTTCGTCGGCATGATTATGCTGATCGGCATCGTGAAGAAGNNTCATGATGATCGACTTCGCGCTGGCGCGCGAGCGCGGCGAGAACATTCCGGCGGAGGCGGCGATCTTTGAAGCCGCCGTGATCCGTTTCCGCCCGATCATGATGACGACCATGGCGGCCCTGATGGGCACGCTGCCGATCGCCATCGGCTTCGGCGCGGGCGGCGAAACCCGCCAGCCCCTTGGCCTTGCCGTCGTCGGCGGCCTGATGCTGTCGCAACTTCTGACGCTCTACATCACGCCGGTGATCTACACTTACCTCGACCATCTGGGCGAACGCTTCAGCCGCAAAGGCGGCCACAAACACGCCGCAGCCCCGGCGGAATAAGCAAAAGAATTCTCACGCAGAGACGCAGAGATGACTGCGTATTGCTGCTCGAACGGTATTGTTCTGGCGCACTTTGCGCGCCTGCAACGCTTCCAGGCAGGGCGTGCGAAGATGGGATTTTCTCTGCGTCTCTGCGTGAGTCTACTTCTTCGTGATCCTGTCGATCTCC
>JAFECP010000040.1:23737-34999 GCA_018242105.1 Pseudomonadota bacterium
TGCTCGGGTTTCGTCGCGCCGGCGATGACGCTGGAAAGAACGGGCCTCGACAGCAGCCAGCCAAAAGCAAGTTCCAGCATCGTGCGCCCCCGCGCATCGCAGAAGGCTTGCAGCGCATCGACGATCTTCCAGTTTTTCTCCGTCATGAAGCGGCCGGCAAGGCGCTTGACCAGAGCCAGGCGCGTGCCGGTGGGCGCATCCTCGCCATGCTGGTATTTGCCGGTGAGCAATCCGGAGGCGAGCGGGAAATAGGGCAGCAGGCCCATCCCTCTGGCGTCAAGCGCGGGAATCAATTCCGCATCGGCGTCGCGCACGAGCAGGCTGTACTCATCCTGCGCGCTGACGAAGGGATTGAGGCCCTGGGTTTTCGCCGTCCAGCCGGCATCGGCAACCTGCCACGCTTTCAGGTTCGAGCAGCCGATATAGCGCACCTTGCCTGCGCGAATGAGATCGTCGAGCGCGCGCAGCGTTTCCTCGATGGGCGTCAACGGATCGGGCTGATGCAGTTGATAGAGATCGATCCAATCGGTTTTCAGGCGGCGCAGGCTGTCTTCGGCCGCTTGCGCGATGTAGCGGCGCGAAGCGCCGGTCTTGGTCTCGCTCATCGGCATGCCGAATTTGGTGGCGAGCACGATATCCTTGCGGCGCGGCCCCAGGGCTTCGCCCAACTGCTCTTCCGAGCCGCCCTGATTGCCGTAGATGTCCGCCGTGTCGAAGAGCGCGATGCCCAAATCCAGCGCACGGTGAACGACCTTGCGCGCGCTTTCCAGATCGAGCGCGCGGCCGAAATTGTTGCAGCCAAGCCCGACCGCCGAGACGCGCAGGCCCGATTTTCCGATGTTGCGGATTTCCATGAGGGGTTCCTTTCCTTTCGTTCAAGTTTGGCATCACGCACCAGGTCCATAACCTCCCCCTTGTGGGAGGTGATTGCTGAAAGAAAAAGGGCGCCGGTTGCCCGGCGCCCCTGATCTTTCCTGTATCCGCTTCGCTTAGAAGTGGACGCCCAAGGTCAGGCCGTAGGTGCGCGGATCGCCAACGAAGAGGTTGGTGAAGAGCGCGGACGACGGGTCGGTCACATACATGCCGGTCACGTTCGTCTTGTTCTGGAGGTTCTGCACCCAGGCGCGCGCGTACCAGAGGTTATCCGGAGCGTTCAACTGGATCTGCGCGTTCATGACGTCATACGCCTTCATGCGATCGGCCGGATCGTTGTAGATCGTGCCCCACGCCTTGCCGTTCCAGTAGTAGTCGAAGCGCGGAACGAGGGTGTAATCGCCGCCCAGATGGAAGGTGTATTGCACGCCCAGGCTGAGGGTCCAGTTCGGCGTGTTCGGCATCTGGTTGTTCTTCAGATTGTCGAGGACACCGCCGGAAGCGACATAGCCCGCGCCGCCAGCACCCGCACCAACCGCATTGAGCACGGCTTGCAAGGTGCCGCAGGTGACCGCACCGGCCGGCAGGCCGAACGGAACGCCCGCGTTGCTGTTGAGGTAACCGGCATATTCCGCAACCGAGGCGCCAGGCTGCGCCGGCGGCGCCTTGATGAGGCCGGGGATCGGAGACGTTGCCGGGGTTGCAGCCGCACCGCCACCCGGGGTCTGAAGGGCGCAGTTCGCACCGTTCGAGTCCTTGAGCAGTGTCCAGCCATGCGTGCCGAGCGTCGGGCTACGCGCATCGAGCTGGGCGGTATTGCCGATAGCCGAATGCGTGTAACCGACATTCATGTTGAATTGCAGATCGTCGGTCGGAGCCCAGAAGAATTCGCCTTCCGCGCCATACAGGTTGGAGTTGATGTTTCCGTTCACAGACTGGCGATTGATGATCTGTGAGACCTGATAGCCCTGATACTTGTAGTACCAGCCGGTGACGTTCGCCTGCAGCGCGCCGAGACCGGTTTCGAAGGTGTTCTTCGTACCCAGTTCGAAGGCATCGACTTTTTCCGGCGCAAACGAGGACGGGAAAAGGCCTGCCACGCTGGCCGGCGGGTTGAAACCGCCCGAACGATAGCCGCGCGAATAGGAGGCATAGACCGTGGTCTGGTCGGACCAACTGGTCTTCGGCGTCCAGGTCGCGACGGCATGGCCTGTCCAGGCCTTGTATTCCTTGTTCTGGAGCAGGAAGCCATTTGCGTCGCAAACAGCGCCCGGCGCCGCGCAAGTCCCCACAACAGCGGCTGCCGGAACGCCGCCGGTCGGCGGAGGCGTTGTCGTGCCAATCGGCTGCGGCTGGACCAGCGCGATCGACTTCGATTCGAAGTGCTTGTTGTCGTCCGTGTAACGCAGACCGCCGGTCAGCTTAAAGTCGTCGGTCAGGTTGTAATAAACTTCGCCGAAGATCGCGTTCGACTTCAGGTGATAGTCGTGGCTGTTGCTGTTGAATTGCGTCGGCGACAGCACCTTGCCGTCACCAGCCAGCAGCGGCCCCAGGATGATGCCCGGGAAGTCGAAGGCGCCGCTGTTGTTCACGAAATACTGCACATTGAAGTCGCGATAATCGAGGTGATAACCGGCGATCAGGAAGTTGAACGGACCGGAGAAGTTCGAAGAGAAGCGAAGCTCCGACGTCCACTCCTTGTTCTGACCGGAAATCTGGTCATACGCGGAGTCGTGATCGACATAGCGCGCGATCGAATTGCCCACCGAACCGTTGTTGAGCACCGACGATAGCGGCAACGTGCCGATATGGCCGGCGAAGTAATTGGCGAAGCTGATCGGCGCGACGGCGCTGAAAACCGCCTCGGCCGCTGCAACGCGGTTGAACGGCAATGCCGGGCCGAAGGTGGTGATCGCCGGGCAGAATGCCGGATTGGCCAGGCCCGTGATCGCCAGCTTCTGAACGCAGGTCGGCGCGAAGTCCGCGTAGTCGGAGCCGGGGTTGGTCGTATAGGCCTGCTGGCTCCGTCCGCCCTGGTTGTCGTAACCGAGCAGAAGGTTCGCATCGAGCCAAGGCGTGATGGTCTGCTTCCAGTTCAACTTGGCGAACAGGTCGCGGCCATGGCTGAACGGATTGAAGTCCCCGTTCACCTGCCGCAGGCTGTTCGGGATGAACTGCTTGGTGGGATTGGTGATCGTCGGGTCGGCTGTGGGACCTGTGACATTGTAGATCTGGAACGGCGATCCGGCCAACGGGCCGATGTCGCTGCCGAAGGTGCGGCTGAGGCCGGCATTGGCGTTCGCGGGTTCGGCCGCGAGGCTGTCCGGCAAGCAACCCAGCACGCCCGACGGATCGGTGTGGCAGCGCGTGGCCTGGGCGCGGACGCGGCTGTCGGATTCGTGGCCGGTCTGCACCATCAGATCGACCGTCGTGGCATCCGACGGCGTCCACCGCAGGGCGGTGCGCACGGAATAGTCGTGGCGGCTATCCATCTTGTTGTTGATGCCCGAGCCGGGGTTGAGGCTCGGATAGATGTTCTTGATCGTGCCGTCGCGGCTTTCCCAGAAACCCGAAACGCGCAGCGCCAGTTTGCCCTGAACGATCGGCAGGTTGACCATGCCGCGCAGTTCCTGGTCGTTGTAATTGCCGTATGTGCCTTCGAGGTCTGCATGGAATGCATCGACGTCGGGCTTGTTGGTGATGACGTTGATCGCGCCGCCGGTGGCGTTACGGCCATACAGGGTGCTTTGCGGACCGCGCAGAACTTCGACGCGCTCGACGTCGTAATAAGAGGCGCTCGTCAGCGGCGGGGAGGAGAGATAGACGTCGTCTTCGTTGACCGACACGCCGGCGTCACCGGACGTCGCCACCGCAGCCGAACCGATGCCGCGGATCTGGAAGTTCGAAGGGCCGAAATTGCCGTGCGTGAAGGTGACGTTCGGCACGCTGAACTGAAGGTCTTTGAAGCCCTCGATCTGGTGGGCCGCGAGATCCGCGGACGTGAAGGCGGACACCGCGATCGGAACCGACTGGATGTCTTCCGATTTCTTCTGCGCGGTAACGACGACTTCTTCGATCTGTGCGAAGGCCGGCGCAGCGAGCGCGGACGAAAGCAGCAAAGCACTGATAAGAGTTACAGACCGACCGGTCCGCGATGCACGCGTGGCAACCATTTCCTGAGCTCCCCTAAGCATCCGCCTCATGGCGAAATGACACTGCCAGCCCCCGCTGTCCCCGATAGGCAGCAGAGAATGGCTATTTTTTCGCCTGAAACTCTGGATGAAGGGTATGGAGCCCGCAAGAAGATTGTCGGCAGACCGGTTTTTCCAGCGCCATTTGATCCCGGACTTGTGCCCGGAATGCCACACAATTTCACCCGGTGTCGGCAGGAAAGCCAAAATACCGGTCATTCTAAACGCGCCGGCCGAGATCGCCCGGGAAAAGGGGCGCCGGAGGACCGGCGCCCCGATTCTTCATCGGGACCCTAGTAGTGAATGCCCGCGGTGATGCCGAACGTCCGCGGGTCGCCCAGGAATTCGTTGGTCGACAGGCCCGAGGTCGCGCTGGCCAGGTATTCGCCGGTCACGTTGTTGCTGTTGAACGCGTTCTTCACCCACAGCGACGCGTACCAGAGATTGTCGGGCGCATTGAGCGTGATCTGCGCATTGCCCACGCCCCAGGCTTTGATGCGGTCCGCATTGTCGTTGAAGATTCGCGCGTACATACGCGACTGCCAATAGTAGTCCGCACGCGGAACCAGCGTGTAACCGCCATCCAGATCGAACGTGTATTGCGCGCCGATGCTGACGGTGAAGTCCGGCGTGTTCTGAAGCTGATTGCCCTTCAGATTGACGAACGCACCCGAGCCCGAACCTTTGCCTGCCGGATCGGTGTGGGTGTAGCCGAACGCATTCAGGAGCGGATTGAGCGCCGTGCTGCAGCTTCCATAGTTGGTGTTGGCGACGCCGTGGGTGGCAAGCGCGTGGCTTCCGCCTGGCGGGGCGAAGAAGATTCCACCCGCGCCCGCCGCGGCAGCCGCCGCGAGGAACGCAGGATTGTCCGCCGGCGCAACCGTCTGTCCGCCCGTCATATAGAGCACGCAGTTCTGGCCGGAGGTCGGCGCGAGCGTCGCGTCCTTTACCAGCACCACATCGCTGCGGCCTGCGGTCGGATTGCGATCGTCCACCAGACCGACGCTGCCGATGCTCGACTGCGTGGTGCCGAAGCTCGCGTTGAACTGCCAGTGCGTATCCGGCGCCCAGAACAATTCGCCTTCCACGCCCCAGAGCTTGGCGTTGATGTTCTGGTTGACCGAGGTGTTGTTCTCGATCGCCGACACCTGAAGGCTCTTGTAGTTGTAGTACCAGACGTCCGCATTGGCCTGGAGCGTGCCGCCCAGCAGCAGGTTCTTGGTGCCGAGTTCGAAGGCGTCGATCGATTCCGGCTTGTAGCTGGTGGGAACGCCCAGCCCCGGCGCGACGCCGGGATTGAATCCGCCCGCCTTATAGCCGCGCGCGTAAGACGCGTAGATCAACGTCGAGTCGGTGAAGTCGAGCTTCGGCGTGTAGTTGGCGACGAAGCGGCCCGTCAGCTTGTCGTACTTCACGCTGTTGACCTGCCAGGGCTGAACGCCCGGCTTGGAGCCGTCGAAATCCACGCCCTGCGCCGTGAGGCCGGAAATCACATCGTTCGCGTTGCCCGCCGTTCCGATCGGGATCAGGCCGTTGAGCAGTTCGATGCGGCCAACCTGCGTCTTCTGATCTTGCGTCCAGCGCAGACCGGCGGTGAACTTCAACAGATCCGGGATCGCATCGTAATAGGCTTCGCCGAAGATCGCCTTCGACATCAGCGAGTCCTTGTGACCGTTGTTGTTGTAGTAGCCCGGCCCATAGATGCAGCCCGTGGGCGCGCAAAGCGCGGCCGCCGCGGGCGAGGACAAACCCTCGATGCCGCCCAGCACGACCGACGGGTAATCCAGCGTCGGCGTATCGACGAAGTAGTTTCCGTTCGTCGTCGTGCGCAGATAGTAGCCGGCCAGCATGAAGTTCAGCGGGCCTTCGAAGCTGGTGTTGAAGCGCCATTCGGCCGAGTACTGCTTGGAATAGCCGTTCGACTGGTCGAACGCGGTCGCCTGCGGCGTGAATTTGCCGATGTCGCCGCTGATCAGGCCGAGATTGCCCGGATTGGAAACCGGCAGGGCTCCGGGCACCGCGAAGAAGGGTGCGTAGTGCGCGGCATAGGCCGGGCCGCCGAGCGCGTTCATCAGGCCGAGGAAGGTGCCTTCCGCCGTTGCCAGACGAACCGGATCGAACGCCTGCCCGTTGACGTTGTTGTAGCTCTCCTGGGAATAGGTCGTGGCGCGGTCGAAGCCGAGCACCAATGTCGAATCCAGCCAGCTCGTGACGTTCTGTTTCCAGTTCAGCGCGTAGAATGCATCCTGCGCGTTATATTTCGGATCGAAATCCGAATAGACCTTGCGCGGATCGGTCGGGTTGCACGGATTGCCCGGCGTCAAACACAGCGCCGGTGTCGCCGGCGCTATGGACAGATCGTAGAGACCCAGCGCGCCGCCAAGACCGGCAAGCGGCGTTCCGGCGAATGCCGAGTTGAAGCCCTGCACGCTCGATGCGATCGTCGATTGCGCGGCGTTCAGATTGATACGGCCGTTCGACAGCGAGTCCGGCAGGCAGCCCAGCGTTCCCGTCGGATCGGACGAGCAGAGCTGCTTCTGCGAGCGCATGCGGTTGTCGTTTTCGTGCGAACCGGCAACGACGAGGTCGATGGTGGTGCGCGCGGTCGGCGTCCAGCGCAACGTGCCGCGCAGCGAATACTGGTTGCGGCCGTCGAGCTTGTCGCCGTTGGCCACGTTCGTCACGAAGCCGTCGCGCTTCTGCCAGTCGCCGGCGATGCGCAAGCCGAGTTGCCCCTCGACGATCGGGATGTTCACCATCCCCTTGATCTCCTGCGCGTTGTAATTGCCGTAGGTGCCTTCGAGGTCGGCGTGGAATTCATCGAGGTTCGGCTTGGCGGTGATGATGTTCACCGTGCCGCCCGTGGCGCCGCGTCCATAAAGCGTGCTCTGCGGTCCGCGCAGCACTTCGATGCGCTCCAGATCGTAGAAATTCGCTTCGGCCAGCGGCGGGTTGCTGAGGAAGACGTCGTCTTCGTGCACCGCCACGCCGGATTCGGCGTCGTAACCGACGGCCGTGATGCCGATGCCGCGGATCTGGAAATCGGAGCCGGTGAAGTTGCCTTTGGTGTAGCTGACGTTGGGGGTGCTGAAGACCAGGTCCTTGAACTGCTGGATCTGGTGATCCTTCAGATCCTGGCCGGTGAATGCGGTGATCGCGATCGGAACGGACTGGGCGTCTTCGGTCTTCTTCTGCGCGGTGACGACGATGTCTTCGATCTGCGCGAAGGCCGGCGCGGCAAGAGCTGTCGAAAGGAGCAATGCGCCGATGAGCGTGGCGGACCGGCTTGTCCGTACTGAACGCGTTACTGACATAAACTGGGTTCCCTCTTTCTGTTTCAGCGCGTCCGGTGCCGGCGCGCAGTGACAACGAGTCAGCGGCCGGAAGAAATCGCTCCGGACTACATCGCCAACGGAATTTGTTGCGTTGCGGAGAGAAAAAGACCGCAGCCCAAAATCTTCAAGAAGATTCCCAGAGAATCCCTGATATCTGATGATTTGTCATTTCACTGTGTTTGCGGCGCAACACTGTAATTTCTCAATAGTATCAATAGTAACATGGCCATTCTATCGCGATGCAATGATAAATTCACAAATGTTATGAATCCAAACTCTGCTGCATCGCAATAGGAAATGCCTTGGCGAGCGTTTCGTAATCCGCCACCTCGTTATAAATCTGCGCGGAAATCCTGATGCAGAGCGCATCCTCAAAAAGATAGACCGGCACTACCGCGCTGCAGCATTCGCGGAGATGCCGCATGGCAGACGACGCGCGCGCGCCATTCATCGACGATGGCCGTGACGTCAAACACGTCATCGCCCCGCGCATCGCTGCCGGCGCGGTGATTTGCAGGCCCAGACGCTGCGCCAGCAGCTCGCCGGCAGTTGCCGCAAGCTTTCGATTGCGCGCCATGAGCGATTCGCCGCCGAGCGCGTCGTAGAAACGCACCGCTTCTTCAAGGCAGAGCCACGCCGTTGCGTCCCGCGTGCCGATCCAGTCGAACGCCTGCGTATAGCCGGCCGGCGCGCCATGGGAGAGGACAACCGGAAGCGTCCGTGTCTGATGTTGCGGCGCGGTCCATAGAAGGCCGCAGCCGCGGGGTGCGAACAGCCATTTGTGCGCATTGCCGGTGTACCAGTCCGCACCGATCGCCTCGACGTCCAATGGCAGATGGCCCGGCACATGCGCGCCATCGATCAGCACCGCGATATCGCGCGCATGCGCAGCGCTCACAATCTGCGCAACCGGAAACACGATCGCCGTGGCCGAGGTGATGTGATCGACGATGAGAAGCTTCGTGCGATCCGAAAAACTGCGCGCGATGGCCTGAACCACCTGCTCTTCGCTTTCGACGATGGCGGGAATTGGCACTACAACGACCTTCGCCCCGAAACGCTCAGCCCATATCCGCATCGCTTTCAGCACCGCGCCATAGACATGCGATGTGGTGACGATCTCGTCGCCTTCGCGCAGGCCGGACGAAGCCAGCACGGAATTCACCGCAGCCGTGGCGTTCTCGCAAAACACCCAATCGCCGGGCTTGCCGCCGAAGCGCTGCGCCACGACGCCCGCAAGCCTGCGCAGCTCGGCGGGCAGCTCATTGCGGAAGAATTCCGTCGGATTGCTTTCGATATGCGCGCGCCAGCGATCTTGCGCCTCTCGCACGATTTTGGGCACCGCGCCGTAAGAGCCGTGATTGAGATGGATCGGATCGGGCGCAAGCTGGAACAGCGCCAGCGCGGCATGACCCTCAGGCGCGTTTGGGGAAAGGTCCGATGGGGAACGGTTGTTCATCGCGCGCAAAGACTATGAAGGCCACAAGCTCGAACAGAT
The DNA here is from genome assembly GCA_018242105.1 of Pseudomonadota bacterium. GTDB lineage: Bacteria > Pseudomonadota > Alphaproteobacteria > Micropepsales > Micropepsaceae > Rhizomicrobium. Next base: position 32,635 of record JAFECP010000040.1, read on the forward strand.
ATTGCACCAGATTGAGGCTGAAAATCTTCAATTCCTCGTTCAGCCGGCCGTTGATGGCGAACAGAACGAACTGCACCAGCGCGATGGCGAAAAGAATGTGCAGCAGGAAATAAGCGAGGATTCCATAGCCGATCGCATAGAGCAGGCGAACGCCGGGAAACGGATGATGCGGCTCCGGCGGCGGTGGGGGCGGCGTATATCCGCCCGTGGCATTCGGCCCGGCACTCGAATTGTCGCTCACATCGGCCTCCGTTGCGGGCCCCATCCCGCACCACTCTATGTGGTTACAACGGTTCAGCCTTCAAGCGGTTCACCGGATCAAACAGGCCGGCCAGAAGCAGGCCGGCGATATAACCTCCCATATGGGCCTGCCAGGCGATGAACTGGGCGCCCGGCCCTGCTCCCATGCCGGTCACTCCGGCGGCGATATTGATGACGATCCAGATCGCGGACCACAGCAGAATCCGCCGCGACAGGATCGGCATCAAGGGTTGCGGCGGGGCGAAGGCATTGCCTTCCCGGCCGATCAGCCGGAACGCCACCGCCATCAATCCGGAGATCGCGGCTGAGGCGCCGACCACCGGCGCTACGGCCTGCCAGTTGAGCGCCAGATGCAGCGCAGCGCCCGCGACGCCGCAGACGATAAAGAAGAGAAAGAAGCGCGCGCTGCCGAAGCGGCGCACCACCGCCGTGCCGAAGGCGAGCAGCCACACGGTGTTGACCCCGACATGCATCCAGCCCGCATGCAGGAACATATATGTAAAGAACGGCAGCACCCGCTCGATCGGCGTGCCGCCGTTAATGCCGTGCGCGGCGAGGAAAGCGGACGAATAACGCGCGGGCACAAAGCCATAATTGAACAGGATCGCGTCCGCCTGCCCCGGCACAAGCGACAGCACACCCTGGATCGCCAGCATGAGCGCCGCCAGCGCGCCGACCGCCCAGGGCAGGCGCAGAAAAGGCTGCGGCCCTTCTTGGGGAAGCTCATAAGACGGTGTCGTCGCGTCCATGCTTAAGGCGCGCGCATCAAAGCCGCTTCCACCAGCGGCAGGCGGTCGTTGCCGAAATACATATCTGTTCCGTTCACGAACATGGTGGGCGATCCGAAGCCGCCGCGCGCGATCACCGCTTCGGTGTTGGCGCGCAGCTTGTCCTTTATATATGGCGCCGCGGCGCGCTCCAGAATCTCGCCGGGGTTAAGACCCACGGCGCGGCAAACGCCGGCGATCGCCTCCGGCTTGCTGACATCCTTCAGATCGCCCCAATACGCCTTGAAGGCTTCGCGCGCGAACGGGATCAGCTTTCCTTTTTCATCGGCGGCGAGGCAGCAGCGCATCTCCAGCACCGCGTTAACCGGGAAAGGTTGCGGCTTTCCGATTTGGATGCCCGCAAGCTTCGCCCAGTCCTGCAGGTCTTTCCCGGAATAGGACGCCTTGCGCGGATCGGGGTTGGCGCGGCGCTCATAGACATCCTTGTTGACCGCGTTGAACACGCCGCCGACCAAAATGGGACACCAGACCGCCTCCGCTTTGGTCCGCGCGATCACATCCTGGACGCGCGTGAAGGCCAGATAGGTCCACGGCGAAGAGCAGTCGAAGAAGAATTCCAGCTTGGCCACGCGCGCCTCGTTTACGGATTGCCGGGGAATCTAGCGGCCCCTGTCCTTGTTTGAAACACACACTGCCTTAATACGCGTTAGGACTTGGCATGGGCGTTGCTCCCTTGGGTGTCGGAACAACAGGCCATCGCACCCATGTCTTACACGACCAAGATCCTTTGCCTCGCCGCTGTTTTTGCAGCATTCGCAACGCCTTCCATGGCGCAAGTCGCAGGCTTCAACGACGCCGGCTCCTACAATTCGGGCTATGGCATGAGCGCCGGCAGCGCCCAGCAGCCCGTCAACGTATCGCTGCGGGATGGTAACGGAAACCTTGCCGTCGTGAACGGCCAATTCACCGGCTCGACCATGAGCAAGGCGACCGGCGTGCAGAACATGAGCTCGCTCGGCCAGAACTCGGGTGTCGGATTTGGGAACACCTCAAACGGCACGGCCTCTGCAATAGGCAACTCACTGAACGTAATCACGACCGGATCGAACAACACCGTCATCGTGAATTCGCACCAGACGAACAACGGAAACCAGACTGCAACAGTGGACATGAACGGCCACTGATTTTTGAAGAAAAAGGGAAGCCCCTCCCATGACCACTCGCGGACGCAAATTTCTGACCAGGTCACTGGTCCTCGGCTTCACGGCGATCGCCCTCGCCGGCTGCATCACGCCGGAAGCCTCCTCCACGACCGGCCGTTACACGGCGCCGATCGGCGGCTCGCCGGTGATCGCAAACGAGACGCCCTATTCGGA
>JAFECP010000040.1:35024-44014 GCA_018242105.1 Pseudomonadota bacterium
GACTACACGGGCAAGATCAGCTCGGACAATTCCGGCCGCGAAATCACACAGGGCGCCGCCCTGATGGCGATGAGCGCGCTCGCCAAGGCGGGCGTTCCGCTGGTGGAGCGCTTCGATACCTCCGTCGCCGAGATGGAATTGAAATATGCGAACAACAAGCTGATCTCCGGCGACGGCCCGCAGAACGGCCCGGCCGGCAGCGACTATCGCAAGATCTTCGCGGGCTCGATCCCCGGCTCCGACTATTATCTCGTCGGCGGCATAACGGAAGTGAACTTCAACATCCGCTCGATGGGCGCCAGCGCCGATGGCGGCGGCACCGCAACGGACGCCCTGAAAGGCACCAGCGGCGCCAACATGTACGTGATGAATGTGGGCCTCGACCTGCGCCTCGTCGACACCAATACGCTCGAAGTCGTGGACGTGATCTCCTACCAGAAGCAGATCATCGGCCGTCAGATCCAGGCGGGCGTGTTCGACTTCCTCGGCCACACCTTCTTCGACGCTTCGCTCGGCGAAAGCGCACTTGAGCCGATCCAGCTCGCGGTGCGCTCGGTCGTCGAACGCGCGGTGCTCGAAATGGTCTCGCGCCTCTATCACGCGCCGACCAGCGCATGCTCATCCAGCTTCGGTACGTCCAGCGATCCGCTGGCCGGTCCGGGAGACAATTCGCCCAGCAACCAACCCCGCATGGCAAGTGCGGCAGCCACCACTTTCAAGGAGAACCACTATGACGCGCCTCGCCAAGACCCTTATCACGGCTACAGCAATTCTGACCCTGTCGACGGGCTTGGCCTGCGCGGACAGCAGCAGTGACGGCGGCGTCAGCAATATCCTGAACGGCCAGGTCAACCTCAACAACCAGACCGCGACGCTGAACCTCGATACCGACACCGTGCAGGGCAATGTCTCCGGCGCGGCGGTGTCCGGCGGCAACGCGATCGATATCACGACGATGAACAACACCAACGTGATCAATAACCAGTATGTCTCGACGCAGAACATCGATTCCGATGTCTATGCCAACGTCAACAATGTCGGCGGCGCGACGAGCTTGACCAGCCAGGCGGTCTGCAACTCGGCCTCGGTCTCGATGGACCCGACGTCCACCAACGTCGACTCGACACAGGAATGTAAGGCGGTCGATCCGTCGGCCACGCTGCACGCCAACGTGTCGAACACGAACAGCGATGTCTCCCTGGCGTCGACGGCCGTGAGCAACACCTTCGAGGAGGACACCAACGCGCCTTATGGCAACGTGACCAACTGGCAGATCAACCACGCCGCGGTGAACGCTTCGACCAACACCACGATCACCAATATCGGCGGCAGCGTATCGGCCTCGGCCACCGCCATCGGCAACACCGGTCAGATCATTCACTATTCGACCGGTCCGTAATACCAGTCCGCGCAGGCATTCGCCGGGGGCAACGGCGGGTGCCGGAGGAGGGAGGGCTTCAGGCCCTCCCTCTTTTTTTGTCATTTCTCTCCCTCCTTCTGGGGAGAGGGATGTGTGGAGCGAGGCGATGCGAGTGTTGCATCTGCTGGCAATTGCCATAACCCTGCCCCCGCAAATCAGCGGGTGGGGACAGGATGTCTGCCAAAGGTTCGAAGGTTCTGGAAATCACGCTCAGGGGCCTGATCCTCGGCGTTCTGATCACGCTCGTCTTCACGGCGGCGAACGTCTATCTGGGCCTGAAAGTCGGCCTCACCTTCGCCACCTCCATCCCCGCCGCCGTCATCTCGATGGCGTTCCTTTCCGCCTTCAAGGACTCCACGATCCTCGAAAACAACATCGTGCAGACGGTGGCGAGTTCGGCCGGCACGCTGTCCTCCATCATCTTCGTGCTGCCGGGCCTTCTGATCGTCGGCTGGTGGGCGGACTTTCCCTTCTGGGACACGTTCTGGATCTGCGCCTCCGGCGGCATCCTCGGCGTCTTGTTCACCATCCCGCTGCGCCGCGCGATGGTGACGACCTCCGACCTGCCTTATCCCGAAGGCGTCGCCGCCGCCGAAGTCCTGGAAGTGGGTGATGCCGCGCGCGGACAGGCAACGAAAGAGTCGCGCGAAGGCTTGCTGGCCGTGGTGTGGGGCGCCATCGCCTCCGCCGCCATGGCGCTGATCGCCGCCACGCGCATCGCCACCGCGGAAGTCACCAGGTTCTTCGCGGTCGGCGCGGCATCCTATAGCGGCATCGACATGGGCTATTCGCTGGCGCTGGTCGGCGCCGGTTATCTTGTCGGCATTTCCGTGGGCCTGGCGATGCTGCTCGGCCTTCTCATTTCATGGGCCGGCTTCGTGCCTTATCTCACCTCGCTGCATCCGCTGACCGGATCGCTCGATGCCTATACCGATCACATCTGGCGCACGCAGGTCCGCTTCATCGGCGCGGGCGCGATTGCGGTCGCGTCGATCTGGACCTTGCTGAAACTCATCGGCCCGGTGGTGAGCGGCGTTGTCGGCACGCTCTCCGCCTCGCGCGCGGCGAAAGCCGGCGAAGGCGACCTCACCGACACCGACCTTTCTCCCGCCTGGATCGGCATCATCGCGCTGATCTGTTTCGCCATCATCGACTGGCTGCTTTATGCCTTCCTGCAGCCCACCGCACTGGCGGGCAGCACATCGTCGCTGATGATCGCTTCGATTCCCTTTGTGGTGATCGGCGGATTTCTGGTCGCGGCGATCTGCGGCTACATGGCGGGACTGATCGGCTCCTCCAACTCGCCGATCTCCGGCGTCGGCATCCTGGCCATCGTGGTGTGCGCGACCGTGTTTGTGGCCGTTGCGCATCCGGCGGACGATATGCAAAAGCCGCTGATCGCCTTCGCGCTGTTCGCCACGTCCATCGTCTTCGCCATCGCGACGATCTCCAACAACAACCTGCAGGATCTGAAAACCGGCCAGCTCGTCGGCGCGACGCCGCGCGCGCAGCAATGGGCGCTGATCCTGGGCGTGATCGCGGGCGCCGCCGTGATCCCGCCGGTGCTGAACCTGCTTGCCCATGCCTTCGGCTTTGCGGGCGCGCCGAACATCAACACCGTCACCGCGCAACCGCTGGCCGCGCCGCAAGCCACGCTCATCAGCGCGCTGGCGCAGGGCGTGATCGGCGGCAATCTCGACTGGAAATCCATTGAGATCGGCGCCGTGGTCGGCGTGATCGTGGTGGCGCTGAACGAATTTCTGGTGTGGCGCAAATGGATTTCGCTGCCGCCGCTGGCCGTGGGCATCGGCATCTATCTGCCGATGAGCGCGACCTTGCCGGTCGTCATCGGCGCTATCATCGGGCATTTCTACGATGTATGGGCGAGCCGCACGCCGAGCCCGGAATATTCCAGGCGCCTCGCGGTGCTCGTGGCGTCCGGCATGATCGTAGGCGAAAGCCTGTTCGGCGTGCTCAATGCCGGACTGATCGTGGGCTTCTCGTCGGACGCGCCGCTGGCGCTGGTGCCTGCCGACTTCGCCTATATGAACGAGATCGGCCTCGGCATCTTCACCCTGCTGGTCGTGGTGCTCTACGCCTGGATCATGAAACGGGCGCGCGCCTTCAAGCCGATATAAAGGGATTCACGCAGAGACGCAGAGTTCTTTTCCAATCCAACCATTCGTCATCCCCGGGCTTGTCCCGGGGACCCATGATCTCCCTGATTCATGGGTGTTCATGGGTGGCCGGGACAAGCCCGGCCATGACGATGTGAGGGAGTTGAAAAAAAGCTCTGCGGCTCTGCGTGAATCTTTTTCTTCTCCGCGGCTCCGCGCCTCCGCGTGCTACTTTCTTTCAGAAATCGCGTCGCTCAACGCCAGCACATGCTTGGCCTGCTTCAGGTGCGGCTGATCGAGCATCTTGCCGTCGAGCGACGCGACACCCGCGCCGTTCGCGAACGCGGCGACGACTTTCTTCGCATATTCCACATCCGCTGCTGACGGCGTGAACGCGGCATTGATCGTCCCCACCTGATCGGGATGGATGGCGAGCATGCCGGAGAAGCCTTCGCGTTGCGCCGCGCGCGCCACGCGCTCCAGCCCCTTCGCGTCGCGGAAATCGGCATGCAGCGTTTCGATGGCATCGACACAAGCCGCCTTCGCCGCGATCAGAACCATCGCGCGCACCATCTTGTGTATGAACAGGAACTCGCCGTTCTCGTCGCGGTTGGTGGCCGCGCCCAGCGCCGCCGACAGATCCTCCGCCCCCCAACTCATCGCGGCAAGGCGCGGTGGCGGGTTGCGGTATTCGCCGAGGGTCAGCACTGCTTGGGGCGTTTCGGTGGCCACGGGCAAGAGCTTGATCGCGCCATGCGCCACACCGGCCTTGGCCTCGCGCGTGGAAATATGATTGTCGATCTCGCGCAAGGTCTGCGGACCATCCGGCTTGGGAATGACCAGCCCCGCCGGCTTGCTTGCCACCACCGATTCCACATCGCGGATGAAATCGTCGCTGCCGAGCGGATTGATGCGCACCCAGATGGATTGACTGTGTCTGTCTTTCAGAAATTCCTTCACCAGCCCGCGCGCCTTGGGGCGATTCTCCGCAGCCACCGAATCCTCCAGATCGAGGATCAGCGCATCGGCGGGCGAGGATTTGCTTTTGGCGAGTTTCTTCTCGCTGTCGGCGGGAACGAAGAGGAGAGAACGGAGGATCATTTTCGCGAACGCCTTCTTGGCGCAGCTTTGGCCTGGGGATCACTTCCACCAAGGGCCGCGAGTCGCTTGGCAGCTTCGCGTTGTCTGGGCGTATATGGAGGAGGCCCGCTTTTCGGCTTCCCAAGCATCAGCGCGCTGCGCTTGCATTGCGCGACGATCTCGCCCTTCTGGTTGATCGCCTTGTGCAGGAACACGACAATGCCCTGCCCCGGCCGCGATTTGCTCGGCCGCTTGTCCAACACTTCGCTCTCCACATGCAGCGTGTCGCCATGGAAGACGGGCTTGGGGAAGCGCACTTCGTCCATGCCGAGATTGGCGACGGTGGTGCCCAGCGTCGTTTCGCCTACGGAAATGCCGATCATCAGCCCCAGCGTGAACAGCGAATTGACCAGCCGCTGACCGAACTCCGTCTTCTTCGCATATTCCGCGTCGAGGTGAAGCTGCGCGGGGTTGTGCGTCATCGCGGTGAAGAAGACGTTGTCCGCCTCCGTCACCGTGCGGCGGATGGGATGGGTGAACTTTTGGCCGACAGAGAATTCCTCGAAATACAAACCGGGCATATATCCTCGCTTGTCATGGCCCGGCTCGACCGGCCATCCAGTAAGCGCGTGTCCACGCGCGCAGAAGAGTCCTATGCTCACCTAGGTGGCCCGCTTTTGCGGGCCATGACATTGTTGTTGTGTTTGAGACGAAGCTCAACAGGCATCTGTCCGTTCTTAATGACTGCAAGGACCTGCCATGCCCAGGATCGACATCGCCGCCGTGCCTGAGCGCAAGGGCACCGGCTATCCGGCGCAGTTCAACCAGATGAGCGTAGATCGTATCCGCCAGCGGCTGGGCGATGCGGGTGGCTTGAAGGACTTCGGCGTCAATCTCATGCGCCTGCCGCCAGGCAACTGGTCGGCACAGCGGCATTGGCACAGCCACGAAGACGAGTTTGTTTATGTGCTGCAAGGCGAGCTTGTGTTGGTCGAAGACGGCGGCGAGACCTTGTTGCGCGCGGGCGATTGCGCGGCCTTTCCGAAGAACAGCGGCAACGGCCATCATCTCATCAACCGCTCGAACGCGATGGCGATCTATCTCGAGGTGGGCTCCCGCTCGCGCGACGACGTCATTACCTGCTCCGACATCGACATGATGAGCCCCAGCTCCGACGGACGCTTCCTGCACAAGGATGGGAGGCCCTATGCGGAGTGACCTTTCCTCCCCGTTTACGGGGGAGGAGGCGCGAAGCGCCGGAGGGGGATGGCGAGCCCAAGATGAGTTTCGCAATTTGGGGCGATCTATGAATGCAAAACCCGGATATTGCTCGGCAGATTGGACGAGGCGGTATCTCGAACCGGCATATTCAAGCCCAAGCGTTCATGGACAAGAGTCCGTATGCGGGCTGTATCGTTCTTGTCCTTCGGAAAAAGTTCCAGATAGCCAATGCCCGCCTTGGTGAGCGCGGTTCTCTTGATGATATCTCTCAGATCCGATGTGTCATCGTAATGGCCTTCGCCTTGATATTCGATAGCTAGAACGGGCCAACCGCTGCGATCCAGAAGCAGCATATCGACGCGCTTTCCGTTGACCGCACGAAAACCTTTTTTGTGCTGTGATTTTAGGAATTCTCCCAAAGGTGCTTGCGCGACCAGGCGAAACCCCGCGCGCCGAATTGCACTATCTTGCTCGATGATGCGGAACACCTGAAATTCCGAGAAGTTCATGAGCTTCTGTTTTTGGAACGGCGCCCGGAACACGGTACGCAACTGCATCTTGCAGAATTCGACGTCAGAGAGCCGCAGGCGTGCGATTTGAAATCCTGCGAGCGCGCCAATCGTGAACGTGATCGCCGCAGTCAAAAGTACGGCAACGCTTTGGCCATCGATAACCAGATACTGCATCCGCCCGCCCGCGTTGTTCCAGCGGCCAATGGTATTTTGCGAGGGTTAAGAAACGGCGGAGCGAAAGCTTCCATTTTTAATACGATTTCGGCAAATCCAGCACATTCTCGCCGATGAAGCTCAAGATGAGTTGCTCCGTCACCGGGGCGATGCGCGGAAGCATCGACTCGCGGAAGAGGCGTTCGACCACGAATTCCTTCGCATAGCCCATGCCGCCCATGCTCATCACCGCCTTGGTGCAGGCATCGAACGACGCCCGCGCGCCGAGAAACTTCGCGGCATTGGCTTCGGCGCCGCAGGGTTGCTTGGCGTCATACAAAGACGCGGCGCGCATGCACATCCACCACGCGCTTTCGAGATACGCCCATGCTTCGGCGAGCGGATGCTGCACGCCCTGGTTCTGGCCGATGGGGCGGCCGAACACTTTGCGGTCGCGCGCGTAATCGGATGCGCGGCGCAGCGCATCGCGGCCGAGGCCAATCGCTTCGGCACCGATCAGGATGCGCTCAGGGTTCAAACTGTCGAGCAGATAGCGGAAGCCTTTGCCTTCCTCGCCGATGCGGTCTTCGTCCGGCACCCACAGATCGTCGATGAACACCGCGTTCGAATCCACCGCGGCGCGGCCCATCTTCGGGATGCGGCGCACTTCCACCTTCGCGCGGTCGAGCGTGGTGTAGAACAGCGTCATGCCATCGGTGGGCTTCCTGCCCTCTTCCTTCTTCGCGGTGCGCGTGAGCAGCAGGATCTTGCCGGCTTCCTGCGCCGTCGTCGTCCAGATCTTGCGGCCCTTCACGACGTAGCCGTCATTGGTGCGCGTCGCGAAGGTTTCGATGGAGGTGGTATCCAGACCGGCGTTCGGCTCGGTTACACCGAAGCAGGCTTTCTCTTTTCCCTGGATGAGCGGAACCAGCATCCGCTTCTTCTGCTCTTCGGTGCCATGCACCACGATGGCGTGCGGGCCGAAGATGTTGAGATGGATCGAAGATGCCGCCGCGTAACCGCCGCCGCCGCGCGCCACCGCATGCATCATGATCGCGGCTTCCGTTACGCCCAGCCCCGCCCCGCCCAACTCGGGCGGCATGCAGATGCCCAGCCAGCCGGCGTCCGCCATCGCGCGGTAGAATTCCTCCGGGAAGCGCGCCTCCTCGTCGGCCCGGCTCCAATAGTCATCGCGGAACTGGGCGCAAATCTTTGTGACGCTGTCTTCGATGGCGCGCTGGTCGTCGGTCAAGATCATGCGGCGATCCTAACCTTCCTGCGCGCCGGAAATAGCCCACAATTTTGCTATGGATTTGGCGCGTCCGGAAGTGTTTGCAGCGCGGAAAAACGCGGCGCTAATATGAAGACAGGGAAACGCTATTTGGTGTTTGCGGGGCAGGCGCGAAAACAGAAGGCGCCCATGCGCACATCTTTCCGGAGATGCAGAGATAAATGAGTTCAGTTTCGGCTGAGGCGCCAGCAAGACCTCGCCGGCCGGGCATGAAGCCCACCGACATCACCGATCCCAACTACTTCCATAAAGTCGTGGACTGCCAGTGGGCCTGTCCCGCGCACACGCCGGTGCCGGAATATATCCGGCTGATCGCGCAGCAGCGTTATTCCGACGCCTACATGATCAACTGGTGGAGCAATGTGTTTCCGGGCGTGCTCGGNNCGCACCTGCGACCGCCCCTGCGAGCCGGCCTGCCGGCGCGGGCGCGTGGAGGAAGAACCGGTTGCGATCTGCCGCCTGAAGCGCGTCGCCGCCGACAACAAAGACGACGTGCATGCGCGCATGCCCAAGGCGGCGGCGCAGAAGAATGGCAAGCGCATCGCGCTGGTCGGCGCGGGGCCTGCTTCGCTCACCGTGGCGCGCGATCTGCTACCGCTGGGCTATTCCGTCACGATCTACGATGCCGACGCGAATGCCGGCGGCATGATGCGCACGCAGATTCCGAAGTTCCGCTTGCCGGAATCGGTTCTGGACGAGGAGTGCAATTACATCCTCGATCTGAAGCCCGAGACGAAATTCGGCACGCGCATCGAATCCTTGAAGGCGCTGCTCGCCGAAGGCTATGACGCAGTGTTTGTCGGCTCCGGCGCGCCGCGCGGCCGCGAGCTGGAAATCCCCGGCCGCAAGGAAGCCGCCGCCAACATCCATATCGGCATCGACTGGCTGTCGTCGGTTTCGTTCGGCCACACCACCTCCATCGGCAAGCGCGTGATCGTGCTGGGCGGCGGCAACACCGCGATGGATTGCTGCCGCACCTCCCGCCGCCTCGGCGGTGACGAGGTGAAGGTCGTCGTGCGCTCCGGCTTCGAGGAGATGAAGGCGTCTCCGTGGGAGAAAGACGACGCGCAGCGTGAAGGCATCCCGATCCACAACTTCCTGGTGCCGAAGGAATTCACGCACAAGGATGGCAAGCTCACCGGCGTCATCTTCGAGAAGGTGAAAGCCGAATATGACGCCAAGGGCCGCCGCAAGCT
>JAFECP010000041.1:0-429 GCA_018242105.1 Pseudomonadota bacterium
CTGGTATCCGGGCGACGAGAACGGTCTGGGCGGCATCTACAATTTCGTCACCAAACGTGGCGATTGCCGCGGCGCGCGTTCCAAGATTTCATGGACGCAGGTGGAAACCGGATCTGCGATCACCTGGAAATATCCCAGCGTCATCCTGCGCGGAAACGATACGGTGGGCGAGTTCTATTCCATCGCCATCGCCAATCATTTCCAGCAGGCCGACACCGGCACCAAGATGATTCATCTGGGCAAGCACACAAAAAGCCGGATCATCTCCAAAGGTATCAGCGCCGGAAAAGCCCAGAATACTTATCGCGGATTGGTGAGCGTACATCCGAAGGCGGACACGGCGCGCAACTACACGCAATGCGACTCGTTGCTGATCGGCGGCGAATGCGGCGCGCACACCGTTCCCTATATCGAGAGCCGCAACAAATC
>JAFECP010000041.1:463-10230 GCA_018242105.1 Pseudomonadota bacterium
CCTGCAGCGCGGCATTCCGCAGGACGAAGCGGTGTCGCTCATCGTCAACGGCTTCTGCAAGGAAGTCTTGCAGCAACTCCCGATGGAGTTCGCCGTGGAAGCGCAGAAGCTTGTCAGCATCAGTTTGGAAGGCAGCGTTGGTTAATCATGCTTGAGATCAAAGACCTTCACGCCACTGTCGATGGTAAGGAAATCCTCAAAGGGCTGACGCTCAGCGTCGGCGCGGGCGAGGTGCATGCCATCATGGGGCCGAACGGCTCGGGCAAGTCCACGCTGTCCTACGTGCTGGCGGGCCGCGCCGGATATGACGTGACGGGCGGTTCTATCAAATACAAAGGTGAAGACCTCGCCGCGATGTCGCCCGACGAACGCGCCGCGAAAGGCGTGTTCCTCGCCATGCAATATCCGGTGGAGATTCCAGGCGTTACCACGCTCACCTTCCTCAAAACCGCGCTGAATGCGCAACGCCGCGCGCGGGGCGAAAAGGAAGTGGATGCGGTCGGCGTGTTGCGCCTCGTGCGCGAGAAGGCGGCGACGATGAAAGTCTCGGAAGAGATGTTGAAGCGCGCGCTGAATGTGGGCTTCTCCGGCGGCGAGAAAAAGCGGCTTGAAATCCTGCAGATGGCGCTGTTCCAGCCCGCGCTCGCGATCCTCGATGAGACCGATTCCGGCCTCGACATCGACGCGCTGAAACTGGTGGCGGAAGGCGTGAACGCGCTCCGCGCGCCCGATCGCGCCATGCTGGTCATCACACACTATCAGCGCCTCTTGACCTACATCGTGCCGGATCGCGTGCATGTTCTGGCGAAGGGCAAGATCATTGCCGAGGGCGGCAAAGAGCTTGCGCTCAAGCTGGAAGCGCAGGGCTACGAACAGATCATCAAGGACGCGGCATGAACACGCTCGTCCTTCCCAACCGGCGGATCGAGGACTGGAAATACAGCGATCTGCGCAACGCGGTCGATGCGGAGGTTGTCGCGTCGGCGCCGACGGCGGCGTGGGCGATTGCATCAAGCTCCAGCGCAGTGGATATCGCCGACCTGCCGGCCATCCTGCCGCGCGGCGCGCATGGCGCGATGGCGGAGATCGCGATGGCCTCGGCCAAGGTGGGGCCGAGTGTGCGCGTGGGCAAGAATGAAAGCGGCGCGGTGCATCTGAACCTGACCGAAGGCGGGCATGGGCGTGCGCTGATCGTGGTGGAAGACGGCGCATCGCTGACGTTGCAGGAGACAGTGCTCGCGGCGGACTTCGCCAATGTCGCGGTCGAGATCATCGTCGGCAGGAATGCGCGGCTGATACATGTTCGGCATGCGCCGCGCAACGAAGCGGTGCAGGTGGCTGATTACTCCGTGCGCGTGGCCGAAGGTGGCGTTTATCGCGCGCATTTCGCAAATTTCGGCGGCAAGCTTTCACGCACCGAATTGCACATTACGCTGGATGGCGTGGGCGCGGAAACGCATCTGTCTGGCGCCGGTCCGCTGAATGATCGTCACGCCGATATGGCCACGCATGTGAACCATGCCAGCGGCAAGACGCTGAGCACGCAGCTTTTCAAATATGTGGCCGGCGGGCAGGGGCGCGGCGTTTATCAGGGCAAAGTCACTGTTGCCGAAGGCGCAAATGGTTCGGATAGCCGCCAGACGGCGAAAGGATTGCTGCTGGGCAACCGTGCCGAAATCGATTTGAAGCCGGAACTTGAGATTCTCGCCGATGACGTGAAATGCGCTCACGGCGCAGCGGTTGGCGATCTGGATGTGGAGTCGCTGTTCTATCTGCGCTCGCGCGGTATTCCGGAAAACGAGGCGCGCTCTCTGCTGATGCGCGCCTTTATCGGCGATGCGGTCGAGCAGATCGAAAACGAGGCCATTCGCGCGTCCATCTGGCAGGCGGTGGATGCGGCGCTGGAGGGATTGTCGTGACGGCGATCCCCAAGACCATCAGAGCGGGCTTCGATCCGAACGCGGCGAGGGCCGATTTCGAGGTTTTTGCAAAGCCGGTTTACGGCAAGCCGCTCATCTATCTGGATAGTGCAGCCTCGGCGCAGAAACCGAAGCAGGTTCTGGATAGGATGCGCGATTTCGCGGCCACCGATTACGCGAATGTCCATCGTGGGGTGCATTATCTTTCCGCGCAGGCGACGGATGCATACGAAGCCGCGCGCCGCACCGTTCAGAAATTCCTGAACGCAAAACACGAAGACGAGATCGTGTTCACGAAGGGCGGCACCGAGGCGATCAACCTTGTGTCTTATTCTTATCTCGCGCCCCGCATTCAGGCGGGCGATGAGATCGTGCTGTCGGTGATGGAGCACCACTCCAACATCGTGCCGTGGCATTTTCTGCGCGAGCGCCAAGGCGCGGTGCTGCGCTGGGTGGATGTACGTGACGACGGTTCGCTCGATGTCGAGGCGCTGGATGCCGCGATCACCTCGAAGACCAAGCTGGTCGCTATCACGCACATGTCGAATGTCTTGGGTACGGTGACGCTGCTGAAGGAGATCGTGGCGCGCGCGCATGCCAAGGGCGTGCCGGTGCTGGCGGATGGAGCCCAAGGCGCGGTGCATGAGAGCGTGGATGTGCAGGCGCTGGATATCGATTTCTACACCATCACCGGCCACAAGCTTTACGGGCCGACGGGGATCGGCGCGCTCTATGGCAAGCGTGCGCATCTGAAAGCGATGCGGCCGTTCAATGGCGGCGGCGAGATGATCCGCGAAGTCACGCGCGAGACCGTCACCTATGCCGATCCGCCGGCGCGGTTCGAAGCGGGCACGCCGCCCATCATCGAAAGCGTGGGGCTGGCAGCGGCAATCGGCTACATGACCTCGTTCGACCGCGAAGCGGTGCGTGCGCATGAGCGGGATCTGCTCACCTATGCCCGCGAGGCGGTGCGCGAATTCAACTGGCTGCGCGTAATCGGCGATGCGCCGGGGAAAGGCGCGATCCTCTCCTTTGAGACGGAAGGGATGCATGCACACGATGTCGCCACCATATTGGATAGAGAAGGCGTGGCGGTGCGCGCCGGGCATCATTGCGCACAACCATTGATGGAGCGGTTTGGCGTGGCTTCAACCAGCCGGGCCTCCTTCGCCATGTACAACACACGCGCCGATGTGGACGCGCTGGTCGCAGCGCTCGCCAAGGCGCGCAAGATTTTGAGCTGACATGATGGATGACTCTCTGCGCGAGCTTTATCAGGACGTGATCCTCGATCACTCCAGGCACCCGCGCCATTTCGGGCCGCTGGAAGGCGCCACCAACACCGCCGAGGGCCACAACCCGCTCTGCGGCGACCGGGTGAAGATCAACCTCATTGTGGATGCCAGCGGCCGTATCGCGGACATCAGGTTCGAAGGCCGGGGCTGCGCGATCAGCCAGGCGTCGGCTTCGATGATGACGGACATGGTTGCCGGCCGCACCGTTGCGGAAGCGGAGAAACTGATGGGCGGCTTCCTGCATCTGGTGAAGGGCGAGGACGCTGCGGATTTGACGGGCGGCGATCGCGAGCGGCTTGACGTGATGGCCGGCGTCTCCGCCTTTCCGATGCGGGTGAAATGCGCCACGCTGGCCTGGCATACGATGAAATCGGCATTGGAGGGCGGCGCCGGAGCCGCCAAAACGGAATGAACGCGGAAGCTCAAAAGATCGAAATATCTGCGCTGTCCGCGGAGGAACTCGAAGCCTTCACGGAGAAGCTCGTGGCCGCGCTGAAGACGGTTTACGATCCGGAGATCCCGGTGGACATCTACGAACTCGGCCTTATCTATAAGGTGGATGTTGCGGACAACAAGGACGTCACGGTGGACATGACGCTCACCGCGCCGGCCTGCCCGGTGGCCGGCGAGATGCCTGGCATGGTGAAGGCGGCGCTGGAAACGGTGGAAGGCATCGGCAATATCACCGTCAACATGACCTTCGATCCGCCCTGGACGCCGGATTGCATGAGCGAGAGCGCGAAACTCGAATTGAATATGTACTGATGGAAACGCAGACCACATCCCGGCCCAAACGCGAACGTCCCAAGGCGATCCGCCTTTCGGACGCGGCGGCGGCGCGCATCCGCGAGATCATGGCGAACGCGGACGGCAAATATCTGGGCGTTCGCGTGGGCGTTGAGAACGGCGGCTGCGCGGGCATGAGCTACACGATGGACTACGCCGAAGCCGCGCAGCCTTTCGAGGAAGTGGTCGAGGACAAGGGCGTGAAGGTGTTCATCGATCCCAAGGCGATCATGTTCCTCATCGGCACCGAAATGGATTTCGTGACCGAGAAATTCGGCGCGCGCTTCACGTTCAACAACCCCAACCAGACGGCTGCCTGCGGCTGCGGCGAAAGCGTCGCCATCACGCCGGCGAAGCTGGATTGAACGGGTAGGCACTTCTCTTTCCTTCTTCTCATTTGTCATGGCCCGCCGGAGTGCGGGCCACCCAGTTGACGTTTTTGCTGTTGTCGAAAGCAGGACGCTGGCGCTTTTCATCTCAGAGCTTTGCAGGATTTCACCTGGGTGGCCCGCACTCCGGCGGGCCATGACAACGATGGGGTGGAGTGCGCATGCCCATAAAAGAAAGGCCCGCGCGGCGTCCCGGCGAGCCATTCGGCGTCCAGCTACACAGCAGGCCCGCCGAAGGCTGTCTTTCAAGCCGACACCACAGAGCGCTTTCGCTTCTACCTCCCCGGTTTGCATGCGGTTTGCGGAATGGATGCCCCGGGCCAAGTGGGGCAGGCGTTCCGTTCTCCGCGCGGGATGCCCGCAAGCTGGCTCCCTTACCTGTCTGTTCTTGCGGTGGATCTAGGTCGGCATGTGTTGAATCTCCTTGGGAAGTATGAGAACATATAGAGAACTTTATAGGATTACAAGTTCTTTTTAGGAATATAGATATGTATCTGATAAGGCAGGAGAAATCCGATGTTTTCCGCGAGGCCAAACTCATTTTCCGTATTACGTTTATTGACGCCTTCGATTTTCCGTAATACTTTTATTGTGCGCCGATGAAGCGGCTCGCCTGGGACGAAGCCAAGCGCCGCTCCAATCTGCAGAAGCACGGCCTGGATTTCGCGTTGCTGGACGAGTTCGATGCTGCGAACGCTATGTTTGGCGAGGATGTTCGCGGCGAGACGAATGTCCGCTTCGCCTACCCCGAGCGCCGGTTCTTCGCTGTGGGATTGTTGCGGGAGCAGGTCGTGCAAGTTGTTTATGCGGAGCGCGGCGGCGGTTGGCATGTCATCAGCCTTCGTCCCGCGTCACGAAAGGAAAGAAAGCTATGGCTCGGAAAGTAATTTTCGATGACGACGCGCCGGAGATCACGGCGGAGATGTTCGCCAAGATGCGCCCCATGAAAGAGGTCGCGCCGGATTTGGTTGCGGCGCATAGGGCTTTGCGCGGACGCCCCAAGCTGGAAAACCCCAAACAGGTGGTTTCCATCCGCATGAGCGCCTCCGCCGTGAAGCGCTGGAGCGCGATGGGCCGGGCGGAGCGCGCAAAACTCATCGCCGCGCTGGAGAAGAAGATCGAGAAGCGGGCTTAGGTGGCGGGAAATGGTGTCCTGTCGCTGTTTTTCCTGTTTTTCCGGCACCTTCCAAAAGAAGCGTCAGAAAATCGCGAAAAGCAGCAAAAAGCCGGTGGAAGACTTGACCTGATAGAAAGTAAGACCCTACAGTAGGGGCTAGTTTTCTATCAGTTGGAGGAAATCCATGGCCAAGGCTGCGACGATCGTCCGCAAGGACCAGTGGGATGTTGACGCCCGTCTGCATAACCTCGACTTGGACCGGCCCGGCCTGTTGAAGGTCCGCACCATGGCGCGTTCTGCCGCCGCCGATGCAACGCCTTTCCACCCCCTGAACGCGCCCGGCACGCTCGCCTACCATTTCGGTACCTTCGCGATGCGTGATGGCTATGTCGGCAAGAACTGGCAAGTTGCACGCCCCGAAGGCGTTGAAGGCATCTACAACGCCTCGAAGAACATCTTGGTGGTGTTCTCGAATGTGGATGTCGCTTGCAATGATTTCATCGAACCTAAGCCCCGTTCCAAGAAGGGTGCCGGTGCAGAGCGCGTTGCGCAAGACAACCTGTTCGGCGCGCTTCCCACCTATGCACCGCCGCAGAAGGGCGGCATGACTGTGTTTTACTTCATGGTGGACGAAAATGGTGCCTGCGAGTTGTCCATTCCAGTCGTGGAAGACGGCACCTTCACGGCATATATCGAACGCAACTTCTTATCGGATGGCAGCGATCTGGGCGATGTGGTCCGTAAGCTGGACGACGATACGCCCGACAATTTCGATCCCCAGGTCATCCGCAAGCGCGGTTAACCCATGTTCAACAGCAAGAGGCTCGGCCTCGCGCGGAAACGGCGCGGGCTGACTGCAAAGGGACTCGCAGAACTCGCCGGCCTGTCCGAGGTCACGCTTTATCGCCTGGAGAGCGGCGAGAAGCCCGATGATTTGACCATCGAACTCTTGGCGAAGGCGCTGAAATACCCCGTGGACTTTTTCTTCGGCGACGATCCAGAAGAAGTGGACACTGCAGCTGTTAGCTTTCGCAGTTTGACTAAGATGAAAGCCAAGGAACGTGATGCAGCCGTGGCGGCAGGCGCGATTGGGTTGCAGTTGAGCGACTGGCTTGAACGTGAGTTTTCTCTGCCTGACCCGAACTTGGCCGACTTGAGTTACGAAACTGATATGGAAACCGCTGCGCGGCTCATGCGCCAGTACTGGGGCCTTGGGGAACGCCCAGTGACCAATATGCTCGGCTTGCTTGAGGTCCACGGAGTTCGCGTGTTTTCCATGTCAGAAAACACCGCTTCGGTAGATGCTTTTTCATTTTGGCGAGGGGGCAAACCCTATATATTTCTCAACACCTTCAAGAGCGCAGAGCATAGCATTTTTGATGCTGCGCATGAACTCTGTCATCTCGTCGTTCATAAACACACAAGCCCGCAACGCTCGCCTGTCGCCGAGCGCGAAGCAAATGCGTTTGCGTCAGCCTTTTTAATGCCCACAGCTGACGTGCGCTCGCGCATGACGCGATTTATCAGCGTGGACGAAATTATCAGAGCTAAAAAGCGCTGGCGCGTTTCAGCGATGGCAATGGCCTATCGGCTTCATACATTAGAGTTGCTATCCGACTGGCGTTATAAGTCTGCCTGCATCGAGCTTGGCCGTCGCGGATATCGCTTAGAAGAAAAAGAAGGGATCGAACGCGAAACCTCGGCTGTTTGGAAGAAGGTTCTAACGCAGCTTTGGTCTGAGAAAATGACCAAGAGTGACATTGCCAAAAAACTGAATCTGCCCACTGACGAAATCGAAAATCTTGTTTGGGGTCTTACCGGATCAACCGCGCGGCCTGAGCCAATTGAGGGCGGTTTGCGCGCAGTAAAATAACGTAGAAATTCGTCGACGGAATATCCAATCCCTTCTGCCTCGGGAGAATAGATGGCCGGGACAAGCCCGGCCATGACGGTTTGATTTAGAGCACGATTTTCCTGACGCCTACGCACTCACCGCAACTCGTTGCGCCCCACCACCATGTGGTGCACTTCATCCGGGCCGTCGGCGAAGCGCAGGTGGCGGACGTCGGTGTAGAGTTCGGCCAGCGGTGTCCATTGCGAGATGCCGGTGGCGCCGTGGATCTGGATGGCCTGGTCGATGATCTGGCAGGCCTTCTCCGGCACCATCGCCTTGACCATGCTGACCCAGATGCGCGCCTGCTTGTTGCCCAGCACGTCCATCGCTTTCGCGGCTTTGAGCACCATCAGGCGCATGGCTTCGATCTCGATGCGCGCGCGCGATACGATTTCGAGATTCTTGCCCAGCATGATGAGCGGCTTGCCGAAGGCTTCGCGCGAAAGCCCGCGCGACACCATCAGGTCCAGCGCCTGTTCGGCCTTGCCGATGGTGCGCATGCAGTGATGGATGCGGCCGGGGCCGAGGCGCACCTGGCTGATCTCGAAGCCGCGGCCTTCGCCGAGCAGGATATTCTCATACGGCACGCGCACATTCTCGAACTTGATGTGCATGTGGCCGCGCGGCGCATGATCGTGGCCGAACACTTCCATGGGGCCGAGGATCTTCACGCCGGGCGTGTCTGTCGGCACGAGGATCTGCGATTGTTGCTGGTGCGCGGGGCCGTCCGGGTTGGTCTGCACCATCACGATCATAATCTTGCAGCGCGGATCGCCCGCGCCGGAGATGTAGTACTTCTCGCCGTTGATCACCCAATCCTTGCCGTCGCGCACCGCGCGGGTGCGGATGTTCTTGGCATCGGAGGAGGCGACATCCGGCTCGGTCATCGCATAAGCGGAACGGATTTCGCCGTTCAGCAGCGGCTTCAGCCAGCGCTCTTTCTGCTCCGGCGTGCCGACGCGCTCCAGCACTTCCATGTTGCCGGTGTCCGGCGCGGCGCAGTTCATTGTCTCCGAAGCGAGGGCCGCCTTGCCGAGTTCGACGGCGATATAGGCATAGTCCAGATTGCTCAGGCCTTCGCCGGTTTCCGCGTCCGGCAGAAAGAAATTCCACAAGCCTTCTGCTTTGGCTTTGTTCTTGGCTTTCTCCAGCACTTCGAGCTGGCCGGGGGCGAAGCTCCAGCGGTCCTTCTTGTTTTCGCCGAGGCGGTAAAATTCCTCGCTCATCGGCACCACGGTTTCGGCGATGAACTTCCTGACATGCGCCAGAAGCGGCATCGCCTTTTCGCTCATGCGCAGATCGTTGAGGTCGTCCGCCGGGTTGAAGCCGAACATCGTGTTGGCGCGGGGGGCTGTGTTCATCGTCTCACCTGTGGTTTTCCGAGGGGCAGCTTGCACCAGAGCGGCGGGGAAATGAAAGCGGCGGTGGGATGCCGCAGCGTCGCTTTCGGCGGAAGCGCGGTTGGCGTGCGGGCCTGCGCCGCGGGGCTGGTTTTTCGCGGAACTGCGCGCGCGGCTCTATATTATATATTCTGGCCAGCGGCGTGGAGAACTTCATGGCGGAAGAACCCCGGCAGATCGAGTTGATGAAAGAGATGGTGGCGCTGGCCGAACGGCAGACCGCCATGTCGGCGCAGCGCTCGGAGATGTCCGAGGTTCGCTCCTATCACAACGCCGAACGCACCTTGTCGGTCTGGCTGCGCACGGCGCTATCGCTGATGATCGTGGGGCTCGCCATCGATCGCTTCGGGCTGCTTCTGCATGGCGGCACGGCGCCGGCGCGCGGCCCTGTGCTAGAAGCGGCGTCGGCATGGACCAGTATCGCGCTGGTGCTGCTGGGGGCGATCGTCGCGGCCGCAACGGGCGGGCGCTTCTTCGCCTATGCGCGCGTGTGGCGCCGCCAGCACCGGTTCCCGGCGCATCACGGGCCGTATCTCGCGCCGTTCTTTGCCGCGATGGTGGCGCTGTTCGGCGTGGTGTTGCTGGCCATCATGCTGGCGGCGAAAGGCTGAAGGCCGCATGCTTGGCGATCCCCACCGCTTCGACGATCTGTTTGCCGAATTCGGGCCGATAAAGCTGCGCCGGTTCTTTGGCGGGGAGGGGATTGTCGCCGACGAGGTGATGATCGGGATGGTGTTCGACGACATCATCTATTTCCACACCAATGAAGGGACGCGCGCGGCGTTTCTGGCGGAAGGCTGCAAGCCGTTCACGTTCCTCAAGCGCAGCAGGAACGAGACGATCGCCACCCATTGGTATGCGCTGCCCGACCGGCTCTACGACGATCCGGAAGAACTCGCCGCGTGGGCGCGGATCGCGCTCGACGCCATGCGCAACTCGCCGGCAGAGCGGAAGAAGCGGGCGAAGA
>JAFECP010000041.1:10324-17348 GCA_018242105.1 Pseudomonadota bacterium
ATCACCACACCGGAACGCGCTTGTCCGGCGGCAGGTAGAATTTGTCGCCGGGCTTCACCTGCGGGAACGCGGCGTACCAGCCATTGTCGTTGCGCACCACGCCGTTCACGCGATATTCGGCCGGGCTGTGCGGATTGCTCAGAAGCTGCGCGCGCGTGGTGCCGGCGCTGCGGATCTCGCGCCAGCTTTGCGCATAGGCGACGTAGAAGCGCTGATCGCCGGTCATGCCGTTCAGCACCGGCGCGGGCTTGCCGCCGAGCGCGATGTGATAGGCCTTGTAGGCGATCACAAGGCCCGCGATGTCCGCGATGTTCTCGCCGTTGGTGAGCTTGCCCTTGATGTGGATGCCGGGCAGCGGCTCGTACCGGTCGTATTGCGCGGCGATGGCGTCGGTCTTGGCTTCGAAGTTCTTCTTGTCCTGCGCCGTCCACCAGTCGCGCAAGGCGCCGTCCCAATCGTATTTCGCGCCTTCGTCGTCGAAACCGTGGCTGATCTCATGGCCGATGGTGGCGCCGATGCCGCCATAGTTCGCGGCTTCGTCCGCTTTCGGATCGAAATAGGGCGGCTGCAAAATGCCCGCGGGGAAGCAGATCTCGTTGGTGGTGGGGTTGTAATAAGCGTTGTTGGTGGGCGGCGTCATGCCCCATTCGGCCTTGTCCACCGGCTTGTCGATGCGCTTCACCTCGCGGTTCCATTCGAACACGGTTGCGTTCTTCACATCCTGCAGGATCCGGCCCGGCACGATGGCGAGCGCGGAATAATCGCGCCAGGTGTCCGGATAGCCGATCTTCAGCGTGTAGTGGTGCAGCTTGTTCAGCGCCTTCGCGCGCGTGGCGGGCGTCATCCACGACAGCGTCTTGATGTCGGCCTCATAGGCCTTCATCAGATTGTCGACGAGAAGTTTCGCTTTCGCCTTGGCTTCGGGCGGGAAGTATTTCGCCGCATACATCTTGCCCAGCGCTTCGCCCATATCGTCATCGAGCAGATGGATGCCGCGCGTCTGGCGGTCGAGCTGCGCCTTCTGGCCGCGGATCACCTGGCCGTACATCGCGAAATTCGCATCGTCGATGGTCTTGGGCAGATAGCTTGCGAAGCCGTGGAGGTAATGCACCGTCAGATAATCGCGCCACACGGAAACGGGCGTGGCGGCAAAGATGGCGGCGAGTTTCGGGAATGCGGATTTTTCCGCGGCGATCAAGGTGCGCGCGCCGCCGGGTGCGTTGGCGGAAATGCCCGCCGCGGCGAGATAAGCGGCCCAGGGGAATTGCGGCGCGAATTTCTGCAGATCCGCGATGGTCATGGGGTTGTAGGTCTTGTCCGGGTCGCGGCGGTCCTCGGCGGGCCAATGCACCTGCGCCATGTCGCTTTCCAGCTTGAACACGGCGGCGGCGCGGGCGCCGGCATCCTTCACGCCGGCAAAGCCCAGCATCTGCGCGATGTATTTCTTGTAGGCCTCGCGCGTGGCGACGATTGCCTTGTCGTTGCGCAGATAATAGTCGCGGTCGGGGAGGCCGAGGCCGGACTGGACCAGGTTCACCGCATAGGCGGTCGGATGCTTGTCGTTGGGCGCGATATACATGGAATAAGGGCCGTCCAGCGACAGCGCGGGATCGCCCATCGCGCGCGCCACGCCGTCGAGCGTCTTGAGCGCGGCGATGTGGGCGAGATCGGCTTGCGCGGGCCTCAGCCCCGCGGCGTCGATGGCCTTCTGGTCCACGAAGGCGTTGTAGAAGTCGCGCAGCTTGACCTGCTCGGGCGTGAGATCCTTGCGCGCGGAAAGATCGCCGACGATGCCGCGCAGCCGCGCCTCGTTCTGCTTGTCGATTTCCAGATTGACGCCGGCATAGCTGCGATCCGAGGGGATCTGCGCCGTCTTCAGCCACTTGCCGTTGCCGTAGGCGAAGAAATTGTCGCCCGGCTTTTGCGCTGTGTCGATGTAGTTGAGATAGATGCCCCAGGGCTTGATCTGCGGCCCATCGGCGGTGGCACCGGCGGCGAACGCGGCTGTGGTGGAAACCAGAAAGGCGGCAAGCAGCAGGCGGCGTTTCATCGAAATCTCCCGAAGAAAAGAAAAGCGCCGCGGAGTCCCCTCCGCGGCGCCGTCGCGATTACCAGAAATGCACGCGCTGATCGGGCGCGAGATAATATTTCTGTCCAGGCTTGATGCTTGGGAACGCGGCATACCACTCATCCTGATTGCGCGTGGCGCCGATGGCGCGGAACCGGCCGGGGCTGTGCTCGTTGGAGAGCACCTGCTGACGCAGTGCGCCTTCGCGCATTTTGGCCTGCCAGATCTGGCCGAAGCCGAGATAGAAGCGCTGGTCGCCGGTATAACCGTCGATCACCGGCGCCTTCTTGCCATGCAGCGAGTAGTGATAGGCCTTCAGCGCGATGGTGATGCCGGCATTGTCGGCGATGTTCTCACCCATCGTGTTGTCGCCCTTGATGTGCAGGCCGGGCAGGGGCTCATACGAGTCGTACTGCGCGCCCAGCGCCTTCACCCGCTTCTCGAATGCCGCGCGATCTTCGGGGGTCCACCAGTTCTTGAATGCGCCCTGATAGTCGAACTTCGAGCCCTGATCGTCGAAGCCATGGCTGATCTCATGGCCGATGACCGCGCCGATGCCGCCATAGTTCACGGCGTCGTCCGCATTCGGATCGAAGAATGGCGGCTGCATGATGGCGGCCGGGAACACGATCTCGTTCTGCTGGAAGTTGTTGTAGGCGTTCACCGTCGGCGGCGTCATGCCCCATTCGGTCTTGTCCACCGGCTGGTCGATGCGCACCAGTTGGCGGTGGAATTCGAACAGATTGGCGCGCTTGATGTCGCCCAGAAGATCGTCGCGTTTGATCTCCAGCGCGGAGTAATCGCGCCATTTGTCGGGATAGCCGATCTTCACGCCGAAATGGTGCAGCTTGAAGAGCGCCTTTTCTTTTGTCGCGGGCGTCATCCACGCCAGCGTGCGGATATCGGCGTCATAGGCTTTGAGCAGGTTGTTCACCAGCTCCACGGCTTTCGCCTTGGCTTCCGGCGGGAAGTATTTGGCGACATAGAGCTTGCCCAGCGCTTCACCCATGCTGTTGTCCAGCAGATGCGTGGCGCGTGTGGCGCGCGGAAGCTGCTGCTGCTGGCCTTGCAGCGCCGTGCCGTAGAACGCGAAATTCTCTTCGTCGAAGGACGACGGCAGATAGGCGGCGTAGCTGTGGATGTAATGCGCCGTCAGATAATCGCGCCACACGGAAACCGGCGTGCTGGCGAAGACATCCGCGATCTTCGGGAAGGCGGATTTTTCGGCCACGAGCAGGATGCGCTCGCCCGCCGCGTTGCTGGTGGGGATTGTGGTGGCCTTGAAGAAGGTATCCCACGGGAAATGCGGCGCCAGCGCCTTGAGTTGCGTCAAGGTCATCGGGTTGAAGACCTTGTCCACGTCGCGATCTTCCTCGCGCGACCACATGACTTCCGCGAGCTTGTGTTCGAGGCCGTACACCGCGGCGGCGCGCTTGTCCGGATCGCTGAGGCCAACCATCGTGAACACTTTCGCCAGATGCGCTTTATAAGCGTCCTGGGTCTTCACGATCTCCGCGTCGGTCTTCAGATAGTAGTCGCGATCCGGCATGCCGAGGCCGGCCTGGCTGAGATCGATCTGATACTTCGTCGGATCCTTCGCATCGATGCCGATGCTGGCGGCGAAGGGGCTGTCGAGGCCCAGATCCGGGCGGCCCATCGCGGTGGCCACGTCATCGGATGTCTTCAGGCTTGCGATGTAATCGAGATCGGCTTTCGCGGGCGTCAGGCCGGCGGCGTCGATCTGCTTCTGGTCGTTGAACGCATCATAGAGATCGCGAAGCTTTTTCTCTTCCGTGGAAAGCTGGCCGTAGGGCTTTGCATCGAGAGACGTGGCGATTTCCTGCATGCGCTTTTCGCTGAGGATGCGCAGCGAGATGAAGGAGCCGATGCTGGAGCGGTCCGGCGGAATGATAGCCTTCTTGTACCAGTCGCCATTGACGTACATGAAGAAGTCGTCGCCGGGCTTCACGCTCTTGTCCATCGCGGACAGATCGACGCCCCATGTTCCGTATTGTGTGTGACCACCGGCCGCCATCGCGGCGACGCTCATACAGGCGGCGCATGCCATTCCCGTGAGCGCAATCAGGCTCCGTCGCATATCAAACTCCCAGATGATTAAATGCCCAAAAAACCCCATCGCCCCTGGCCGAATCCGGTGGGGCGCTTCTTCTTGGTTGGGATTAGGGCCGCTTTTTCCTGGCGGGCGCAAGCCGCGCTTATACCCATTGAGGCGATGTTTCGCTTCACGTCCCCGTGACGCACGGTTCTTGCGCTTTGGGCTCCAAGCTGTGGATAGCTAGTGGGATTTTCGACTAGCGAAGATCACATCACCTCCCCACACGGGGGAGGTGATTGGGTTCGCTACTCGCCCCTGAACTTTGCCGGACGCTTCTGACTGAAGGCCAGCACCCCTTCCACGAAATCCTTCGTCTTGCCGGCCTTCTGCTGGGACTGCTTTTCCTGATCGAGCTGCACTTCATAGGAATTGTGCGGGCTGTCCCAATAGAGTTTGCGGATCATCGCGAGGGTTTGCGTCGGACCGTCGGCAAGGCGCTGCGCCAGCTTGAGCGCATCGTCCATCAACGCGCCATCGTCGCTGACACGATTGATGAGGCCCCATTCGAGCGCCTTTTCGGCGGGAAGCTTTTCGGCGAGCAGCGAAAGCTCCTTCGCGCGCGCCAATCCGACAAGGCGCGGCAGAAGCCATGTCGAGCCGCCATCGGGAACAAGGCCGATGCGCGCGAAGGCCTGGAGGAAATATGCCGATTGCGCGGCGACGATGAGGTCGCCCATCAGCGCAAAGCTCATGCCGACGCCGGCCGCCGCGCCGTTCACGGCTGTGATGAGCGGCATCTTCAGATCGCGGAAGCGGCGGAGCAGCGGATGGTAAGCGATCTCAAGCGCCGCGCCGGTGCCGCCACGCGAGCGGCCTTCGTCAGGCACTTCGGTGAGATTGGCGCCGGCGCAGAAGCCGCGGCCTTCGCCGGTGAGCACCAGCGCGCGGAAGTTTCCTTCCTTCTCGATATGCTCCACGGCATCGATCATGCCGTACACCATCTTCACCGATGCCGCGTTCAGCACTTCGGGATGGTTCATCGTGAGTACGGCGACATTGCCGTGCGCCGTGACGTGGCAGCGTTCGAAATCCTTGCGCATGATCGGCCCTCGATATGTCCGGGGCGAAGCATAGGCGCGGCAAGTGAGGGATAAAAGCGCCGTCTAATTACGCGGCGTCAACGTGCTCGATGGCTTCCGGGTCGGTTTCGCTGATGACGCGATTGCGGCCCGCGCGTTTGGCGCCATAGAGGCAGTTATCGGCGCGGGCGATGAGGCTCGCCTTGTCGTCTTTCGGCGAAAGCTGCGCGACGCCGATGGAAATGGAGATCGAGCCCAGAATGTCGCCCGTGGTTTTCTTGACCAGTTTCTTGGATTCGACGGCGCGGCGGATGGTGTTTGCGACAACGACACTGTCGGTCAGCGCGGTGTGCGGCAGCACGACGGCGAATTCCTCGCCGCCGTAACGCGCGGCGGTGTCGCGGCCCTTCACGTTCTCCGCGAGGCAGCCGCCGACAAGGCGCAGCACCTGGTCGCCGGTCTGGTGGCCGAAGGTGTCGTTGAACCGTTTGAAGTGATCGATGTCGCACATGAAGAGGCAAAGCGGCGTTTCTTCGGCGCGCGCCTGTTCGATGGCGCGGTCCAGCTCCAGATCGAAGGCCTTGCGGTTTGGGATGCCGGTCAAAACGTCCGTGAGCGTTTCCCTGCGCACATCGTCCAGCTTCGCCTTCAACTCGCTGACGCTTTGCGATGAGCGCTGCAGATCGGCTTCCAGATCCTTTGTGCGCACTTCCATCGCGTGCGTCGCGGCGACGAGATTATCGACGAGCTTGCGCATGGCTTCGGGCGATTGCTTGCCGCCAAGCTCGCCGCTCGCAGCGGACAGGGTGCGGCTGTACTCTTCGGCATCGCGGCCGTGGGTTTCCAAACGCTCAAACACCGCGTTCACCGCGCCGGTCAGATCGGTGCTGGTTTTTTCGACCGCCTTGTCCATCCGCACGGAGGTGAAGAAGCGCTCGCGCAGATCGTCGAGGATGGCCTGTGTGAACGGCATCTTGGCTTTGATGCGATCGCCGATAATGCGCGCGACGGCGGCGTTCTCGCCCGACGCAAAGGCGAAGAAGATCTCGTAATTCGCAGGCGTGGGAATGACGCCGCGTTCGGCCATCACGGCGAATGCGGTCTTGGCGGTTTCCTGTGCTTGGTCTTTGTCGTTCAAACGTCTTCCCCATGCGGTGTGCACCGGGCGCACTTCCGCTAGGGCAGTTTGCCCATGGCTCCGTAAGAAACCGTTAAACGCGGGATTGAAGGCGGGTTAACAGGCTGCTTTACTTGACGAATTGTCACCGTGATTTTTGCGATTTTGCCCAAGAGGTCAGCCATGAGCGCCGCCGAAGCCCGCCCGATGTCCAGCGATGCCGAAACCCGCATGCGCCAGGTTCTGGAGCGCCAGAAGCAGGCCCATATAAAGGAGGGCCCGGCCAGCGCGGAGAAGCGCATCGAATGGCTGGACCGGGCGATTGGCCTGCTGGTTGCCCACAAGGACGAGATCGCCGATGCCCTGCGCGAGGATTTCGGCAGCCGTTCGCCCGACGCGTCGATGTTCACCGACGTGTCCGGCTCCATCGGGCCGCTGAAACATGCCAAGGCCAATCTCAAGACCTGGATGAAGCGCGAGAAGCGCAAGGTCGAACCGGCGATGCTGGGCCTGTTCGGGGCGCGGGCGTTCATCGAATACCAGCCGAAGGGCACGATCGGCGTCATCAGCCCGTGGAATTTTCCGTTCAACCTGACGTTCACGCCGCTCGCCGGAATTTTCGCGGCGGGCAACCGCGCGATGATAAAGCCCAGCGAATTCACGCCGCGCTGCTCCGAACTGATGGAGCGCATGTTCAAGTCGGC
>JAFECP010000041.1:17386-21109 GCA_018242105.1 Pseudomonadota bacterium
GCGACCTCCATCGCCTATCACGTCATGAAGGCGGCGGCGGAGAATCTGGTGCCGACGACGCTGGAGCTGGGCGGCAAGTCGCCGGTCATCATCGGCGACACCGCGGACATGTCGCTCACCGCCAAGCGGGTGATGATGGGCAAGACGCTGAATGCCGGGCAGATTTGCCTGGCGCCCGACTATGTGATGGTTCCAAAAGACAAGGCGAAGGATTTCGTGAGCGAGGCGGCCACCGCCGTCTCCACCATGTTCCCGACCCTGAAGGACAACCCGGACTACACCTCCGTCATCAACCAGCGCCATTACGACCGCCTGATGGGCTACCTCGACGATGCGCGTTCCAAAGGCGCGGAGATCGTCGAGTTGAATCCGGCGAAAGAGAATTTCACGCAGCAGCCGTTCCACAAGATCCCGCCGACCATCGTTCTCAATCCGACGGACGACATGAAGATCATGAAGGACGAGATCTTCGGGCCGCTTCTGCCGGTGAAGACTTACGACAAGGTGGACGAAGCCATCGGCTATGTGAACGATCATGCGCGCCCGCTCGGCCTTTATTATTTCGGCGCGGACGGCAAGGAGCAGGAGAAGGTGCTGACGCGCACGACCTCGGGTGGCGTGTCGATCAACGACACGATCATGCATGTGTCGATGGAAGACCTGCCGTTCGGCGGCGTCGGCCCATCGGGCATGGGCGCCTATCACGGCATCGACGGCTTCAAGACCTTCAGCCACGCCAAGGCGGTGTTCAAGCAGGCGAAGATGGACGTGACCGCGATGATCCGTCCGCCTTACGGCGAAAAGATTCAGAAGATGCTGGCCGGTTCGATCAAGCGGTAAAACCTATTCGTCATGGCCGCCCTTGTGGCGGCCATCCATTTTCCGGAAGCGGTACGAAAAAGAGCGCGGCACAAACCGCGCTCTTTGTTTTCTGTCTCTGGAAAATGGATGGCCGGGACGCGCTACGCTTCGCTCGCTGCCCGGCCATGACGGGTTAATAGGTATGCGGCACCTTCGCGGCGCCGCTTTTCACTTTCTTCTCCGCGGCCTTGATCTCCTGTGCACCGGGTTGTCCGGTCTTGCGATCTTCCGGCGCGCCGATGGCGCCCGGCGAAAAGGACGGAGTATCGCTGGCCGGGAAAGAATCTTCGGATTGCTGATCGACGGAGCCGGGCTTGCTATGGGTTTGGCCGTCCGCGTCGCGCTTGTGTTTCTGTTCCATGATGCGCTCCTGCGAAATCCCCTTAGGAGAACCCGCGGGATGATGCGAAGTTCCCTTCCGGCAGCGGGGGATAATATGACCGTCAGGAATTGGATTGCCGCATTCATGCTGTTCCTGCCGCTTTCGGCGCACGCGCAGGGCGCGCAAAGGCCGGAGGTGACGGACAAGGTTGCGCAGGACGGCCGCTACCCATCGCGCGCTTTTGCGAACGGCGTCACAGAATGGCCGGATTTGATCTATTCCCGGTTGAGCGGCTATCGCGCGCTGACGCTGGACCTCTATCTTCCGCCGGCAAAGCTCGCATCGCCATCTGCCGGTGTTCCGCTTGTCGTTTACATTCACGGCGGCGCATGGCTCGCTGGCAATCGCCGCCACAATACGCCCTTCACCGACTTTCCTGCGGTGCTCGCGTCACTCGCGGCGCGCGGATATGCCGTCGCCTCGCTCGAATACCGCCTCAGCGGCGAGGCGAAATTCCCCGCGCAGATACAGGATGTGAAAGCAGCGATCCGCTGGCTGCGGGCCCACGCGGCCGAATACAATATCGATCCGGCGCGCACGATGACGTGGGGCGCATCGGCGGGCGGCTATCTTGCGGCGCTCGCGGCGGCAAGCTGCGGTGCGATGAATCTGGAGCCGCCGCCGTCAATCGCGGCAGGCCCCTCCAGCGCCAATGTTTCCGATTGCGTGCAGGGCGCGGTGAGCTGGTATGGGGTGTTCGACTTCTCAACCATCGCCGCGCAAGCAAGGGAAGGGCATAGCAGGATTTCACGCGATCGCGCGGATGCGCCGGAATGGCGGTTGCTCGGCTGCTTTGCTCCGGATTGCAAGAACGGACAGATTGCCGCCGCCAGCGTCGTTACCTACGTCACCCGAAAGTCGCCGCCTATGCTTCTCATCGTGGGCGATAACGATAGCATCGTGCCGCATCAGCAGACACTGGAAATGGCCGGGAGGTTGACAGCGGCGGGCGTGCTCCGCGAACTCATCGTCATGCACGGAATTGACCACAGCTTGATAGGAAAGACGCTGGAGGAGACGCGCCGCGCCAATTTGAAGGCTTTGGACGCGACGTTCCGCTTTATCGATGAAACTATTGGCGCGCGGCGCTCATCGCGCTGAACGCTTCGGCGTCAAGCTTCCTGCTTCGGCTTTGCGGGACGCGCCGGCTTTTCCGCCGGCGGCAATTTCACGGGGCGCAGCAGGAAGGCCGGAAGCTGGTGCGCGTCGGGCTTTTTCGGCTCGTTGTTTTGAGCCTGCTGCTTGGGTGCGTGCTGCTTCTGAGCCGGCGGCTTGTTCTGGCGGTGATCCTGCTTGGGATGGCGATGCTGCTGCGGTGCGTGCTGAACGGGCTGCGCCTCGGTGCGCGGCGCTTCGGCAACCGGCGCGGCGACGGCCTGCGCCGGCTCCATGCTGGCGCGATGGCCGTGATCGGCGACGGGGCGGTTGTGCTTGCGGTCGCGTCCGCCACGGCGATTGCGGTCGCGGTCACCGCGTCCGCCACGCTGTTCGCCAGCGGGACGTTGCTGAACCGCCTCCGCCAGGCCTTCCAGCGTGCGGCGCCCAAGCTTTGTGCCGATCAGCTTTTCGATGGCGTCGACCTGTTTGAAATCGCGCGAGGTGGCGAGCATGTAGGCTTCGCCGCTGCGGCCCGCGCGGCCGGTGCGGCCGATGCGGTGAACATAGTCGTCGGCGTGGAACGGCACGTCGTAATTGAAGACGTGGCTCACGGCCGGAATATCGAGGCCACGCGCGGCCACGTCGCTCGCCACCAGAATTTGCACGGTGCCGGCGCGGAATCCATCCAGCGTCCGGGTGCGCAGCGACTGGTCGAGATCGCCGTGAATCGGCGCGGCGTTGAAGCCGTGCTTGGTCAGCGACTTCGCCACGATATCCACATCGCGCTTGCGATTGCAGAAGACGATGGCGTTGGTGATGTCGCCCGCTTCCTTGATGAGGCGGCGGAGCGCCTCGCGCTTGGCCCAATCGTTCGCGGGAACGTCGATGATTTCCTGGCGGATGTTGGTGGCGGTCGTCGCGGGGCGCGAGACTTCCACGCGCACCGGATTGTGCAGGAACTTGTCGGCCAGCTTCTGAATCTCCGGCGGCATGGTCGCGGAGTAGAAAAGGGTCTGGCGCGTGAAGGGCAGCTTCTTGCAGATCTCTTCCACGTCCGGAATGAAGCCCATGTCGAGCATGCGGTCGGCTTCGTCGATGACGAGGATGTTGACCTGGCTCAGCATCAGCTTGCCGCGGCTGAAATGATCCATCAGGCGGCCGGGCGTCGCGATAAGAACATCGACGCCGCGATCCAGTTTCCGATCCTGATCTTCGAACGATGTGCCGCCGATGAGCAGCGCCATCGAAAGCTTGTTGTATTTTCCGTACTTCTCGAAATTCTCGGCCACCTGCGCGGCGAGTTCGCGCGTCGGCTCCAGAATGAGCGAGCGGGGCATGCGCGCCTTGGCGCGGCCACGCGCGAGCAATTCGATCATCGGCAG
>JAFECP010000041.1:21149-26923 GCA_018242105.1 Pseudomonadota bacterium
ATGCCCTGCGCCTGAATGGGGGTGGGTGTCGTGTAGCCGCTTTCGGCGACGGCTTTCAGAATCTCCGGCGAGAGACCGAGGCTGTCGAACGTGGGGGCGGAAGCCTCGGATGCACCGGTCTCGGACACGGCGACTTCGGACGAAAAGGATTCCTGGACGGCTTCTGGGGAAGTTGCGCTTGTGGCTTCTTCTGTGCCGGCTAACGCGCCGGCGTTCGTGACGCTGCTTATTGTACGCTCCTGGTGAGGGGCGCACGGTTGGCGCCCGCGATGGCCGCCCAGCCCGGATGGCCAGCGACTCTCTAATGCACTGCAACATAAGCAAGAATTGTTGACTGTCAAGGTAAGGTACTCGGAAAGCTGGGTTTCCGGCAGAAAACAAAGGGTTTTGGGGGTGGACAGAAGCCGGTCCCGCCGGAAAGCTGCGGCAGCGAAAAAGCAGGGGTGGATCATGGGCGGCAGAGTGGGCGGGGTTTTGCGGGCGGTGATGTTGGCGGCGGCCGCCCTCGGTATCTGGTTTCTCTCCAACTATGAAAGCCAGCCGCATTGGCAGAATTATGCGGCGAAGAGCGCGACGGAATTCTCCGCCTTGCGCGCGAACGCCATGCTGGGCCGCATCCTTGGGCCGAAGGAATTCCCCGATCCGGTTTCGAGCGACAACAATGCGGCGGTGCGCGCGCGCATCCAGAAGGAATTCGCCGATCTCGGCGTGAAGACGGCGACCTACAAGGCTTTCACCTGCAACGCATGGCGCGGCTTCAGCTTCATCGCCTGCGCCACGGTGACGGATATCATCGCGGAGGTGGTGCCGGGCGAAGGCAAGGCCATCGTGATGCTGGCGCATTACGACTCCGTGCCCGCCGGTCCCGGCGCATCGGACGACAAATCCGGTGTCGTCACGGTTCTGGAAACCGCGCGCGCATTGAAAGCGAAGAACGCGCCAAGCAAGCATCCGGTGATCGCCGTCATCACCGATGGCGAGGAAGCCGGGTTGCTGGGCGCCAATGCCTTCCTGCAGAATCCGGCGTTGAAAGCGCGCGTGGGTGTTGTCGTGAATGTGGAAGCGCGCGGCACGCGCGGGCAGAGCCTTCTGTTCCAGACCAGCCCCGGCGACGGCAAGCTGATCGACCTCTATGCCAAGAGCGTTCCGGTGATGGCGACGAGTTCGCTCTATGCCGAGATCTACAAATTCCTGCCGAACGACACCGACCTGACGCTGTTCATCCGCCAAGGCTTCCCCTCGTTCAACTTCGCTTTCGCGGACAACGTCCGCTACTACCACACGCCGATGGACACGCGGTCCAACCTCAGCCACGCGACCTTGCAGATGCATGGCGACAATATGCTGGGCATGGTGACAGCGCTGGAGCAGACGGACTTCGCATCGCTCAAAGGCGGCAACGACGTTTACATCAGCGTGCTGGGCATGATGCTGCCGCGCCTTCCGGAATCGCTGGCGTTGCCCTTCGCCATTCTGGTGTTCCTGGGCATTGCGCTTGCAGCGTGGCTGGCGCGGCGAGAGCCGTTCGCCTGGAAGCCCGTGCTGGGCGCCGCGTTCATGCCGCTTGCGCTGATCGTGAGCTGCGCGGCGATGGGCTTCATCACGGCGGAAATCGCCAAGCTCATCTCCGGCCAGCCGGATCCTTCTTATGCCTATCCCATCGCGATGCGCGTGGCGCTCGGCTTCGGCGTGTTCGCGGCGGCGTTGCTCGTATCGCGCATGACGGCGTTGCGCGGCGCAGCGGCTTCGGCGTGGCTGTGGATGGCGGGCTTGGGCGTGGTGACGGCCGCGACGCTGCCGGGCATTTCGCCGTACTTCACATTTCCCTCTTTCATCGCCGCGGTCCTGTTGCTGGCGACGTCGCGCACCAAAAGCGGATGGAGCGGCACAGTGGGGCAGATCGCGCTCGCGCTTAGCGCGCTTGCGGGCATGATCGTCTGGATGGCGCTGGTGTGCAACGGCGAAACGCTGATGGGATTGGGTCTGCATGAGCTGTTCACGGTGCCTGCGGCGTTCGCGCTGCTGGGTGCGATCCCATTGCTCGCGGCAAGGCCCATGACGCGCGGCGCATGGTGCGGAGTAACGGCGGTGTTCGCGGTTGTCTCACTCGCTTGCGCCGTCGTGATGGGTTTGCAGCCTGCCTACAGCAAAGACTCGCCGGAGCGAGTGAACATTCTCTACTTCCAGAAAGGCACAGAAGCGCCGCACTGGATCGCGGCATCGGCATGGAAGGCGAAAGGCACCGAAGGCATTCCGGCATCGATGATGAAAGCCGGCGGCTTCACCTATGACGATAATGCCTATGGCGGTTTGAACATGGGCAGCGCCTATGTCGCGCCCGCGGCGGGCACGCCGACATTCCAGATGCCGTCCGCCACCGTGCTCGGCGATGTGAAGAAAGATGGCGTGCGCACGGTGCATGTCGCGGTGCATGGCTCGCCGGACACAAGCGCGATGCTGTTCCGCATTCCGAAGGAAGCGATGCTGAAAGGCTTTGCGATGCGCGGGCAGCATTACGATCCGCCGAAGGGCTGGTCCGGCGACACGATGGTGGAATGTTCCAGCCGCGATTGCCGCGACATGGACATGACGCTGACGCTGGGCAGCACCGCGCCGCTGACCTTCACCTTCGCAGAGCAGCGTTACGGTCTGCCGGCGTGGGGCGGCAAGATGAAAGCGGCGCGGCCGGATACGGCGTTTCCGTCACAGAGCGGTGACGGCGTTATCCTCGCGAATAGTGTGAAGGTGCCGTAATCTTTCCTCCCCTGCGAAGCGGGGGNNTGCCGAACGAGCGAAGCGATGTGAGGCAGAGGGGGTAAGTGTGCGCGCCACAGCCCCCTCCGGCGCTGCGCGCCTCCTCCCCCGTAAACCGGGGGAGGAAAGTTAAGGTCTAAACGTCCACATCCGCAGCGGCGAACTGCGCGTTTTCCTGGATGAACTGGAAGCGCAGTTCCGGTTTCTTGCCCATCAGGCGTTCGACCATCTTCTCGGTGTCCTTGCGATCGTCGTCCGCGATCTCCACGCGGATGAGCGAGCGGTGGCCGGGCCGCATGGTGGTTTCCTTGAGTTGCGCCGGCAGCATTTCGCCAAGGCCCTTGAAGCGCGAGACTTCCGCCTTCGCGTTCTTGAAAACGGTCTTGATCAGCTCGTCGCGATGCTTCTCGTCGCGCGCATATTCCGTCTTCGCGCCGTGAGAGATGCGATAGAGCGGCGGCATGGCGAGGAAGAGATGGCGCTTCTCGATGAGCCGTGGCATCTCGCGGTAGAAATAGGTGAGCAGCAACGATGCGATATGCGCGCCGTCCACATCGGCATCGGTCATGATGATGACGCGCTCATAGCGCAAATCCTCATCGCGGTATTTCGTGCCGGTGCCGCAGCCCAACGCCTGCACAAGGTTCGCAAGCTCTGCGTTCTGGTCCAGCTTGCCCGCGGCGGCGCTGGCGACGTTCAAGATCTTGCCGCGCAGGGGCAGGATCGCCTGTGTGGCGCGGTCGCGCGCCTGCTTGGCGGAGCCGCCGGCGCTGTCGCCTTCGACAAGGAAGATTTCCGTGCCGTTCGGGCTGTCGCTGGTGCAATCGGCCAACTTGCCGGGCAGGCGCAGCTTGCGCGTCGCCGATTTGCGGCTGACTTCTTTCTCCAGGCGGCGGCGCAGGCGTGTCTCGGCTTCCTCGATCACAAAACCAAGCAGGCGATCCGCATCGGCGGGGCTTTCGGCCAGCCAATGGTCGAAATGGTCCTTCACGACATTCTCGACCAGGCGTTGCGCGTCCGGCGTCGAAAGCTTGTCTTTCGTCTGGCCCTGGAATTCGGGCTCGCGGATGAAGACCGAAAGCACGCCGCAGACCGCCGCCATCACATCGTCGGCGGTGATGAGCGATGTCTTCTTGTTGTTGGCGCGCTCGCCATGGCTGCGCAGGCCTTTGGTGAGCGCGTTGCGCAGGCCTTGTTCGTGCGTGCCGCCCATCGGCGTGGGGATGGTGTTACAATAGGAAGACAGGAATGGATCGACATCCGGCGCCCATGTTACGGCCCATTCGACCGCGCCCTTGCCATCCTTGTTCTCCAGACGGCCGAAGAAGTAGCGCGGCGTGACCGTGTCCTTGCTTCCGACTTCGCCTTTCAGAAAGTCGAGCAGGCCGCCAGGGAATTTCAGCGTGTCTTCGGCGGGGGTGTCGTCGCGCACAAGGCCCGGCGCGCATTTCCAGCGTATTTCGACACCGCGGAACAGATAGGCCTTCGAACGCGCCATCCGGTAAAGCCGCGCGGGCGAGAAGTGGACATCCTTGCCGAAAATCTGCTCGTCGGGATGGAATGTGACGATCGTGCCGCGCCAGTTGACGGTGCCGAGGCTTTCCAGCTTGCCCACGGGCTTGCCGCGCTCAAAACGCATCTTGTGCGCTTGCCTGTCGCGCGCGACATCGACTTCCATCCAATCCGACAGCGCGTTCACGACCGACGAGCCGACGCCGTGCAGGCCGCCGGAGGTGTCATAAACCTTGCCGCCGAATTTTCCGCCGGCATGCAGCGTCGTCATGATGACTTCGAGCGCCGACTTGTTCTTGTATTTTGGGTGCGGGTCGATCGGGATACTGCGCCCGTTGTCGCGGATCGTCAGAACGTCGCCTTCTTCCAGCTCGATCTCGATGCGCGTTGCAAACCCGGCGACGGCTTCGTCCATTGCGTTATCGAGGATTTCCGCCGCGAGATGGTGCATGGCGTTGACATCGGTGCCGCCGATATACATGCCGGGCCGCCGCCGCACGGGCTCCAGCCCTTCCAGAACTTCGATGTCTTTTGCCGTGTAGCCCTTGGAGGACGCGGCATTGCCTTCAAACAGATCGGGTGATTTCGCCATGCTTCTTACTGTACCTGGAACGCGCGCCGGCCGAATCCCGGTAAACGCAAATTAACGAAACGAATGCCGCTTCGCGCGCTTCTGCGCAAGAGCCATCCTTTTTTAACGCCCCTTACTTAGACTTTGACGTGAATGGGCGGTATTTGGCCGCCACTGGGAATGTCGCGTCGCATGTCCGCGCAAGGGATACCAAACGTCAAGGTTGCCCAAGGCGACGAGCCGCGTCTTCTGCGCGCGAAGCTCGACGTCATAGGCTCAAGCCTGCCTATGACCATGTGGGCGAATCCCACCTGGGCCTTGCTGACCGTCATACCATTCATGGTCACTCAGGAGCCCTTCGGCGATATTCCGGGCACGCGCATCGCAACGGTGATGGCGCTGCATCTGTTCAATTCATTCATGGCGGCGGTTCTCTATCGCGCCTTCCGGCGCGATTCCTCCAACGGCCGCGCCTGGCTGCGATCGCTGATGCTGTTCCAGCTCTATATCGGCGTCACCTGGGGCGCGACCATCTGGCTTTTGTGGGAGCATGGAAACCCCGCCAACAATGTTTTCGTCATAACGCCCTTTGTCGGCCTTCTGTGGGCCTATGCCATGTCGCGCACGATGCATGTGGGCGTCTATCTGGCGGCGGTTCTGCCGATCGTCGTGCTCGGATCGCTGCGCGCGATGACGTCCACCGGCCTTGCCTCCCACGCCATGGCGTTCGTGCTTCCGGTGGTTTTCGCCTACACGCTCGCGGCTGCGCTGACGATGATTCGCGGCTTTGAAGCGATGCTCGTCCAGCGTTTCGCCAATGACGACATGGCCGTCGATCTGCGCCGCGCGCATGACGAAGCGATCCGCAAGCGCTTCGAAGCGGAGGCCGCAAACGCATCCAAGACGACCTTCCTGGCCAATATGAGCCATGAGCTGC
>JAFECP010000042.1:0-33716 GCA_018242105.1 Pseudomonadota bacterium
TTCCGGCAGCATGCCGACGATTTCCGAATGCGCGTGCTGCGAGATCTGGCGCACCAGAGTCTTGCGATAGGCGTCCGGCATCCAGTCCTTCGGCTCGATGAAATCATCCGCCGCGACACGGGCTTCAAACGCTTCCAGCCGCGCGGGATCTTCCACCACGGCGGGCGCCGCCGAAGTCCTCTGGCTCTTGTCCTTGAGCTCGGTCGTATACATGCGCGTTTCCTCGCGACTGAGAACCAATCTTATAATAAACCGACCGGACGGTCAATTAATCCGGCTTGAGGACCGGCCCGCCCAGTGAGCGGGAAAGCCCTTGGAAAACCGCGATTTTCTCGCCCTTCTGGTTGGTCACCGTCACGGCATAAACGCCCGAGCGGCCGGTCAGCGCCTGCTCCCGGCATTCGGCCACCAGCCGGTCGCCTTCCCGCCCCGGCGCTAGGAACGAGATGGTCGCGTTCTGCGCCACCGTCTCCACATTGCGCGAGTTGCAGGCATAGGCGAACGCCGTATCCGCCAGCGAGAAGATCATGCCGCCATGGCAGGTCTTGTGACCGTTGAGCATGGCCGCCCGCACCACCATCGCGATGCGCGCGTAACCTTCGCGCGCTTCCTCGATTTCGATATTCCACGCAGCGCTCGTGCCTTCGCTGGCGCGAAGGTGATCGGCGATTCTGCGGGCAAGCTCATCTGTGGCGCTCATTGTTCCTCATCAAAATTGACCGCCAAAAATTGACCGTATGGGCGTTCTATTTTAAGCCTATCGCCAACGGCGGGGCCAGCCCGCGGACGAATTGGGAGGTGGCCGTGGCTTACGAAACCATTCTGTTCGATGTGGCGGACGGCGCGGCGCGCATCACGTTGAACCGGCCGGACCGGCTCAATTCCTTCACCGTGCAGATGCACAGCGAAGTCACCGATGCGCTCTCTAAAGTGGAAAGCGATGCGGGCATCCGCGCATTGTTGCTGACCGGCGCGGGCCGCGGCTTTTGCGCGGGACAGGATTTGAGTGATCGCGCGGTGGCGCCGGGCGGCGAAGGCGTCGATCTCGGCGAGTCGCTGGAGAACCGCTACAACCCGCTCGTCAAACGCATCATGGGATTGGCCAAGCCCGTGGTCTGCGCGGTGAACGGCGTCGCCGCCGGCGCGGGTGCGAACATCGCATTCGCCTGCGACATCGTTCTGGCGGCGAAGAGCGCAAAGTTCATTCAGTCCTTCTCCAACATTGGTTTGGTTCCAGATTCCGGCGGCACTTGGATATTACCGCGCCTCGCGGGCCATGCGCGCGCGATGGGACTGGCACTGACGGGTGAAGCGTTGAGCGCCGAGAAAGCCGAACAATGGGGCATCATCTGGCGCGCGGTGGATGACGCGGAACTGAAAACGGAATCCGGCAAGCTGGTGGAGAAACTGGCGATGGGGCCAACGAAAGGCCTCGCTGCCATCAAGAGTGCGATGCAGCGCGGCTGGCGTAACGAATTGAACGCACAGCTCGATCTCGAACGCGATCTGCAGCGCGAGCTGGGCCGTTCGCAGGATTACAAGGAAGGCGTCGCCGCTTTCGGTGAAAAGCGCGCGCCCAGGTTCAAAGGCCAATAGGCCGTCAGGAGCATTCCATGAAATTGCAAAGCTACGTCGCGGACCAATGGATCGCGCCGACGGGAAATCTCACGCCTATCGCTTCGGCGGTGACGGGTGAGGCGGTCGCTGAAACCGGCGCGACGGTGCGCGACTTCAAGGCGATGCTCGATCATGCGCGCAATGTCGGCGGCCCTGCCCTGCGCAAGATGACCTTCCACCAGCGCGCCAAGATGCTCAAAGCGCTGGGCGATGCGGTGATGGCGAAGAAGGATGCGCTCTACGAACTCTCTTACAATACAGGCGCGACGAAAGCCGACAGCTGGATCGACATCGAAGGCGGCGCGGGCACACTGTTCGCCTATTCCTCCAAAGGCCGCCGCGAGCTGCCGAACGACACCATCATCGTGGAAGGCGCGCCCGAAGGATTGTCCAAGCGCGGCACCTTCATGGGCCAACATGTGCTCACCTCGCGCCAGGGCGCGGCGGTGCATATCAATGCGTTCAACTTTCCCGTCTGGGGCATGCTGGAAAAGCTCGGCCCCACATTGCTCGCCGGCATGCCCGCCATCGTGAAGCCCGCGACGGCGACGGCCTATCTCACCGAGGCCGCGTTCCGCATCATGATCGAAGCGAATGTGCTGCCGAAAGGCGCATTGCAGCTCATCATCGGCCCGACGGGCGATCTGTTCGATCATCTCACCGGACAGGACGTCGTGTCCTTCACCGGCTCCGCCGACACGGCGCAGAAGCTGCAGCGCCATCCGGTTGTGGCGCGTGAAAGCGTGCGCTTCATCGCCGAGCGTGACTCGCTCAACGCCGCGGTGCTGGGGCCGGACGCCGTGCAAGGCACGCCGGAATTCGATCTCTTCGTCAAAGAGGTCGTGCGTGAGATGACGGTGAAAGCGGGCCAGAAATGCACCGCCATCCGCCGCGCGCTGGTGCCCGCCGCGCAGATGGATGCCGTGGAAGCCGCGTTGAAAGAGGCGCTCGGCAAGATCGTCGTCGGCGATCCGCGCGACGAGAAGACCCAGATGGGCGCGCTTGTCTCCACCGCACAGCGCAACGATGTGCGCGAAAAGATCGACACGCTGTCGAAAGAAGCGCGCATTGTGTTCGGCGATCCGGGCAAAGCGGAGGGCAAAGGCGCGTTCCTGTCGCCGGTGCTGCTGCGTTGCGACGATCCGGCGAAAGCACAGCGCGTGCACGACACCGAAGCGTTCGGCCCGGTTGCAACGCTGATGCCGTACAAAGACATCGGTGAGGCCATCGCGTTGGTGAACCGTGGGCAAGGTTCCTTGGTGATGTCGCTCTACACTTACGATCCCAAAGTTGCGCGCGATGTGCTGACCGGTTCGGGCGCATTCCACGGCCGCCTACTCATTCTGGATCGCGATTGCGCCAAGGAATCTACCGGACACGGCTCGCCGCTTCCGGCATTGATCCATGGCGGCCCCGGCCGCGCAGGCGGCGGTGAAGAGATGGGCGGCCTGCATGGCGTCTATCATTATATGCAGCGCACCGCGCTACAGGGTTCACCCCGCATGCTCACGGGCGTGACGCATGAATGGATGCGCGGTGCGCCGGAGATGCGCGAAGGCCCGCATCCCTTCCGTTTGCGTTTCAACGAGCTGGAGCTGGGCAAGACGCTCGTCACAAAATCGCGCACCATCACCTTGGACGATATCGAGAAGTTCGCGCATTTCACCGGCGATACCTTCTACGCGCACATGGACGAAGAAGCGGCGAAGGCCAATCCGCTGTTCGGCGGGCGCGTGGCGCATGGCTATCTGCTGCTCTCCTTCGCGGCAGGATTGTTCGTCGATCCGCCGCCGGGGCCGGTATTGGCCAACTACGGCCTCGACAATCTGCGCTTCACCAAGCCGGTGAAGCCGGGGGACAGCATCACCGTGCAACTCACCGCGAAATCCAAATCGCTGCGCAACCCCGAAATGGGCGAAGTGCGCTGGCAGGTGATTGTGACCAACCAGAACGGCGAACTCGCGGCGACCTACGAGCTGCTGACGATGAACGCGGTGTGATGTTGCCCATCTTCGCATCGCGCGCGGAGCTAGAAGCCGAGCAGATCAAACGGCTGCAATGGTCGCTGGCACATACTTACAGGCATGCGCCCTACTACCGCGCGAAATGCGACGCCGCGGGCGTCAGGCCGGACGATCTGAAAACACTGGCTGATCTGGCACGCTTTCCCTTCACGTTGAAGAGCGATTTCCGCGAGAACTATCCCTTCGGCATGTTCGCCGTGCCGCACGATCAATGCGTGCGGCTGCACGCCTCATCCGGCACCAGCGGCAAGCCGACCATCGTGGGCTACACACAGAACGATCTCGATCTCTGGAACACGCTGATCGCGCGCTGCATCACGGCAGCGGGTGGCAAGCGCGGTGACGTTCTGCACAATGCTTACGGCTATGGCCTCTTCACCGGTGGCCTTGGCCTGCATGGCGGCGCGGAGAAGCTAGGCTGCGTCGTCGTGCCGGCAAGCGGCGGACAGACGGAGCGGCAGATCCAGCTCATCACCGATCTGAAGCCGCGCGTCATCTGCTGCACGCCTTCATATATGCTCGCGCTTGGTGAAGCATTGGAGCGAGCCGGCATCGATCCGCGCAGTACGTCGCTCGAAATCGGAATTCATGGCGCCGAGCCCTGGAGCGAAGAGATGCGCTGCGAGATCGAGAAGCGCTTCGATATCGCGGCGCTCGACATCTACGGCTTGTCAGAAGTGCTTGGCCCCGGTGTCGCGCAGGAGCGCGCCGATGCGCGAGGGAGCCTGACGGTGTGGGAAGACGCTTTCCTGCCAGAGATTGTCGATCCTGACACCGGCGAACCGCTACCGGACGGCGAAGAAGGCGAACTGGTGTTCACCTCGCTGTCCAAAGAAGCTCTGCCGGTCATCCGCTATCGCACCGGCGATCTTTCGCGGCTTTCCGCGCCGGTGGGCGATGTGCCGATGCGGTGCATGGATCGCATCACCGGCCGCAG
The DNA here is from genome assembly GCA_018242105.1 of Pseudomonadota bacterium. Taxonomy (GTDB): domain Bacteria; phylum Pseudomonadota; class Alphaproteobacteria; order Micropepsales; family Micropepsaceae; genus Rhizomicrobium. Next base: position 4,579 of record JAFECP010000042.1, read on the forward strand.
CGATGACATGCTCATCATCCGTGGCGTGAACATCTTTCCGCGCCAGATCGAAGAACTGATCGTGTCGGAGCCGGTGCTGTCGCCGCACTACCGCATCGATGTGCATCGCGAGGGCGCGCTCGACCGGCTGGTCGTCACCTGCGAGGCCGCGGGGGCTTGCGATATCGCCACTTGCGATACCGCGCGCGAGAACGTGTCGGTGCGGATGAAGTCGCGGTATGGCTTGCACGCGGAGATCGTCATCGCCGATCCGGGCTCGCTGCCCCGTTCCGAAGGCAAGGCGAAACGGGTGTTCGACCACCGGAAATGATCAGACTTCGGCCGGCCAGTTCTCCAGCGTCTCGACGAATTTCGCCAGCCAAGCATTCGTCTGGAACGCGTCAATCACGCGATGGTCGATGGTGAGCGTCACATAGGCCATCGGGCGGATGACGATCGCATCGCCCCGCACCACGGCGCGCTTCTCCAGCTTGCCGACGCCCAGGATCGCCGATTGCGGCTGGTTGATGATGATGGGCGCGGCCACCAGCGAACCCGATACGCCGTGATTGGAGATGGAGAACGTGCCGCCGCGCACGTCGTCCTGTGACAGTTTTCCGCTGCGCGCTTTCTCCGTCATTTCGGTGAGGCGTTTGGCGATATCGAGCAGCGACAGGGTCTGCGCGCGGTGGATCACCGGCACGATCAGGCCCTTCTCGCCCAGCGCCGTGCCGATGCCGATGTTCACATCGTCATAGATATCGATGCGGTCGTCATACCAGCGTCCGTTCACCGCGGGCGCGGCGCTCATCGCGGCCACGCAGGCCGCCACGAAATAGGCGGTGAAGGTAAGATTCGCGCCGTCTTGCGCGAAGACATCCTTGTGCGCGGCGCGATGGGCGGTGATGGCGCTGAAATCGGCCTCGAACACGGCGGTGACATGCGGCGCCGTCTGGACGGAATGGGCGAGGTGTTCGGCGATGCGCTTGCGCATGGAGTCATGCGGCACGCGCTTCACGCCCGCGACGGGTGCTTTCGCGCGGCGGTCCAGTTCGGCCTGAATGTCCTCGCGCGTCAGCCGCGCGCCGCCGATCGGCACGTCGCGCGCGTCCAGCCCATTGTCCGCCAGCATCTTGCGGATGCCGGGCGGCAGTTGATCGCTCGGGGAAGCCGTGCGCGGCGAGGCTGTTTTCGGCGCGACGATACCGGCGCCTTGCGCCATCGCTTTCGCGGTTTCTTCCCCCGCGCTGCCGGCGGCGATGCGGCCGAGCACCGTGCCGGGCTCCACTTCCGCGCCGTCTTCGACAAGGATTTCCGACAGCACACCCGCCGATGTCGCGGCGACTTCCACCGCGACCTTGTCGGTTTCCAGTTCGACGATGGGGTCGTCCACCTTCACGGTGTCACCCACCTTCTTCAGCCACGCCTTGACGACGGCCTTGGTGCCTTCCTGTTCGGTGGGAACGAGAATGTCGGTCATAGGCTGGTCAGTTCTTCCATTTTCGCGCGGATGCCGTCGACGGAGGGCAGCGCCCATTCCATCAGCGCCGGATTGTGCGGGCTTGGAATATCCGGCATCGCGAGGCGCGAGACCGGCGCGTCCAGATCGAAGAAACATTCCTGCGCCACGACGGCAGCAATCTCCGCGCCGAAACCGGCGCTCATCAGGTCTTCGTGCACGATCAGACAGCCGCGCGTGCGCTTCACCGATGCCAGCACGGCTTCGCGGTCCCACGGCATCAAGGTGCGCAGGTCGATGATCTCCACCGACAAGCCGTCCGCCGCCTGTTCGCAGCGTTCGACCATCGCGCCCCAGGTGACGATGGTGAGGTTATTGCCTTCCTGCACGATGCGCGCCTTGCCGAAGGGCAGCACGAAATCGTCGCCCGGATAGGGGCGGCGCGCGCTGGTGGCGTCCAGCATGGCGCGATGCTCGAAGAAGATCACCGGATCGTTGCCGCGCAGGCTCGCGCGCAGCAGGCCCACCGCGTCTTCCGCATTGGACGGCACGGCCACTTTCCAGCCCGGCGAATGGACGAACTGTACCTCGTTGGTCTGGCTGTGCCAGGGATCGCCGCATTTGAAGAAACCGATGGGCATGCGCACGACCATCGGCGCGGCGAAGCGGTTGTTGGTACGCCAGCGCATGGTGCCGCAATCGTTGAGCTGTTCCATCGCTGGGTCTGCATATTTGCGGAACTGGATTTCCGGCACCGGCATCAGCCCGGCAATCGCCATGCCCACGGCGCGGCCGATGATGCCCTCTTCCGACAGCGAGGTGTCGAACACACGCGCGACACCGAACTTCTCCTGCAGGCCGAGCGTCACCGCATGCACACCGCCCTTGGGGCCGACATCTTCGCCGAACACCAGCACGCGCGGATTGATTTCCAGCTCATGATCCAGAGTGCGGCGGATTGCCGTGACCATGTTGATGCGCTGGCCTTCCGGCTGTGCCTCTTCGCTGGCGGCGGGCGCATTGTAGCCGGCGTTGGCCTGCCCGCCCTTCTCCTGCATCTTGCCTTCGAAGAAGACGTTTTCCGTGGTGCGTTCCGGATCGGTGACGGGGCGCGCCTCGGCACTCACACGCGCTTGCTCCACGGCACGTTGCGCATCGGCGGCGATCTTGTCCCATTCCTTCGCATCGAACAGATCCTGCAGCCTGGGCAACGGGTCACGCGCCCATTCGGATTTCACGAAGGATTCGGATTTGTAAGTTTGCGTGTCCTGGAAGGAATGGCCTTCAAGGCGCGGCACGGTGAGACGTAGCAACACCGGCGCGCGTTGTTCGCGCACGAAAGTCACCGCCTCGTCGATCAATGACGCCGCTTCTTCGGGATTGGCGCCATCGCCCGCGATCACCTTGAGCCCGTTGAAGCTGGAAAGGTTCGCCGCGATGTTCGCGCCTGGCGTCTGAAGGTTGCTCGGCACCGAGATGCCGTAACCGTTGTCTTCTATATAGAAGAGCATCGGCAGCTTGAGCGTGGTCGCCATGGTCAGAGCAGACCAGAAGCCGTTGGTGGCCACCGAGGCATCGCCACCGAGCGCCACGGCAATGGCGTCGCTGCAATCTTTTTCCTTCAGAACCTTCGCGCGGTATTCCAGCGCCTGCGCCCACCCGGCGGTGGGCGTGTATTGCGCGCCGACGCCGCCGCACATGGGCAGCGCGCTCGCGCCGGCCTTGTTCGGATAGTTGAACACCGCGCCGATGTCGCGGCCATCGCTGTAACCGCCGGCACGCGCCATCGAGGAGCCGAGCGCATCGGCGGGATCGACACCCAGCGCCAGCAGAATAGGCCGCGAGCGGTAATAACCGCAGATCGCATCGTCCTTGCGCGTGAGCTTCAGCCCCAACAGGATCTGCGCCATGTCGTGGCCGCGCGCTGAGAACTGGTAGAAAATCTTGCGCTCGGGGACGAGCGTCTTCTCTTCCAGCGAATCCAGCGCCCGCGAGACATGCAGATGATAGGCGACCGCGCGCCAGTCCGGCGCGGCAGCGTTGGCACCTTTCACCTTCTCCCGCAGGCTTGCGGACATGCCCGTTTCCTTCCGGCCGGTCTTCCGCTAATAATTAACCGAACGGACGGTCAATTATCAAGGACCGGACCCGCTTGCTGTTTTTACAACGGGTTGCCGGTTTATACAGATTGCGATTCACGGATTCGGAAAGCGAATGGCGCGCACACAATCGGCTGACTATGCGATCCGGCGCGAGGCCATCGTGGACCGCGCGGCGGAACTCTTCGCGGAGCGCGGGTTCCTGGGCGCTTCGATCGCCGATCTTGCGGATACGCTGAAAACGTCCAAGTCGCTAATCTATCACTACTACGACTCGAAAGAGGACATCCTGTTCGATGTCATGCACAGCCACGTTCGGGCGCTGCTGGATCAGGCGGAAGCGATCGCCGCCAAACCGCTTGCGCCCGCACAAAAGCTTCGCGCGCTGACGCAGGCTTTCATCGAACTTTATGTGGACGCCGCCGCGCGCCAGCGTGTGCTGCTGAACGAGCTTTCGCGGCTGCCGGACGAGCAGCGCAAGACCGTCGTCGGCATCCAGCGGCGGCTCATCGAAATCGTGGAGAAGATCGTTGGCGAATTGCGGCCCGAGCTTTCGGGACGTGCGGCGCTGAAGCGGCCTAGCGCTATGCTCTATTTCGGCATGATCAACTGGATGCACACCTGGCTCGATCCGGACGGCAAAGCCAGGCCGCAGCGCATCGCCGATCTCGCGGTGAGCACGTTTCTGGACGGAATTGAGAAGGCGGAACTGCCTTAATCCGCCGCGGCCACCGCGCCGCCGTGGCTGTAAGCTTTGCGGGCGATCCAGATCACGCCGATCAGAACCACGCTCAGCCAGCCGGAAATCCAGAACAGATCCAGCGACGACAGCAGATAGGCTTGCTGCATCATCGTATGCGCCAGCGCGCCATAGGCTTGCAGATCGGTGAGGCCGAAGCTGTGCAGATGCGCGACGGCCTGTTGCATGACCGGGTCGAAAACCGAGGAATGATCCGCCATCCGGCTCTGATGCAGCGCCTCGCGGCGATCCCACAATGTCGTGATGATCGAGGCCGCGAAGCCACCGGCGGTGATGCGCGCGAAGTTGGAAATACCGGATGCGGATGGAATGCGCTCCGGCGGAATTCCATCCAGCGAGATGGTGAGCAGGGCGACGAAGAAAGTACTCATCGCCACACCCTGCACCAGCATGGGCATGACGAAATCCCAGAAGCTTGCATCTTGCGTATAACCCGCGCGCATGAAGTAGGAGACGGTGAAAGCGACAAAGGCCACCGTCGCCACAAGGCGGGCATCGACCTTCGCCATGAAGCGCGCGGCGATCGGCGTCAGCACGACGGCCACCACGCCGCTGGGCGCCGCCACAAGGCCCGCCCACGTGGCGGTGTAGCCGACATTGGTCTGCAGCCATAGCGGCAGCAGCAACACATTGGCGAAGAACAATGCGTAGCCCAGGCAGAAAGCGATGGTGCCGAAGGTGAAGTTCCAGAATTTGAACAGCGACAGATCGACAACCGGATGTTCCTCCGTCAATTCCCAGATGAGAAAGGCGCAAAAGCCGACGGCGGCGATGATCGCCTCTATGACGATCGAGGTGGAGGAGAACCAGTCCGCATCCTTGCCGGTGTCGAGCATCACCTGCAGCGTGCCAACCCACAGAACGAGCAGGCCCAAACCCACCGTATCGATGGGAAGCTGGCGCGTCGGCGTTTCGCGGTTGGAAAGATTGCCCCAGCACAGGAACGCCGCGGCCAATCCGACAGGCACATTGATGAGGAAAATCCAGCCCCAATGATAATTGTCGGAAATGTAGCCGCCGAGGATCGGGCCCATGATGGGCGCAACCAGCGTGGTGATCGACCAGATGCCAAGGGCAGTAGCGCGTTTCTGCGGCGGGAAAATGGAAATGAGGAGTGCCTGCGATCCCGGGATCATCGGGCCCGATATCGCGCCCTGCAGAACGCGGAAAGCGATCAGCGAGGACAGGCTCCATGCGATGCCGCACAGAAAGGATGCGAGCGTGAAACCGAGAACGGAAAACACGAAGGTGCGCACCACGCCATAACGCTGCATCAGCCAGCCGGTGAGCGGCACGGCCACGCCATTCGCCACCGCGAACGATGTGATGACCCAGGTCCCCTGGTTGACGCTGACGCCGAGATTGCCGGCGATGGTCGGCAGCGACACGTTGGCGATAGACGAGTCCAGCACCTGCATGAAGGTGCCGAGCGCCAGCGCGATCGAGGTGATCGCGAGCGGCAGGCCCGCAAGCGGTTTGAGTTCGGGTGTACCCTGGCCGCTCACCGCGCGTTCCTCAAGCGCCGTTCTGCGCGAGGATTTGCTTGATCAACCGGCTAATGGAGGCATCGCTGTAATCGCCGATATAACCGCGCACCTCATGCTTGACGTTTGGCGCGCCGATCGAGGAACCGGCGGTATCGCGCACATCGACCTCGACATCCATCGAGAGGCCGACACGCAGCGGATGATCGCGCAACTCTTTGGGATCGAGCGCGATACGCACGGGCACGCGCTGCACGATCTTGATCCAGTTTCCGGATGCGTTCTGCGGCGGCAAAAGCGCGAAGGCGCTGCCCGAACCGGCGCCGAGGCCCGCCACTTTTCCGTGATAGGTCATGCCGCCGCCATAGATGTCGGCAGTCGCTGTCACCGGCTGGCCGACGCGCATATCTTCGAGCTGGCCTTCCTTGAAGTTGGCGTCGATCCACACGGTGTCGAGTGGGACGACCGCCATCAACGGCGTTCCTGCGGCGACCTGCTGGCCCACCTGCACGGTGCGCTGCGCCACCACGCCGTCCACGGGCGCGTAAAGCTTCATATGCGAGAGCGTGATGGCGGCAGAGCGCAATTGCGCGATGGCGGCCAGCACATCGGGATTGGTGGAGACTCGCGTGCCCTGCACCGCCGCCTGCGCTTGCGCCAATCCGCTCTGCGCGGATTTTAGGCTGGCTTGTGCGGACGCAACGGCATCGCGCGCGTGATTGAGTTCTTCGCGCGAAACGGAGTCGCCGGCGGTCTGGCGGCGGCGATAATCGGCCTGCGCCTGATCGAGCGCGACGCGCGCGGCATTCACCTGTGCGTGGAACTGATCGACCTTGGAGAAATTGGTGCGGGTGCCGCGCACGGCGCGCGCCAGATCCGCTTTCGCCGCTTCGAACGCAGCTTCCGCCTTGCTGGGATCGAACTCGATAAGAAGCTGTCCGCGCCGCACCGTCTGTGTGTTGTCGGCGTGAAGCGCCACAACGGTAGCCGGATCGCGGCTGGTGATCGATACCACGTCGCCGCCGACATAGGCGTCGTCGGTGGACACGAAATGGCGCGCGTAGAACAGCCAGTAGAGTCCGTAGATCAGCACGCCGGCGGCGACAGCGGCGGCCAGAATGGTCAACCAGCGGCGGCGCGCGTTCTGCGCATCGGTTTTGCCATTTTCGCTTGGATATTTCATCGGCTACGGTCCTGATCGTTGGAAGCAATGCCGGCTCTGGTATAGCCGCCACCCAGCGCCATCAGCAGCGACACGCGCGCGGACAGAAGATCGGCAGCGATCGACGCATCTTGCCGCTTGGCCTGGATGAGAACGTCTTCGGCGCTGAGCACATTGAGTTGCGGCGAAAGCCCGCTGCGGTAGCGCCGCGTGGCAAGATCGAAGCTCGCATTGGACGCGCGCAAGGCTTCGCCCTGCTGCGCGGCCTGACCTTCCAGCGCCTGAAGCTGCGTAATCGCATCGGCTGTCTGCTTTACGGCGCCGACGACAGACTCATTGTAATTGGCAACCGCTTCATCGAGCTGCGCGGTGGCGCCGGCATATTTGGCGCGCAATTCGCCCGCGTCGAAGATCGGCAGATGAATGGCCGGTCCGATGCCGTATTGACTGGAACTGCCGTTGAACAGCGTGCTCAGACCGATGGCGGCGAAGCCCGCTGCGCCAATCAGATTGATGTCGGGATAGAACGCCTGATGCGCAGCCTGACGGCCCGATGTGGCCGCATCGATGCGCGCTTCGGCGGCGGCGATGTCCGCGCGGCGCGCGAGAAGATCGGCAGGCAGCACTGCCGGGAGCGTCAGCGCGCTGCGGCTCAGGTTCGGCCGGGCGATGTCATAGGCATCCGCGCCGCGGCCGACGAGCGCTGCGATCTGATGCACCGCGAGATCCTTCACCGCCTGCGCGCGGATCAGGTCTTCCTTCGCGATGGCCAGAAGCGCCTTGGCCTGCTCGTCCGATGCCTTGCTGTCGAGGCCGCTGGTCACACGGCCCGCCGTCAGATGCAGAACGCCTTCGCGCTGCTTGACCGTTTCGGCCGCAACATCCGCAAGCCGATAGGCGCGGTCGAGCCCGATATAGGCTTGCGTGACGGTGCCGGCGAGCGCCAGACGCGCGGCTTCCGCATCGAGCGCGGCGGCTTGGGCGCTGGAGCGCGCGGCATCCACCTCCGCGGCTTGCTTGCCGAACAGATCGAGCGACCAGGACAGATTGGCCTGCACCGTGCCAAACCATTGCATCGTTCCGGCATAAGGCGGCGGGATGATGTAATTGCTGCTGAAATGCGTGCGCTGGTCCTGCCCGTCGAGTGTGAGTTGCGGGTAAGTGGCGGCGCGGCTGACGGAGAGTTGCGCCTGCGCTGCGCGCATGCGCGCAAGCGCCACTTGCAGCGTCGGGCTTCCCTTGAGCGCCCGATCGACCAGCGCGTCAAGCTGCGGATCGCCGAAGGCTTTCCACCACGCATCTTCGATCGCGGGTGTTGGGGCGGCGCTCAAGCCGAGAGACTGAGGCTTGAGCGCCGTCTGGCTCGGGGCAGTGGATGGGGCGTCCACACATCCGGCCAACAAGCTTGTTGCGAGCAGAGCACCGAGAAGGCGTTTCATTTCACGGCCCTCTTCTTTGCTTTGACCTTTTCTTTTGCCGCAGGTTCGTGCATCGGCTCCGCTTCGAGGCGAGCGATCAGGCGTGTCATCAACGAAAGAAGCTGCTTGATCTCTGCGGTGGAGAACTCATCCGTCACGCGGTTCCAGAAATGGACAATCGGCGGCACATGCATCTTCGCGACGGCCCTGCCCTGCGGCGTCAGGATCAGTTTCACCACGCGCCGGTCGGATTTGCTGCGCTCGCGGCGCAGAAGGCCGCGCTTCTCCAACTCGTCGACCACGCGGGTGACCGCACCGGCGTCATGGTTGAGATGGCGGGCCAGGTCGGCGCTGGTTTCGGCCACGCCTTCGCGCAGGCCCATCAGCGAAATCCATTGGGTGAAGGTCAGATCCTGGTCGGCGAAGATCGCTTCGGCATGCGGGTTCGTCAGGTTCTGCACCCGGCGGGTCAGATATCCCAGCGACTGGTGACAATTGAAATTGTCCGCACAGAAATAAGGTTTTGGCATGACGGCCCGCTCAAACGTCTGCCGAGACAATGGTTGCCTAGGCAAGTATTTTCAAGCGAGAGGCCATGCGCGCTGCGCGCATGGGGTGCGCAGCGGATGCTGTCACAAAGCGGGATATCCCCGACGTGAATGCGGAGAAGCGCACTAAAGCGTTGGAATTGCTTCGCCAGGACGATAGCGCCGCTCGACATGGCCCTTAAGGTCTTCCGGATAGAAGTAAACTTGTCGCAGCTCACCCCGCGCATAGCGAACGGCTTCGTCGTTGAAATGGGGCGACTTCGGATCGCCGCTCTCCCCGCCCGCGGTGATCGCGATGGCCCGGACTTTCGGCCCGAATTCCACAACCGCGACGAAGCTATTTCCGGACGTGCCATAATAGCGCTTGGTGTTCGGGTAGCGCTTGGCGCCGAATGAGGCGAGTGAACCCCAGCGCGATGACACGAACGGCACCGGAATGCTTGGCAAAGCGTCGTCGAAATGCGGTTCGATCGCATCGGTGACGCGCTGGAAGCGGTTGATCTCGCCCCACGGCGTGCGCCAGTTGCCGAAATCCTTCTGCAGGCGATCCGACGCCTCGGCGAGCGCCTTTAGCTTCTGCGCCGCCGTCGCATGATCGGCCATATAGTCATAAGGATTGACGCCCTGCGTCTTCGCGGCTTCGATGGTTTCATCCCACAGCGTGTCGCCCCAGAACACCGCGAGCGAGGTCGCCAATGAATGGTCCGACCATTTGAAATCCCAGCCGCGCAGAAGAGCGGCCTGCTCCTTCAGCCGCGCCTTCAGCGGATCGCGCGACGGCAAATCGTCATACGCCTTCACCAAAATCGGGATGAGCCGCGCGAAGGCGGGCATATAGGGATCGAAGGCGGCAGCGAGCAATGAATCCGGCGTGAAGTCCTTGTGGCTCGACAACACGCGGATCGCGTGAATGCCGCGCGGCGTCTCGCCGGCTGTGTCCATATATTTGGGATAGTCCGCGCGCTTGGGGCTGTCGGCGCCCGCCGCCGAATAAGGCCAGTTGTTGCCGTTGTAGAGCCAGCCGTTTTTCGGGTTCACCACCTGCGGCAGATCGGCCAGCGGCGTTGGGCCCTGCCAGTCCGTCGCCGGATCGGAGCCATCCACCGGCTTGGTGTAGTCGAATTTATCGTTCCGCTTGGGCATGAATTGCGGCAGCAGGAATGCCGTCTCGCCCTTGTCGTCGGCGAAGATCGTGTTGTTGGACGAATTCGCATCCAGCGCCGCGACTTTCATATAGGACGCATAGTCCGTCGCTTTGGTGCGCAACCAGCTTTGCTCCAGCGCCGCAATGGGTGTGTTCATCAGCGCCATGCTGATCCACTTGCCATTCGCTTCGCGCACAATGGGGCCATGGCTGGTGTAATAGGCGGTGAAGCTTCGTTCGCCTTTGCTGCCATCCGGTTTGCGATAGGCGATGGCGATCGCCTTCTCGCCCATCGGCCGCAGCCCGGCGCCATAGCGATAGAAGAGTTTGCCGTCCTTATGTACGACGTCTTCCGCGAACTCATCGACATTGTCGACGGCGCTGGAGGTGTGCATCCAGCCGATGTGCGGGTTGAAGCCCTGATAGATGAAGAACTGCCCCCATGTGACCGCGCCATAAGCATCCAGCCCCTCATCGCTCGACATCTGCAATTCGGAGCGGAAGAAGAACGTGGTGTGCGGGTTTATGAGCAGCAGCGCATAGCCGTCGCGCGTGTCGGACGGCGAAATGGCGATGCCGTTCGAGCCGCGCGGCTCGTGGAAAATCAACCCGCGCTCGTCGCGCGTCATGCCGAGCTTGCGGTCGCCGTAGAAATTCTCCAGTGGCGTCAGCTTCACGCGCTCGATATCGCCGCCGATGCTGCCCTCGCTGAACGACAGCGCCATCCACGGCTCAAAATGCGCAATCAGACGCGGCTTCACGTCCGGATGTTTCGCGAGATAGAAATTTAGCCCATCCGCCCACGCGTTCATCAGCGCCTTCAGCCAGCCTGGGCTTTTGGCGTAATCGGCCTTGAGCACTTCGGGATCGATGAAAAGCCGTTGCCGCAGATCCTGCCAGATCGCGTTCTCGCCTTCGGCTTCGGCGGTGCGGCCCAGCGCGGTGATGTAGTTCGTCTCCACGCGATTGAAATCGTCTTCCGCCTGCGCATAGGCCATGCCGAACACCGCATCGGCGTCGGTTTTGCCGTGCACATGCGCGATGCCCCAATCGTCGCGCACGATCTCAACGCGCGCCGCTTCCATGTTCCATCGTGCTTCGTCACGCGCATGGGCGGCGGAGGCCGCAAGCGCCAATGCGAAGATGGCAAGGAAACCGAGCGTGCGCATGAAAGCCCCTGTGAACGGTGGGCGCAAATCTGAAACATGCGGTTGGCGATGTCGATTCACCGGACGGCTTGTGCCGCGCGGCGAATAGACCGAGAAAGGCGGTATATTTTTTGGAGACGGGCATGCGCATCCTTCGCGCCAGCGATCGCGTGGCGGCGCCGTGGAAGAATGGCGGCGGCACGACGACGGAAGTCGCGGTGTTTCCTGCCGGCGCAGGCTTTGACGATTTCGGCTGGCGCATCAGCATTGCCGATATCGTGCGCGGCGGCCCGTTCTCGCAATTTCCCGGCATCGACCGCACGCTCGCCATGTTGAAGGGCGAGGTTTCGCTATCCGTCGCCGGCCGCAAGACCATCGCTCTGTCCGCCGGCATGCCGCCCGTAGAATTTCCGGGCGACGTTGCGACGAGCGCCGAACTCACCGGCGAGGCGGCAGCCGACCTGAATGTGATGACGCGGCGCGGCGTGTTCACGGCCCGTGTGACACGCCGAAGCTGCGCGGACGCGATCCTGGCGCCGTCCAGTGCAGCCGCGATGTTCGCCTTTCCGCTCATCCCTGCAACGCTACGCAATCCCATCGCGGATATTCCGTTGGTTCCGCGCGACGCCATCGCCCTTTTGCCCGGCGAATCGGCCGTTCTCTACGGGCCGCCCCAGGCCGATTTTTACGCGGTGGAGATATTTCCGGCCGGAAAAACGGCCTGAAAAGCGCTAACCAAGCGCGATTTTGCTCTGGCCGGGTGGCCCAAATCGGCGCATGATTTCTCCACTAAGCGGGTCGCAGAATCCGCCTTGGGAGGAAAAAAATGGCATTGGTCCATCATCAACCGGACCGGGCGCACGATCTTTCGGTCGTCGGTTTGGTGCTGATCGTTTTCGCGATTATCGCCGCCGCCGTGCCCCTTCTGAAAATTGCCGTCGATCAGTTGTTCGCACTGATCTGAAGGCAGGATCAGAACTTCCATCGGCACCGCGCATGAATGATGCGCAGCGGTGCGCAATATAATTTCATAACATCCGAAATAGTCACATGCGCGCCAACTGCATAGCCATTCAAAATGGTGTGCGGAGACCTAGATTATTGCGGTTGCGAAGGCTACGCAGGGACCCGATAGCCGTTCCCCTGCGGCAGCCTTCTTTGTTTCATCCGCATTGAGCGATCCTCTGCATGAGTCACCACATCACACAGACCACGCGCCTGAGCATCGTGCTGCTCGGATGTTTCCTCGTCGCCGGTTGTGGACAAGGCGCGCCGCCCAAGCGCCCGCCGCCGACGGTTGGCGTCATCGTGGTCAGGCAGCAGCCGGCGCAACTCACCGCCGAACTTCCCGGCCGCACGGATTCCTTTGCGGTGTCGGATGTGCGCCCGCAGGTCAGCGGCATTCTGCTCAAGCGTCTTTTCACCGAAGGCGCGCTGGTGAAGGCCGGGCAGCCGCTCTACCAGATCGATCCCGCGCCGTATCAGGCGGCCTATGACAATGCGAAAGCCGTGCTCGTTACGGCGCAAGCCAAAGCGCGGCGCTATGCAGCGCTCATGAAACTGAACGCGGTCGCGCCGCAGGACTATGACGATGCCCTCGCCGCCTATAAGCAGGCACAGGCGAACACCGAAACCGCGCGCATCAACCTGGACCGCACGCGCATCGTGGCGCCAATCAGCGGGCGCATCGGCCGCTCGTCCGTCACCGAAGGCGCGCTTGTCACATCGGACCAGACCAATGCGCTCGCCACGATTCAGACTCTCGATCCGATCTATGTGGACATCACGCAATCCAGCGTGGAGCTGCTCGACCTGAAGCAGGCGATGCAGGGCGGAAACCTCACGCGCAACGGCCCCGCTTCCGCGCGCGCGACGCTGACGCTCGACAACGGCACAAAATATCCGATGCCGGGCACCTTGCAGTTCAGCGAAGTCACCGTCGATCAGACAACGGGCGCAGTGACCTTGCGCGCGATCTTCCCCAACCCGGACGACATCCTGCTGCCGGGCATGTTCGTGCGCGCCACCATCATCGAAGGTGTCGATCCGCATGCGATCCTGATTCCGCAACAGGGCGTGGGCCGCAATGAAAAAGGCGATCCCACCGCCATCGTCGTCGATAACAAAGGCATCGCGCGCTTGCGCCTCATCAAGATCTCGCGTGCCATCGGCGATAAATGGCTGGTGACCGGCGGACTGAAAGCGGGTGACAGGCTCGTCGTCGAAGGCCTGCAGAAAGCGCAACCCGATACGCCGGTCAACGCCGTTCCCGCCTCTTTCGTGAACAAGCCGCAGGCCGGTGCGCGCTAATGGGCTTGTCGCAGTTCTTCATCGAACGGCCGGTCTTCGCCTGGGTGATCGCCATCGTGATCGCCTTGATGGGCGTGCTTGCGATCCGCGTCCTGCCGGTGACGCAATACCCCTCCATCGCGCCCCCGGCGGTGAACATCTCCGCGACCTATCCGGGCGCTTCGGCGGCGACTGTGCAGAACTCCGTGACACAGGTGATCGAGCAGCAGCTCACTGGCGTGGACAATCTTCTTTATTTCTCCTCGTCCTCCAGTTCGAACGGAGAGGTTTCCATCACCGCCACCTTCGCGCCCGGCACCAATCCGGACATCGCCCAGGTGCAGGTGCAGAACAAGGTGCAGCAGGCCCTGCCGATCCTGCCACAGGAAGTGCAGCAGCAAGGCGTCGTCGTCCGGAAATCGCAATCCAGTTTTCTTCTGATCGTCGCGCTGTACGACGACAGCGGGCGTTACACCAATGTCGATATCTCCGACTTCCTGGCGAGCAAGCTGCAAGATCCGCTGAGCCGCGTATCCGGTGTGGGCCAGGCGCAGGTGTTCGGTTCGCCCTATGCCATGCGCATCTGGCTCGATCCGTTCAAGTTGGAGAGCTTCGGCCTGACGCCCGGCGACGTGCAAACCGCGGTGCAGGCGCAGAACGTGCAGGTTTCCGCTGGCGAACTCGGCGCGTTGCCGGCGGTGAAAGGCCAACAGCTCAACGCCACGGTGACCGCGCAATCGCGCCTGGAAACGCCGGCGCAATTCCGCAATATCGTGCTGAAAGCCACACAGAACGGCGCGACGGTGCGCCTCGGCGATGTCGCGCGCGTGGAGCTTGGCGCGCAGAGCTATGCCGTCACCAGCCGCATGAACGGCCATCCCGCCGCCGGTATCGCGATCCAGCTCGCGCCGGGCGCCAATGCGCTCACCACGGCGGATGCGGTGAAGGCGAAAGCGACGGAATTGTCGTCCACCTTCCCGCCCGGCGTGAAGCTGGCCTTCCCGGTGGACAACACAACGTTCATCCGCCTGTCGATCAACGACGTCATCAAGACGCTGGTGGAAGCCACCTTGCTCGTCATCATTGTGATGTTCGTGTTCCTGCAAAACTGGCGCACCACGCTTATTCCCGCCATCGCGGTGCCGGTGGTTCTGCTGGGCACATTCGGCGTGCTCGAAGCGTTCGGCTATTCGATCAACACACTGACCATGTTCGCGCTGGTCCTCGCCATCGGCCTTCTGGTGGACGATGCCATCGTCGTGGTCGAAAACGTCGAGCGCATCATGCGCGAGGAAGGCCTTGGCCCAAAAGAAGCGACCAAGAAATCCATGGGCGAAATCACCGGCGCGCTGATCGGCATCGCGCTGGTGCTGTCCGCCGTGTTCCTGCCCATGGCCTTCTTCGGCGGATCGACAGGCGTCATCTACCGGCAATTCTCCATCACGATCGTATCGGCAATGGTGCTGTCGATCACCGTGGCGCTGATCCTGACGCCCGCTTTATGCGCCACGCTGCTGAAACCGCTGCCGAAGGACCAGCACGAACGGCATGGCCGTTTCTTCACCTGGTTCAACGAGACCTTCGAATATGGCCGCGAACGTTATCGCCACGCCTTGCAGCGTTTTCTAGGTTGGGTGCGCCCGGCGCTGCTGATTTATGCCGGCATTCTTGCCGTTCTGGTTCTGCTCTTCATCCGCTTGCCAACCGCGTTTCTTCCCGAAGAAGACCAGGGCGCGGTGCTGACGCAGTTCACCCTGCCCGTCGGCGCCACACAGGCGCGCACGCTCGCCGTCGCCAAGCAGGTCGAGCATCACTACATGGTGGACGAGAAGAAGAACGTCGATACGGTATTTGTCGTCGCCGGTTTCAGCTTCGCGGGCGCGGGGCAAAATTCCGGCCTTTCCTTCGTGCATCTAAAGCCATGGAACCAGCGCTCCGGTTCGCAAAATCACGCGCAGGCGATCGTGCAGCGCGCGATGCGGTCGTTCTCGCAAATCCGCGATGCGATGGTGTTCGCGCTGGTGCCGCCGGCCGTGCAGGAACTGGGAGAGTCCTCCGGCTTCGATCTGGAAATGGAAGACCGCGGCAATCTGGGCCATGACGGGCTGATGAAGGCGCGCAACCAGTTCCTCGCGCTTGCCGCCAAAGACCCGATCCTCGCCGGTGTGCGCCCCAACGGTCTCGACGACGCGCCGCAGCTTCACATCGACATCGATCAGGAGAAAGCGACCGCGCTGGGCCTGTCGCTGTCAGACATCAACAAGACGCTCAGCGCCGCATGGGGCGGGCTTTTCATCAACGACTTCGTGGATCGCGGGCGCGTGAAGCAGGTCTATATGCAGGCCGACGCGCCCTATCGCATGGTGCCGGAAGATCTTTATCGCTGGTATGTGCGCAGCTCGTCCGGCGAGATGGCGCCGTTCTCCTCCTTTGCCACGTTCAAATGGGCGCTCGGCCCGGCAAAGCTTGAGCGTTACAACGGCGTCGGTTCGCTGGAGATTCAGGGCACGCCGGCCCCGGGCCAGAGCTCCGGCACGGCGATGGATGAAGTCACCAAACTCTTCCAGCAACTGCCCAAAGGCGTCGGCCTGGAATGGACGGGGCTTTCCTATCAGGAGCGCCAGGCTGGCTCGCAGACTTACGCGCTTTACGGAATCTCCGTGCTCGTCGTTTTCCTGCTGCTGGCTGCGCTCTATGAAAGCTGGTCGATCCCGGTTTCGGTGATGCTGGTTATTCCTCTGGGCATCATCGGCGCGATCATCGCCGCCACACTGCGCGGTCTCTACAACGATATCTATTTCCAGGTCGGCCTTGTGACCACAATGGGCCTATCGGCCAAGAACGCGATCCTGATCGTGGAGTTCGCGGTGGATGCGCAGAAGCGCGGCGAATCCATCCGCGATGCGGCGGTGGAAGGCGCACGGTTGCGCCTGCGTCCCATCCTGATGACATCGCTGGCTTTCATCGCGGGCGTGATGCCGCTGGTCGTTTCGAGCGGCGCGGGTGCTGCAAGCCAGAACGACATCGGCACCGGCGTGGTGGGCGGCATGCTCACGGCCACGGTGCTGGCGATCTTCTTTGTGCCGCTGTTCTACGAAATCGTGCGCGAACGCTTCAAAGGCAAGAAGCCGGACGAATCCAAAGCGTAAGCGTTCCAGGATCGGCATATGTCCAAGCTGCTCATGCTTCGACAGGCTCAGCATGAGGACTTGGTCCCACTCCTCACCCTGAGCTTGTCGAAGGGTGAGAAGCCATAGACGTCAGTTCTGCGGCCCCGTCCGCCCGAACCGCGCTGCCAGCGCGGGGAGCAGAAACAGGTTCAGAATGGTCGAACTGGCGAGACCGCCCAGCACGGCAATCGCCATCGGTCCGCTGATCTCCTGCCCCGGCTGATCGATCGCGATGGCAAGCGGCGCGAGGCCCATCGCGGTGAGAATCGCGGTCATCAGCACCGGCGCCAGGCGCTCGTTCGCGCCAAAGATCAGCGTCGCGCCATCCCAGGGCCGGCCTTCCTGCGTCACCAACTGCTCATAATAAGAGAGAAGTAGAATCGCGTTGCGCGCGCTGATCCCGAAAACGGTAACAAGCCCCACCAGCGCGCCCAGCGAAAGCCCGATGCCGGCATAGTAAATGGCCAGAATTCCGCCGATGAGGCTAAATGGCAGGTTGGCCATCACCAGCCACACATCGCCGCGCCAGCGCAAACCAATCAGAAGAATGACGAACACCAGCGCGAGCGCCAATGCCGAATAGAAGGCAAGTTCGAGGCGTGTGTGCTGTTCCGCCGCCGCCGCGCCGGAGAACTCCACATGCACGCCGGGCGGAACGATTTGGGCACGGGCGATGCGGTCGCTCGCTTCTGACACCGCGCCCTGCAGAG
The DNA here is from genome assembly GCA_018242105.1 of Pseudomonadota bacterium. Taxonomy (GTDB): domain Bacteria; phylum Pseudomonadota; class Alphaproteobacteria; order Micropepsales; family Micropepsaceae; genus Rhizomicrobium. The sequence goes on from JAFECP010000042.1 coordinate 21,949, forward strand.
AGCGGTTGCTGACGTTGAAGGTGATCGGCACAAAGCGCATGCCGTTCTCATGCAGGATGCTGTAGCGCCCTTCGCCCGGTGTGATCTTCGCCACGCTGGACAGCGGCACGGGGCCGAATGCGCCGCCGATGGTGAGATCGCGCAACTGGTTGGGCCGCTTGCGCCAGCTATCCGAAAGCTGAATCAGCACATTGACCGTCGCCGTTCCGGCATAGGCTTCGCCGACCTGCGTGCCTGCATAATCCGAGGCGACAGTGTCCAGAACGTCTTGTGCCTTCAGGCCCGTGGCGGCGAGTGCGTTGGGATCTGGCGTTACATCCAGCACCGGCATGCGGCTCTGGCGCTTGAACTGCAGATCGACAATGCCCTTTTCCGGCGCCAGCACCTTCACCGCCTTGGCCGCGGTCGCATCCAGCGTGTCGAGGTCGTCGCCGAAGAGCTTGATCGCCACCTGCGCGGTCTGGCCGGTCAGCGTTTCGCTGATGCGATCGCCCAGGAAGGTCACCACTTCGCTCTGGATGCCCGGATAGCGGCCTGCGATCTGCCGCATCTGCGCTTCTGCTTTTGCCTGATCGACAGGCACATCGGGGCGCAGTTCCACCTGGAATTCGCTTTGGTGCGGGCCGAATGTGTCGTCGGAATCTTCCGCGCGGCCGACCTGCTGCTCCACGGTGGCCACATACGGTAGCGCCATCATGTCAGCGCTCATGCGCCGGCCCAGCGCCAGCATCTCGTCGATGGAGGTGCCCGGCAGCGTGCTTGTCACCTGCACGACAAGATGGCCTTCGCGGAATTCCGGCAGGAAGGCGCCGCCCAGCGTGGAGAGCAACCAAAGCGAGGCCGCGAAGGCCGCAGCGACCAGCGCCATCGGGATATAGGTATGGTCGTAGAAGAATTCGATCAGCCGCGCTTGAATGCGCTTGAGCAGAACGATCCATCCCGCATCGACATGCGCATCTTCCGGATAGAGCAGCAGCGCGGACAACGCGGGCGTTGTCGTCAGCGCCACGGCCAGCGAAGCCCCGACGGACAACATGAAAGCCATCGCCAGCGGGCCGACAAAGCGGCCCTGCACACTGGACGACAGAAGCTCCGGCAAAAAGACGACGAGCACCACCAGCGTCGCGTAGAAGATAGGGCCATGAACTTCGAATGACGCGTTACGGATAACATCGATGCGGGGCAGCGGTTCGCGCGCCTGCGCATTGTCGCGCAAGCGGCGCAGGATGTTCTCCACGCTGACGACGGCATCGTCCACCAAAACCCCCAGCGCCACGATCAGCCCGCTCAGGGTCATGGTGTTGAGCGTGTAGCCGAAGTGCCCCAGCACAGCGATGGCGGCCAGCACCGACAGCGGAATGGAGATGAAACTGATGATCGCCGAGCGCATGTCGCGCAGGAAGGCATAAAGCGTGAAGAAAATGAGCAGCGCGGCAATGGCCATGGAGCGTTCAAGCCCGCCCAACGCGCGTTCGATGAAGGTCGCGGGCTGGTGCAGCGTCGGATAAAGCGTGATCCCTTGCGCCTTCAGGCTGGGCGCCAGGCCATTCAGCGCCTTCTCGACCGCGCGCGTCGTAGCCAGCGTATTCGCGCCGGACTGGCTGGAAACGGAGAACAGCACGCCCGGCATACCTTGAATCAGCGCATCGCCCGTGCGTTGGGCGGGCTTCTGCTCGATGACGGCAACGTCGCGCAACCGCACCGGCGTTCCGTTGCGCACACCCAAAATCCCGTCGCCGATGATGCGCACATCCGGCGACGGCGTTGGCGTCTGGATCAGGACGCGCTGCCCTTGCAGATCGATGAAGCCAGCGCCGCGCAATGCCAGCGCTGCCGGCGCGGCCTTGATGAGATCGGGGATCGAGAAGCCATAAGCCGTGAGCGTGTTGGGATCGGGCTGAATGTGAATCTCCCGCACGGCGCCGCCGAAGATCTTCACCACCGCCACGCCGGGCAAGGCCAGTAGCCGCGGCTTGATCACATATTCAGCGATGTCGCGCAGCGCATAGGGATCAATCTTGCTCGACGTCATGCCGACCTTGAGGATGTCGCGCGTGCCCGGCGTCAGCGGCGAAAGCTGCGGCGTGCCTGCCTCACTGGGAAGTTGCGCGCGCACGGCGGCGATGCGGTCGGTGATGTCCTGCCGCGCGTTGTAGAGATTGGCGTTGCTCGCGAAGGCCACCGTGATGACGGACAATCCCGGAATGGACTCGGATCGCACAGTGGCAACACCGCTGGCGCCGTTCAGCGTCTTCTCGATGGGATGGGTGATCAGTTCTTCGATCTGCTCGGCAGTGAACCCGGCGGCTTGCGTGTAAACCGTCACCTGCGAAGGCGCGAATTCGGGGAACACGTCCAGTGGCGTGTTCCACGCGCCCCACACTTCCAGCACCAGTGCAAGCACGCTGAGGATCACCGCGATATGGCGGCGGCGCACGCAAAGGGAGATGAGCCATTCCATGGGCGTCAGTAATGCAAGGCGCTGGCGCCGAGTTCGCGCGCAAGCAGAAGCCCCGAACCGCGCACCACGGCCGACGGGCCTGGCCTGGCATTAACAAAATACCCGCTGCCCTGCGGATGGCTGAGATCGATCTGCATGCGCTGGAACTGGCCGGGCGCGATCTGCAGATAGCACCAGGTCTTTTCTTCGCTCAGCACCACGGCATCGGACGGGATCTGCACGCCGTCCACCGCCGGCCCGATGGGCGAGGTGACAAGCACATGCTCCCCCGATTGCAGATCGCTTTTGGAAATCAGCACGAAGAAACTGCGGCCCGGAATGGTGGGGTCGGCGGGCGCACTCCAGATCCGCTTCGAGGTCCAGCCCACGGGGTCCTGCTGGGCGCTCAAATGTGTGACGGAGATTTCCGGCGGCTGCGCGGCCGAAATCGCATCGAGCGGGAATGTCGCGCGGACGAGAACGGCGCGGCCCGATGTCAGATCGCGCAGGATCGACGCATCGGCATGTTTCCCGCGCCAGGGCAGTTGCGGACCGAACTGCACCACTTCCTGCCGCTGCGCCAACAGCAACGCTGCCCGATCCGTCGCCGCCTGCTTCTCCGCAGCATCGACGCTTTGCCTCGACACCGCCCCACCCTGCGCGAAGAGGATGTGCGCGCGCTGCACATCGGCCTGGCTCTGCCGTGCGGCGGCGGCGGCGGTTTCCACCGCGGCATCGGCCGTCGCCAGCGCGGTGAGATTCGAAACGACGCCATAGCCGTGAACGCGCGGGGTGTAGCGCGCCGGCTGAAGCGGCTGCATCCGAAGGCCCAGATGCGCGATGTCGCTCCGGGTCAGAACAAGAATGCGTCCGGTCGCCGGCTTCCCGTCATGCGGCGCCACGCCCGCAAGCGCAGCGGGCGCGCCGAAAAGCGCAAATGTGACCGCGAAGGCGGCGCGGAACCAGAACATTGAAAGCCGGAAAACAAACCCCGGACTTTTCTACCCGCAGCCGTCCGTTAACGGGGGTGAAGCTTGCGCAGAAGGTAAAGATCGGCAGCCTCCCGCAAGGCGTTAAGATGTTAACGCCCGGCCGGCGCCAGTGTCGTTAAGATCGGCAGCCCGCGCTTCAGCGTCAGTGTCACCGGCGTGCGCTCCGCAATGGCGCCGAAACGCGCGCGTTGTTCTTCGCTCAGATCGCCTTCCAGATGAAGGACGCGGTCGATCTTTTCGTTCTTTTCGGCATCGCGCGTGAAGTGGAGTTCCACGGTTGCGCGTGTCAGCGGCCACTGCTTGCGATCGGCATACATCTTCAAGGTGATCGCGGTGCAGGCCGAAAGCGCCGCCAGCAGCAGATCGTAGGGCGCAGGCCCCGCATCCGCGCCGCCATTGGCGGGCGGTTCATCGGCGACAATTCGGTGGCCGCCCGCGTCGATCGCCGTCGCGTAATGCGCCGTTTCAATCACGGCTTTCGCGTGTGCCATGTTCCGCTCCCTGCAGAGTGCGAAACCACCGTGCCGGGTTCTCGCCGCTCCGGCAACCGCGCGGATCGACGCCGTTCGCGGTCACGATTTTGCAGGATTGAGGCCGTTAAAGCCATTATGTATCGTCCGATACAATAAAAGAGGAATGCCCGATGAGGACGGGTCGGCCCAGAGGATTTTGCATAGAGACGGCGCTCGATCGCGCAATGACGGTTTTTTGGCAGAAGGGTTATGAAGGCGCGTCGCTTTCCGGCCTTACGCAAGCCATGGGCATCAATCCGCCCAGTCTCTACGCGGCCTTCGGGAATAAGGAGGGCCTCTTCCGGGCCGTTCTGGAACGCTACGATGCGCGCCGCAAAGGCCTTATGGACCGTGTGATCGCCGCGCCGGATGCGAAGAAGGCAGCGCAGCTATTTCTGGAAGGCGTGGCGGAATTCTCTGCGGACACGAACGGGCGCAATCCGCCCGGATGTTTGCTGGTGCAAAGCGGACTCTCCTGTTCGGATCGGGATATTCCCGAAATTCTGGCGCAGCATCGCGCGGAAAAAGAGAAGATGTTGCGCGAGCGTTTCGAACGCGATCGCAAGGACGGCAATCTTCCCAAAAGCGCAAACCCCGCTGTGCTCGCGAGCTATCTGGTGGCGATGGCGAACGGCATGTGCGTGCAGGCGTCGGCCGGCGCAACCATCAAAGACCTCATGGACGTTGTAAAATTGGCGCTCCATGCGTGGCCGGTGGCCGAAAAACCAGCGCCGAAGAAATCCGCGCACCCGCTGCAACGCGCGCTGTGATTATATCACCCGCGGCGTGCGCATGAGGGCATTGCAGCCCATGCGGCGCGAAAATTCTTGAACCGATAGCGATCGATACATAAATCACCCCGCGAAGAGACATTTCCGAAAGATGCGCGTGGGGCGCGCGTCGGGTGCCGAGGGTGTTATGGCTGATCCTGATTTTTCCACATTCATCGCCTGGGTACTCGCCGCGCTGTTCGCGGTGAGCGCGCTTGTCCACCTGGCCGGTCTGCGCTTTATCCGCGAAGCTTATGAGCGCTGGAATTTCGCCCCGAAGTTTTACCGCGTAACCGGCGGCATCGAATTGCTGGCGGCGGCGTTCCTCGCCAACCCGATCACCCGTATCTGGGGCATCGCGCTGGCGGCGCTCACCATGTTCGTCGCGGTCGTGACGCTGCTGAACAACAAGCAATACGCCTATACGGTGCCGGGCATTCTGGTGATGATCGCGCTGATTCCGGCCTCGCTGTCCGCTGCGGCATTCTAAAGTCAGACTTCCAGCCGGTCGTCGGGCCGCGCCGCCAGCGCATAGAGCGCTGGCATCAGGAACACGCTGATCGCAAGCCGCGTGATAAGCCCGGCCACGATGACCAGCGCGAACGGCCGTTGCGAATCCGTGCCCACACCCGTTGCCAAAGCGGCGGGCAGCAATCCCAACGCCGCGACCAGCGCCGTCATCATGATTGGGCGCAACCGCAGAATCGCGCCTTCGCGGATCGCGTCGTTGAGCGCCATGCCGCCGCGGCGAAGTTCGTTGACATAAGAGATGTAAACGACAGCCGTCAGCACCGAGACGCCGAACAACGCCAGGAATCCGACGCCGGACGATACCGAAAATGGCGTGCCGGTGATCCACAAGGCGGCGAACCCGCCCACCGGCGCCGACAGCAACACGCCCAGAACCGTGATGAACGGGAATTTGAAATTGCTGTAGAGCACGAACAGCAGAAGAAAGATCAGGAACAGCGTCAGCGGCAGGATGATCGCCATCTGATGGCTTGAGGCGGTGTATTCGGTGTATTCGCCGCCCCAGTCCAGGCGATAGCCTTGCGGCATGGAAACTTTCTGGCCGACGAGCTTGATGGCGTCGTTCACCGCATCGGCGAGGTCGCGCCCTTCCACCGAGAACTGCACGCCGATATAGCGCGAATTGTTCTCGCGGTAGATAAACGACGCGCCATTCGTGACCTGGATGTCGGCGAATTCCTTGAGCGGAATCTGCTGGCCGCCCGGCGTCGCCACCGGAATGTTGCCGATCTCATCCGGGTTGTCGCGATACTGGCGGTCGAGGCGGACGACGAGATCGAACTCCTTTTCGCCCTGCACCACTTGCGTCGCCGTATCGCCGCCGATGGCCGTTTGAATCAGGCTGTTGATGTCGGCGACGTTGACTCCATAGCGCGCGATCTTGGCGCGATCGATCTTGATGGTCAGGCTGGGTTGTCCCAGTTCCTGCACCAGCGTCACATCCGTGATGCCGCGCACCTGCCCCAGCAGCTTCTTTATCGCGCCGCCTTTCTGTTGCAGCGTCCTCAGATCGGGCCCGAAGATCTTCACGGCCAGCGCGCTTTTCAATCCGGTTTCCGCTTCGTCCACCGCGTCTTCGGCCGGCTGCGTGTAGTTGAAGATGATGCCCGGAAATTGCTCCAGCTTGGCGTCGATAGCCTTGATCAGCGCGGGCTTGGTGCGATAGGGCCCGGTCCATTCCGAATAGGGTTTCAGGCCGACATAGAATTCGACATTGAAAAAGCCCGTTGCGTCCGTGCCGTCATCCGGGCGGCCAAGCTCGGATGCGACGGTGGTGACCTGCGGGAACGAACGCAGGATGGCGCGCACCTTCGGCGCGATCTTCGCCGATTCATCGAAGGAGATAGTGTAGGGCATCGTCGCGCGCACCCATAGCGCGCCTTCATCCAGTTGCGGCATGAACTCCGCACCGATGAACGGAATGAGCAGCAGCGACAGGGCCAGCAAGCCGGCCGACACGAATGTCGTCCCCCATGGGCGGGCGAGGCAGAAATCCAGCCCATCGGCATAAGCGGATTTAATCGCTTCGAACGCCGCGTTGCGCCGCTCCGTCACGCCGTTGCGCATGAACCAGGAACATAGAACCGGCAGCAAGGTCAGCGTCACGATCAGCGAGCCGACCAGCGCGAACACCATCGTGTCCGCCATCGGCTTGAACAAGACGCCCGACGGCCCCGACAGAACGTAGATCGGAAGAAAGCTGACCACGATCACGGCCACCGCGTAGAATAGCGGCCGGTCCACTTCCGCCGCCGCGTCCTTGATGATCTCGATAATGCTGCGCGACGATCCGCGGTGCAGGGCGATCTGGCGGAAGATATTTTCCACCATGAAAATGGCGCCATCCACCAGAATTCCGAAATCCACCGCGCCAATGGACAGCAGATTGGCCGAAGCGTTCTGGATATCCAGGCAAACGAACGCGAACAGAAGCGCCAGCGGAATGGTGATCGCCACGATCATCCCGGCCCAGAAATCATACAGGAAGAATATGAGGACCACGACGACGAGGAACATGCCGCGCAGCAGATTGTCCTCCACGATCTTCGTCGTCAGCGCGATCAGATCGCTGCGGTCGTAGAAGGGATGTATCTTCACATCCTTGGGCAGGATCTGCTCGTTGAGCTCCTTGGTCTTGGCTTCGACCCGCTTGAGCACGTCCTGCGTCTTCTCGCCGGTGCGCATCAGAACGACGCCTTCCACCGCATCGTCCTGATTTTCATAGCCGAACTCGCCAAGACGCGGCGCGATGCCGATGACCACCCGGCCAACGTCTTTCACCAGAACCGGAATGCCGTTGTGGACCGCCAGCACGACATTGCCGATGTCATCCACCGTGGCGAGGCGGCCTTCGCCGCGAACGTAGTAGAACTGCCCGCCCTGCGAATAGAACCCGCCGCCAGCGTTGGCGTTGTTGGCGGCCAGCGCGGATTCCACCTGTGAAACCGAAAGCCCCAGCCCCGCGATGCGCGCGGGATCCAGCAGCACCTGATACTGCATTTCGCCGCCGCCGAAACCGGAGTCATCCGCCACGCCGGGAACGGACCGGAACGCGGGCTCGATCGTCCAATCCTCGAACGTCTTCAATTCCATCGCGGAGCGGTCGGGGCTTTGCAGCACATAGCGGTAGATAAGCCCGGAAGGAGACGTCAGCGGCGAGACCGAGGGCGCGACGCCATCCGGAAGGGAAAGATCGCCCATGCGGTTGAAGACCTGCTGGCGCGCGAAATAATTGTCCGTGCCTTCATCGAAGGTCAGCGTGACGTCGGACAATCCATAGAGCGAGATCGAGCGCACTGTCGCCATGTGCGGAATTCCATTCATCCCCCGCTCGACAGGAACGGTGATGAGCCGCTCCACTTCCTCTGCGGCGTGACCGGGCCATTGGGTCACGATATCCACCATCGGCGGCGAAAGATCGGGATAGGCGTCCACCGGCAGCCGGTTCAATGCCCGCGTGCCCGCGACCAGAAGCACCGCCGTCATCAGCAGGACAAGAACGCGCTGCCCCAGCGACGACGCCACGATGCGGTTCATGACCGAAGCGGCGCGCAGCGGCGCTTCGGTGGGAGGAAGATGCTCGCTCATTGGCTTTGCATGAATTGAACGAAGATCGCGCCATCGACGACGATCTTTTCGCCGGCTTTCAAGCCCTGGGTGATGTCGTTGCGGCTGCCCGATCTGTAACCGAGGGTCACATGCCGCCGCGCAAAGCTTCCGTCACGCTGGACGACATAGACGAACGGCAGGTTCTCATCGTCGCGCAGGATCGCGGAGGCAGGCACAAGAAGCCCGGTGCTCGCTTGCCTGGCCTGGATGTGCACCCGCACATACATCTGCTTCTTCAGAATCTCGCCGGGATTCGCCACGGCAACGCGCACGGTCACCGCGCGTGTATCGGAGTTCACCAGCGCCGCGATGTTCTCGACTTTTCCGGGCAGGCCTTGTGCGCCGCCGTCCACTTCCACCTGCGCGCTGTCGCCGGTATGCACCGAAGACAGATCGGCGCCGAAGATCTGCGCCATGACCCACATGCGTGACAGGTCGGCCACGGTGAAGCAGGCGGTGCTGCCTGCCTGCAGAAGCTGGCCGGGCGAAACGAGTTTTTCCACCACCGTTCCGGCGATGGGCGAGCGGATCGCGCCTTCGATATGCGCGATCGGCCGTCCTTTGCGCACATCGGCGATGATCTTCGGATCGACGTTGAGGGACATCAATGTCTGCAACGCGGCATAGCGGTCTGCCTCGGCGCTGGCGGCATCGGTTTGCGCCTGCTCGGCTTCGCGCCGCGCCACGCCCTGATGCGCCAGAAGATCCTTGTCCATATCGGCCAGTTCGCGCGTGGTCTTGGCGGTGACGAGCGCCTTGCGATAGGCGCCGATGGCCGCCGCGAAGTCCGGCGAATCCACCGCCGCCAGCTCTTGCCCTTTTCGGACCCGATCGCCCGGATTGACGAGCAGCCGGGACACGGGGCCGGAGATGGGCGCCAGCACGCTCGTCGCCTGATCGTTGTCGAAATCCACTACGCCCGTGGTGTCGATCGTCTTGTGGAATGTGGTCTGCGCGACGGTGAATATCCTGATGTGCCGGCGCTGCGCGTCCGTCAACGTCACATTGCTCACCTTGGTGTCGCTCTGCGATTTGTTGCCTGGCGAACATGCGGCCAACGGCGCCACACCCGCCAAGGCAAGGATGGCGAGCCCAAATACCCGCGCGCGCGGCGTTAGAGTTTTTCTTTTCATCGGTCGTCCTTGGCCAAATCTGTGTGGTGCCACCAGCCGCCGCCGAGCGCCTGGAAAAGCGCCGCCGTATCGGCGTAGCGATTGGCCTGAGCCTGTATGAGTGCGATGCGGGCTTGCTGATAGGTCTGTTCCGCGGTCAGCAGCGAGAGATAACCCGCATAACCGTCGCGATATTGGCGCTGCGACAGATCCAGCGTCACCTTCGCCGCGTCCAAGGCGTTGGCTGCCGCTTTCAACGCTTCGGCATCCTGCTGAAGCGCTGTCAGGGTATCGGCGACGTTCTGAAACGCCGTCAGAACCGCGCTGCGATATTGCTCCGCGGCCTGCGTGTAGTTTGCACGCGCGGCGCGCTCCTGATGCAGCAATGCGCCGCCCTGGAATATCGGCGCCGTCAGCGCGGCGCCGATATTCCAGAATTCCGTGCCCGGCGTGAAAAGTTGGCTCATCGCCAGCGCGGTGCTGCCGGCATTGGCGGTTAGCTGGATGTTCGGCAGGCGGTTCGCAACGGCGACGCCGATCTGTGCGCTCGCCGCGTGCAGATTGGCTTCGGCCTGGCGCACATCCGGGCGCTGCTCCACCAGCGCGGACGGCAGACTCAGCGGAATGTCCTGCGGCAGTTGCAGGCTGGCGAGTTCGAACTTCTCCTGTGGCATCTGGCTGGGAAACTGGCCGGTCAGCACAGCCAACTGATCGTGAAGTTGCGCAAGCTGTTTGACGAGCGGCGGCAGCCCTGCCGCGGTTTGCGCGAGCTGCGATTTCTGCGCGGCGAGATCGAGGCCGCTCGCGTATCCTTTATCCAGTTGATACTGCAGAATGCGCACCATATTCGTATCGATGCCGATCAACTGATGCGTTGCGTCGATCTGCGCCTGCGCCGCCGCTTCCTGGATCGCCGTCACGACGACATTCGATGTCAGCGTCGTGTAAGCCGCGAACATCTGGAAGCGGACGGACTTCTCCTGTGCTTCCAGCGATTCCACCGTGCGGCGATTGAGGCCGAAAACATCGGGCGCATAGGAGACGCTGACCTGTGGCGTGAACAGGTTGTAGAGGAAGGCATTGTTGCTGGGCACAGGCGCGAGCGCGCCGGGCGGATTCTGCACGCGGCTGGCGGAGAATCCCGCCGACACATTGGGGAAATAAGCGCCGCGCCCCGCCGCTGTATTTTCCCGTGCGGCGCGCAGCGCCGCTTGCGCGGCCTTCAGATCGTGATTGTTCGCCAGCGCCTGCGTTATCAGATCGTTGAGCGGCTTGGAGTGGAAGAGCGCCCACCAATCCGCAGGAATGTCGCCGCCTTCCGCGAAATGCTGCGCGCCGCCGCCCGCAACATTAGGGGTTGCAGCGGTGGTTGAAAGCGGCGCTGCGGTGTAGCTCTTCACATCGGGGGGGGCGGGCTTCTTGTAATCCGGCCCCACCGCGCAGCCCGCAACCAGAGCCGTCATGGCCGCAATGCAAGCGGCCGCGCGCAACGATGACGAAAAGACGAGCGGCAAGCTCTTTGCTCTCCTCACATGCGCCATCCAGGAATCTCCAACGGGAATTGATGTGTACGATCGGTCCGCGCGCTGCGAACCGAAGTGCTGTGCAAGAATGGCGCGGCACCGCTTTCGCGGCGTGCTCCATACGCTCAGATGCGCGATGTCAGTGCTGGGGAGGCGCGCGGCTTTGCCAGCCATGCGTGCGGGTGACGGCGATCGCCTGCACCACGAGGCATAGCGCGATGCTCTGCACCCAGACGGGCAGCAGCAGCGCAGCGGCTGTTGGCGTGAGGAAGGCGCCCGTGTGCGCAACGGCCTGGCATAACGGACAGTCGGCCGGACTCTTGTTGTGGGGGTTATTGCTGTGCGATGGGGCCGCGCTGATCGCCGCCGGGCCGTTCAGCGATCCGCCATGGATATGCGTCTGGATGATGAAGGATTGCAGCGCGAAGGCCAGAACGGTGACGAATGCGAGAAGACGCGACGCAGTGCTCGTGCGCCGAATTTTCGAATGTCTCGCCGCGGCAACCTTCATGAAACCCGCAATCGACCGGTCAGGCAGACTTTATGCACATCAACCGGAACTCCGCAAATCCGCGGAGAACCGTTGCGTATTGCTGGGCATAACGGGCGAGAACCCTTGGTGTCATCAGGCCGCACCGGCGAAAAACACCTGGCGCTTATCTGCAGAAGGCTGCGTCTCGCGAGAATAAGGCGCTGGCTGCGGGCGCTTTGCGCCCTATCCCCTTGAAAACTCTATCTTCCTACGCTCAAGAATAATTACTTGACGACCGTAACGGTCAG
>JAFECP010000042.1:33748-62106 GCA_018242105.1 Pseudomonadota bacterium
AAAACCGGCGGGTTTTCTGCGTTTTGGGTACAAAAAAAGTGGCACGCGGAGGTGCGGAGCCGCGGAGAAGAAAAAAGATTCTGTGGCGCGCTATGCGCGCCAATCCATCAACATCTCGGATGCCGGACCTCGGAAAAGAACTCCGCGGCTCCGCGCCTCTGCGTGAATCATTCTTTGGGAAACAAACCGATTCGCAATTCAACTACCAGCCGTCGAAACCGCCAGCGAACAACCACAACATCTGGTTTTCACACGCAAACAGAATCGAAAAAATCGACGTTCAATTCCGCTTTCTGGCAATTCTGCTTCCTGAAAAAGCCGATCCGGCCGGCGGGAGAATCATGCCCGCATGGACATTCGCAATTTTGGAAGTTGGCCTGCCAGCCGAAGCAGCGGAAACTGCGCCACCTCTTTCGCCAAGGCTTCGGAAGGCAACCTTCGCGGCTTCGCCGCGCAGGTTGGTGGGCCCGGTAGGATTCGAACCTACGACCAAGCCGTTATGAGCGGCCGGCTCTAACCAGGCTGAGCTACAGGCCCCACCGAGGCGGCTTCTAGCGGATTTGCCCGCGCCATGCACCCCTTGCAATGACGTGAAGCGGACCGTCTTCCGGCCTATCATCCAACACGGCTGCGCCGCTTTTTCGCCGCAGGGCCAAGCGAGCGTCGAGCCGGTTCTTTTCGGGAGTTTCGAATGGGCATTTCCAGAAAAACGATTTCACGCATCGGCACATTGGCCGCGGCGGGCGCGATGCTCGCCCTGCTTGCCGGACCGGCAGCCGTCAGCGCCGATATGGGCAGCAGCGTCCAACGGCGCGTGCTGACCGTTTCGGGCCAGGGCGAAGTGCGCGGCGCGCCGAACCAGGCGATGCTCTCGGCTGGCGTCGTCACCACCGCCCGCACAGCCGCATCGGCGCTCGCCGGCAATTCGAAGGCGATGAATGAAGTGTTCGCCACGCTGAAGCGCGCCGGCATCGCGGACAAGGACATGCAAACATCCAACTTCTCGGTGCAGCCGCAATACGCCACCGACAGGAATGGCAACACGCTGCGGGACATCACGGGCTATCAGGTGTCGAACACGGTGAACGTCCGCGTGGACGATCTGTCCAAAGTCGGGCCGACGCTCGATGCGCTCGTCTCGTCTGGCGCCAATTCCATCGGCGACATCGCCTTCACCATCAGGGATCCGAAGCCTTTGATGGCGCAGGCGCGCGCCGCTGCGGTTGCCGATGCCGTCGCCCGCGCACAAACTCTGGCGCGCGCGGCAGGCGTGACGCTCGGCCCGATCACCTCGATCAACGAGAGCGGCACTTCCGAACCGCGGCCGATGTACCGCATGGCCGCGATGGCGGACGTAGCAAGCGCGCCGACACCGATCGCCGCTGGCGAACAATCGGTGACGGCGGGCGTCAGCATCACCTGGGCGATCCATTAGCCCATTCCCGATGCAGGCCGGAACGAGGGGGCATGCCTTTTGAGCCCGTGCCTCCTCGCTTTTCGATGGCTTCGGCCCGCGTGACCGCCGCCTCTTGCCAGCGGCCCGGCTTCCCGCTTAGTCACAGACCCGTCACATCCGGGATGCCCTCATGTTCCGCTGGTTTCAGGCGCTCATGCCGCGCGAGGACCGCTTCTTCGCCCTGTTCAACCGCCACGCCGACACGCTCGTCTCCGGCGCGGAAGCCCTGCGGGATCTGCTCAAGGGCGGCGCCGGCGTCGAGGATGCCTGCCGCCGGGTGATCGCATTCGAAAATCAGGCCGACGCCATCACGCGCGACATCCTGCTTCTGGTGCGCCGCAGCTTCATCACTCCGTTCGACCGCGGCGACATCAAGGATCTGATCAGCACGCTCGACGACACCATCGACCAGATGCAGAAAACCGCGAAGGCCGTGCTGCTGTTCGAAGTTCGTGAGATCGAACCGGAAATGGCGGAGATGGGCGATGAGATCGTGCAGGCCGCCAAGCTGACCGTGGAAGCGGTGAAGCTGCTGGGCTCGATGCGCGAGAACGCGACGCGGCTGAATTCGATCACCGAAGAGATCATCCGCCTTGAAGACGATTCCGACACGCTGAACGATAAGGGCATCAAGGCCCTGTTCCAGCGGCACAAGGCCGGCAATGCGATGGGCTACATCGTCGGCGTGGAGATCTACGACCATCTCGAAAAGGTCATGGACCGTTTCGAGGATGTCGCCAATCGCATCAGCGGCATCGTGATCGAGCAGGTCTGACGGATGGTTCTCCTGGTCGGGTTGATCGCCGTCGCCCTCACCTTCGACTTCATGAATGGCCGCAACGACGCGGCCAATTCCATCGCCACCATCGTCTCCACGCGCGTTCTGGCGCCGCGTTATGCGGTGGCGTGGGCGGCATTCTTCAATTTCATCGCCTTTCTCATCTTCGGGCTGCATGTCGCCAACACCATCGGCACCGGTATCGTTTCCGCCGCCACGATCAACGACCAGGTGATCTTCGGCGCGCTTATCGGCGCTATCGGCTGGCAGATCGTCACCAGCTATTTCGGCATACCGTCCAGCTCATCGCATGCGCTGATCGGCGGCCTGGTCGGCGCGGGCGTTGCCCATGGCGGGTTTGGCGTCATTGAGTGGACGGGGCTGGGCAAAACCATTTCGGCCATCGTCATCTCTCCGACCGTCGGCCTGCTCCTCGCGTTGCTGCTGGTGCTGATCGTGTCCTGGAGTTTTCTGCGTGTTGCGCCAGCGCGGGCGGATGGCATTTTCCGGCGCATTCAGTTCCTGTCCGCATCGCTTCTGTCGCTCGGCCATGGCGGCAACGACGCCCAGAAAACGATGGGCATCGTCACCGCGCTGCTCTTCGCCCATGGCGCGCTAACCGGTGCGTTTCAGGTTCCCTTCTGGGTGGTCCTGAGCTGCAACGGTGCAATGGCGCTGGGGACTTTGCTTGGCGGCTGGAAAATTGTGCGTACGATGGGTTCGCGAATCACCCGGCTGACGCCGGTTCAAGGCGTCTGCGCGGAGACAGCAGGATCGATAACCTTGTTTCTGGCGACCTGGCTCGGCATTCCGGTGTCCACCACCCACACGATCACCGGCGCAATCGTCGGCGTCGGCGCAGCGCGCAGAGCCTCGGCCGTGCGCTGGAACGTGGCGCAACGGATTGTTATCGCCTGGGTGATTACCATGCCGGCAGCAGGGATCATGGGGGCGTTGGCGTATTATGCGTTCGGTGCGTTCCACTAACGCCAGCGCCGTTGCGGCGCTTCCGGCGAAGAAAGCTGCGTCCGCGCAATATGCGGCTCTGCCCTATCGCGAGACGCCGAACGGTCTGGAATTCCTCCTCATCACGACCCGCCGCACCCGCCGCTGGATCGTGCCCAAGGGCTGGCCGATGGATGGCCGCGCGCCGCATGCCGCCGCCGCACGCGAGGCGCTGGAGGAAGCTGGCGTCAGCGGCGAGATCAGCGGCAAGTCCATCGGGTCCTACCGCTACTTCAAAGAACGCAAGACCGGCGAACTCGTCCCCTGCAAAGTCGATGTCTTTGCGTTGAAAGTGAAGATGCAGCGCAAAAACTGGGCGGAGAAAGACGTCCGCGAACTGCGCTGGTGCTCTCTGCGCGAAGCGTTGACCTATGTGGGAGAACCGGGCCTGCGCCAGATCATCGGCCGCTTTGCAGCGGCTTGCGCGCGCACGAAATAACCGCTGCTATTTCGCAGTCTGCATCAACCGCATATAGAACCCGACCGCCGGCCCGATGTCGCTGATGGCGAGCCGCTCGTTGGTGCCGTGGATCCGGCTCATATCGTCCGGGTCCATGTGAAACGGATCCAGCCGGTACACGTCGTCGGCGATCGCCATATAGTGGCGCGAGTCCGTCGCGCCCGTCGTCACCGTCGGCGCGACAGGGATGCCATTGAAGCTTTCCCGGACCGCATGGACGATGAACGCGCCATTGCCGTCATGCAGATCGGAAACCTTCGAGGCTTCGGATTGGGTTTCGGTGAGCGCGCGGACATCGACACGCGGATCGTCGATCGCCTTGCGCACATGTTCGATCACGCTTTCGATCGTATCGCGCTGATGCAGGCGAAAGTTGATTGTGGCGGTCGCCTGCGGCGGCAACACATTGTCCTTAATGCCGCCCGAGATCATCGTCGGCGCGATGGTCGTGTGCATCATCGCTGCCGTCTCCGGATTCTTTTCGAGCATGTTGGAAACGATCGGCCCGGTGAGCCAGAGATTGGCCAGGATCATGCGCTGGAAGAAGGGCATATAGGGCGCAAGGGTCGAAAACTGTTCGCGCTGCACGTCGTCGATACTGGAGGCAAAAGGATGATCGACAACCTTTCTCACCGCGTCCGAAAGGCGCGCGATGGCAAGATCGCTGGTGGGGCGGGAGGAATGGCCGCCGGTGCCGTGGGCGACAAGCTGAAGCGTGAGATAGCCCTTCTCCGCCACGGCGATGAATGCAACCGGCTGCTGCACGCCGGGGAACGGCTCATTAAGGATCGCACCGCCTTCATCCAGCACCCAGGCGAAATGCACATGCCGCGCGGCAAGCACTTTGGCCATATTGGCGTTGCCTTCACTGCCGCCGACTTCTTCGTCCTGTCCGAACGCGAACATGATCGTGCGTTCGGGCGTGAAGCCGGATTCCGCAAGGCGTTCCGCCGCGTCGAGCAAGGCGATCAGGCAACCCTTATCGTCGATCGCGCCGCGCCCCCAGACGAAACCATCCGCGATATCGCCGCTGAAAGGATCGTGCGACCAATCTTTTGCGGTACCCGGCACAACCGGAACCACATCCATATGCGCCATCAGCAGGATGGGCTTCGCATGCGCATCCTTACCCTTCCATGTGAAGAGAAGACTCTTGCCGATGATTTCGCGCGTCGCCACGCGGTGGAATGCCGGATAGGTCTGCTCCATCCAGTTTCGCAGCGCATCGAGCTGTGCATTCTTCTCGGCTTCATGCGCGCTGTTGCCATAAGAGATCGTCTTGAAGCGGATCGCGGCAGCCAGATGCCGCGCGACGTCCATGGAATTGATGCCGATGGGCGGCGCAGACACGGCGAGCGGCGGCGGGGCCGCAACCAGCGCGGTACGGACCAACACGATCGCGACAACGAGGACCAAAACGGCGGTGGCACCGATCAACACGCGTTTCATGCAATCCCCCTCGCGGTTGTTGGCCGCTCCCCCCAACTGATAGCATCCTAGAGCCCACACGGCCCAATTCAATGGCTTTGAAATCCAAGGATAAGATGTCTACCAATCCGTTCTTCGAAAGCTGGAATACGCCTTTCGCCGCACCGCCCTTTTCGCAAATCCAGCCCGAGCATTTTCGGCCCGCCTATGATCGCGCCTTCGCCGAACATGCACGGCAAATCGCTGCGATTGCGGAAAGCTCCGAGGCGCCGAGCTTCGAGAACACGATCGCGGCCATCGAAAAGAGCGGCCGCATGCTGGCGCGGATCGATCTGGTATTTGGCAATCTGGCGGCATCCGATACGAACGACGCATTGCAGGCTATCGAACGCGATATGGCGCCGTTGCATGCGCGCCACTGGAACGCGGTCTTCTTGAATGCGGATCTGTTCCGCCGCATAGATACTCTTTTCTCTCGACGCGAAACGCTCGGGCTGGACGCGGAAAGCCTTCGTGTTCTGGAGCGTTATCACCTCGATTTCGTTCGTGCTGGCGCGAAACTTGATGGCGAGGAACGCAAGCGTTATGCCCGGATCGGCGAGCGTCTCGCCGAACTTGGCACGGCTTTCGGGCAAAATGTTCTGGCGGATGAGCAGGAATTCGTCCTGCCGTTGAAGGAAAGCGATCTCGACGGCTTGCCCGATTTCGCACGCGAAGCGGCTGCCGGCCTCGCCGGGGAACGCGGCACAGATGCGCCCTATGCCATCACCACGTCGCGCTCCAGCGCCGAGCCGTTCCTGCAATTTTCGCGTCGCCGCGACCTGCGCGAAAAAGTGTTCAAGGCCCTCACCGCGCGCGGCGACAACGGAAATGCGCATGACAACAAAAACACCATCGCGGAAATTGTGAAACTGCGGGCTGAGCGCGCAAAGCTGCTGGGCTACTCAACATTCGCCGACTATCGCCTCGCGGATAGCATGGCCGAGACGCCAGACAATGCGCGCATCCTGCTGGATCAGGTATGGACGGCAGCGCGCTCCCGCGCGCTGGAGGAACGTGACGCATTGCAGGCCATGGTTGCCGAAGAAGGAAGCAATTTCGCGCTTGCGGCATGGGATTGGCGCTACTACGCGGAGAAACTCCGCAAGGAGCGCTACGATTTCGACGAGGCGGAGGTCATACCCTATCTCCAGCTCGACAAGATGATCGAAGCGGCGTTCGATACCGCGCGCCGTCTGTTCGGCCTGGATTTCAGGGAACGCAAGGACATCCCTGTCTATCATCCGGATGTTCGCGTTTGGGAAGTTTCGCGCAATGGCGAACATGTGGGGTTGTTCTTCGGCGACTATTTCGCCCGCCCGTCCAAGCGCGGCGGAGCCTGGATGAGTTCGTTTCGGGATCAGGAGAATATCGAAGGCAGAGTCACGCCGATCATCGTCAACACCTGCAACTTCCCGAAGGCCAGTCCGGCGCTGCTGAATTTCGACGAAGCAAAGACGCTGTTCCACGAATTCGGCCATGCGCTTCACGGGCTGTTATCGAATGTCCGTTTCCCGCGCCTCGCCGGCACCAATGTGGCGCGCGATTTCGTGGAGCTTCCGTCGCAAATCTTCGAACATTGGCTGGAAGAACCGGCGGTGCTGGAAAAATTCGCGATTCATGTCGAAACAGGAAAGCCCATGCCTAAGGCGCTTTTGGAAAAGCTCAACGCCGCCCACAACTTCAATCAGGGCTTCGCGACCGTGGAATTCCTCGGTTCCGCTTTTGCCGATCTGGATTTCCATGCGCTGGAAAATCCCGGAGACGTGGATGTCTCAGCTTTTGAGAAACAGTCGATGGCGCGCATCGGCATGCCGGATGAAATCGCGATGCGCCATCGCCCGGCGCATTTCCTTCACATCTTCGACGGCGATGGTTACTCGGCCGGGTACTATTCTTATATGTGGGCGGAAGTGCTGGATGCGGACGGCTTCCGGGCGTTCAAGGAAGCGAAAGATCCTTTCGATCCCGAGATCGCGAAGCGGCTGCACGATTACATCTATTCCGCCGGCGGCACACGCGACTACGCCGAGGCCTATCGGCTTTTCCGTGGACACGATCCCAAGATCGATGCTCTGCTCGAAGGGCGTGGACTGAAAGCGGCCTAAGCTACCGGCCTGCCACCTCGCGAGTTTCCTTGCCGGGCGTCAGCACGCGGTCGATGACCTGCATGACACCATTCTTCTGGTGAATGTCATAAACGGCGATATCCGCCATCGCGCCGTTTTCATCCATCAGCAGAATGTTCGTCGGCCCGTTCAGGCTGGCGACGATAGTTCCGCCTTCCAGCGTGTGTAACTTCACCCGGCCACCCTGCTCATTGATGAGCTGCAGCAATTTGGTGGAATCGTAGCTGCCCTTGACCACCAGATAGCGCGCGTTCTTTTTCGCCGATTTCAAGATTGCAGCGGCTTTGTCTTTGCCGAGTTCGCCATAGGCGGCATCAGTTGGCGCAAAGACGGTATACGTCCCGGCACCATCCAGCGTGCTTGCAAGACCTGCCGCCTTCACCTCGGAGACGAATTTCGCATGTTCGGGCGATTTGGAGGCATTCGCGAGAATGCTCTCGCCCGGCAACATGGCGGTGCCAGCGATCATGGGATTGGAGACATCCATCATGGGCATCGCGGGGGGCGCGCCGGTCATGGAGGTGACGGCGCCGGATCCCGCGCCGATGAAAACCGCTGTTGCCGCTGCTGCAATCGCCAGATGCTGCACTGGGAACCCTTCCGCGAGCCTTGCCCGCCGCCAAGCCTTCAGTGCGTTAATGTTGCACCGGCATAGCGGTTCCGATGCTGGACCAAAGTCTTAGTTTGAAACCAAAACGCGGTCTGGATATCGAACGGAAATCGCCGCCGTCCGGCAGATGCAATCCAAAGGTAAGTGTGGCGGCTGATTCAACCGTCCATGCTGGATTGCGGATTGCCGATGACGCTGAGGAATTCGCGACGCGTCAGCGGGTTCTTGCGGAACTCGCCATGCACGGCAGAAGTGACCATGGACACGCCCGTCTTATGGACGCCACGGGTGGTCATGCACTGGTGCGAGGCCTCGATCACAACTGCAACGCCCTTGGGCTGCAGCACGGTGTCGATGCAATGCGCGATCTGTGCTGTCATCTTCTCCTGCACCTGCAGGCGGCGGGCATAGGCTTCCACCACGCGTGCCAGCTTGGAGATGCCGACCACCTTGTTCTTCGGCAGATAGCCCACATGCGCGCGGCCGATGATTGGGGCCAGATGATGCTCGCAATGGGATTCGAAACGGATATCCCGCAACACGATCATGTCGTCATAGCCTTCGACTTCCTCGAAGGTGCGCGCCAGATAGGTCTCCGGATCTTCGCTGTAGCCGGAAAACCAGTCTTCGAAGGCACGGGCGACGCGCGCGGGTGTGTCGATCAGGCCTTCACGCTGCGGATCGTCTCCGGTCCAGCGCAACAGGGTGCGGACAGCGGCTTCCGCATCTTGCCGGGACGGACGCGGCTCGGACGGCGCCGGTTGCTGGGCGCAGAATGTGTTGGTTTTCTTGGCTTCGGACATGGTCATGCTCGTTAGATGCCGCTTGCGGGCATTTACGACAGGGAAAAACCGGCAGATCAACCGAGGGTTTGCGAGGATCAGTGAATCCGGCGGTGTTCGTGCGGGCTTTCCAGCACAAAACCCGGGATTTCCGCCTCGAAATCCTCACCCGTGGCGGCGCGCATCAGATAGCGGCCCTGCATTGCGCCGGATGCTGTGGGGAGCGGACATCCGCTTGTGTATTCGAACTTCTGTCCCGGCGCGAGAACCGGTTGTGCCCCTACGACACCCGGGCCGCGCACTTCCTGAATGTGACCTTCCGCGTCCGTGATGTGCCAATAGCGGGAAAGAAGCTGAACCGTTTCCGCGCCCTTGTTTTCGATCGTGACGGTGTAAGACCACAGATAACGGCGTTCGCCTGGATCGGACTGATCGTCCAGAAATGCCGGCTTCACGGCAACACGGATGTGGCGGGTGACGCGCTCGTACATGGATCAATTATGGATTGCGAGTCTGCGAGCCCGCAAGACTTATGGTAACCGTAAGGTTAATTGCGGGTCAGCCGCGTGGCGCGACGGTCACATCCGTGGTCACGGAATTGGCGATAAAACAGCCCTCATGCGCCTGATGGTGGAAATCCGCGAGCATTTCCGCGGTCACATTCGCGCCGTCCGCGAACCGGACATTGGGGTGCAAAACCACGCGCGTGATCTGCATTTTCCCGTTCGCGCCTTTCTCCATAGTGCCCACAGCCGCGTCGTCATAAGATTCGACAGTGTGCTTCTTCATCGCGCAGATCGCGAGAAAGGTAAGCATGTGGCAGGACGATAAGGATGCGACGAACGCCTCTTCCGGGTCGACACGGCCGGCATCGCCCTTGTAAGCGGGAGTAGCTGATGCGGCGAGAACGATGTCGCCGTTCTTGAACACCATCTCATGTGCGCGATTGTAGGAAGCGTAAGTGAAGTCGGCGCTCGTGCGCTTCCAGCGAACGCCCGCGTGATGTTGCGACATGTCAAACTCCCTTAAGCGCCTGTTCGAGATCTTCGCAAAGGTCCGCCGGATCTTCCAAACCGACCGAAAGACGCAGCAATCCGGGCGTAACACCGAGTTCCAATCGCGCCTGCGGGTTCACGCGCTGATGCGTGGTCGTTTCGGGATGGGTCATGATGCTTTTGGCGTCACCCAGATTGTTCGACACATCGATCAGTTGCAGCGCGTTCTCCAGCCGGAACGCTGCTGCCTTGCCGCCATCGACTTCAAACGTCACAACGCCGCCGCCGCCCGCCATCTGCGCACGCGCCAGCTTGTGCTGCGGATGATCTTCTCTGAAGGGATATAGAACCCGCGTGATCTTTTTCTGTCCCGCGAGAAAGTCCGCCACCTTTGCGGCGCTCTCGCAGTGCGCGCGCATCCGCAGATCGAGAGTCTCCAGACTCTTCAGATGCAGCCAGGCATTGAACGGGCTGATCGCCGGGCCAGTGTTGCGCAGGAAGGGTTGCAAATGATCCTTCAGAAAATCTTCTTTGCAGAGAATGACCCCGCCGAGAGCCCGGCCCTGCCCGTCAATATATTTGGTCGAGCTGTGCACGACGACGTGTGCACCAAACGCCATGGGCCGTTGCAGGACTGGCGAGGCGAAAGCGTTGTCTACAACCAGCCATGCGCCGGCCTTGTCCGCGATCTTTGCCACTGCCTTCAGATCCACGATGGCCAAGGTCGGGTTGGCGGGCGTCTCCAGAAACAGCATGCGGGTGCCCGGCGTCATCGCCGCTGCCCATTGATCGATATCGCCGCCATCTACAAATGTATGAGTGATGCCGAACCGTGGCAGAATTTCCTCAATCACATAACGGCAGGCGCCGAACATCGCCTTGGCGCCGACGACATGATCGCCCGTCTTGAGCGCACTGAGAAAAACGCCGCTGACCGCTGCCATGCCGCTCGCGGTGGCGCGGGCGGCCGGCGCACCTTCCAGCGCGGCCATGCGCTCCTCGAACATCGTGACAGTCGGATTGGAATAGCGGCTGTATTGATAGCCTGGCGCCGCTCCGGTGAAGCGGCCTTCCGCTTCGTCCGCGGATTCGTAGGCATAACCCGACGTCATGAACAGCGGCTCGGATGTCTCCTGGAACGGTGTGCGCATCTGCCCGCCACGAACGCCAAGCGTGCGCGCGCGCCATTTTCCGGGCTTTTTGTTCGTCGTCATGCTCGCATGTTGCGTGCTTGCCCGTAAGGGTCAAGCTGCTTAAGGTCGCGCCCGCATCCCATCAGACATGCAGGCAATGAACACCATCAGCCATCATTCGGCGCTCATCTACGTCATGGTTATCGTCTCCGCCGCCGACGGCGTGATGAGCGAGCGCGAACTCAAGACCATTGGCAATATCGCCAAGACCTTGCCTGTCTTCCGTGATTTCGAGGAGCATCGCCTTCTGCCCGTGGCGCAAGAATGCGGCTCGATCCTCCAGGAGCAGGACGGCGCGGACGCCGTACTCGGCCTGATCAAGGAAGCCTTGCCGGACCATCTGGTCGAGACAGCTTATGCGCTCGGGCTGGAGGTCGCGTTGTCGGATTCCCGCATTATGCTCGAAGAAGTGCGTATTCTCGAAGTGTTGCGCCGCTCGCTTCATATCGACCGGCTTGTCGCGGCGGCGCTCGAACGCGGCGCACGCGCCCGTTACCAGATCGCCTGATACGCCATGCTCCGCCTGCTTCTCCTGCGCCATGCAAGGGCTACGCAGGATAGCGGCGAAGGCGACCATGCGCGCGCGCTGACCGGGCGTGGACGAGAAGACTCGGTCCGCATGGGCCGGGCAATGAATACGCGCGGCTATGTCCCCGATCTTGTTGTTTGCTCCGATGCGGCCCGCACCATCGAAACCTGGCGGCGGCTTTCGCCCGAACTCGCGAAAATGCCGAAGGTCGCGTTCACCAAGGCCCTATATCTGGCCTCACCGAAAAACATCCGCGCCCTGATCGCGAGCAGCGCCGACGATGTGAAGGCGCTTATGCTCATTGGGCACAATCCCGGTATCGAGGAATGTGCCATTCGCCTCGCTCGCAAGCCGGTATCAAAAGCAGAGAACGAGAAGCTCGCAGAGATGCGGGAGAAATTTCCGACCTGCGCGCTCGCGGTTCTGGATTTCGATGTCGAGTCCTGGAGCGGCGCGGGCAGCGGCGGCATCCTGCTCGAATTCCTCAGGCCTCGCGATCTGATGGGTTAGAGCAAACCCAGCCGCGCGAATTGCTCTTGTGGCGCTTCGACCTGCTTGAGCGCCGCGCGCAAGGCGTCGGAAAATTCGGCTTCGCGCGACGAGCCCGCGAGATTTTCATTTTCGCCAGGATCTTCTTGGAGATCGTAGAGATGGTTGCCGGAAAAACGGCGCCCGGCCCAATAAGGCAACGCGTCACTCGCATCCCACATCTGCCGCATCACAGGCACCCGGCTTCCAGGCATCTTGTCCAGGCGCGCACGCTCATCCGGCAACGGCAGTTCCTGTTCGCGTGTAAGAATGTGTGTGGGCATGGTGGACCAGCGGTTTGACCACATGGAAAGCGGTTCGTTCCTGCCCGCGGGCGCGCGGACATATTTGGTTGCGGCGTCGATATAGTGCACTTCGCGGCCCCACACGCCGGCCAAGATCCAATCCCGGATTGTCGTCTTTTCGCGCGCCAGAAGCGGCAGCAGTGAAGCGCCATGCGTACGCTGACGGATACTCCCCGTTACGCCGAACAAATCCGTAAGCGTGGCGAAAATGTCCGCGCTGGTGGTGAGCGCATCGCAGGTTCCAGCTTCGAGGTCCGGTCCCGCGATCAGCAGCGGGATGCGCGCCATCGTGTCGTAAAGCGGCACCGCCGGCTTTCCCCAGATGCCTTTCTCGCCCAAATAATGGCCATGATCGGTGCAAAGAATAACAAGCGTATCGCGCCACAATTCCTGCGCATCGATGGCATCCAGCACGCGGCCGAGCCAATGATCGATCATCATCAGCTTGGCGCCATAACGGGCGCGGATGTGCCGGCCTTCTCGTTCGCTGATGATACCGTTCGCCACAGCGCCAACGGCGTAAGGCGGCCAGATGAGCGGTGCACCATCCCAATCCGGATCGGTACGTTTCACATATGAATCGGGCGTGTCGAACGGCTCATGCGGATCGAACTCATCGACAAAAAGAAAGAAGCGGTTATGCGCGTTCGCATTTTCGCCAAGCCACTTGGCTGCCGCCTGCATCGTGCGCGGCCCCGGAAAATCGACTTCACCGCGAAACCAGCCGCGGGACCGGTCATACGGCATATCGCGCTTGAATCCGAACATGGGCGCACCCGCCCAACTCGGATCGGCTCGCGTTTTCCACGGATCGCCTTCGTGGCCGCGCTGGTAATCCCACGCAGTGAAATCGGTGTGATAGTTCTCTCCGCCAACCTCGAACAGATGCGGATGATCGCTGATGAGCTGCGATATCACGCCGGCCCTGTGCAGATGAGCAGTGATCGCGTCTTCCCAAATCTCGACGGATCCCCACGGCCGCCAGAGAAAATCCCAGGCGCCACAAAGAATGTCATGCCGCGCAGGGATGCAGGGCAGTGACGCCGCATAATGTTTGGTGAAACGCACACTGCGTGCCGCCAGTCGGTCCAGATTGGGTGTGGGAAATTCCTGCCCGCCATAGGCGCCCAACATGTGACGATTCAGGCTATCCAAAAGAATGACGATGGCGTTTTTCGCAGCCGTCACGCGCGACTCGTTTCCGCCAAGGCCAATTTGCGCCAGCCGAACGCAGCTTCACAGATCGGATCTCCCATCATCCGGCCGGAGCGCTCCGCGATCAGGCGTCCGCCCACCTTCTCGTAGAAGAACCGCGCATTGTTTTTTTTGTGTGCCCAGATCACGCAGGATCCATAGCCGCGTTCACTCATCCAGGCGAAGGCATTGCGCAACAGGGCGCGCCCGATCCCGGCGCCATAGCAGGCAGGATCGACATATAAAGTATAGACCTCGCCATCAAAACCGAGCGTTGCGTCGCGCGCCTGCCCGCAGCTCGCCATCCCGACAATGCCATCATTCTCGTCTTCCGCCACAAACACCGCTTCGCCGCGGACACGAACCGCCGAACGCCAACGCGCCGCCTGACCGCGCGGCGTCATAGCGCACAGCAAGCGCATCGGAAGGATGGCTGCATAAGTATCATGCCAGGAGTCGATATAAACGCGCGCGATACCTTCGGCATCGTCGGGTTTTGCCTGGCGCACCTTGACCGCAAGACCGCTCATGACTGCAATCTTTGCGCGATCTTCCGGCGCTGCCAAGTGCAATCACCGGTCATATTCGGTGAAATGAAAAGTTGCATTCCGCGCGTCGAAATCTTGACCGATTTGTGTTTATCGCGACATGGAATTGCGCACGTTTCAATTT
The DNA here is from genome assembly GCA_018242105.1 of Pseudomonadota bacterium. GTDB lineage: Bacteria > Pseudomonadota > Alphaproteobacteria > Micropepsales > Micropepsaceae > Rhizomicrobium. The sequence continues at coordinate 47,852 of JAFECP010000042.1, forward strand.
TCTTTTTTGCCAAACGGAGTTACAGTGATTCTGCATCGACCATGCCGACGCACCGTCTATTACGGGCAACAAAGAGGCTGGCGGATTTGAACAGGGAAATGAAGCTTTCGGTTATCCAACGCTCGCGCCGAACGGCGCGAACATGGCGGTTTGCTTGGATTTTTCCGGCGCAGCGGGGGAACGAGGCACACACTTAAGGGTTAGTTCACGGGGCAGTGAGATAATTATCGTGCGTAGATCACTCAGCCGTCTTGCCATGTCTGCAAAGGGTCACGACATCTAGATTGTGACGGGCGCGCAAGACGTACAGGGAGTCGACCGATGAGTACGTTGGACGTCTTCGACATCTTCACCCGCGATTACGCGCGCGAGCGCTTCGAAACAATGAGCCTGCGCGATTGGCTACTGGCCGCGCGCGACGATAAAATGCTCTACGCGACACCAGCAGAGCGCATGGTTTCCGCGATCGGTGAAGCGGAGCTGATCGACACCGCACAGGATAGCCGTCTCGGCCGCATTTTCTTCAACCGCACCATCAAAACCTACCGCGCCTTCGATGGCTTTTTCGGCATGGAAGACACGATCGAGCGTATCGTGAGCTACTTCAAGCATGCCGCACAAGGTTTGGAAGAGAAGCGGCAGATTCTTTATCTCCTCGGCCCGGTCGGCGGCGGCAAGTCCTCGCTCGCGGAACGCCTCAAGGATCTGATGGAAAAGTATCCGATCTATGTGCTGAAAGCCGGGGAGAACATCAGCCCCGTCTTTGAAAGCCCGCTTGGACTTTTCCGCTCGCAAGAGCTTTCGTCGCTGTTGGCCGACAAATATGGTATTGAAAAGCATCGTACCGGTCAGGTCATGAGCCCATGGGCTGTGAAACGGCTCGATGAATTCGGCGGTGACATTTCCAAATTTGAAGTTGTGCGCCTTTATCCTTCGAAACTGCGCCAGTTCGCAGTGGCGAAGACTGAACCAGGCGACGAGAATAACCAGGATATTTCTTCGCTCGTCGGCAAGGTCGATATCCGCAAGCTCGAGCATTTCAGCCAGAACGATCCGGACGCTTATTCCTTCTCGGGCGGTCTGTGCCGCGCCAATCAGGGGCTTCTCGAATTTGTCGAAATGTTCAAGGCGCCGATCAAGGTTCTGCACCCGCTCCTGACCGCAACGCAGGAAGGCAACTACACCGGCACCGAAACGCTGGGGCCGATCCCGTTCAACGGCACAATCCTCGCCCATTCCAATGAGGCTGAATGGACGGTCTTCAAGAACAACCGCAACAATGAAGCCTTCCTGGACCGCATCAGTGTCGTCACCGTGCCCTACTCGCTGCGCGTGACCGAAGAAACGGCGATCTACAAGAAACTTCTGAAGAGCAGCGATCTGGACGGATCGAAATGCTCGCCCGAAACACTGGAGATGCTCGCCAAATTCTGCGTAATGACACGCCTGAAGGAGCATGAGAATTCCAATCTCATCTCCAAGATGCGCGTTTATGACGGCGAAAAGCTGAAAGATACCGACCCGAAGGCCAAGACCCTCCAAGAATACAAGGATGCGGCTGGTGTGGACGAAGGCATGACGGGCATCTCCACCCGCTTCGCGTACAAAACGCTGTCGGAAACTTTCAACTACGATCATTCTGAAGTTGCGGCCGATCCTGTGCATCTGATGTATGTGCTGGAGCAGGCGATCAAGCGCGAGCAATATGCGGACGAGACCGAGAAGAAATATCTCGAATTCATCAAGGCCGAGCTTGCACCGCGCTATGCCGAATTCATTGGCAAGGAAATCCAGAAAGCATATCTCGAGAGCTACGGCGAATATGGCCAGAATCTGTTCGATCGATACATCGCTTATGCCGATGCGTGGATCGAGGACCAGGACTACAAGGACGCCGATACAGGGCAGCTTCTCAACCGCGAAGCGCTCGACAATGAGTTATCGAAGATTGAAAAGCCGGCAGGCATCGCCAATCCAAAAGATTTCCGCAACGAGGTGGTGAAATTCGCCTTACGCTATCGTGCGCAGCATGACGGCGCCAATCCGGCATGGACCGCCTACGAGAAAATCCGCTCCGTCATTGAGAAGCGGATGTTCACGCAAGTCGAAGATCTGCTGCCGGTGATCAGCTTCGAGTCCAAGAAAGACAGCGATACCGAGACCAAGCACAACGAGTTCGTAAAGCGCATGCTGTCGCGCGGATACACTTCGCGCCAGGTGCGCCGATTGGTCGAGTGGTATATGCGCGTCAACAAGGCGGGGTAATGCAGGAATGGATCCCGGGCCGCGCGTCGCTTCGCTCGGTGCCCGGGATGACAGGTTCTAAGGCATGACCCACTTCATCGACCGCCGTTTGAATCCAAAAGGCAAAAGCCTCGGCAATCGCCAGCGCTTCCTGCGCCGCGCACGCACCCAAATTCGCGAGGCCGTTCAAAAATCCCTCAAGGATGCGTCGGTCGCGGACATCGACAAGGACCGCAAAGTACGCATTTCGACCAAAGGCACGAAAGAACCGCGCTTCCGTCTCGATCCGAAAGCCGGCGGCGAACACGATTTCGTGCTGCCAGGCAACAAGCAATTCACACCTGGCGACGAGATCAAGAAACCGCCTTCGGGTGACGGCGGAGGACGCGGCAAGGAAGCGGCTGATTTCGCAGAGGGTGACGACGAATTCGAATTCACCATGACGCAGGATGAGGTTCTCGACATTTTCTTCGAAGATCTCGAACTCCCCAATCTCGTGCGCACGACCTTGAAGGACACACCGAACAAGGTGTGGAAGCGTGCGGGCATCACTACGGCTGGTTCACCTACGCAGATCAACCTCATCCGCACCATGCGCAACGCGCAAGGCCGCAGACTGGCGCTGCACCGCCCCAAGCTGAAGGACGTGGAAGAACTGCAGGCGGAACTCGACGCTCTCGAACAGAACCCCGAAATCGACCGCGAGAAGATCGCCGCACTGAAAGAGCGGATCGCAAAGCTCAATTCGAAGCGCAAATGGGTTGGCTTTATCGATCCCGTCGATGTGCGCTTCAATTCTTACACCGAACAACCTGTGCCAACATCTCAGGCCGTAATGTTCTGCTTGATGGATGTGTCCGGCTCGATGGGCGAGCGCGAAAAGGACCTTGCCAAGCGCTTCTACATGCTGCTGCACCTGTTTCTCAAACGCCGCTACAAACGAGTGGACATCGTGTTCATCCGCCATACCCATGACGCACAGGAAGTGGACGAACAAGAGTTCTTCTATTCGCGCCAGTCCGGCGGCACGATCGTTTCCACGGCGCTGGACAAGATGCTGGAAATCCAAAAAGAGCGCTACGCGACGTCGGACTGGAATATCTACGCCGCTCAGGCCTCCGACGGCTACACGCAAAGCGGCGACGCGCGGCGCTGTGTGGAAATGCTCAACAACGACATCATGCCCCTCTGTCAGTATTACGCCTACATCGAAATTCTCGACGAGCGCGAGATGGAAGTCTTCGCTTCCGAGGAATCCGGCGCGGAATTGTGGCGAGCATATCGCACGGTCGCCGATGGCTGGCCCAATTTCGCGACCAAGCGCATCTCCAAACCGGCCGATATCTTCCCGGTGTTCCGCGAGCTCTTCAAAAAGGCGGACGTCGCGTGAGCCATCTTCTCTTTTCCGAAGCCGAATGGGATTTCCCGGCGCTAGACCGAGCCTTCAAGGCGATCGAGCACATCGCTCTTAATGATCTTAAGCTAGACATTTATCCCAACCAGATCGAGGTTATTTCGTCCGAGCAGATGCTGGATGCCTATTCTTCGCTCGCTATGCCATTGATGTACAATCACTGGAGCTTCGGCAAGCTGTTCGCGCGCGAGGAGGCGATGTATCGCGCCGGCTATTCCGCCCTCGCCTACGAGATCGTCATCAATTCCAGTCCCTGCATTTCCTATCTTCTGGAAGAAAACACCATGACAATGCAGGCGCTGGTGATGGCGCACGCCGCTTTCGGCCACAATCATTTCTTCAAGAACAACTATCTCTTCCGTCAATGGACCAACGCCGAAGGCATTCTCGATTATCTCGCTTTCGCCAAGAAATATGTGGCTGCCTGTGAGGAGAAATATGGCCGTGACGAGGTCGAAGCAATCCTCGACAGCGCACATGCGCTGATGGACCAGGGCGTTTTCCGCTATCGACGCCCGCCACGCCCGTCGCGCGAGCGCACTTTGGAAAAGATGCGCGCCCGCGCGCAATACGAAGAGGAATCCTACAACGAGCTTTGGCGCACACTTCCTGCGGGCGTCGAACCGCCCGCGACCACGCCGACCGACGATCCGGAAGACGACTACAGCGGCGACATGAAATTTCCCGAAGAGAACATTCTCTATTTCCTGGAGAAGCACTCGCCGTCGCTGAGAGCCTGGCAACGCGAAACGCTGCGGATCGTGCGCAACCTCGCGCAATATTTCTACCCGCAGAAGCAGACCAAAGTGATGAACGAAGGCTGCGCCAGCTTCGTGCATCATGCGATCATGAACATCCTTTATGACCGCGGCATGATCAATGAAGGCTCGCTGCTGGAGTTCATGCACAGCCATACCTCGGTCGTGTTCCAGCCTGAGTTCGACGACAAGCGCTATTACGGCATAAACCCCTATGCGCTCGGCTTCGGCATGATGACCGATATCAAGCGCATCGCCACGGAGCCGACGGATGAAGACCGCGATTGGTTCCCCGCCTTCGCAGGCAATGGCGATTGGGTGGGCGTGTTGAAGGACGCATGGGCCAACTACCGTGACGAAAGCTTCATCGAGCAGTTTCTGTCGCCCAAGCTGATGCGCGATTTCCGTTTCTTCTCGCTGTTCGATAAAGCGGACGATGGCGCCTACAAGGTCAGCGCGATTCATAACGAGACAGGCTATCGTCGCGTGCGGCAACTGCTCGCCCGTCAATACGACGTCAGCCTCAACGAGCCCAATATCCAGGTGAAGTCGGCGGATTTGAAAGGCAATCGACGCCTGATCCTGGAGCACAAAATGCACCGCAGCGTCCCACTGGACGGAAAGACAAGAGAACTTGTGCTCGCCCACGTCGAGCGCCTCTGGGGCCACGACGTGGGTCTGAGCGAGACTGACGCGAACTAGGCGTCAGATCAGTGCTTGGCCATCGTGGTGGTGGTCAGCGATGTGGCCGCAGGCGACCACATACCCGAATACATCAAACCACCGGTGACGATGACGATAAGTGCAAGGCCGGCGACGACGGCCACAATGCGCGTCATCGTCTCATCCTTGTCGACATCTTTTGAAGCGTGAAGCGGTTCTTCCATTCCAATCCTCCCAGCCGGATCGGAGCGCCCTATGAAACAGGGCGACCAACCGGCATGCCCATGCGACGAAGCAACTATAACGCCGCACCGGCCTCGCGTCACTTGGGGATCAGGGGTTCCAAGGGCCCGAAATGCTGCGAGAGCCGGCGCCGGCGCACCAAACCGGCCTCAACCGGCCAACCCGCTTGCCGCGACGTGTACGGTATCGACGATCTGCTGCGCGGGGGCCGGATTGGCCTGCACGCGGGGCTGGCTGGGCGAATAAACTGTACCGGCCAGGATGAACGCCGAAGCAGCGATGATGGCCAGGGTCAGGACTTTCGAGCCGTAAACCTCGCCGTTGGAATTGGTGTGCGTCATTTGCCTCTCCATTTGCGGCCGGCTTCTGGGGGAAGGGGATAACCACCCGTTTACCGGTCACACGCGGGAAATAGGGGGTGTTCGTCAGTCCACAATAGTTCGATTGCTGCGTTGCACCCGCCCTCGGCCATGCGCAAAAGGCATGGTTTCAAACCTTGATAAAGAGCCGGGGCGGCCCAGAGGGAAAGATGACTTGCCGAGGCGAAGCTCGCGGCAACCAGCCTGCTGTCGCCTTTCAGGCTTCGGCGCGACAGCCTTCCCTCGTTCTGCGAGTGGAGGCTGGAGCGGGCGAAGGGAATCGAACCCTCGTCAGTAGCTTGGGAAGCTACAGCTCTACCATTGAGCTACGCCCGCGCGCGATTTGCGGGTCTTAGCATGAGGCGCGGCGAACGCTCCATAAAAGAAAGGCCCCGGCGGATATCTGACAGCGGAGCCTTCCAGTGTTCTCGCTACACAGCAGGCCCGCCGAAGGCCCTCTTTCAGGCCGACACCACATGGCGCTTTCGCTTCAACCTCCCCGGTTTGCATGTGAAGGGCCCATCTATCCTCCGGCCTCTGAGCAATCCGGCTCCGGATGGTCTTCACGCGGGGTCCACACAAGGCTTGGCCCCTTACCTGTCTGTCCTTGTGGATTAGCGAATCATGGGCGGTGTTCTCCTCGACCTGCATAGGAACGAAGATAGAACAATAATTTAGGACTTTCAAGCCATATCAGGAAAAAATATACTACAAACCGTCAAACAATATTTTCCTGAAGACTTTCAAAAGCTTGCCCAGGTCAATCTTTCCGGTCGACAACGTTCCGGTAAAGGGCAGACGGTGACGGACCCGCAAAGAGAGGGCTGCGCGGTTCAGCGCTCGAAATAGGCAGGGGTCACGAAGAACTTTTCCTCGGCGATTTTTCCCTGCCGGAGAGTGTAGAGGCCGAGCTCGTCTAGCTTGGATCGCTGTTTCGTTTCCCGCACGGTCAAATCCATGATGAACCGGACGATAAACTGGTCGCCGTTGACATAAGGCCCCTGGATTTCGACGCCATGCACATCGTGCGCGCGGGTCCACCATTCGCCCTTGGCTTTCGCGGCAGCCTTTCCACGAAGCTGCGCCATCTCGCCGGTCATTGGCTCGACGCTCAAAACATCCTCGGCCCAAAAGCGCTCGCCTGCTTCGAGGAATTTACCTTGCCGCAGCATGGCGATCATTTCATTGGCGATGCGGATCGTTTCCATGACATCCCCCAAGCGCGGCCCCAAAGGGTTCTATGGCGCGCCGCCGCTGGGCATTATCATCCCCCTCAACATTGGCAGCCGCAAGCGGCCCCGCCATAATCCCCCGGTCCGCACGGGTTGGAAGAATGGCGCAATCCGCCGATCTCTGGGCGTTTCTTTTCACGGATATCGAAAACTCCAGCGTGAAATGGCTGGAACGCCGCCCCGCCATGCAGCAGGCACTGGCCCGGCATGACGCAATCCTCCGCGAGGCGATAGCGGATGCAAATGGCGAAGTTTTCAAAACCGCGGGCGACGCGTTTTACGCCGCGTTCAAGCGGCCCGTGGAGGCGATCGCATCGGCCATCGCCGCGCAGCATATGCTGGCGAAAGAAGATTGGTCCGATGTCGATGAGCTGAAGGTGCGCATGGCGGTGCATGTGGGCACATCGGAAAAGCGCGAGCAGGATTTCTTCGGCCCTGCGCTCAACCGCTGCGCCCGGCTCCTCGTCCTCGCGCATGGCGGGCAACTCCTCATCACATCCGCGACCGCAGAATTGCTGAATGCCGAGCGCGAGATCGATGCGCCGCTAAGACTGCTCGGTTCCTATCCTTTGGACGATCCGGCCCAAAGGGTCGGAATCTATCAGGTTGTGATCGCAGACTTGCCGCAAGAGTTTCCACCGCTGCGCGGCGCTGGCGAACTGGCGACAAATCTTCCGCAACGCTTATCCCCGCTTATCGGGCGCGAAGACGAACTTGAAACGATCGGAAAAATGATCGCGGGCAATCGCCTGGTGACGCTCACCGGTCCTGGCGGCGTCGGCAAGACGCGCCTCGCACTGGAGACCGGCCGCGACCAACTCACCAAATTCGCGGCGGCGAGCGATAGCCTTCATCCGGGTCCGGCGCTGTTCGACAAAGGCGTATGGTTTGTCGAACTCGCGCCGCTGGGCGATCCGGCGCTGGTGCCCAGCGCAATCAGCACGGCGCTTGGCATCGAACTCTCCGAAGGCAAACCGCCGATGGAGATTTTAGCCAACCGCTTGCGCACGCAGAACCTTCTTCTCATCCTGGATAATTGCGAACATCTCATCGACGCCGTGGCGCATCTGAGCGAGAAGCTGCTATCCGTTTGCCCAGGCGTGCGCATCCTCGCGACGTCGCAGGAGCCGATCAACATCGACGGCGAAGACGTTTTTTACCTGCAGACGCTCGCAGTTCCTCCGCCCGATGCACGCGATGGGGCAGAGGTCATGAAGTATGCGGCGGCGGTGCTATTGGTCACACGCGCCACCGCGGCAGATTCCCGATTTCAAATCACGGATGAAAACGCCATCGCCATCGCGGCCATTTGCCGTCAACTGGATGGCATGGCGCTGGCCATCGAAATGGCGGCGGCCCGCGTGGGCGCGCTGAGCATCGCCGAAATTGCGGAGAATCTCGATCAGCGCTTCCGCCTTCTCAACAGAGGACGGCGCACCGCGCTGCCGCGCCATCAAACATTGCACGCCGTTCTGGATTGGAGCCACGGATTGCTGCCGGAGCGCGAGCGCACCACCATGCGGCGCCTTGGCATCTTTGCAGGCGGGTTCACGATGGAAGCGGCAGGCACCGTTGCCGGCATGGATGCACTGGACGCGCCGGACATCTTCGAGTCGGTAACGGCGCTGGCGAGGAAGTCGCTGGTGAACCAGACCCTGACCGTCGCAACACCGCGCTACCACCTTCTGGAGACGACGCGCAGCTATGCGCGCGAAAAACTCGCCGACGCCGGCGAAATGCAAGGCGTCGCGCGGCGTCATGCCAGATTTGTCGGCAATCTTTTCGAACGCTGCTTGCGGGATGCGGACACCGTGTCCGACGCCACGCTGCGCGAAGCTTACGCCCCGGATATCGACAATCTGCGCACCGCGCTGGACTGGTCTTTCGCGGACGGCGGCGATGCGGCCACAGGCATCGCGATCGCCGGAACGATCGAACCCTACTATGTGATGATGGCGTTGCCCAGCGAGGCCCGGCAGCGATTGGAGTTGGTGTCCCAGCATCTTTCGGCGGATACGCCGCCGCTTCGCGCCGCCCGGATATGGGAAGGTCTGGGGCGGCTCTATGGCTTCTCACAACCGGCCAAAGCGTTCGAAGCGTTGTCGCGGGCGCTGCCGCTGCGCCGCGCCCTCGACGATCCGCAGGCGCTAGGCGCGTTGCTTGTTTACATGGGACGCATTGCCCAGGTTCTGCCCGGCCGCGCCGGGGAGTCCGAGGCGCTCATTGCGGAATCCGAACCTTTGATTGCGGCAACAGGCACGGCGCGAACAAAAGGCCATCTCTATCGCGCCAAAGGCAACAGCAACGCCGCGCGTGGCGATTATGCGGCCAGCGTGGAGATGATGCGCTTGTCACATGACGCATTCAGCAGCGCCGAAGCGCACACGACCGCAGGCACCGTTCGCACCAGCCTTGCCTATGTGTTGTGGAATGCGGGCGATCTGGACGCGGCGATCGGCACCTGCCGTGAAGTTCTGACAGCCCTGCGCAACGAGAGATTTCCCAACGCAGCGGCCATCGGCTTTGCGCTTGGCAACCTCGCCGGCATGCTGACCGAGCGCGGCGACGCCGCGGAGGCACAGGCATTGTTCACCGAAGCGGCGCCATCGCTGCGCGATCCCTGGCAGCTCTGGGTGAATTTCGACCATGTGGCGTTGTGCAAGGCAAAGCGGGGACACATGGATGCGGCGGCGCGCGCGCTGGGCTTTGCGGACGCCGAATATGCAAAACATCGCGCCAGCCGCCAGCCGAACGAGCAGCGCGCGCATGACGCCGCGCTCCACCTCGTAGCGAAACACATAACCGATGAAATGCTTACCCTACGGATGGCGGAGGGCGCCGCGCTGAGCGTAGAGGCGGCGGTGGCGCTTGCCGCACAAGATGAAAGCCATCCGTCCTACTAGGACTCCCAGCCTCACTTCGATAAAATTGGCATCCATCTTCTTTTTCAGGAAAGCCCTCGCCATGCGCCGCGCCGCCATTGTTTCGCCTCTTCGCACCGCCGTCGGAAAATTCCAGGGCGGATTGTCGTCCATCGCCGCGGGCGATCTGGGCGCGGTCATCCTGCGCGCGCTGGTGGAGCGCACCAAGCTCGATCCGGAGCGTGTGGACGATGTGATTTTCGCGCAAGGCTATGGCAATGGCGAAGCGCCGTGCATCGCGCGCTGGTCCGCGCTCGCCGCCGGCTTTCCCATCAAGGTGCCGGGCTACCAGCTCGACCGGCGCTGCGGCTCGGGCCTGCAATCGGTGATCGACGCGGCGATGATGGTGCAGACCGGCGCCGCGGACGTGGTGATCGCGGGCGGCGTGGAGAGCATGAGCAACGCCGAATATTATTCGCTCGATATGCGCGGCGGCGCGCGCAGCGGCCCCGCCGTGATGCACGACCGTCTGACGCGCGGGCGCGTGATGAGCCAGCCGATTGCGCGCTTCGGCGTGATCAGCGGCATGATCGAGACGGCGGAAAATCTTGCGAAGGACTACGGCATCTCCCGCGAGGCTTGCGACGCATATGCCGCCGCGAGCCATCAGCGCGCCGCCGCGGCGTGGGCCGCAGGCAAGTTCGACAACGAGCTGGTGCCGGTGAGCGTGCCGCAGAAGAAAGGCGAACCGATCGTCTTCAAGCATGACGAAGGCATCCGCGCCGATGCCTCGCCGGAGACGCTTTCCAAGCTGCGCGCCATCGAGAAAGGCGGCGTGGTGACGGCGGGCAATGCCAGCCAGCAGAACGACGCGGCGGCGGCGTGCATCGTGGTGGCGGAAGACAAGCTGCGCGAGCTGGATCTTCAGCCGATGGGCTGGTTCGTCGGCTGGGCAGCAGCGGGCTGCGATCCGTCGCGCATGGGCATCGGCCCGGTGCCCGCGGTGGAGCGATTGTTCGCGCGCACCAAGCTCGGCTGGAAAGATATCGACCTTGTGGAACTCAACGAAGCCTTCGCGCCGCAGGTTCTGGCCGTTTTGAAGGGCTGGGGCTGGGATGACCGCGACAAGCTGAACGTCAACGGCTCGGGCATCTCGCTCGGCCACCCCATCGGCGCAACAGGCGGCCGCATCCTCGCAACGATGCTGAACGAAATGCACCGGCGGAAGTCACGCTACGGCCTCGAAACCATGTGCATCGGCGGCGGACAGGGATTGGCGGCGGTGTTCGAGCGCGCGGCTTAAGGCAAACAGCAGGGCGCGTGCGGTCACAAGTCTATCCTCTCGAAGCCGGCGCCCCCGCGCACCTCGGTGGAGCGGGACTGTAACGATTCCTTCGCTGACGTCGAAGGGAAAATCGCTATGCTTCGCGCATGCATGGGGGCCTGGATGTCACATCCGTTCATTCTGTTCGGCCGCGATCATCTGATCGTTCTGGCGCTGACGTTTGTCGTGCCGGTTGTGCTGGCGCTTTTGACGCGGCGCAGCATGCATGCCGTACGCGGTACGCGGCTGGCTTTCGCGGCATGGTTGATCGGCGCGTGGATATTCTGGCTCTGGATGATCTTCCATCTGGGGTGGGAATCGCCGCAAACCCTTCTGCCGATGCATCTGTGCGACTGGGCGACGATCGCGGCCATCGTCACGCTGCTCTGGCCGAACCAGAAAACCTATGAGCTTGCCTATTTCTGGTGCCTGTGCGGAACGCTGCTGGCGATGGTGACGCCCGATCTGCAATATGGCTTTCCCGATCTGCGCTTCATTATCTTCTTCGCGTTCCATGCGGGCGTCATCGCGGCGACGCTCTATCTGACTTTCGCGGCGAAGATGCGGCCTTACATGCGCTCCATTCCGCGTGTGATGGCATGGACGCTTTTCTATCTTGCCGCGGCGGGCATGGTGAATTGGGTGTTCAAGGTGAATTTCGGATTTCTCAGCGCCAAGCCCACGGCGGCGACCATGATGAACGCGCTGGCGCCATGGCCCTGGTATATCGGCGAGATGGTGCCGATCGGAATCGCGCTGATTCTTGTTTTCTACGCGCCGTTCTTTATCTGGGATCGCGCAAAGGCGGGGCGCCCGGATTGATTTCGCGGTAAGCGAAAGCCGATGCGCCATAGAGAAGCCCATAGGCAAAAGTTTCGAACACCAGACCGGCGGCGGCCATGAACGGCCAGACCTGAAGCCCGCGGGCGCGCACCGCAGCGCCCCATACATCCATCTGTTGACGCACGGCCTCCTCGCTGAGCTGCCTGAGGAAACCGCCGCGCAAGATCCCGGCGAGGCGATGGAAATACTCCAGGCCATACACCGAGACGACGATAGTGCCCTCAACAAGGATCAGCGGGATGAAAATGGCCAGGCCGATGCAACAGACCCGCCAGAAGCTGCCCCGTGTGAGAATCCAGCCACGCGCAAGATCGACTTTGTTCTCTTCCACGACGACAGGCGGAATGAGAAAGGCCAGCCGCGCCATGGCATAGACGAGAGCGCCGGCGAACAGGAAGATGCAGAACAGGGCAAGAAGGCCGGCAGCGATTGTGTTGGCGCCCGGCGAAAGGGCCGCAGCTTTCACCGCCAGCCCGCCGCCAACCGCGACCGCGATGACGAGAACGACGACCCCGATATAGATGAGGATCATCACCAGCGCGAACAGCAGCCACGCGCCGATCAGCCGCCATACCGGCGCGGCCACGGAGAAATATACGAACGTCGTTCCCGTGCGTTTTCCAAGCGCAAGCTCGGTCACGCCAGCGCCGATCATCGCGCGGATGAAAAGCGAGAACACAAAGATAAGGGGTGCAAGCCGCAGCGATTGGCGCTGGATCGCGTCGATATCGTCGATGGGCATCCGGTTGCCGAAGAACCCGGGCGTCACCATCAAGCCCACGGCGATGGAAACCACGAGCGGCGCCCAGACGATCCCCAGAATACGCAGGAAATTTCCGGTCGCGAAACCATAGGCATGCGCGATCGTTTCAAAAACCGGAATTTTGCTCATAACGGCCCCACCCCGCGCTGACGGCCATATTAGCGCATACGTCCATAAATGTCGCAATCGCGGCGCACGCCTTCGCGCACAATATGGCCGCGCAACGTGCCCTCGCGCGAAAAGCCCAGACGCTCCAGCAATCGCTGCGATGCGGTATTGCCGGCATGAAAGCGCGCCCACAGCCGCTTCAGGTTGAGGCTTTCGAATCCGAACGCCGTCACCGCGTCCATCGCTTCACGCGCATAACCATTGCCCCAATAGGCGCGGTTGAAGAGGAAACCGATTTCGGCGCGCGCATGATGGCGGTCGATATCCGACAGGTCGCAGGAACCGATTGCTTCGCCCTCCGGATCGAGCGCGACGGCCCAATAGAGCGCGTTCCCGGTTTGCATATCGTCCAGTTGCGCATCGACGATTTCCGCCACCGTCTCGCGATCCTTAAAGGCGGGCCAGTCCCAGAAGCGCATGGTCTCCTCGTCGGACATCATGGCGAACACCGCATCGACGTCGCGTTCGGCGAGGGGACGCAGCGTCAGGCGCGGGGTCATCAGGAACGGGGCCATGGTTTCATCTTGCCATATTCGCGCCGGTCTTATCATCTGGGGGCATGAAAGAGCCGCCCATCAAAGCCGCCGTGCTGCCGGTGACGCCCTATCAGCAGAATTGCTCGCTGGTGTGGTGCACGGCGACCAAGCGCGCGGCGGTGATCGATCCGGGCGGCGATCTGGAGCGGTTGAAGGCGCTGATCGCGCAACAGGGCGTGACTTTGGAGAAAGTTCTGCTCACACATGGCCATCTGGATCACGCCAGCGGCGCGGCGAAGCTGGCGCGCGAGTTCGGCGTAAAGATCGAAGGCCCGCACAAGGACGATCTGTTTTTGCTGGAAGAGCTTGGCCGCAACAAGGTGCGCCCGGGCTTCGGCGACGCGGAGAATTGTTTGCCGGATCGCTGGCTGGAAGACGGCGACACGATCACCGTGGGCGAAGCAACCTTCGGCGTGCGCCATTGCCCCGGCCACACGCCGGGCCATGTGGTGATCTATCACGACATTGCGCGCGTGGCGTTTGTCGGCGACGTGCTGTTTCGCGGGAGCGTGGGACGCACCGATTTTCCGCGCGGCAATCACCAGCAACTGGTGGACTCGATCACGCAGCGCCTGTGGCCGCTGGGCGACGACATCACCTTCGTGCCGGGACATGGCGACACCAGCACCTTCGGCTGGGAGCGCAAGACCAACCCCTATGTGAGCGATCTGGCGCTGGGGAATTAGCCCCTTCTCTCACCACCTCACAACTGTCATGGCCCGCCGGAGTGCGGGCCATGACAAGTTTTTTATTGCGATGTTTCAGTGCGCGCTCCGCAACGCCGAATCCAAGTTGAGCTGACTCGCCAGCGCATTGAGATCCTTCGCGGCAAGCCCGCCGAAGCGGT
>JAFECP010000042.1:62246-62869 GCA_018242105.1 Pseudomonadota bacterium
GCGGCATGATTGGAGCCTGCCGGCATCGGTTGCGGGTGGCGTATCGAGGAAGGTCAGCGCCGCGAACAGCACATGCGCGTCCGCGATGTCATGCCCGGTGCGCGGCGTGCGGGCCGCCTGCGTGTTGAAGACGCACAGGTCGCGCATGGCATGCAGGCTTCGCGCATCCATGCCCAAACTCGTCAGGTCCAGCGCGCCGGTGGCATAATAAAGACGGCTCGATTGCTGAAAGCGCGAGAACAGATCGGCCGGCGGCAATGGCGCGGCGGCGTCGCCGATGGGGTCGGCGCCCGCGTTGAGGAATGCGCCTGTGAAGATGTCCGGATAAGCCAGCGCCAGGCGCATCGCCACGCGCGATCCGCCGGAGAAACCGGCGATATAGATGCGCGACGGATCGATGCGATAGAGACGGGCGGCATTTTCTTCCGCCAGCAGCGCTAGCGGCGCGCGCCGGTTCACGACACCTTGCTCGTTTCCCGATTGCGCCGCCGTGATGAACACGATGCCGCGCGCATCCAGGATCGAAGCCCATCCATCCGGCAGGCGCGCATCGTCCCAGGGCGGCACGAATACCAGAAGGCCATAGCCGGCGGACGGCGGGGGCAATGCCGGAACGTAGATAG
>JAFECP010000042.1:62916-70525 GCA_018242105.1 Pseudomonadota bacterium
TTTTTCCATCTGCGCGAAGGCCAGCGGCGTGAGCATGCGCCGCAATATCTCGCGGCTTTCGGAAGGCTGGGCGGAGTAGGAGAAAATCACATCGCGATGCAGGCCCGGCGCGGCAAGCGCATCCTGCGCCACACAGGCCTTCGGCATGCCCGCGCCAAATGCGCAAAGCATCGGAATAATCCAGGCATACCTTGCCCGCATGAGAGCCAGCGTAGAGCTTCGCCCTTTTTATAAAGCGGCAAGACCGTGAATGTTTCGCCGTTTATCGAAGGGCGATCACAGTGTCGCGAGGCACTCCACAACGGCCATCGCCCGCCTCGATGGCTTGGTGCCGGGCAGCGCGGCAGAGCCCTTTGGCCCCAGGCGAAAATCGGCTTGGCCAAAAAGGCTGGCGCGCAATCCCATGAACCCGCTCCGATGCGCCCTACCCCATGTTGGCGTGGGGGAAAGCCTGCGCGCAAGCGCGCATACCGTTTCTTCTGGACTCGGCTCGGGGCGTCATGTTGCTATGCAAAAAACTCCATTCAGGTGAGGGCTGCCATGACCGCCATCAATGCGGTGACCGATCTTTCCAAGGACGGCGATATCGCCATCGTCACACTCAATTCGCCGCCGGTGAACGCGCTGGGCGCGGACGTGCGCGACGGGCTGGCCAACGGCTTCAAGCAGGCCATCGGCGATCCGTCCGTCAAAGCCATTGTGCTGATCTGCGAAGGCAAGACCTTCATCGCGGGCGCGGACATCTCCGAATTCGGCAAGCCGCCGAAGGGCGCCTCGCTGTTTGAAGTGGAGAACATCATCGAAGGCTCGCCCAAGCCGGTGGTCGCGGCGATCCATGGCACCGCGCTGGGCGGCGGCCTCGAAGTGGCACTCTGTGCGCATTACCGCGTGGCGGTGCCGAGCGCGAAATGCGGATTGCCGGAAGTGGCGCTTGGCCTTCTTCCTGGCGCGGGGGGTACGCAGCGTCTGCCCCGCATCGTCGGCGTGGAAAGTGCGCTCGACATGGTGACGAGCGGCAGGCATGTCGGCGCCAAGCAATGCCTGGAGAACGGCCTCGTCGATGAACTGGCGCCGGAAGGCAAGCTGAAGGAAGCGGCCGTCGCTTTCGCGAAGAAGGCTGTCGCGGAGAACAAGCCGCTGAAGAAAGTGCGCGACAACAACGCCAAGCTGGAAGCCGCGCGCGGCAAGCCGGAGATCTTCGCGGCGTTCCGCAAAGCCAACGCCAAGAAATTCCGCGGCTTCCTCGCGCCGGAATACAATATCCAGTGCATCGAAGCGGCGGTGAATTCGCCCAGCTTCGAGGAGGGCCTCAAGGCTGAACGCAAGCTGTTCATGGAGCTTGTTACCGGCACGCAGTCGGCTGCGCAGCGCTATGTTTTCTTCGCCGAACGCCAGGTGTGGAAGATCCCCGGCATCGCGGACGACACGCCGACGATCCCGGTGAAGAAAGTCGGCATCATCGGCGCGGGCACGATGGGCGGTGGCATCTCGATGAACTTCCTCAATGTCGGCATTCCCGTGACCATCGTGGAGATGAAGCAGGAGGCGCTGGATCGCGGCGTCGCCACCATCCGCAAGAATTACGAGAACACGGCCAAGAAGGGCCGCATGACGATGGACGACGTGGAAAAGCGCATGGCGCTGCTCACGCCGACCCTGAAGCTTGAAGACCTCGCCGATGTGGACATGGTGATCGAAGCGGTGTTCGAGCGCATGGACATCAAGAAGGATATCTTCGGCAAGCTTGACAAGATCGTGAAGAAGGGCGCGGTGCTGGCGTCCAACACCTCCTATCTCAACATCGACGAGATCGCCTCGGCCACCTCGCGGCCGCAGGACGTGATCGGCATGCATTTCTTCTCGCCCGCGAACGTGATGCGGCTTCTGGAGAATGTGCGCGGCGAAAAGACCAGCGACGCCGTCGTCGCCACGGCCACGCAGACGGCCAAGAAGATCGGCAAGATCGCGGCGCTCGCCGGTGTCTGCCCCGGCTTCATCGGCAACCGCATGCTCTCGCCCCGCCAGCGCGAGGCGCAGAAGCTCGTCATGGAAGGCGCGATGCCGTGGGATGTGGACCGCGCGCTCTATAATTTCGGCTTCCCGATGGGACCGTTCCAGATGAGCGATCTGGCCGGCCTCGACATCGGCTGGGTGAAGGAGAACTCCAAGGGCGAGACCATCCGCGACCGCTTGTGCGAACTGGATCGCCGCGGCCAGAAGACCGGCGCGGGCTATTACGATTACGACGCGAACCGCAACAATTCGCCCTCGCCCGTCACCGCGGAGATCATCGAGGAATTCCGCAAGAAGAGCGGCGTGAACTCGCGCGCGATCAGCGACGAAGAGATCGTGGAGCGCTGCATCTATCCGATGATCAATGAAGGCGCGAAGATCCTGGAAGAAGGCAAGGCCCTGCGCGCGTCCGACATCGATATCGTGTGGATCAACGGTTACGGCTGGCCGGTCTATCGCGGCGGCCCGATGTTCTACGGCGACACGGTGGGCCTCGATAAGGTTCTCGCCAAGATGAAGGAATGGCAGAGCCAGATGGGCGATGCGTTCAAGCCGAGCGCGCTGCTGGAGAAGCTGGTGGCGGAGAAGAAAAAGTTCTCCGACCTGCCGCCGCAGCCGCTCAACACGAAGAGGTCGGCATAAGCATCACCTCCCCCTTGTGGGGAGGTCCAAGAGCGAAGCGATTGGGGTGGGGGGCTTGTGCTTGTCACCTTCCCCCCACCCGAAAAATCTTCCGCTGCGCTTCAGATTTTATCGACCTCCCCACAAGGGGGAGGTGATTGAATTTTAGAAACGGAGAAAGTTCATGAGAGAAGCAGTCGTCGTTTCCTATGCCCGCACCGGTCTGGCGAAGGCCGCGCGTGGTGGGTTCAACAATACCTCCAACATGGCGATCCTTGCCCATGCCATCGAGCATGCGGTGAAGCGCTCCAAGACCGATCCGAAAGAAGTGGAAGACGTGGTCGCCGGTTGCGTGGCGGCTTCGGGCAATGTGGCGCGCGGCGCGGCGCTGATGGCCGGTTTGCCGATCACCACATCGGGCGCCACCATCAACCGCGCCTGCTCGTCGGGCCTCAACGCCATCGCGGTTGCCGCGCGCTACATCACCGAGGAAGGCGCGAACGTCGTCGTCGGGTCGGGCGTCGACTCCATCACCTTCCAGGGCGGTGGCGGCGGCGGCAAGGAGCCGAAGATCGTCGACATGTATCCGGACTACTGGATGCCGATGATCGACACCGCCGATGTGGTGGCGCAGCGCTACGGAATTTCGCGCGAATATCAGGACGAATATTCGCTGGAATCGCAGCGCCGCATGGCCGCCGCGCAGCAGGCCGGGAAGTTCAAGGACGAGATCGTCCCCATGAAGACGAAGATGAAGGTCGTCAACAAGGAGACGAAGGAAGAAAGCATCGTCGATTACGAAGTGAACCGCGACGAATGCAATCGCCCGGACACGACGCTGGAAGGCTTGTCGAAGCTCGCGCCGGTGAAGGGCCCGGACAAGTTCGTCACCGCGGGCAACGCCTCGCAGCTTTCGGACGGCGCGGCCGCGGTCGTGCTGATGGAAGCCAAGGAAGCGGAGAAGCGCGGGCTTCAGCCGCTCGGCGCGTTCAAGGGCTGGGCCGTCGCCGGCTGCAAGCCGGACGAGATGGGCATCGGGCCTGTTTTTGCCGTTCCACGGCTGCTTGAGCGGCATGGTCTCAAGGTTTCCGACATCGATCTGTGGGAGCTGAACGAAGCCTTCGCGTCGCAATGCCTCTACAGCCGCGACAAGCTCGGCATCGATCCGGCGAAATACAATGTGAACGGCGGCTCCATCGCCATCGGCCATCCTTTCGGCATGACGGGCGCGCGCCTGTCGGGCCACGTTCTGATGGAAGGCAAGCGCCGCGGCGCGAAGAAGGTTGTCGTCACCATGTGCATCGGCGGCGGCATGGGCGGCGCGGGATTGTTCGAGGTGTATTGATCGGAAAACTCCCTCTCCCCCTTTGAGGGGGAGAGGGAAGTAGAGTGCGATTCATGTTCCACCTGTTCGCCAGCTCGCTGACCACGCTGTTCGTCGCCATCGGGCCGGTGGAAGTGGCCTCGATGTTCCTGGCGCTCACCGCAGGCATGGACGCGCCCCATCGGCGCAAGCTGGCGATTCTTTCTGCCACCACGGCGCTGGGCGTATTGCTCGCCTTTGCCTTGGGCGGGATTCAGTTGCTGGAATTGATCGGTGTGGGCCTGCCCGCTTTCCGCACCGCGGGCGGCGTGTTGCTGCTGATGGTGTCTGCCGATCTGCTGCTGGCGCAGCATTCCGCCATCTCCTCCATCACCAGCACCGAAGAGCACGAAGCGAAGATCCAGAAGACCGACATCGCCATCTTCCCGCTGGCCATCCCGCTGACCGCCGGGCCCGGCAGCATGACGGCGATGGTGCTGCTCATGGGCAAAGCCGATACGATCCCGCAATCGCTGATCGTGATCGGCGCGCTGGTGGTGATGATCGCGGTCACGTTCCTTTCGATGCTGCTGTCCGACCGGCTGATGAAAGTGCTGGGCGTGACGGGCGCCAATGTGATCGCGCGGGTGTCAGGTATTTTCCTGGCGGCGCTGGCGATGCAGTTCATATTCGACGGCCTCAGCGCGAGCCGGCTATTCAGTTGAACCTGTCATCTATTGGCGGGCAATGCGCAAATTGCATTGCCGATGACGCGCCGGTTCCCTTGCAGCAACGCGAGGTGCCGACTACTTCAAAAACATCTTTGGGGAATTTCGCATGCGCACAGCCATTGCCGCTCTCGCCGTCGCCGTTTCATTCGCAACCGCAGCACAAGCCGGCGCCACGAAAGATTGCCATGTCGGATCGTACCGATTGACCGATGGTACGGCGGTGGATGTGGCGCCGGCGGATGGCGACAATCTGCGCTGGCGCCTGTGGACCGGTGAGACCGGGCTGCTGAAGAAGCAGGCCGATGGCACATGGACCAGCACGCTGGGCTGGACCGGCAAGCCGGACGGCAAAACGGTTTCGTTCTCCGATTGCGCCAAAGGCGATATCACCTTCGGCAAAGACACCGGAAAACGCATCGCGTTCGATGTGCAGAACGCGACGTTCGACAGCAACGGCGTGAAGCTGGCGGGGCGTCTGGTGATGCCCAAGGGCAGCGGCAAGGTGCCGGTGGTGGTGCTGATCCACGGCTCGGAGCACGACTCCGCGCTCGATTTCTATTCCTTGCAGCGCATGTTCCCGGCGCAGGGCATCGGCGCCTTCGTGTTCGACAAGCGCGGCACCGGCATATCCGGTGGAAAATACACGCAGGACTTCGACGTGCTCGCCGATGATGACATCGCGGCGATGCGCGAAGCGCGCAAGCTTGCGGGCGCGCGCGCAGGCCGCGCCGGCTATCAGGGCGGCAGCGAAGCGGGCTGGGTGATCCCGATTGCCGTGAACAAGGCGCCGGTGGATTTCGCGATTATCGGCTTCGGGCTGGCGGTGACGGTGCTGGAAGAAGACCAGGAGAGCGTGGCGCTCGACATGTATTTCCACCATCACTCCGCCGAAGACACCAAGAAGGCGCTGGAACTGGCGCGCGCGGGCGAGCGCATCGTCGAAACGCGGAGCATGGACGGTTATGCGGCGTTCGATGCGCTTCGCCAGAAGTACAAGGATGAGCCCTGGTACAAGGACGTTCATGGCGACTTCCTCTGGTTCATCCTGCCGCTCGACAAGGAGAAGATGGAGGCGGCGGCCAAGCAGTTCGATTTCCACACGCCATTCCGCTACGAGCCAATGCCGACCTTGCGCGCTTCGACCACGCCGCAGCTTTGGATCTTGGGCAGCGACGATATGGAAGCGCCCAGCGCGGAAACGTCCAAACGCATCAAGTCGCTGATCGCGGACGGCAAGGATTACACGCTCGCCGTCTATCCCGGCGCCGAACACGGCATGACGGAATATGAGATGAGCCCGAAGGGCGAGCGTCTTTCCACGCGATATGTGCCGGGATACTTCCAGATGATGGCCGATTTCATCCGCGACGGACGCATCGGCGCGCATTATGGGAAAGCGGAGATCACACAGCCGCACGCGCACTAACTTCTTCGTGTGACCGTCGCCGATTGCATCCTGCGGTGACTGGCCGCGCGCGGACGGTTGTGATTAGACTTCCATGCTCGCGACGGGCCGGACCCCTCGCCGAACGAACTCAGGATTGTGGGAATGTTGAACGTCTGGCGCTGGGCGGCGATTGCCGTCGTTGCCATCCCCGGCGCGGCGCTTGCCGATGCCGCGCAGAGCACCGCGTTCAAACTGCCCAGCAATGTCGCCGTGAATATCACCGGCGGCGCGGCCAATACGGATGGCACCGGGCTCAAGAGCGATACCAGTGTCGATATCCAGACATCCGCCGGCGAAACCAGGCTCAGCGGCAGCTACACCACCGCACCGCCCAATCCCGCGCTTCCCGCCGACCAGACCGAACGCAAGCTCGGTCTCGATTCCACATTGAACGGCCCCGCAGGCGTGACGGTTTCGATCAACGCCAGCAGCGCATTTCAGAACACGCGGCAAAGGGGGCTGCTGGTCCCAGCGGGCCTTTCCGCTACCAGCGCGACAACCCAGCAGAGTGCGGCTTCCGCGAGCGCTACCGCGCAGCCGCTGCCGGATGTTGGCGTCACGATGGGCGTCGGCCAGAGCCGCAGCCTCACCGCCCAGGACAACCAGCCTGTTACCGGCTCCCGGCAAAGAAACACGGTGACGGCCGGCGATCGCCAAGCTTATGCGAGTGTGGACTGGGCGGTCATCCCCGCCATCACGCTCAACGCCGGCGTGAAATCCGAAGAGATGCGCGTGTCGTCGCGTGGCCTGGGCAATGGCGCGGACCAATATCGCTATGTCGAGCCCAGCGCCTCCGCCACCGCGCAGCTCTGGCATGGCGCGCAGATGAAGCTTGGCGGCGAAGATGCAGTGTCGCCAGTGAACCCATCCGACTTCGCGGCGCTGGCGCAGGCGGATGCGGCGAATTCGGCTCTGCGCGTGACGCCAAACCGCGAATGGCGCAATGAGGCAAGCCTGACGCAGAATCTGGACAATGGCGGAACGCTATCGGCCACGATCACGCGGGCGCGTATCGAGAGCACAACCGAGCTTGTGCTGACCCCCGATGGCGCCGCTGCACCCGCCAGCGTTTCCGGCGGCACGCGGCAACAGTTGGAGGCCAACCTTTCCATGCCGCTCTCCGGCATCGGCCTGCCGGACACGACCCTGTCGTCGCAGGCGACCTTGCGCCAGTCGCGCATCCGCGATCCTTTGACCGGCCAATCGCGCCGCGTTTCCGGCGAAGCGCCGCATGAAGCCGGCGCGAAACTCACGCACAAAGATGAGGCGCATCACCTGGAATGGGGCGTCACCGGCAATCTGGCGACGCAGCAGACCTTCTATCAACCGGCCCAGGTGACGGCTCTGCGCACTGGCAGCGGCGTCGGCGCCTTCGTGACTTACAAGCCGGGAAAATATGTCGTTTCGCTCAATGCCAATGGCCTGATCGGCAGCACGCGGAGCCAGACGGACATACTCTACAAGGGCACGCGCGCGGGCCAGGTGGAAACGATC
>JAFECP010000043.1:0-338 GCA_018242105.1 Pseudomonadota bacterium
CGCTCGTTCGGCACCTCCCCCGCTCCGCAGGGGAGGAAAGCGATGGCGCATCGTCATCCGCGTGCTAAAAGCCGCCCCATGAGCAAAACAATTCTCGGCATCATCGGCGGCAGCGGCGTGTATGACATTCCGGGCCTTGAGAATGCCAAATGGCAAAGCGTGAAAAGCCCGTGGGGCGAACCCTCCGATGCGCTGCTCACCGGCACGTTCAAAGGCGTGGATCTTGTCTTCCTGCCGCGGCATGGCCGCGGCCATGTGCAGACGCCGACCTCGATCAACTACCGCGCCAATATCGACGCGCTGAAGCGCATCGGCGTGACGGACGTGATCTCCGTCTC
>JAFECP010000043.1:381-5546 GCA_018242105.1 Pseudomonadota bacterium
CAGTTCATCGACCGCACCTTCGCGCGCGAGAAGAGCTTCTTCGGCCCCGGCTTCGTGGCGCATGTCTCCATGGCGCATCCGGTGGATTCGCGCCTGTCGAAGATCCTCTACGAATCCGCCGGCGAGATCGGCGTGCCGTGCTCGCGCGGCGGCTCTTATCTCTGCATGGAAGGCCCGCAATTCTCGTCGCTCGCCGAGAGTAATCTCTATCGCTCTTGGGGCTGCAGCGTGATCGGCATGACGGCGATGCCCGAAGCCAAGCTCGCGCGCGAGGCGGAGCTTCCCTATGCGATTGTCGCGATGGTGACCGATTACGATTGCTGGCACGAAGACCACGGCCATGTGACCGTCGATCAGGTCGTAAAGATCATGCACGCCAACGCCGAGAACGCCCGCAAGCTGGTGATGATGGTCGCGCCGAAACTGGGGCCGAACCGCGTGCCGTCGCCGGATGGAACGGAAACGGTGCTGGACACCGCTCTCATCACCGCGCCGGACAAGCGCGATCCCGAACTGCTCAAGAAGCTCGATGCGGTGGCGGGCCGGGTTCTGAAGACATGAAATTTGGCGCGCAGAGCCGCAAAGACGCAGAGAAGAATGGCGCGCAACGCGCGCTGGAAGATTTCCGAATGCGATTTGGTTTCGCCGGGTTATAAAGAACTCCGCGTCTCTGCGGCTCTGTGTGAGTCCTCTTTTTGATGGGATCGAACATGAACTTCGCCGACGCCATCCGCACCATTCCCGACTATCCCAAGAAAGGGATCATGTTCCGCGATATTACCACCTTGCTCGGCAACGCGCGCGCGTTCCGCGCGGCGGTGGATGCGCTGGTGCAGCCCTATGCCGGCGTGAAGATCGACAAGGTGGCCGGCATCGAAGCGCGCGGCTTCATCCTGGGCGGCGCGGTGGCGCATCAGCTTTCTGTCGGCTTCGTGCCGGTGCGAAAGAAGGGAAAGCTGCCCTACACCGTGATCGGCGAGGACTACGATCTGGAATACGGCAAGGACCGGGTCGAGATTCATTCCGATGCGGTGAAGAAGGGTGAGCATGTCATCGTCGTCGACGATCTCATCGCCACCGGCGGCACCGCCTTTGCCGCGATCAAGCTGCTGGAGCGCGCGGGCGCAAACGTCGCCGGCTGCGCCTTTGTGATCGACCTGCCAGATCTGGGCGGGGCGGACAAGATTCGCGCGCTGGGCAAAGAGGTCATCACCCTCGTGAGCTTCGGCGGACACTAGAAGGCTCACGCGGAGGCGCGGAGCCGCGGAGGAACAGAATTGGCGCGCTTGGCGCGCCGGTCGATTTCCGGTTCTTGCAGAATAGATATGAACTCCGCGTCTCTGCGTCTCCGCGTGCCAATAAGGTCTCACCATCCGCGCGACTCCCCCAGGCGGGGCGAAATTGGTAGAAGCTATCTATGAAGATCAACGGCAAGCCCTATCGCACCGTCTGGCCGCATGGCGAAACCTCCGTCGAGGTGATCGACCAGACCAAGCTGCCGCACGAGTTCCGCACCGTGATGCTGCGCAATGTCGAGGATGCGGCGCGCGCCATCCGCCAGATGATCGTGCGCGGCGCCCCGCTCATCGGCGCCACCGCCGCCTACGGCATCGCGCTCGCCATGCGCGAGGACGCGTCGGACGAAGCACTGGATCGTGCGCATGACATGCTGCTCGAAACCCGCCCCACCGCCGTCAATTTGCGCTGGGCGCTGAAGCGCATGTGCGATGCGCTGCGCAACCATCCCCGCGACCAGCGCGCGTCGCTCGCCTGGGCGGAAGCGGCGAAGATCGCGGACGAAGATGTCGAGGTTTGCCGTTCCATCGGCGAGCACGGTTTGAAGGTGCTCAAGAAGGCCGCCGCGAAAAAGAAGCCGGGCGAAACGCTGAACGTGCTCACCCATTGCAACGCCGGCTGGCTGGCCTGCGTGGATTGGGGCACCGCGCTGGCGCCGATCTATATGGCTTATGATGCCGGTATTTCCATCCATGTCTGGGTGGACGAAACCCGCCCGCGCAATCAGGGCGCATCGCTCACCGCGTTCGAGCTTGGCGGGCACGGCGTTCCGCACACCATCATTGCCGACAATGCCGGCGGCCTGCTGATGACGCAGGGCAAGGTCGATCTGTGCATCGTCGGCACCGACCGCGTCACCGCGAATGGCGACGTCGCCAACAAGATCGGAACCTATCTGAAAGCGCTCGCCGCGAAGGACAACAATGTCCCGTTCCATGTCGCGCTTCCGTCCTCCACCATCGACTGGCAGATGGCCAAAGGCGCCGACATTCCCATCGAGGAACGATCGGTGGACGAGGTGCTGAAAATGACGGGCCGCACCCCGACCGGCACAGTCGTGACCGTGGATATTGCCGCCCCCGGCTCATCCGCCGCCAATCCCGGCTTCGACGTCACACCCGCGCGGCTGGTGACGGGGTTCATCACGGAGCGGGGAACGTGTGAAGCCAGCGAAAAAGGCCTGAAAAGCCTGTTCCCCAGCGAATAGCGAATAGTCAGTAGCGAATAGGGTTGATCTGTTTTCCCCTACTCGCTATTCGCCACTCGCCATTCGCTTTCCGCGAATGGCGAAAGCTGTGAGACACCGATGCAATCCCGCTGGTCCGATGCCGAAGCCCAAGACTATGTGAAGCGCTACGCCGAGAAGGGCGTGAACGAAGATCTCGCGCTGCGCACCTACACGACGCGCCTCCTCGGCGGCGATCCGAAGCTGGTGCTGCATGGCGGCGGCAACACCTCCGTCAAAACCACCGCGAAGGATCAACTCGGCGAGGATGTCGAGGTGCTGCACATCAAGGGCAGCGGCTGGGACATGGGCAATATCGAGCCCGAAGGGTTGCCCGCCGTGCGCCTGTCCGAGATGCGCCGCCTGCGGGCGCTCGACAAGCTGTCCGACGAGGACATGGTCAACTTCCAGCGCATCAACCTGCTCAACGCCTCGGCGCCGAACCCGTCGGTGGAAACGCTGCTGCATGCCTTCCTGCCGCACAAATTCGTGGATCACACCCATTCCACCGCCGTGCTGGCGCTGACCGATCAGCCAGAGGGCGAAGCGCTGGCGCGCGCGCTTTACGGGGACCGCATGGCCTATGTGCCGTATTTCATCCCCGGCTTCACCCTGGCGAAAGCTGTCGCCGATGTGTTCGATAAAAACCGGAACGTCGAAGGTCTTATCCTACCGCGCCACGGCATCTTCACCTTCGCGGAAGACGCGAAGACCGCCTATGAGAAGATGATCGAATTCGTTACGATGGCGGAAGAGCGGCTGAAGCAGAACCGCAAACCCCTCAAGCAAGCCGAACTGCCGAAACACCTCGCGCGCGTGGCCGACATCGCACCCATCTTGCGCGGCGCCGTCGCCATCGAGCGCAACGAAGCGGCCGGCACGGTGAAGCGGCAGATTCTCTGCTTCCGCAGCAATCCGGAAATCCTGAACTATGTGAACGGCGCCGAGCTTTCGCGTTATTCGCAAATCGGCGTCGTGACGCCGGATCATACGATCCGCACCAAGAACTATCCGCTCGTCGTGCCTGCGCCGGATGCGCACAAATTGGATGAATGGAAAAAGGCCGTCGAGGCGGCGGTGGCGAAGTATGTGGCCGGCTACCATGCTTATTTCGCGCGCCACAATGCGAACAGCAATCCGAAGAAAAAAGAACTCGACCCGCTGCCGCGCGTGATCCTCGTTCCCGGTGTCGGCCTGTTCGGCTGCGGCGCATCCGCGAAGGATGCCGCCATCGCCGCCGACATCGCCGAGAACACCGTCGAAGTCATCGCCAACGCGGAAGGCATCGCCTCCTATCAGCCGATCGGCGAGGCAGACATGTTCGAGGTCGAATACTGGTCGCTGGAGCAGGCCAAGCTCGGCAAAGGCGCGGAGAAGGTGTTGGCGAGGCAGGTCTGCGTCGTCACCGGCGGCGGCTCCGGCATCGGCGCGGCGACGGCCAAGGCGATGGCGGCGGAAGGCGCGGAAGTGGCCGTGCTCGACCGCGATCACGACATGGCGGTGAAAGCCGCGAAGGCCATCCACAAGCACGCACTCGCCATTCCGTGCGACGTGACCGATCCGGCGGCGGTAAAATCCGCCTTCGACAAGGTCGTGGAAGCGTTTGGCGGCGTGGACATCGTCGTCTCCAACGCGGGCGCCGCATGGCAGGGCAAGATCGGCGAAGTCGATGGCGAGGTGCTGCGCAAATCCTTCGAGCTGAACTTCTTCGCCCATCAAGCGGTGGCGCAGGCCGCCGTGCATGTGATGAAGGCCCAAGGCACCGGCGGCTGCCTGCTGTTCAACACCTCCAAGCAGGCGGTGAATCCCGGCAAGGATTTCGGGCCTTACGGATTGCCGAAAGCCTCGACGCTCTTCCTGATGAAGCAATATGCGCTGGATTACGGCAAGGACGGCATCCGCTCCAACGCCGTGAACGCGGATCGCATCCGCTCAGGCCTGCTGACCGACGAGATGGTGGCCCAGCGCGCGAAGGCCCGTGGCCTTTCCGAGAAAGATTATATGGGCGGTAATCTCCTGGGCCGCGAAGTCTATGCGTCGGAAGTGGCGGAGGCTTTCGTCTATCTCGCGCACGCGGAGAAAACGACCGCCGGCGTGATCACCGTGGACGGCGGGAACATCGAGGCTTCTCTCCGATAAACTGCACTTGTCATCCCGGCCAGCAGCGCGTCAGCGCTGCGTGAGCCGGGACCTATCGTGAAGCCAACTCGAAGAAAGGTCAGTCCAGCGCGGATTGCTCTCTTCGATTAAGCTGATTTTCCAATCTCGCCGCCAGCGCTTCAACTTTTTCTCGCGGGCAATTGCCTCACGAATATCGCCATGTCGCTCAAACCAAACGAGCTTTTTCACGCCATATTTTTGGTAAAGCCCGGAACGAGTCCTTCGCGGTGTTGATACACGCGACGCTCCAGATCGTTGGTCACACCGACATAGAGCGTGCCATAGTGGCCGCTTGCCAGCATATACACGAAATACAAATGATCGCGCATGCTTTCACTATGGGTCCCGGATCGCTTCGCGTCCAGGATGACAGTTTGGGTTATTATCCCCCATTCGCCCGGAACAGCTCCATCGTCCGCTTCCAGCCGAGCTTGTGCGCCTCTTCGTTGAAATCGTCGCGGCGGTCGGAATTGAAGCCGTGGCC
>JAFECP010000043.1:5564-27411 GCA_018242105.1 Pseudomonadota bacterium
ACGTCCGGATGCGCGGCCTTGATCTTCTCGACCTGCTCCTTCGGGATGCCGTGATCCTTCGCGCCGAAATGCAGGATCGCGGGGCAGCGAGGCTGCCAGTCATTCATCGAATAGATGTTGCCGCCGTAATAGCCGGACGCCGCCGCCAATCCATCGCATTTGCAGGCCGCCGCCCATGTCACCGAGCCGCCATAGCAAAAACCGGTGATGAACACTGGACCTTTGCCCTTCAGCGCATCGATGCAGGTCTGCGTGTCTTTGATCGACAATTCGAACGGATGCTCGCCGCGTGCGATCTTGATCGCTTTCTGGATGTCTTCCGGCGTGTAGCTGGCTTGCAGCCCCGGCGCTTCGCGGTCGTAGAGCGCGGGGGCCAGCACTTCATATCCTTCCGCCGCGAACTTGTCGGAGATTTCCTTGATGTGTTCGGTGACGCCGAAGATCTCCTGGATCACCACCAGCCCGCCGCGCCGCGCGCCAACCGGATCGACATGATAGACGCCGATATCGGCGCCATCGCTCATTTTCATTTTGATCATCTTGCCGCGCAGGGACATGGGTCTTTCCTCCAATGGTCCGCCGCTATTAGACGTGGGAGAACAGGGCGGCGCAACCGCGATTGTTTCGCAAAATTTGGCACGCGGAGCCACAGAGGCGCGGAGTTCATTTATGTCGTTTCCAAGCAGCACCCATCACAGATATCTGGCGCGCAAAGCGCGCCGATAAAAGCGGATATGCCGCTCCTTGCAGGTCACGAAGAACTCCGCGCCTCTGTGGCTCCGCGTGAGTCAACTTTCCTTTGGCCGCCGCTGGACGAAGCCCTTGCCGATGAAGCTGAAGACGACGGTGCCGTCCGCGTCGCGTGCTTCGTTCAGGCTTTTGACGATGCCCATGTCGGGCCGCGACTTCAATTCCACCTTCCCGATCACTTCGTTGGAATAGGTCAGCATCATGCCCGGCCGCACGGGCTTGAGCCATTTCAGGTCCTCAAAACCCGGCGAAACGCCCGCGCGCTGCAACGGATTGCCGGCGGCTTTGCTCTTTTCGCGGTCTGCAATCGCCAGCTTCATCCAGATGGCGGCGGTGTGCCAGCCGCTCGCGATCAGCCCGCCGAACATCGTCTGCTTTGCTGCCTCGGGATCGAGATGGAACACCTGCGGATCGTATTTCTTGGCGAAGCGGATGATCTCGTCTTCGGTGAAGGTATAGTTGCCCAACTCGCGACGGGTTCCGACGGCAATGTCTTCCCACCAGCTCATGGCCGCTTCCCGATGATGGGTGTCATGGAGATCATGGCGATCTGCTCACGGCTGTCGAACATGCGGCATTCGAACGTCACAAGGCCGAACGGTTTGCTGCCGGACGGTTTGGCACTCACGACTTCGGCTTCCATGCGCAGCGTCTCGCCGGGCCGCGCGGGTTTCATCCAGCGCCCTTCCGGCGCGCCGACGCCGCCAAGGCCTTTGGCTTTCAGGATCACGCCATCGGCCAGCATCCGCATCGCAATGGCGCAGACATGCCAGCCGGAGGCCGACAAGCCTTTCAGCATGGATTTGCTTGCTGCCTTTTCATCCAGATGGTGCGGCTGCGGATCGAACTCGCTCGCGAATTCGAACACTTCTTCCCTCGTGAGATCGTAAGCGCCGCAATCGAACACCCGGCCCACGGCGAAATCTTCGAAATACAAGGGCTCGCTCATTCGGCTTTCTCGACGAACCAGGTGAAGACCTTGCCGCGCGAATCCGGCTCCCACCCGCCTTCAATCGCTTCGCGGATACCGGCTTCGACAATCTGCGGCGTCACTTTCAACTTTTCGGGAATGTGCCAGTTGCCGTTCGGCTTCACGCCGAGAAACGGATATTTCAGCAGAAGCTCGCGGCGCTCCGGTCCAACCTTGCGCACGGAAATCGTGATGCCCTGATAATCGTCGCGCGACGACCATTGCGTGTCGCGCAAGACGGTCCAGGTCAGCTCAAGCCCGTCGACGGTGATCGGCGAGGTAACCTGCTTCTTGCGCTGCATTAAGCATTGAACCGGAAGTGCATCACGTCGCCATCCTGCACGACATATTCCTTGCCTTCCAGCCGGAACTTGCCCGCGTCGCGCGCGCCTGCTTCGCCATTGCCCGCGACATAATCGTTATAGGCGATGGTTTCGGCGCGGATGAAGCCATGCTCGAAATCGGTGTGGATCACGCCCGCGGCCTGCGGGGCTTTGGATCCTTTCGTCACCGTCCAGGCGCGCGCTTCTTTCGGGCCGACGGTGAAGAAGGTGATGAGGCCGAGCAGGGCGTAACCGGCGCGGATAAGGCGATTGAGGCCGGGTTCTTCCAACCCCACGGCTGCGAGGAATTCTGCGCGTTCCGCTGCCGGAAGCTGCGCGACCTCTTCTTCGATGCGCGCGGAGATCACCACGCTGCCCGCGCCCTGGCCTTTCGCCATTTCTTCGACAGCTTGCGAGAATTTGTTGCCGGTCGCCGCCGAACCTTCCTCGACATTGCAGACATAAAGCACCGGCTTGGAGGTCAGCAGACCGAGCTGGCGATAAGGTTCGCGCTCTTCCGGTGTCAGATCCGCTTTGCGCGCGGGCTGGCCGTCCCGCAGGAGCACCAGCGCCTTCATCATGAGCGCATGGGCTTCCTTGGCTTCCTTTTCGCCGCCCTTGGCTTTCTTCTCGATCGGCACGACGCGCTTTTCCAGGCTCTCCAGATCCGCGATCATCAATTCGGTTTCGACGGTCTCCGCGTCGCCCACCGGATCGATGCGGCCTTCGACATGAGTGATGTCGTCGTCCTCGAAGCAGCGCAGCACATGCACCACGGCGTCCACTTCGCGGATGTTGGCGAGAAACTGGTTGCCGAGGCCTTCACCCTTGGACGCGCCGCGCACGAGGCCCGCTATATCCACGAAGGTGATGCGTGTGGGGATGATCTCGGCGGATTTGGCGATGGCCGCCAGCTCTTCGATGCGCGGATCGGGCACGGCCACGTCGCCGACATTCGGCTCGATGGTGCAGAACGGATAGTTCGCTGCCTGCGCCGCCGCGGTCTGTGTCAACGCATTGAAGAGAGTCGATTTGCCGACGTTCGGCAGGCCAACGATGCCGCATTTGAATCCCATTACTCTTCGCTCTTTTCTTTCTTGGGCGCGGCCGGTTTTGCCGGCTTTGGCGCGTTGGGGCGCGGCGGATGAAGCGCCAGCGTGATCTTGTTCATGAAGCCGATGTCGTTGTCTTTCGCAAGCAACGGCGCGGCTTCGGCGATGGCGGTGAGCATCGGCACCAGCCACTCCTTCTCGTCGGCTTTGGTGAAATTGCCCAGCACATGGCCATGCACGCGCTCACGCCCGCCGGGATGGCCGATGCCGATACGCACGCGGCGATAATCGGGTCCGAGTGTCGCGGTGATGGATTTGGCGCCATTGTTGCCCGCATCGCCGCCGCCGGTTTTCACCTTCAGCTTGGCGGCAGGCAGGTCGAGCTCGTCATGCATCACGACCAGCGCATTGACAGGCAGTTTGAAGAACCGCATCGCGGGACCGATGCTATCGCCGCTGAGATTCATGTAGGTCATGGGCTTGAGCAGATAGACCTTGCGCTTGCCCAGCGTGCCTTCGCTGATCACACCCTGGAAGCGCGAACGCCACGGGCTGAAATCATAGGACTCGTGGATCGTGTCCACGGCCATGAAGCCGGCATTGTGACGGTTGCGGGCGTATTCCGCGCCGGGATTGCCGAGGCCTGCAATGAGTAGCGGCGTGTCAGTCATGGTTCGAGGCTCGCATCGCTCGCGCCTCATCATGACGGATCGAGCTTCCCAGCATGACCTCTTCGCTTTCGCGCGTCACCCTGAGGCGCACCGCAAAGCGGCGCCCCGAAGGGTTACTTCTTCGGAGCGGCCTTCGCGGCGCCGGCGGCAGGCGCAGCACCGGCTGCAGGAGCCGCGCCAGCGGCGGGTGCCGCGCCAGCGGCAGGAGCGGCGG
This sequence comes from Pseudomonadota bacterium, assembly GCA_018242105.1. Taxonomy (GTDB): domain Bacteria; phylum Pseudomonadota; class Alphaproteobacteria; order Micropepsales; family Micropepsaceae; genus Rhizomicrobium. Next base: position 9,545 of record JAFECP010000043.1, read on the forward strand.
CAGCGGCTGCTTCTTCCGCGGCCGGTGCGGGGGCTGCCGCTGCGGCTGCTGCGGCGCGCTGTTCTTCGATCACGCTGGTCGGCGCGACGATCGAGGCGATGGTGAAGTCGCGCTCACGGATCAGCGGCTTGGCGCCTTCCGGCAGCTTGATGCTGGAAATGTGGATGGTGCCGTGAATGTCGAGGCCGGTCAGGTCGGCTTCGATGGAATCCGGAATGTGATCGGCCGGGCAGAGCATCAGCACTTCGTGGCGGATGATGTTCAGCACACCGCCCTTCTTGAGGCCGGGCGAAGCGTCGTGATTCTTGAAGCGGACCGGAATTTCGATCTTCACCTTCGCGCCTTCTTCGAGGCGCATGAAATCGACATGAACGGGGCGGTCGCTGATCGGATCGATCTGCACGGCGCGCGGAATGACGCGCTGCTTCTTGCCCGCGATGTCGAGCATGTAGAGCGTGGTCAGGAAGTTGCCGGTCTCGACCTGGCGCTCGAGCGTATGGCGCTCGACGGAGAGGTTTTCCGGGTCCGCCTTGCCGCCATAAAGCACGGCCGGGACGAAGCCTTTCTGACGGGTCTGGTAGGACGGGCCCTTGCCGGTGCCGTTGCGGGCTTCGGCTTTCAGATCCTGTACCTGGCGCATAGTCGTAAATCCTTGATTTCCCAGAGATTTCTCTGGCCCCGGTCGTCCTGAAATGCCCGGAAAGGGCAGGCTTTTAGCCGAAGGGGGCGGGCAAGGCAATAACCCTGCAAAACGGCACTTTTCCGTCTTGCTTAACGGGAGTTTAGGTACAGATCCGTACGGTGGCTGGCATCCGAGGGGAAACTGCCGGTGCGGCCACCGTCCATTTACCGCCGAAAGAATTCGCTGTTGTCGCGCTATGCGGCCGATCTCGGCCGTCTGATCTCGCGCACCAAGGCGGAAAACGCGCTTCGGGCCGCCGCCATCGAGTCCGCGCTCGCTTCCAGAGCCAAATCCGCCTTCCTCGCCACCATGACCCACGAACTGCGCACGCCGCTCAATGCCATCATCGGCTTCTCCGAACTTCTGGTGCAGGCCGACAAGGTTGCGATCAGCAAGGAACAGTCCATCGACTATGCCGGGCACATCGCTCGCGCGGGTCACAATCTGCTTGGCATCGTATCGGATGTGCTGGACGTGTCGCGCATCGAAAGCGGCGCATTGAAACTGGACCGCAGGCTGGCGGACATCGTCGATGTGATCGACGGCGCGGTCGAAATCGCGCGCCCCGGCATCGAACAGAAAAAGCAGGTCCTGGAAGTGAAGATTGCGCCCGGCCTTGCCAATCCGGAGATCGATACTTCGCGCATCCGCAAGGCGATCGTCAATCTTCTGTCCAACGCCAACAAGTTCACGCCGGACGGCGGGCGCATCGTCCTGGTCGCGACCACCGAAAACAGCCGGGATCTCACCATCGCCATCGCCGATACCGGCATCGGCATGACCGAAGAGCAGATCGCGCAAGCCTTGAAGCCGTTCGCGCAAGTGCAATCGGAATACAGCCGCCAGCATGAAGGCACCGGCCTCGGTCTCACCATCACCAAATCGCTGATCGAATTGCATGGCGGCCGCATGGTCATCTCCAGCACGCCCGGCGTCGGCACCATGGTCGCCTTCACGCTCCCGCTCGCCGCCGGGCAATCCGGCCATCGCAACCAACCCAAATCGTTTCTGTTCAGGAAAGCATCATGAGCGCCAACCCGGCCTATGCGCCGTCCACCACAGGCAAGCACAACGGCGAGATTGCGCTGGCAAGTTCCACGCGCATCGCGCGCATCGTCGCCGTTTCGGGCGCGCAGGCCGTGGCGATCATCGACGCGCAGGCGCGCGAGCGCAACGAAGGGCGCATCGAGATCGGCGCGCTGATGAAGATTGAAACGCCGCGCAGCATGGTGATGGGCCTCATTTCCGCCGTCACCACGCCGATGCCGGAAGACCGCGAAACGCAAACGACCGATATCGAGCTGGTCGAACTCAATCTCGCCGGCGAGATCGTCAACGACAATATGGGCCTACGCGCCTTCCGCCGCGGCGTCACCAGCGCGCCCAGCGTCGGCGATGCGGTGCATCTGGCGCAATGGGAAGATCTGAAACTCGTCTACGCGCATCCGGCCGCGGCGGCGATCGACATCGGCACGCTGTTCCAGGACAGCCGCGTTCCCGCACGCCTCCTGATCGACGATCTGTTCGGCAAGCATTTCATCGTCGTCGGCACCACCGGCTGCGGCAAATCCTCGGCGCTCACCTGTATCCTGCAGAGCGTGATCTCCGGCCATGAGCATGCGCGAGTGGTGATGCTGGACGTGCACAACGAATATCCCGGCGCCTTCGGCGAGATGGCGGAGCTTGTTGACCAGGGCAATCTGCGCCTGCCGTTCTGGCTTTTGAATTTCCAGGAGCTGACGGCCGCGTTCGTCTCCACCGATCATTGGCGCGACGCGGAAATCGAAATCCTCAGCGACGCGGTCCTCGCCTCCAAACGCAAATATTCCGAAGCGCAATCCTCGCGCCTGCGCCGCACCACGGAGGCGGCGGGCCTCACGGTGGACACGCCGACGCCGTTCCGCCTGTCGGATGTCGTGGGCTATTTCGACGATCAGCTCGGCAAGCTGGAACGCTCACAGGCCACGACGCCGTTTCGCCGCCTGAAATCGCGCGTGGAAGCGCTGGTCGCCGATCCGCGCTACACCTTCATGTTCGGCAGCCTGATGATCGAGGACACGATGACCTCGGTGCTGTCGCAGATCTTCCGCATCCCGACCGGCGGCAAGCCCGTCACCGTCATCAATCTCGCCTCGGTCCCTGCCGAAATCCTCGATGTGGTGATCTCGCTGCTGTCGCGGCTCGCCTTCGATCTGGCGGTATGGAGCGAAGGCGCCGCGCCCATGCTGCTGGTTTGCGAAGAGGCGCACCGTTACGCGCCCACCGGCCACAGCGACGAATTCATGCCGACGCGCCAAGCCTTGTCGCGTATCGCCAAGGAAGGGCGCAAATATGGCGTCTCGCTGGCGCTCATCACCCAGCGCCCATCGGAACTCGATCCCACGATCCTCTCGCAATGCTCGACGGTGATCGCCATGCGCCTCTCGACCGAACGCGATCAGGCGGTGGTGCGCGCCAACACGCATGAAGGCGCGCTCGATCTGCTGGACTTCCTGCCGCTGCTGGGCGACCGCGAGGCCATCGTTCTGGGGCAGGGTGTCGCCATGCCGATGCGCGTGCGTTTCAAGAATGTGCAGGCGTCGCGCCTGCCGACCATCCGCCACGAAGGCTTCTCCAAGGGCTGGAGCAGCGCGGACTTTAACGCCGACGCGCTCGAAGAGGTTGTGCGCCGCTGGCGTCTGTCCATGCGCACAAAAGTCTGATCGAAAAGCGCACGCGTCTGCTAGAACGGTGGCGTTCACCGGGAAGCGCGCATGGCGTTTACATTCGATAATCTGAAAGCCTTCATCCGCACACTCGTCTATGGCGGCATGGTCACCGCCGCCAACGCGCTTGTGCCGCGCAGCGGTTATACGGTGCGCAAGGATATCGCTTATGGCGACGGCGCGCGGCAGACGCTGGACATCTATGTTCCTGACGGCCTGACGGCGCCCGCGCCGGTTCTCCTCTTTTTTCACGGCGGAAGCTGGCAGTTCGGCGACAAGAAGCAGTATCGCGCGCTGGGGCAGGCTTTCGCGAGCAAAGGCATCGTGACGGTTGTGGTGAATTACGGCCTCTTCCCGCCGGCGCGATTCCCACGCTTCATCGAAGATGGCGCGCGATCTTTTCAATATGTGCGCGGCCGTGCGCGCGAATGGAGTGGCGATCCGGATCGCATCTTCATCAGCGGCCACTCGGCGGGCGCGCATATCGCGGCGATGCTTGGCACGAACGGAGAATATCTGCGCGCGGCGGGCGCCGATCCGTCAGCGCCGCGCGGCATCATCGGCATCGCGGGGCCTTATGATTTCCTGCCGCTGAAGGATCCCGTGCTGATCGATCTCTTCGGCGGCGGCGATGTGCCCGAAACCCAGCCGATCGCTTTCGTGGACGGCCAGCGCGCGCCGATGCTCCTCGCCCATGGCCGCGACGACGCGACGGTGGGCGCCGGCAATTCCAAGCGGCTGGCGCAGAAGCTGCAATCCTTCGGCAGCGAAGTCGTGGTGCGCTACTACCACCGCACCGGCCACATCGGCATCCTGCTCTCGCTCGCCCCCGGCTTCCGCAAGCGCACGACGCTCTATCAGGACATGCTGGCGTTTATCGCAAAGCACTGATTTTTCCTCCCCCGTTTACGGGGGAGGGGGACCGCGAAGCGGTGGAGGGGGCGAGGGTGCGCCGCTGCCCCCTCCGCTTCGCTGCGCTCAGCTCCTCCCCCGTAAACGGGGGAGGAAAGCTATTTCTTCTTCACCTTCTTCGGCGGCGGAAGATTGTGCACATAGGCTTCACGGATGAGCGCATCCAACTCCTTCTTCGACACGCGATCGATCTGCACGATCACATTCGCCGTCTTGCCCCACATATATTTGACGAAGGTCTTGTCGTCGGCGGCGAAGAGAAACTCTTTCCGCTCGTCCGGCAGGTTCAGATAAAGCCCATCCGGCCGCATCACCGCGAAGATGCGCTTGGCGGTGCGCCAGGCGGGCCGCCGGAAGTGATCGATCTCCGTCACGCCTTCCAGCGACAGCGCGATCTTGCGGACATCGGCAGGTGTCGGCATCGCGGCCTCCAAATGCGAACGGCCGCAACCTTATCAGGCGCGGCCGTTCCGGCTTGTAGAAATTTTCCGCCTTAGTCGAACAGGCTCGACACGCTCTCTTCGGCGCTCACCCGCCGAATCGCTTCGCCGATCAGCGGGGCAATCGAGATGCGGCGGATATTCTTGCACTTGGAGACTTCTTCCGTCGCCGCGATGGAATCGGTGACCACCATGCTCTTGAGCTTGGAGCCCTGGATGCGCGCCACCGCGCCGCCCGACAACACGCCGTGGGTGGCATAGGCGCAGACGTCCTTCGCGCCGTTCTTCAGCAGCGCCTCGGCGGCGTTGCAGATGGTGCCGCCGGAATCCACGATGTCGTCGATCAGGATGCAGGAGCGGCCCTTCACGTCGCCGATGATGTTCATCACTTCGGATTCGCCCGCGCGCTCGCGGCGCTTGTCCACGATGGCTAGGTCGCAGCCCAGCCGCTTGGCCAGCGCCCGCGCGCGCACCACGCCGCCCACGTCCGGCGAAACCACCATCAGATGATCGCCGGTGCCCAGCGCGTCCTCGATGTCCTTCACGATGACGGGCATGGCGAAGAGGTTGTCGGTCGGAATGTCGAAGAAGCCCTGAATCTGCCCGGCGTGCAGATCGACCGTCAGCACGCGGTTCGCGCCGGCTTCGGTGATGAGATTGGCGACCAGCTTGGCGCTGATCGGCGTGCGCGAGCCGACTTTGCGATCCTGCCGCGCATAGCCGAAATAGGGAATCACCGCGGTGATGCGGCGCGCGGAGGCCCGGCGCAGCGCATCGATCACGATGAGCAATTCCATCAGGTTGTCGTTGGCCGGAAAGCTCGTGCTCTGGATCACGAACATGTCCTCGCCGCGCACATTCTCCTGCACTTCGACGAACACTTCCATGTCGGCGAAGCGGCGCACGACCGCTTTGGTCATCGGCAGCTTGAGATGTTGGGCGACGGCATCGGCCAGCGCGCGGTTGGAGTTGCCGGCCAGAACTTTCATGCGTTGCCCGGTCTCGTTGCTCACCCGCTACCCCGATGTGATGGTTTGATGAAGGGGGTTCTAGCAAGGGGGCTGCGAGGGGTAAACCGCCGAATCGGCTAGCCGCGCATGAGCCAGCGGAAAGATTTGCGGATAAGCGTTGTGCCATCGCTCCGCGTCAATTCGCCATGCGCCACAACCACCTGTTCAGGCTGCCATGCCAGGATGCGCGCCAAGGCGGCACGCGCGATTTTCTTCTTGTTGAACGTGAGTCGCCAATCGCCGGGCGTGCCGGGATTGGGCATCACAATGCCGCCCATCCGCGCGAGAACGCCGCGCCAGCCTTTGAACCAGTCTTGCGGGAAGGTCTGGATGAGATCGGCGAAGATCGCCGTGCGGCTTTTGCGATGAAAGAACACGATCTCGGTCAGATAGAAGCTGCCGTCGAATTCAACCTGCTCGATGTCCGCGGCCCATGCGGCTGGCGGTGTATCGTCCAATACGGCGTCGAAGCGCAGATCCTTCCGCCGCTCGGGCAGGCCGGGCGAGGCGTAGAGCCGTGCGGAGGGATACGCGTCCTGCCATTCGCCCATATACAGATGGTGGATCTTGTTGGGCGACACGATATGCGCGACCGGCCCTAGCGCATCGACCGCGCTTTTGAGTTGCGGCGTCAACGCCGTGGGGGACCAGATGAAGAGGCTGCCGCCCGAAAGCCGGATCACGGCCATGCGGGTGGGGTAGGGAAAGCTCATGAAAGGGACAACGGGCCCTTCCGCGAGCCAGAGGTCAGGCCCGAAAGATTGCAGCGCGCCGCTCATTTCAACACGATAGCAGAAATCTGCCGCCCATAATTCGCTTCCGATCGATGTGTGCCGCGCCGGAAGCTGAAGAAATCGTCTTCGCGGGCGTAGGTGTCGGCGGAAAGCGCGATCACATGCCTGATGCCCGCGGCCCGCAGCCGCTCCGCGACATAGCCTTCCAGATCGAAGCGGAAATGATCCGCGCGATCCGAGTCGATGAAATAGTCCGCATTGGCGGAATTTTCGGCGAGGAACCGGTCGCGGAAGTCCGCGCCGACTTCATAGTTGGCTTGCGCGATGCAAGGCCCGATGGCGGCGGCGATCTTCTTGCGGTCCGCGCCCAACGCTTCCATCGCCGCAACGGTCGCACGCACCACGCCGCCGATCGCGCCTTTCCATCCGGCATGCGCCGCGCCGATCACGCGCGCGCCCGCATCGGCGAACAGCACCGGCGCGCAATCGGCGGTCAGAATGCCCAGCGCGATGCCCGGCGTTGCCGTCACCAGGGCGTCGCCCAGCGGAATGAACTTCGCGTCGTCCTCCGGCGTCGCGCCGATGGGCCATGCCTTGGTGACGGTGACGACATTCGTGCCATGAATTTGTCCCGCATTCACCAGCGACGCCACGCCCAGCGCCGCGCAGACGCGGCTGCGGTTTTCGATCACCGCATCGCGATCGTCGCCGGAGCCTGGACCGCAATTCAGCGAGTCATAGATTCCACGCGACACGCCGCCTTTGCGCCCGAAGAAGCCATGCGCGATGCCGCTTTGTTGAAGATTGTCGGCGTTCAGAAAGAACATCTCAAAATCCCGGAGGCGTGGGCGCGGCGTCTGGCAGGATCGCCAGCGCCTTGAACAATGTCCCCATCTGCCCAGGCAGGATCAACCGTTCCAGTTGCGCGTCGATCTCCGGGCTGTTGCCGAGTTGCCCGCGCGCCAATGTCGCCGCGCGCTGCACTATGCCGATGGCTTCCAGCAGGTCGCCTTGCCCGGCCGGACCATAAGGTTTCGCGCCCGCAGCCCGCGCTTCATCCGCCAGAACCGCGAAATCCACATGGGCGGAGAGGTCCGCATCGCCTGGCGCGGCGAGGACGTTGGCATATTTGTGATTGCAAACCGCCTGCAATGTTTCGCCGAATCCGGCATCCGCGCCATAGCCGTAATCCACGATCAGCGCCGCGCCGCCCTGCCGCGCAATGGCCTCCGCGATCTGTTGCGTCAGCGCGCCCGCAGCGGGCGATATTTCATGGAACGCACCCAGCGGCGCGCCGCCGCGATTGGGCGGAATGAGGGAAGAGGGCGCGGCCTGCGGCGTCAGCGCGAAATCCAGCGCGCCATCCGCGTTCAGCACCACCATGCGCTCGCACCAGCCGTGTTCGGTTTTCACGAATTGGCGGATCGGCAGCGCATCGAAGAATTCGTTGGCCAGAAGAAAGAGCGGCTTGCCGGCGAGCGCATCGTCGAACTGCGCGGTCCAGCGGATATTCGCACCGGATTTCGCCAATGTATCTTTCTGAATGCCCGTCAGTGTCGGGCTGGCTTCAACCAGCACCACTTCGACCTTCGCCAGGAATTCCGGCATCAACTGGCCGATGACGCGCAGCGCGTCGTTCATCAAGGTGCCGCGTCCCGGCCCCAATTCGACCAGCCGCGCTTCGGGCCGCTTCTGATCGCGCCAGCACTGCGCGATCCACAGGCCCAGAAGCTCGCCGAACATCTGGCTGACTTCCGGGGCTGTGATGAAGTCGCCTTTGCGGCCGAAAGGATCGCGCGTCGCGTAATAGCCGCTTTGCGGATCGTGCAGCGCGATGGTCATGAACTGCGCGACGGAGATCGGCCCCTGCGCCTGGATCAGCCGCGCAATGCGCTGGCCGAGCCCGTTCACGCAACCGCCCTCTTGGGCGCCTTGCGGTAAGCTAGCCAGACGACGAACGCGCCGGCAAGCATGAAGAAGAAGGAAAGCATCTCGCCCATGGTGATGGGACCGATGAACGGCGCGTCCGGTTCACGGAACAGTTCCGACACGATCCGCAATGCGCCGTAACAAATCAGGAAGATGCCGCTCGTCAGTCCCGGCTTGTCCTGCCAGCGGAACATGCGGATACCCACCTGCATGATGATGAGCATCAGCACGCCTTCCAGCGCGAATTCGTAGATCTGGCTTGGATGGCGCGGAATGTTTCCGGCGGGGCAGATGCCATGGTTGGTCTGCATGATATGCGGCGAGCAGAACACCATGCCCCAGGGTTCCGCGGTCGGGCGTCCCCACAATTCGCCGTTCACGAAATTGGCGAGCCGTCCCAGTCCCTGCCCGATCGGTTCCACCGCGCAGACGAGATCGCCGATGGAGAAAAAGGAGAGCTTGCGCTTGCGGCAGAACATATAGACGGCAAGCACCACGCCGATGGCCGCGCCGTGGAACGACATGCCGCCTTCCCACACCGCGATGATGCGGATGGGGTCGGTGACGAAGCCCATCGGCAGTCCGTGGCAATAGCCGGAGCCCGCATCGGGCGTCACGCCGCACAGGAAGATGCCGTAGAGGAGCACCCAGCCGATGCGCCCGCCCAGGATCACGCCCAGGGTCGCCCATACGACCAGATCGCCGATATCATCGTCCGTAGCGGGCGGCTCGCCGTTGAAGGGTGGATTCTTCCACAGGCTCTTCTGGTGGATCATCTTGAGCACCAGCCACCAGCCGAGCAGCAGCCCGCTGATATAGGCGAGCGCGTACCAGCGGATCGCGAAGGGTCCGAAGTGAATCAGGACCGGGTCCATATCGGGGAATTGCAGAGCCATGGCGAATAGCGAATAGCGAATAGCGAGTAGGGAAACTAGACCGGAACCACCCTATTCGCCACTCGCTATTCGCCCGGTGCCGCTGTTCGCTACGGCCTGGGCGCTGTATAACCCCGCCATGCAGACCGACAATCCGATCCTCGACGGGCTCTCCCGTATCTTCACCGACGCCGCCGGCGCCGCCCAAAGCGTGCGTGCGGAGGTGGACACGTTCATGAAGCAGCGGCTCGAACGCCTCGTCGCCGACATGGACTTCGTGCCGCGCGAGGAATTTGAAGCGGTCAAAGCGATGGCGGCGAAGGCGCGCGAGGAAAACAGCAAGCTCGAAGCCCGCATCGCCGAGCTGGAGTCGAAAACACGAGTCAAATCAGACTCCTGACTCGATTTCGATTCACAACTGACTCGTCCACAGGTCTCCCAATCGAGTCATCGAAAGCTGTGAACGGACTCTGCGTCCACAGGCGGTGGCCCATAGACTCTTGTGCAGCCGCAAAATCTTGTGCCAGTTTGATCGCAACTGCTTCGTTTTTGCGTCGCGTCCACCAGGAGTCCGGAATGTCCCTTGCCCATCAGGACGAGACGTTCGCAGCCCCCCACCCGCTCGACATGCTGGAGCGGACGGTGGAGGACAATGGCTGGCCGTTCGAACGGCAGGGCCGTGACGAGCTGAATCTTTCCGTCGCCGGCAAGTGGTGCGACCACCATTTCAGCTTCTCCTGGCGCGACGAATTGCAGTCGCTTCATCTTTCCTCGGCCTTCGACATGCGGGTGGACGACCGCCGCCGCGCCGAAGTCGCCAATCTTCTGATGTTCGTGAACGCCAAGCTGTGGATCGGCCATTTCGATCTGTGGCCGGAAGACGGCACGCTGGTCTTCCGCCACGCGATGATCTTCCCTGAAGCGATGGCGAGCGCGCAGCAATGCGAGGCGATGCTGAATCTGGCGGTTGAAGCGTGCGAATATTACTACCCCGCGTTTCAGTTCGTGCTCTGGGGCGGCAAGTCCGCGGAAGAAGCCGTCGCCGCCGCCGTGCTGGAGTGCCAGGGGCAGGCCTGATGCCCGCTCCCCTTCTTCTCATTGGTGCCGGCCGCATGGGCGGCGCCTTGCTCAAGGGATGGCTCGCGCGCGGCCTTGGCCCGGTCCTCGTCATCGAAACCAATCCGTCGCCGGAATTGAAGCGCCTGGCCAAACGCGGCGTGACGCTTCTCAAAAGCATCGACGATGCGCCGGGGAGGCTGCGCGCCTGCGTGATCGCGCTGAAGCCGCAGGTCCTGAAGGCCGAAGCGCCGCGCCTGCGCGCCATCGCCGCCGCCGGCGTGCCGATGATCTCCATCGCTGCGGGCAGTTCGATCAAGCTGATGAGCAGGGCGTGGGGAACATCCGCGCGCATCATCCGAACCATGCCCAACACGCCGGGTTCGATCGGCGAGGGCATCTCCGCGCTTTACGCTCCGCCGAACGCGACACGCGCGGACCGCAAGCTGGCGGAGGCGTTGCTCGCCGCGTTGGGCGAAACCGTGTGGGTGAAACGCGAAGCCGATATCGATTCCGTAACGGCGGTGTCGGGCTCCGGCCCCGCCTATGTGTTCCTGATGGTGGAGTGTCTGGAAGCCGCGGCCCGGCGCGAAGGCTTGCCGCCCAGTGTCGCCCACCGGCTGGCGCGGCAAACGATCATCGGCGCGGGCGCTTTGCTCAAGGCCGACAACGCACCGGCCGAAGCGCTTCGACGCAATGTCACCAGCCCGCACGGCACCACCGAAGCGGCGCTCGGTGTCCTGATGGCGAAGGACGGTCTGGAACCGTTAATCAAACGTGCGGTTTCGGCGGCGCGGAGAAGAGCTCGCGAACTCGCGACTTGAACACCCGCGTACCCGCGCGCATCCTCCGCACATGATCTACGAACGCTGGACGCCGCCCGCGCCGCTGGACCGTTTCATCCAGAACCTCTGGTACTGGGAAGCGGGCGAAGCGCCGGGCCACGCGAAGGACACCATCATGGCGTCCGCGCATATGGGCATCCTCATCAATCTCGGCGCGGATGAACTGTTCTGGTATGGCGGCGAGAAATTCCATGTGCAGGCAAAGCTTCGCGGCATCGCGTTGTGCGGCACGCATGCCAAGAATTTCGCCATAGACGCGCTGCAGCCCAAGATGATGGGCGTGCGATTCCAGCCCGGCGGTGCATGGCCTTTCTTCGGGCCGACGGGGCTGGACTTCTACAACAATCATCTTTCGCTGGAAGAATTCTGGGGCGGAAACCGCGCGCACGGCCTGCACATGCGGCTCGTGGAAACGCCGGGCATCGCGGCCAAGTTCGGTGTGCTGCTGAAGGCGCTGCTCGATCATGCGCCGCGGCCACTGGAACACAGTGCGGCCGTGTCGATGGCGCTGCAGCGCTTTGCACGCGCGCCGGTTTCCTCCCGCGTGAAAAAGACCGCGGACGACGCCGATCTCAGCCAGAAGAAGTTCATCCGCCATTTCACGCAGGAAGTTGGCTTCACGCCGAAGCTCTATCTGCGCGTGGCGCGCTTCCAGAAGCTGCTTCAAAAAGTTTGCAACATGCCCACAGTCGATTGGGCGCCGCTCGCCGCCGAGCACGGCTACTACGACCAGCCGCATCTGATCCGCGATTTTCGCCAGTTCTGCGGCTTCACGCCCAGCCAATATCTCGCCATGCGCGGCCCCTTCGAGCAGCATCTGCCGCTGCCCGAATGATTTTCCTCCCCCGTTTACGGGGGAGGTGCCGAACGCAGTTCGGCGGAGGGGGAATTTTTTACAAGCCGCAGCGCCGCCCGCGTGGGATAAATCGCGCCGAGAGGTGTTCCATGTCCCACATTTCCTTCCGCCTGATCGCGCGCAACGCCGCCGAAACGCTCGACTTCTACGTTGCCGGCCTGGGTGCGGAAGACGTCATGCGCTGGATCGATCCGCAAAGCGGCAAGGTCGGCCATTCCGAAGTTCGCATTGGCGGGCAGACCTTCTATCTCGCCGACGAATATCCCTCGATGCAGAAGATTGGCGTGGACAGCCCGGCATCGCTCGGTGGAACGTCGCTCACGGTCTGGCTGCAGGTGGAGGACCTTGAAGCGGCGATGGATCGCGCGCTGAAGGCGGGCGGAAAGCTCCTGGAAGGCATCGAAGCCATGAAGGTGGATGGCGGGCGCCGCTGCCGCATCGCCGACCCGGCGGGGCATGTCTGGACCTTGATGGGGAAATGACGGTGGTGATCGGGCTGGACCCAGGGATATTGAGCCGCCGCCCGCCGCTTGCGATGCTGTGCGCATGGCCGCAAACACCGAAGACAAGCTCGCCGGCGCCGCGCTGAAACTTCTCGCCAGGAAAAGTTGGCGCGATCTCACCCTTGCCGAGGTCGCCAAGGCTGCGAAGATCCCGCTGACGCAGTTGCAGGATCTGCGTGGCGGAAAATCCGCATTGATCGGCGCGATCCTCCGGAAGATCGGCGCCGAGACCGCCAAACGCTACAAGCCCGAATCCGATACCGCGCGCGAGCGGTTGTTCGATGTCGCGCTGGCCTGGTTCGAGGCGAACGCAAAGCGAAAGCCCGCCATCGGCGCGCTGTATGAAGGCCTGAAATACGATCCCATCACGCTCATCTCCGAGCGCGCCGAATTTGGGGCCGCCGCGAACTGGCTGATGACGCTCGCAGAAGCCGATACGGGCCCTGCCGTGCAGGCCCGCGCTCTGGGGCTCGCCGCGATCATCGCACGCGCGATCCCGGTATGGCTGAAAGACGACGCGGAAATGGCTGCAACCATGGTCCGGCTCGATGCCGATCTTTCGCGCGCCGATAACTCCGTCAAAGCGAGGAAGGCCTGAACGGCTCCCGATGCTCATTCCTCATCGGCACGCGCGGCATGGTGAATGTGCAGAATGTGAATCTCGTCTCCGGATAATGTGTAAAATATCCGAAACGGATAGCGGATGAGCGGAACGACGTGAACACCAGGCCGTTCCGCAACGCTTCTGCCGCTGTGCGGCCACATCTCAATCCGCGAAACGACATCGCGAATACGGCGCTGGAGTGAGACTGCGCTGCATGGGAAATTCTGTTTTGTATAGGCGATGATGTCTTCGAGATCGGTCAGAGCCGCGGCTGTGAAGACAACCTTCATCTAGGACTGCAATTTTCCCAGCGCTTGTTCCACTTGCTCGGCGGTGACGAAATTTCCGCTCGCCGAATCCCGCATGCCGCGATCGATACCGGCGAGCTCGGACGTGGCCGCCCTGTATTCGCCTTTGCCGATCTCGGATTCTATGGCGTGCGCCAGTTGCTCCAGTTCGCGCTGAGCTTCTTCCGGCCATGTTTCGGCGCGTTTGAGCAGGTTTCCGAGGGACTTGTTCATCCCGCCTTTTAGCACATTCCGGCGCAGCGCTAAACCGGCAACCTGATCGTCGCGCGCAAGCCGCGCTTGGGGCTTTCGCTCAGCAGAAGATCGCCGCCATGCGAGCGGGCGATGTCGCGTGCGATGGCAAGGCCGAGGCCGCTCCCGCCGGTCTGCAGGTTGCGGCCTTCGTCCAGCCGGTGGAACGGGCGGAACGCTTCTTCGCGGCGGCTTTCGGGAATGCCGGGGCCGTCATCGTCAATCAGGATCTCCACCCATCGCTCGCTTTGTTTCAGCGACACCTCCACATGCTTTCCATGCTTGAACGCGTTGTCGATCAGATTCGTGGTGCAGCGCTTGATCGCCTGCCGCCGCACCGTCAGCACCACGCCGGATGCCGCTTCGACGGAAAGCCGCTCCGGCCCGGCGCCGCGCGCTTTCGATGCCGACAAGGCCGCGTCATGCACGATGTCCGACAGGTCCGAGGGTTGCGCATCCTCGCCCGTCTCGCCGCGCGCGAAATCGAGATATTCGTCCAGCATGTGCTCCATCTCGGCGATGTCTTCCTTCATCGCCCTGGAGTCCGCGTCCGGCATCATCGCCAGCTCGAGCTTCATGCGCGTCAGCGGCGTCTTGATGTCGTGGCTCACGCCCGCCAGCATTTCCGTGCGCTGCTGCATATAGCGCTCGATGCGCTCGCGCATGGTGATGAAGGCCTGCGCCGCGCGGCGCACTTCCGTCGCGCCATAAGGCTTGAAGTCGTTCACCGGCCGGCCTTTGCCGAAGCTTTCGGCCGCATGCGCCAGCCGCTCGATGGGGCGCACCTGTCCGCGCAGGAACAGAATCGCCACCGCCAGCAGCACCAGCGACGAGATCACCATCCACAGCACGAAGACGTCGGCATTGGAGACTTCCAGCCGCTTCTTTGGCAGCAGCACGCGCAGCACGCCGTCCTTCACTTCGACGCGCACTTCGGCGTAGTCGCCGTTGAAGCGCGTGGCGAAGGGCCGCGTTTCGCCCAGCGTGGAGCGGAACGTCGCATTCAACGGCCCGCTCAGATAGGGCGCGGCATGGCGATAAGGCTTGCTCAGGCTTTCATTCGGCATGAGCGAGATCTGGTATTGGAAATTGCGCGCCGCCATGTCGAGCAGTTGCTGGCGTTGGGGGCCGGCCGGCCAGCTTTCTTCCAGATTGACGAGAAAGGCGACATCGGATGCGACGCCGCGCGCCATGCGCGCCGTCATGATGTCGTAATGGCGCACGAAGAAGGCGTAGGAGACGAAGCACTGCAGCAGCACCACGGGCGTGACGATGATGAGCAGCGAGCGGCCGAACAGCCCGCTGGGCAACCAGCGTTTCAGGAGGCGGAAGGGGCGGGGCCTGCGCATGTCAGCTCACGCGGTCGGGCACAAGCACATAACCCACGCCGCGCACCGTCTGGATATAGAGAGGCAGTTTCGGATCCTCCTCGATTTTGCGGCGCAGGCGCGTCACCTGCACGTCGATGGAGCGTTCCAGCGCGACGCCCAGCCGTGTGCACAGCTCGGCGCGGCTGAAGGAACGCCCGGCATTGGCCGCGAACAGCTTCAGCAAGGCGTTTTCCGCGCTGGTCAGCTTCACCGGCTTGCCGTTCTTGCGCAGTTCGCCGCGCTCCGGATCGAACACCGCTTCGCCCATCTTCACCTGTTCGTGCGGCGAGCGCTGTATCGGCGTTGCGCGGCGCAGCAGCGCCTGGCAGCGCAGCACAAGTTCGCGCGGCTCGAACGGCTTGGCGAGATAATCGTCGGCGCCGGTCTCCAGGCCCGCGATGCGATGTTCGGCTTCGCCCATGGCGGTCAGCATCAGGATCGGGGTCCGGTCATGCCCGCGAATGGATTTGGTGAACTCCATCCCCGTCTCGCCGGGCATCATCACGTCCACGATCAGAAGGTCGAACGCCATGCTCTTCATCAGCGCGCGCGCTTCGGCGGCGTTGGCGGCGGCGCTGACGCGAAAGCCGTTGTTGGTGAGATAGCGCTGTAGCAGCGAGCGGATGCGCTCGTCATCGTCCACCACGAGCAGATGCGGCTGCTCCACGCTGGCGAGGGGCGAATTCATCGCGCCCCCGTTTTGCGCATGCGCTCGCTTCCGGCCAAACCTGTGAGCACGCGGCGAAATCCTTCCACCGCATCCGGCCCCGCATCGCGGAACGCGCGCACCAGGCGCGGGCGCTGTGCGTCCCAGATCGCGGTTTCCAGGGCAATGCCCTTGGCGGTCAACTTAAGTTGCCGCTTGCGACGATCCTGCATACCGGGTTTGCGTTCCACATAGCCGGCCGTGAGCAGTTCGTTCAGCACGCGATTCAAACTCTGCTTGGTGATTTTCAGGATCGCGAGCAGGTCGGCCACCGAAAGCCCCGGATTGCGCGCTACAAAATACAGGATCCGCCGGTGCGCGCGGCCCAGCCCAGCGGTGCGCAGATGGTTTTCACCTTGCGCGAATAGGTCGCTGAACGCGAAGAAGAGCAGGTCCACGCCCTGCTTCAAATCCTCGTCCCGAAGGTATAGAGGGGACCCTGACGGTCGCGGCTCGGATTTTATGTCAGCCATGCTGACTTAATTAGGCCCCGGCGGCCCGGCCCGCAAGACCTGCGGGCCAGCAGCGTAAACAGGTGAGGTTTTCCATGGTGACCGACGTTATCCCGTTCGACAAACGCGAAGGCTCTTTGTGGCTTGACGGCAAGTTCATTCCCTGGAGCGACGCGAAGATTCATGTCCTCACCCATGGCCTGCATTACGCGTCGTCGGTGTTCGAAGGCGAGCGCATGTATTCCGGCCGCATCTACAAGCTGGAAGAGCACACGGCGCGCCTGTTCAAATCCGCGCAGATCCTCGACATGAAAATTCCGTTCTCCGCGAAGGAGATCAACGACGCCTCCATCAGGGCCTGCGAGATCCAGGGCTTCAAGGACGCCTATGTGCGCCCGGTGGTGTGGCGCGGCAGCGAGCAGATGAGCGTCGCCGGCGACAAGAACCACATCCATGTCGCCATCGCGGCGTGGCAATGGGGCAGCTATTTCAATCCGGCCGAGAAGATGAAAGGCATCCGCCTCGGCCTTTCCGACTGGAAGCGCCCCGCGCCGGACACCGCGCCGACGGCAGCAAAAGCGGCCGGTCTCTACATGATCTGCACCATCTCCAAGCATGCCGCCGAAGCCAAGGGCTATCACGATGCGATGATGCTGGATTATCGCGGCTATGTCGCCGAAGCGACCGGCGCCAATATCTTCTTCGTGCAGGACGGCAAACTTTTCACGCCCATCGCCGATTGCTTCTTGAACGGCATCACGCGCCAATCCGTCATCGCGCTGGCGAAAGCGCGCCAGATCCAGGTCATCGAGAAGCACATCAAGCCGGAGGAGCTGACCGGCTTCACCGAGTGTTTCCTCACCGGAACGGCTGCGGAGGTAACGCCCGTGTCGGAGATCGGCCCTTACAAGTTCAAGCCGGGCAAGATCACCGAAACGCTGCTCAATGATTACAACGCCGACGTGAACCGCGAGGTCTCGGCAATCAAGTTGAATGCGGCCTGAAAATATTTTCGATTTCGCGATGCAATTTCGCGCGGCGGCCGGCTCCGCCGCGCGATTTTTTTGACGAATCCAATGTGGATTCAGGGTTTTAGAACAATTTCCTGAATTCAGGACAATTCTCTTGACACCGTGACGGTACCCCCGTACACTTTTGCCAACTCTGGAATTGCGGCCCGAACGGTAGCCGTCGCTGAAAAGCGGCGGTTTTTCTGTGTTTGGACCATGGAAAATGGTCACGCGGAGGCGCGGAGCCGCGGAGGAGAAAAGGAAGGGACTCACGCAGAGACGCAGAGAGTGTGAGCTTGGGGAGGCCCTTCGCATAACGAATTGGATAACCGGCGCGCTGCGCGCGCCAACAACCCGAAACACGCATCGGTGCTGGGCCCGGAGAAGAACTCCGCGTCTCTGCGTCTCCGCGTGAGTCATCTTTTTTGAAGGAAACCACCATGCCCAAGCTCTAACTTCGCCCTCGCCCTGACCGGGCGTGGCGGTTGGGAGGGATTCTTCTGGAGAAGCCGAGATCGCACGGAAGTGGGTCCAGGACGCCGAACCGGCAGAGGTCCCTCACGACCGCCACGTTCAAGGTCACGCCCCTCATACAGCGCCGATGACACAATTCCGGCGTGGGCGGAAAAGGTGGAGGGA
>JAFECP010000044.1:0-10971 GCA_018242105.1 Pseudomonadota bacterium
AGCAGCGGCGGCTTCTGCCCGCACCGGTGCGCGCACGCTTTTGCTCACGCACAAGCGCGAGACCATCGGCGAAATGTCCTGCAATCCGGCCATCGGCGTGGTGGGCAAGGGCCATCTGGTCCGCGAGATCGATGCGCTGGACGGCGTCATGGGCCAGGTCGCGGATGCTGCCGGCATCCAGTTCCGGCTTCTCAACCGCCGCAAGGGCGCCGCCGTCCGCGGGCCGCGCGCGCAGGCCGATCGCAAGCTTTATCGCCAAGCGATGCAAGCCGCGTTGGGCCAGACCACCAATCTCGACATCAAGGAAGCCGCCGCCGAAGATCTGGTCCTGAAGGATGGCCGGGTCGCCGGGGTGAAGACCGCCGCGGGTGAGGTCATCGTTTGCGGGGCTGTTGTGCTTACGACCGGCACCTTCCTGCGTGGCCTGATCCATATCGGTGAGACGAAGATTCCGGCGGGCCGAGCTGCCTCAAGCAGCGCAGCGATAGGCCAAAATAACGTCGAGGAACCGTCCATCAGCCTATCGAAGACCCTCTATGGTCTTGGCCTGAAGATGGGTCGCCTGAAAACCGGCACCCCACCTCGCCTTGATGGCCGGACGATCCGGTGGGATGGACTGGACGTGCAGCATGGCGACGATCCGCCAGTGCCGTTCTCCGCGCTGACCACCAAGATCACGACGCCCCAGATCCCCTGCCACATCACCCGCACGACCCACAACACCCACGCGATCATCCGCGCAAATCTCGACCGGGCGCCGATGTATTCCGGGCAAATCGAATCCACCGGTCCGCGCTACTGCCCCTCCATCGAGGACAAGGTCGTTCGCTTTGCCGCCCGCGAAAGCCATCAGATATTCTTGGAGCCGGAAGGCCTGGACGATCCGACGATCTATCCGAACGGTATCTCGACCTCGTTGCCGGAAGACGTGCAGACCGCCCTCGTCCGCACCATTCCCGGTCTCGAAGATGTGGCGATCATTCGTCCTGGCTATGCCATCGAATACGACTATGTGGACCCGCGCGAGCTGACCCCGGCGCTCCAGACTAAGGCCGTTCTCGGACTCTATCTCGCGGGCCAGATCAACGGCACTACGGGCTACGAAGAAGCCGCCGCCCAAGGCCTGATGGCCGGCCTGAATGCCGCCCGCGCCGTCGCCGGAAGCGAGTCCGCGATTCTCGACCGCTCCTCCGCCTATATCGGCGTGATGATCGATGACCTGGTGACCAAGGGCGTGACGGAGCCTTACCGGATGTTCACCAGCCGAGCCGAGTACCGCCTCACCCTGCGGGCCGACAATGCCGACCAGCGCCTGACCCGGACCGGTGAAATTCTCGGCTGCGTAGGTGCTGAGCGCTCTGCGGTATTCGCGGAGAAGCTGGATTGCCTCACCGCCGCCCGCGCCCGGATGGCCGCGCTCAACCTCACCCCGAACGAAGCCGCCCAACGCGGCATGGCGATCCGGCAGGACGGTGTCCGCCGCTCGGCGAATGATCTGCTCGGCCTGCCCAATGTGGAGTTCTCCACCCTCACCGCCATCTGGCCGGAGCTTGGGAGCTTTGCGCCGGAGATTGTCGAGCAGCTCGAGATCGACGCCCATTACGCCGGTTATCTCGATCGGCAAGAAGCCGACATCCTCGCTTTTCGGCGGGATGAATCTCGTGCCCTGCCCGCCGATCTGGACTACGCAGCGGTCAACGGCCTTTCGACCGAAGCCCGCCTCAAGCTTGAAGCTATCCGCCCGGCGACTCTTGGCCAGGCGGGCCGAATCCAAGGTGTGACGCCAGCGGCGCTGACCTTGGTGCTGGCGCATGTCCGCGGGCTGGCGCGCGAGAAAAAGCGTGCCTGAATTCGGTCCAGAGGAATTCGCGAAGGCTGCGGATGTTTCACGTGAAACACTCCTGCGGCTGAAGGCCTATATCGGGCTGCTCGCCGAGTGGAATGCACGGCACAATCTCGTCTCCAAGAATTCACTGGAAGACGTCTGGCGGCGCCATGTCTGGGATTCAGCGCAGCTCATGCGCTTTGTGCCGGAATCGACAAACAACCTGGTCGATCTTGGCAGCGGAGCGGGATTCCCGGGACTGGTGCTGGCCGCAATGCTGCGCGAAAGGCCCAGCTTCAAAACCGTGCTCTACGAATCCATCGCCAAGAAATGTGCGTTCCTGATCGCGGCGGCCGAGCGAATGCAGATCCAGGTCGAAGTCCATAATGCGCGGATGGAAGAGGCGAGGCCTGAGCCCTTCGATCTCGTCACCGCACGGGCCTGCGCGCCGCTATCCAAATTGCTGGGTTATGCACGGCCTTTTCAGGGGCCGAAGACTGTAAGCCTGTTTCTCAAGGGCCAAAATGTAGAGGCTGAATTGACCGAAGCCCGCATATCTTGGAAACTGAACGCTGTCCGGCATGGTAGCCTGACAGACCCGAGCGGGGTCATTCTCGAAATCCGGGACATCGAACATGTCGCTTCCAGATCTCAAGCCCGCCGCTAGCGCCGCCAAGCGCCCGCGCGTACTGGTCGTTGCCAACCAGAAGGGCGGGGTAGGCAAGACCACGACCGCCATCAATCTGGGCACGGCGCTGGCCGCAGTCGGTGAGCCGACCCTGGTCATTGACCTCGATCCCCAAGGCAATGCCTCCACCGGTCTCGGTGTGCCACAGGCCGACCGCAAGCTCTCCACCTATGACGTGCTGATGGGCGAGGCGAACATCGAAGAAGCGGTGCTGCCGACGAAGATTCCGCGCCTGTCCATCGTGCCGGCGACGGTGGATCTGTCCGGCGCGGAGCTGGAACTGATCGATGTCGATCGCCGCAACTTCCGTTTGAAGGATGCGATTGAGCATTATTCCGTACACGGAGCATCCGCATTCTCTTATGTGCTGATCGATTGTCCGCCGTCGTTGACCCTGCTCACGGTGAACGCGATGGCCGCGGCCGATGCTGTTGTCGTGCCGCTGCAATGCGAGTTCTTCGCGCTGGAAGGTTTGAGCCAACTTTTGAAAACCATCGAACGGGTGCGCGGCGCGCTCAATCCGTCGCTGGAGATTCAGGGAATCATCCTGACCATGTTCGACAAGCGCAACAATTTATCGGACCAGGTCGCCGCCGATGTGCGTGAGCATCTGGGCGACAAAGTCTATCGCACCGTGATCCCGCGCAATGTGCGCATCTCCGAAGCCCCGTCCCATGGGCTTCCGGCGCTGGTCTACGATCTGCGATGCCCCGGCTCGCAGGCTTACATCAAACTCGCGGGCGAACTCATTCAGCGCGAGCGCGCTCGGATTGCGGCATGAGCGCGGAGGCGAAGATGGCAGATGAACATCGCAGGCATGGCTTGGGCCGCGGTCTTTCCGCATTGATCGGCGACGAAGTGCCGGTGGCGCCGAAGGTTGTCGAAGCGCCGGGAAAAAATCCGCGCACGGTGCCGGTGGCGTTTCTGCGTCCCAACAAATTCCAGCCGCGTAAAACTTTTGCGCAAGAGGAATTGCAGGATCTCGCGAACTCGATCCGCGAGAAGGGCGTGCTGCAACCGATACTTGTCCGCCCGGTGGCGGGCGAAATGAACGCCTATGAGATTGTGGCAGGCGAACGCCGCTGGCGCGCGTCGCAGATGGCCAAGTTGCATGACGTGCCGGTCGTGGTGCGCGAAATGTCGGACGGCGAGTCGCTGGAACTGGCGATCATCGAGAACGTCCAGCGCGAAGACCTGAATGCCATCGAAGAGGCGGCGGCCTATCACGAGTTGATGGACCGCTTCAGCTACACCCAGGACCGGGTGGCGCAGGAGGTGGGCAAGTCCCGCCCGCACATCGCCAACACGCTAAGGTTGCTGAAGCTGCCCGAGTCGGTGAAGGCGATGGTGCGCGACGGACGGCTGACCGCCGGCCATGCCCGCACCCTGATCGGTGCGCCGGATGCCGAAGCGCGGGCGAAAGCCATTGTCGAATCCGCACTGAATGTTCGCGAAGCCGAACAGCGTTCGCCTACCAAATCTGGGAAGGCGTCCGGCGGTTCTGTGAAGGACGCCGATACCAGAGCCTTGGAAGCCAGCGTTTCCAATATGCTCGGGCTGAAAGTTCAGATTGTGGATAAGGGCAAGAAGGGCGGCGAACTGCGGGTCGAATATCGCACGCTGGAGCAGCTCGACGACGTCATCCGCCGACTCAGCAGAGCCGGATAAGCGCCTCGATTCGTTCAGAATTAATCCTGATTTTTCAGATGATTAGCGCTTGGCCGCGATGTCGAGCGCAGCCTTCGGGTCAATCCGGCCGTCATACAACGCCCGGCCGATGATGACCCCCAACATGTTGCGCTCGCCGGTCGCCTTCAGGGCCTGAATATCCTCGATTCCGGCGACGCCACCCGAGGCGATCACCGGTATCCGCACGGCACGGGCGAGCGCCGCCGTCGCCTCGACATTCACCCCGCCCAGCATCCCGTCCCGGGCGATGTCGGTGAAGATGATGGCAGCGACCCCCACATCCTCGAACCGCCGGGCTAGGTCGGCCACGTCCAGTTGGGATGTCTCTGCCCAGCCTTCGACCGCGACCTTGCCATCCCGCGCATCGATGCCGACGGCGATCTTGCCGGGAAATTTGTGGGCGGCGGTTTTCACCAGCGCCGGGTTCTTCAGCGCCGCCGTTCCCAGGATCACGCGGCTGATGCCGGCGGCAAGCCAGCCTTCGATCGCCGCCATGTCGCGGATGCCGCCGCCGAGCTGAATGGGAAGCCGGATCGCGGCGCGAATGGCTTTGATCGCCGCGGCATTGGTGGAGCGCCCGTCGAACGCGCCGTTGAGATCGACGCAATGCAGCCATTCGAAACCGGCGTCAGCGAAGGACTTTGCCTGCGCAGCAGGATCGGCATTGAACACCGTCGCCGATTCCATCGCGCCGCGCTGCAGCCGCACGCAATGGCCGTCTTTCAGATCGATCGCGGGAAACAGGATCATGGCCGCCACGTCAAAAAATTGCCGAGCAACGCGAGGCCAATGGCCTGACTCTTCTCCGGATGAAATTGTGTGCCGGCGATGTTATCGCGCCCAATCATCGCGGCGAGCGTCTCACCATAGTCTGCCGTCGCGAGAACGTTCGTTTTGTCCTTCGCGCGGAAGTGATAGGAGTGCACGAAATAGGCATGGCCATTGGGCGGAATGTTCGCAAGCAGCGGATGCGCGCGTTCGATCTTCAATTCGTTCCAGCCCATATGCGGAATCTTCAACGATGGATCGCGCGGCGCGATCTTCACCACGTCGCCGCCGATCCAGCCCAATCCTTTGTGCTCGCCGAACTCGCGGCCCACATCCGCAAGCAATTGCATGCCGACACAGATGCCGAGGAACGGCGTGCCGCGTTTTAGAACAGCGTCGTTCAGCGCGTCGATCATGCCGGGCAAGGCGCGCAAACCATTCATGCAATCGCCAAAGGCGCCGACACCGGGAAGCACAATGCGTTCGGCTTTTGAAACGATTTGTGCATCGGCGGTGACGACGATGTCCTTCCTTGTCGCGCTTTCCGCCGCCACGCGCGCCAGCGCCTTCTCCGCCGAACGCAGATTGCCGGAGCCGTAATCGATAAGGGCGACGGTCGATGCCATGGCCTTATCTAAGCCAGCGCGCGGCAAATCCCAATCGCCACCCGATTGCGAGCCCCGGCATGCGATTCGCGGGGTTCTCGCGCGGGCGATGAGGGTTTATCCAGCATCTATGACGCAGAACATCTACGACGATCCGGAATTCTTTGAAGGCTACAGCCGCCTGCCGCGTTCCGAGCGCGGGCTGGCGGGCGCGCCGGAATGGGCGTCGTTGCGCGCGATGCTGCCGGAGATCGCGGGGCTGCGCGTGCTCGATCTGGGCTGCGGCTTCGGCTGGTTCTGCCGCTGGGCGATGGAGAATTCCGCGCTGTCGGCAACGGGGATCGATGTGTCGGAGAAGATGCTGGCGCGCGCCAAAGCGGAAAGCGACCCCGCCATTCAATACATCCAAGCGGATATGGACCGTCTCAATCTGGTGCGCGGTTCCTACGATCTCATCTACAGTTCGCTTGCCTTCCACTATCTGAAGAATCTGAACGCGCTGTTGGGCGAGATCGCCGGCGCCTTGGCGCCGGGCGGCCGGCTGGTGTTCTCGGTCGAGCATCCGATGCTGACCGCGCCGCGCCATCCGGAATGGATCGAGTCGAATGGCGCAAAGCGCTGGCCGGTGAGCGACTATCTGAACGAAGGCGCGCGTGAGACGAACTGGCTGGCGCCCGGCGTCATCAAGCAGCATCGCAGCATGACGAGCTACATCAACATGCTCATCGCCAATGGCTTGCAGCTTCTGCATATCGAGGAATGGGGACCGACGGATGCGCAGCTTGCCGCGCAGCCTTCGCTGGGTGACGAACGGCATCGTCCCACTTTCCTTCTCGTCTCCGCCGAACGTGCCCGCTAGGTTGCCACCATGAGAGCGCGATCCGATCTTTCCGATGCCGCCATCCGCGCGGGCCTTGAAGCCGCCGAAGCGCACGGGCAGGCGATGTTCGACGCCGTCGAGCGGGCAGGGCTGATCCGCGCCGGCAAGACCGAAAAAGAAATCGACGACGAGATTTTCATTCTCGCGAAGAAAGATTTCAGCGTGGGCATCCACTGGCACAAGCGCATTGTGCGTACGGGTGCGAACACAGTGTCGATCTACTCCGAAGATCCGCCGCTGCGCACCCTTGCGCCGGACGACACGGTGTTCCTGGATTTCGGACCGGTGTTCGCGAACAGCAACACGCAATGGGAAGCCGATCTGGGTCGCTCTTACGTGCTGGGCGACGATGCGGAAAAGAAACGCCTCGTCGCCGATCTGGCGCGGCTGTTCGACGTGGTGAAGGCGCATTACGACATGACGCCCGATATCACCGGCGAACAACTCTACGCCTACGCGCAGAAAGTGGCCGCAGATGCCGGCTGGGTTTTCGGCGGCACGATCGCGGGCCATATCGTGGGCGAATTCCCGCATGCGCAGTTGATACCGGGCCGCGAAGAGCATCGCATCACCGCCGGCAATTCCAAACGCATGCGCGATCCGGACGCCCATGGCAAAGCGCGCAACTGGATTCTGGAAATCCATCTCGTCGATAAAACAAAGAGCTGGGGCGGATTTTACGAACGCTTACTTTGAAGCGCATTCAAAAAGCCATTCGTCATGGCCCGCCGGAGTGCGGGCCATGACAGGGCTTGGTATTGGGGCTTGATCGTTCTGCTACGGCATCACCACACGCACCACGCGCCAGTTTTTCAGCGGGCGAGTTGGTGTGCCGTTGTCTCCGTCGAACGATCCCCACTGGCTGACGCCCACCACCAGAACGTCATTGCCGTCCGGCGTCAGGAGCGAAATATCGGACACATCAGCCGTCGCACGCGCCACGACAGCAAAGTTTTCCAGCCGCGTCCAGTTCTTCGACAGGCGGAAACGCACCACGCGGTTGGGCGCGAACACATTCTGCGTGGCCGCGAAACTGCCATCGGGAAGCTGCACCAGGCCATCCATGCCGAGTGTGGTTACGCCGGCAGGCACGGAGACCGTGTCCACATTTCCGCTTGCGATATCGAGCCGTTGCAGGCCGGCGCTATAATCGGCGACGAGCAATGTCTTTCCGTCGGCACTCACCACCATGCCCTGCGGCGATTTGAAACGCGCCGCCGCGCCCACAACCTCCAGCGAATCCGCGCCGGGCTTCAGGCGAAAGATCGATCCTTCGATGGCGTCGCTGACATAGGCGGTGCCGTCCGGCGCGAAGGTCATGTCGCTGAAGGACCGGCGCTGCGCATAGACCGGCGCATCGTATCGCGCGCGCAATGCGCCACTGGTGATATCGAAGGCGAGCAGGGCGGCGGCGCCCATGTCGCCGGAGCCGCCATCGCTTTGCGGCAGCGTGGATGCCGCAGCCCAGAGCAGATCGTGCGCCGCGTTGATGCGGATGCCGAGCGCGGACATGCCGTCCGGCACGGCCGCGAAATCATGCGCCACGCCATTGTGGATCGCGACGATCTTGCGGGCGCTGACGCCCGACACGAAGATTCGCCCGGTGCGAAGATCCTGCGCCACGCCCTCGGCGATGAACGGCGCGTTGCTGCCCTCAAAGATCAGTTTGCAGGAACAGGCGGGCGCGGTCCGGCGCGCGAGTTTCTCACGGATGCGTGCAAATTCGGCGCTGCCGCGCAACGCCGCGAAGGATGCGTCGCTGTCGAGATTCACCAGAAGGCCGAAATCGGCGAAACGGTCCAGCGCCGCAAGGGCTCTGGCCTTGTCGCCATGGCGCGCGGCAGCGGCAGCAAGATTGTAGAATGCGTCAGGCTGTTGCGGGCCGTACATCGCGGCGGAGGCGAAGGCGGTTTCGGCGGCGGCATAATCGCCCGCGTGATAGGCAGTGGTGCCGTCGCGCAGATAGGCCTGCACCTCGGTTGCGTCATAGACGGGGTCGGCCAAGGCCGCTCCCGCGCAAAGACAAAGCAGAAAAGCGGCCCCGAAAAGGCGCATGCGATCCCCGGACGAAGGCCCGCAGCGTAAAGCATCGGCGCGGAAAACGCAGGCGGCTCGCGGGAGATTGATCTTATGTTCTTATAATGTTCCAATGACCCGATGAACGGACATACGGCTCAGGACGTGGCCCGCGGGGTCTCGCGGCTTCTTATGCAGGAAGGCTATTCGCCCATCCTGGAATTCACGCTGGCCAATGGGCGCCGGCTCGATGTCGCCGCGCTCGGCAATGACGGCACGGTGCTGGGCGTGGAGATCAAGGTCGCGCTGGGCGATCTGAAGGGCGACAAGAAATGGCCCGAATATCTGGAGTTCTGCGACAACTTCTTTTTCGCCATCCCGCCGGATTTTCCTGACGAGCATGTGCCGGCGGGAACCGGGCTGATCGTGGCGGATCGCTATGGCGGGGCGATCGTGCGGCCTTCGCCGTTTTGGAAAATTCATGCAAGCCGCCGCAAAGCCATGACTCTACGATTCGCCAAAGTGGCCGCGGAGCGTTTGGCTATGACATTGGAACTCGCCGCCGATTCGGCGCGGGTGTTGGGGGAAATCGAATAATGCCTGTGAAAAAGAAGAGCGCCGCCAAAGGCGTCACGCCCGCGCAATTCAAAAAGATCGCGCTGTCGTTCCCGGAAGCGAATGAGAAATCGTCTTACGGCAATCCGGCCTTCTTCATCGCCAAGAAGTTTTTCACCCGCTGGCGCAAGGACGACAACGCGGTGGTGTTTATCGTGGACAGCATGGACACGCGCGACATGATGCTGGAGTTGGACCCCAAGACCTATTTCATCACCGATCACTACAAGGATTATCCCGCCGTGCTGATGCGCATGGAGCGCATCACCACGGACGAGTTGCAGCAAATGCTGGAACGCCGCTGGCGCCATATCGCGCCGAAGAAGCTGGTGAAAGAGATAGATGAGAAAGCGGCAATGCCGAACGTAAAAATTGCGAAAATGTCAAAAACAAAGAAAGCGCGAAAGAAATAACCCGTCATGGCCGCCCTTGTGGCCGCCATTCATTTTCCAGAGACGGATCAAATTGATCGCGGCCTCTGGAAAATGGATCACCGGACAAGCCCGGTGATGACGAAAATTAAAATGCCTTCAGGCCTTGCTCCACTTTCCCGTCTTGATGTCGAACCTCACTTTACCGGCGGTGCGCATGCGCATCAGAAGTTCCTGCAGCGCATCGGTGCTTTTGTTGCTTGGATCGAGCCGCTGTTGCAGGCCGTAAACGGCGCGCGGCTTGTCGAGGGCGTTAAGCACGTCTTCTTCGTGGATCATGGTCCGACCATTTTTGTAGAGAAATCACACCCCCATTTGCGCATGGGTTGACATTAACGTCCATAAAGACGATATGCCGCCCATCCCGCCAGCGCACAACGCGCGCCGCTCCAAAATGGCGCCTGTCGGCGGGAACCCTAGATAACTCTCCGTTCGATTCCAGATGTGCGTGGAAGACGGCCAACAGCCGCCCGCGCGCGCTCCAATTCCGGAGCCGTTCTGGCATTAAGGACTTCTGTGACTGACGTGACCTTTCAAACGCTCGGCGTTTCTGAGCCGCTTCTCCGCGCGCTCGCTTCCGAGAATTACACCCACCCCACACCCATCCAGGGCAAAGCCATTCCCGCGATCCTCGAAGGCCGCGACGTGCTGGGCCTGGCGCAAACCGGCACCGGCAAGACCGCCGCGTTCGGATTGCCGCTGCTGCAGCGGCTCTCGCAGGACCGCAGCGTTGCGGGCCCATTCGCCACGCGCGCGCTCATTCTCGCGCCGACGCGCGAGCTTGCCGTGCAGATCAGCGACTCGCTCAAGACCTATGGCCGCCATCTGCATCTGCGCTCGGCCGTCATCCTCGGCGGCGTGAGCCAGCACAAGCAGGTCGAAGCGATGAAGAACGGCGTCGACATTCTCGTCGCCACGCCGGGCCGTTTGCTCGATCTGGTGCGCCAGAAATATGTGCGCCTCGACAAGGCGACGACCCTGGTGCTGGACGAAGCCGACCGCATGTTCGACATGGGCTTCATCAAGGACGTGCGCAAGCTGATCTCATTCCTGCCGAAGGATCGCCTGTCGCTGCTCTTCTCCGCAACGATGCCCAAGGAAGTCGCGCATTTGTGCGATGAGGTGCTGCGCGATCCGGTGCGCATCGAAGTGACGCCGAAGAAGGTCGCCGCCGACGCCATCGAGCAGAAGCTCTATCACGTCGCCGTGGCCGACAAGCGCGGGCTGCTGCACAAGTTATTGCGCGACGATGAGGCAATGCGCCGCGTGATCGTGTTCACGCGCACCAAGCATGGCGCGAACAAGGTGGAAGACCAGTTGAACAAAGCCGGCTTCAGCGCCGACGCCATCCACGGCAACAAATCGCAGAATGCCCGCCAGCGCGCGCTGGAAGCGTTCCGCTCCGGCGAAATCCGCGTGCTGGTGGCGACCGACATCGCCGCGCGCGGCATCGA